>JBCCWC010000151.1:0-39034 GCA_039194325.1 Myxococcota bacterium
CGATGCTTGACTTCTTCATTTTGAAGTTCAGTAATAATAGCGACAGCACAACCTTCTTGAGAGCACTTCGTGGTATTTGCCGGAGCTGAACTGGAAGTATTCTCTGGCCGCTTGAGGTCATGCTTATACTTACGCATTGACTGGTTAGATTCAATTTCTGAACGAGCAGGTGTAATAGTCTCTGGAGGCATAGGCTCAGGCAAAGAAGAACGATCCTGCTGAGCAGGAGGATGAGGAACAGCGTTTTGATTCTTCTTCCATATTGTTGCTTTTTGCCTCAAGCTAGAAGCCCGTTCGCCGAAGGTCTTGCTCAAGACACCTTTAGCTGTACCTCTTTCGACAAATCTCTCTGGAGCCCCGTCTTTGGCTTCCTGAAGAGTGAGTCTCGGCTGTGAGTCATGGTTCATAGCAATCTGGGGCCAGTGTTTGACTTCTCCATTTTGCAGATCAACCACAAAGGCAACATCGCAGTCATCCGGAGGGCATTTGAAAGTTACCGTTATGCCTTGAATCTCAACCGAATAAATCTCTTCTGAATCGAGGTGCATTACCCATCCGCGACCAATCTCCTCAGCCCCTTCAACACGAATGATGCATGCGGAGATAGCTAACTTTTTAGATCCTATCTGACAGTCCATTAGAATAGTGGCCAGCGCTAGCGCAGCAACACTCAGCATAATGATGGCCACTCTTGCAAAAGAGGTACTAGATGACTTAACTACACCTTGGCTACAGGAACGCGATTTCTCTGATCCAAAGAACAAGCTTGAAGGATTATCTCTTGACTTTCCGCGAGCATTGGCGAGCACAGGATTTTCAGGATAGATCTCCGCAGCTTTCTCAATTATCGGCGCAATTCCACCCGGCAAGACACCATTGCGCGCTTCCCGAAACACCGTAGTCCAGAATGCGATTGACGTCGTGAATGCAGGCAGTCTTGAACGAGGGAATCCTGCGCTCTCGGCGAGAAACAGAGCATCCTCTGGGCGACTAAATACTTTAATCAACTCATCAAAGAAACATGCCTCCCAAACCGTATCGCCTGAGATTCGATGCGTATCATCCATGCTCGATCCCGATGGTGCCACCATAACCAGAGAGAGCCCTACTACACTATAGCTTCGGAACGAAACGTAAGCATCGGCCCAATCAGGTCAATTTCTCACACAGCCTGGCACGAACGAGCAGCCTAAATCCAGAACCAGTGGAGAGAGAGGAAGGTGGAAGATTGACTCGGCCAAATCCTGTAGGCATTCCCGCAGCGTAGCGCTTCAACCTCAGCAACCCTCACCGCTTCGAACCGGGAGCCCACCACAATGAAGACCAAGGACCTCACCCAGTAGGTGACGACTTCGACCGTCAGTCGTCGTCCGCATACGACAAGCCGATCTGCTCGACATGCTCGCGCTCGATGGCGACGAACCGAGCTCGTCGTCGACGCAACACCTCTCGACGATCTCCGGCTCGGGCAGCCTCTGCCGCCCCCTCGTCGAGGCCATGACTCTCAAAGAACTCGGGAGATCCCTTGAAGAAGAGATTCGGCTCACCGTCGAGCAACTGACGCACCCTTCCGACGTCGGCGGCCGTACAGATGATGCGATTCTCGGGACGGCTGCTTAGGGCGACGCCGCCCAGTTCGCGGGTCGAGTACAGCATGGGCGTTGCTCTGACCCCTTCGTGGGCGAGAAGAGCTAGAGCGTCGATTGGTTTCCCATCGGGATCTTGCGGTCGGCACCGATCTGCGATGCGGAGCATCAGCGCTCGCGAGCGGGCCGCTCGAAAGTCAAAACGAGAGATCGGGGCGATCGGCTGATCCCCTACGAGTGCGAGTGGATCCGCCGCCCCAGCCGCGACCTCTCGAACGTGCCGTAGGGTCTCGGCGAGTCGGCTGGCGCTCATCCCCGCGAATAACTCGGCGTACGTCGTCGCCCACAACCACCGCCGTAGACGCACCTCCGCCTCTGCTTCTAGTTCGCCGGCTCGGGCGATGGCGTCTGCCAGCAACACTACCTGGTAGCTGTACGGGAGTACGGCTGGCCCCTCGATTCCGCAGTGCTCGCGGAGAAAGTCAGTCGCCACGATCAAGCTCCGCACCGTATCGTCGAGGATCTCGGGACGGGAACGGATCTTCTCCGAGATCACCTCCACATCCGCTGTATAGACATCGAGATCGAGACGTGCCTTGCAGGTATTGAGAAGCATCTGGTCGGGAAGCTCGCCCCAGCCGCGCGCTTCGAGCCGCTTTCGAAGGTCTTCCACATGCTCCTGAAGGTCGAACTCGGGAGTCCACAACCTTGCATTGACCATATGGAACTGATTGATCTCGACCCCGGTCGAATTGATTCGGCGAAAGGCTTCCGTGGCCGCTTCGAGCTCCTCGGTACTCACGCTGATCACGGGGACCTCATAATCTGAGAAAACCTCCAGGAGATTTTGGATGCGGTAGATTAGCTCGCGCGCGTTCGGCTGTTCGAGGGCTCGGTCTTCGATCTCTCTTAGGTGATGACGATCGAAGAGCTGTGCGAGGGGGATCCAGGTGCCCGGAATTCCCCCACGGTTGGGCTGAAAAACGAAGGACTCGCCGAGTAAATCGAAGTAGAGCGCCTTGACTGGCTCATCTCCCTTCTGCTCCTTGACTCGAGCATCGGCATTCGGATCGTCCGAGGTGATCAACCCTGGACCCAAGGCTGAGTACAAGGTCGTCAAGCGCTGATGGCCATCGAGCAGGTAAGTCTTGAATTCGTCGACGACTCCCTCCGACGGAGCAGGGATCGGAACCCCAGCGAGGCTAGGATAAGTACTCAACTCGAGGTACCGCGTTCTCCATGTGATGATGCTACCGATCGGTAGTCCTCGGTAGATGCTGTCCATGAGCAGGAGGCGCTGCTCGTCGCTCCATTGGAAAGGCCGCTGAAACCGGGGGATGAGCAGCTGCCCGCTATGGACCCGTCGTAGCAGGGTGACCAGGCGTCGTGCGACGGGGGGTTCGGGGTGGATCGTGCGACTCATGCTCAGATCCGACGTTGAACCGACGCAATGATGCTTACAGCCTCATCCCGCAGATCAGTGTCTTGGGCCAGCCAAGCATCCGCGAGCCATCCATGACCGGCCTGCTCCTGCACGGCGAGGTTGTCAGCATAGATCTTCTTGATGGCGGGTCCGATCCCGCGGGCCAGAACGGGCTCCGCCCGAAAGGGATCGTAGCATGACGGGATCGAGGCTGAGTCTGCCTGAAACCCGCGCTCCATGTGATAGTAGTGCCGGAGGTTGAACGGCGCGACATATCCATCGAGACGTTCGACCGCGGCGACAAAGGCGACTCGCGCTTTTCGCTGCTCTTGTCGGGTGCCCCGACGATCGTTCGCCCAATAGCGGAGCCCAGGCAGTGGCAAGTAATTCTCGATGGCACGGCGATGAAGAACCCGGAGCGGAACTGCTGGTCGATGGCCCCCGGGATCGCCGAAGCGAGCATCGCTAGCTCCACGGAATTTCTCGACTTGCCGGGATAGGACGTCGGGCTCCCAGGTGTCCGAATCACACATAGCCCATGCTCGGAGACGTTCCCACGGGTCGAGAGCTTCGAGCGTAGGTCCGAGATCGCTCCCTCCCCCGTGACGGTACGTGATCCAGCCTCGTTCCCTGGCCCCGTCGAGCCATTCCCGATACTGACCGATTGGTGCAATTGTGCGCAAGAAGGCCGCGTCGTGCTTATCGTTCTCCAGCCAGAGGCTCAGTGGCTCCCGAACCAGGTTCTTTGCCCGTGTCAGGTGAGCTACAGCCTTCAGGTGCTCGGACTCGGACGGATCGATCGACTCGTCCTTCTCATTGCTGACCTCGAGGGTGATCGAAGGCGGTCGACGCAGAGCCTCGGGCGATCGCCCTCGCGCAAAGATCCGCTCGAAGCTCGAGCGCAAGCTACGATGGTGTTCGGCAACCCAGGAATCCCGGTCTTGCTGACCCACAATTCCGCCATCCACCCCCAGCTGATGGGGTAGTCGGTTGGCGTTGAGCAACAGCTCGACTAGATCGCTCACATTCTGTGGCGATCGGAAGAGGCGATGATCGATGATGATTCTCAAGACGACCCGCCCTGCCGCTGAAGCTCGATCAGCTCGGCCGCCAAGGTGAGTGTGTCGTCGAACACACCAGGCGGCCAATGATGATCGAGGCTACCGTCGGCCTGGACCTCAACTGCGGTGGCCACGGTACGACCGTCTGCCAGTTGCTCGACCCAGTAAAGGCGCAGCTGCTCACGCGGAAAACCCGTGAGTACGAGCTTCTGCACGGCGAGCAGGAGGTGCTCCGAGTGGGTCTCGAGGACGATCCGAACATCGGAGTCACCCTCGATCGCCTCGCGGATCCGTTCGGCAAGCGCCATCTGAAGGCGCGGGTGCAAGTGGGACTCCGGCTCCTCGAGCGCGACGATACGCGGCCCGAAGCCTTCTTGAGCCGCGGTGACCGCAGCGAGCACGGGCAATACCTGGATGTTGCCCTCACCGGTGTCGAGCAGGTTGACCCGGAGCTCTGGGCGACCGACGTGAGCGAACGCGGCTTCATAGCCGACCGGTGGGCGCTCCTCGATCTCGAGCCGCGCACTGATGTTCCGCTCGTACCAACCGCTGATGGATCGAAGCGCCTCAGGATGCTCCACCAGCCAAGGGATCACGTTCGCCCCATCATGATCGAGGCGAGACTTGCCGAGCAGCTCGTCGTAGCTGGCGAACCGATCGCTCGGCCGGCGACTCGCTCCCAGCCACTGCACCGCGCTACCGTAGGCGATCAGCCGAGCCCCGAGCGCCTCGAAATCCGGCGGAATCGGACCCTCGAGCTCGACAGGACGCAGTCCCTCGAACCGCACCCGAAAAGACTCTGCCTGAGGCGCACCTCGACGACGAAACGTCAGGATTCGACTCGGCTCGAGACCGCGCGGGGGAAGCACCTCGTGCCAAGGTGCCTCGGCTCCTCCTGCACGTATGCCCGCAACGTGGATCCACTTGCGCTCATGCCAGGCGAACGCGAGATCGAGACCCCGAGCGTCTGGCCAGCGCAATCCAAGGCTCATCTCGCGGGGTAGATCCTCCCCCGGGAATCTCCACCGTAGCTCGTCGAACGTCGCTCGTCCGCTGGCCGGGCAGGCCAAGTCAAGCGCCTGCGACCCCCCGGATCGAGCGGACGCCGCTAGCAGCGGAATCGCTCGCAATAGAGCGCTCTTTCCCGCGTTGTTGCGCCCAAACAGCAACGTCAGTGGCCTGAGGTCGAGCGCCTGCTCGTGGCCATAGCCTCGAAAATTACGGGCGACAAGCTGAGTGGGAAGCATCGAGATCCGGGGTGACGCAAGTCTACTCCAGGTTCGTCGACCAGGTCACACAAGCCTGATAGCCCATCACCCCAGCGGGTTGGCGAAGATCTCGTCGACCGCCAACGTGCACTCGATGCTCGCCAGATGCAGCGACTCGCCAGCCCGCGCATCCTCGAATTCCCACCGGTTGCCCTCGACCCGCCGAAACACTTCGATCCGCGGGGCGTCCTGAGCCACGAGCACGTACTCGCGGAGCGAGGGGATCTGTCGGTAGTGGGCGGCTTTCTGACCGCGATCGTAGGCCTCGGTGGAGGGCGAGAGGACTTCAACAACGACCACCGGGTTGATGGCGGCGTGGGGGTCCTCGGGGTCGGTCTGCAGATCGCCGCACACCACGCTGACATCGGCGTAGGTGGCGATGTCGGTCTCGCGGGAGCGAATGCGAAGGTCCGCGCCGTAGACCGCGCATGGACGACCCTCGAGCTTGACCCCAAGCACCTTCGCCACGGCCGCTTGCCGCCGGGCATGCTCGGGCGAGCCCCCGGTCATGGCGAAGATCTCGCCGCCGACCCACTGATGCTTGAGGCCGGTCTTCCGCTCGCGCTGGAGGTACTCCTCGTAGGTCACGATTGCGGCGCTGGCGGCCTCGGACATGGAGGCTTCATCATAGCGCATTCTCCAAGGTGGCGGTGGGTCCACTCACCGCCATGCACCGGACCAACGATGCCCAGAATCCTGGCTCCCCAAAGACCAGCCCCACCGAGCCACCGCGCACCAAGGCCTTCAGGCCGAGCGATCCCAATGGCTCAGATCCCGGCCCAAGAACGCCGCCAGCCGGCGGTTGTAGGGTCTATAGTGGGCGCAGAGCTCGGCTGCTTGCCACGGGTCGAGCGGCCTGACCACCGCCCGCGACCCGAGCCCTCGGCGTAGCAGCGACTTGACCGAGTCCTTGAGCGAGTCTGGCAACAGCGGTCGTAGCCGGTCGTAGCTGGGCACGAAGCGTCGCCCCCACGAAGCGATGAGCTCGTCCTGACGACCCTGCACATAACCCGCGGTGACGTTGTGGCGGACGCCCGTGTCGACCCGATGGCTCGGGTCGACCCCAAGAACGCGAAGATCCGAGCCAGCGTAGCCCGAGGAGCGCTCACTAGATCCTCGTGGAGCACGACCATCAACTGCTCGCGGGGGAACACCCCGAGGTAGCGCTCGATCTGCTCGATGTACCGGCCAGCGTGGAGCGTGCTCAGGTTGGCGAGGATCACCTCTTGCACCGAACGCGGCAGCTCGGTCTGCCCCAGCACATGCTGGGAGTACTTGATGCCCTGCATCACCTCGGAGTGCAGGCGAGCAACCGGCTCGCGCATCAGATAGATCAGCTTGGCGTCGGGCACATGCGCGCGGATCCTCGCGGGGGCCTGGGCCGCCTGCGGGCCAAAGGTATATGACGTGGACGCTTCACCACACAGTGTGGACTCGTCGCAATCCGCGAACAGTCCCTCATACCACGCCATGACGCGCTCGTAGATCACGTCGGTCGAGAAGAAGTGCGGCTCCTTGTACGGACACATCGACAGCTCGGGGTGGCCGTCGAGGTAACGATGCAACGAGGTCGTGCCCGCCTTGGCGGCACCGATCACGATGAAGTTCGGGCGACCCCCACCTGCCCGCACGGGCACCTCGCTCAGGTGCACGCCATGAGGGCCACGCGCCCAAAGGGGCAACGGCCGCGGCTGACGATGGTTGGACGTCGGGCTGCGAAGGGTCTGGAGGGAATCGATGTTGGCGTACATGGTTGGGTCGCTGGAGTGAGCGAGGGCCCGCCGATGCCACCGCTGACGCACTCCAAGACGTGCGAGAACGGTGGCTACCGCACCCCGCGAACCCGCCACAGCACCACGAACACGCTGGGCACCACATAGAGCGTGAGCACGGTCGACAGCACCAGCCCCCCGAGCACGACCGCCCCCACGCCGCGATAGAGCTCGGCGCCCGAGCCAGGGAAGACCACCAGGGGTAGCAAGCCCGCGACCGAGGTGGCCGTGCTCATGAAGATCGGCCGCACCCGCGCCTCCACGGCCGCGGGCACGGCTTGGTGCAGCGACAGCCCCTCACGCAGCCGGGCAAGCGCGCCATCCACCACCAAGATCGCGTTGTTGACCACCACGCCAATGAGGATCACAAAGCCCAGCGCGGTCATTAGATCAAAGGGCTGCGGCGAGAGATACCGGTCGACCAGCCAAAGCCCCAGCACCCCACCACCACCGGCCAGAGGCACGGTCACGAGCACCGCGAGCGGCGCGAGGAAATCCTCGAACAGCGCCGCGAGCAGCAAGAACGAGATGATCACCGCGAGCAGCAGCACCTCGCCCAGCCGCTCCTTGGCCCCCTCGAGCTTGCCGGCGGTGCCGCTGAGCTCGGTCTGGATCCCCGCGGGGATCTGCCCTTGCTCCTGCAAGGGCGCGATCACGTCGTCGCGGATCGTAGCCATAGCGTCCTCGAGCGGCACGGACTCGGGCGGGGAGACCTGCAAGGTGATCGACCGTCGCCGCTCGATCCGCCGGATGAGGGTGGGCCCCAGGTGCTCTTCGAGTTTCGCGAGGCTCGACAGCGGCACGATGTCCCCGCTGGGCGTGGCCACCGGAGACGCGGCCAGAGACTCGGGATCGTCGACTTCACGCCCGCCCGGACGCAGCGCCCGCAAGGCGACGTCGATCTTGGGCTCACCCGCCGGCCCCAGCTCGCCCACGATCGCGCCGTCGACGTATGTATCGACCACCAGGCCCAGCTCGGCCCCACCCACGGCCAAGCCCGCGGTCTCGTCGCGCCGGGGCACGGCGTGCAGCTCGGGCGCCCCCAGATCCAGCGAGGGGATCGGCCGGATCTGCGCGCCGGGAATCGCCTGCCCGATCGCCCCCAGCAACCGACCACCAAGGCCGATCACGGCGGTGAGATCGGCCCCGGAGAGCTCGACCTCGACCGCCCGCCCGCCGCCGAGCTGCCGCCCGAACAGCGAGGCCTGCGAGGCAAAGGCAAAGGCCCCGGGCGCCCGCCCCCCGGCCTGCCGTATGAAGGGAACCAACTCGCCGACGCGCTCTTCGTCTCGAGCGATCGACCCAAAGATCACCTGGTTGGGGCTCCCCACGAAGAAGCTACGCTCGATCGCAGGTACGCCGTCCTTGTCGACACCGGTGTGCGCGGCCATCTGAGCCTGGACATCGCGCCCGATCGTGTCCAGCTCACCCGGTGAATATCCGGGCGGCGGCAGCAAGATCCCGAAGATCAGGTTGCGGTTGCCGGTGGGCAAATACTCCATGGAGGGCAGTAGCGACTGGGCCAGGGAGATCGCCCCCGCGACGGCCACCATGGCCACGAGCAACCCTCGCCGCCACGAAGCGGTGAGCAGGGCCACCTGTCGCCCGATACTGCGCCGAAGCCCGGCACCCAGGCCCCGCCCGCCGTCCTCGGGCTCGGCGGTGGCGCGCAGCAGCCGGGCCGAGAAGCTCGGGATCACCAGCACGGAGACGACGAGCGACACGCCCACCGCCAAGGCGATCGCCACCGCCACGTCGCGCAATAACTCGCCCACCTCGTCTTGCCAGCCGATGATCGGCAAGAACACGGCGGCGGTGGTGACGGTGGAGGCCAACAGCGCCCCCCAGATCTCGCGCACGCCGTGGTAGGCGGCCTGGGCAGGCGACTTGCCGCGACGCCGCCAGCTGTCGATGTTCTCGAGGGCGACGATCGAGTTGTCGACCACCATGCCCACGGCAAAGGCGGTGCCCGCCAACGAGACCACGTTGATCGTGCGCCCCATCAGCGCCATGCCCAAGGCCGTGCCCAGCACGCACACGGGGATCGCTACGCTAATCACCGCGGAGGCGGCAATGCTGCGCAAGAACAACAGCAGCACCAGCACGGCCAAGCCAGCCCCAATGAGCAGGTTCGTTCGCACCAGATCGAGCGCTCCGTTGATGTAGCCGACCTGGTCGGAGACCACGATCATCTCCAACCCCTCGGGAGCGAAGCGATCCTCCTGGAGCTGGTCGACAGCGTCGCGGACCTCTTGCGAGACCTCGAGCACATTGGTGCCGGCCTCGCGATACAGCAGCAACACCATCGAAGGGCGCTCATTGGCGAACGCGACGTCGGCGGGCTCCCGCAGGCCGCGGTAGACCCGAGCGACATCACCAAGCAGGATCGGCGTGCCGCCGGTGCCCGCCCCGATCACGATCCGCTCGAGCTGTGACGGCTGCTCGGGCGCCACCGGGGTCCGCACCAGGTAGCGGCGCTTGCCCATGTCGAGGTCACCGCCGGAGACGTCGCGCAGCTCAGCGCCGATCCGAGCGGCAACCTGAGCCACGGTGATCCGACGAGCGGCGAGGGCGGCCATGTCGAAGTCGACGTGGATCCGGCTCTCCTGGCCCCCCAGGTGCGTGATGCTGGCCACGCCGGGGATCCGCTCGAGCTGCGGCAGGATCTGCTGCTCGACCCAGGTGCGGTACTGACCCACGGGCTCGCCAGTGGGGGAGACGATGGTGATGACCGCCAGCGGCGGCCCAGCGTTGCTGGCCGCGCTAATCACCGGCTCGCGCGCAGCAGCCGGATAGTCGGGCACTTGGGTGAGGCGGTTGTTGACCCGCACGAGCGCCTCGTCGAGATCGGTCCCCACCTCGAACTCCAGGGTCAGCTGGGCACGATTGGGGCGGGCCTCGCTCTGCATCTTGACCAGCCCGGGCACCGCCTTGAGGGCATCCTCCTGCTCCTCGATGATCTCGGCTTCGATCTCCCGCGGCGAAGCCCCCGGCCAGGCCGTGGTGATCGTCATGGTGGGCACGCTGATGTCGGGGGTGAGCTGGATCGGCAAGCCCACCACCGACAGCGCCCCGAACATCACGACGAGCACCACGCCCACGAAGACGGTGACCGGCCGCTGCACGGCGGCCGCGATGAGATCGGATCGCATGGACAGGGACGGAGTCGCCATGCCAGGCCTCAGGATGCCGGGTCGGGCTCGAGCTCGGGCTCGACCCGCTGCACCGGCTGACCGGGGCGCAGGCGCTCGTTGCCCCGCACGACGACCTCGTCGCCAGCCGCGAGGCCCTTGCCCGAGACCAGCGCGTTCCCGTCGGCGGTGGCGATCACCTCCACCGGAACCGGCGCGGCCGCGTCGTCGTGCACCCGCACCACCCGCACCCCGACCGCGCCATAGACGAGCGCGTCGCGGGGGACGACGACCCCTGGATCATCACGATGGATCGCGAACGACACGTCGACCGAAGCCCCGGGCAAGAGCCACGGCGCGAGCTCACGCGGAACCAGCCGAACCTTCGCGGTACGGGTGATCGGATCGAGCGCCCGCACCACCCCGACGATCTCGGCCTCGATCTGCTCCTCGCCGCGCTGGACCATGGCCACCGCCCCCGGCTGGATCCGCTGGACCAGCTCGGCCGAGCCCTCGACGATGATCTCCACCGTGCGATCGTCGACCAGGTCGAGCACCGGACTGCCGGGCCCCACCCAGTCCCCCGGATCGACCCGCCGAGATGCGATCACCCCGTCGAAGGGGGCCCGTACTCGATGACGTCCGAGCTGGACCTTGGCCTCGCGCTCGGCGGCCGACAGCCGGACCCGCCGGGTCTCGAGGGTGGTGGCTCGGGTCACATCGCGCTCGATCTCCGCCTCGGGAATGACCTGGGCCCCGAGCGACTCGGCTCGCTGACGATCGCGGCGCGCCTGCTCGAGCTCTTGGGCGGTCTCGGTGCGCGAGGCCCGAGCGGCGGCCAGCCGAGCCTTGGCCAGGCTGCTGTCGACCCTCAGCAGCAGGTCGCCCGCCTCGACGCGATCGCCAACCCGCACCGCGACCTCGAGCACCTCGCCGTCGGCCTCGGCGGCCAGCTCGGCCCGACGCATGGCCTCGACCTCGCCCAAGAACACCCAACGATCGTCCAGGCCCCCACCCCGCGCCGAGGCCACCGCCACCCGAGCCGGCGGCGGACCCCCAGCACCCGGCGAAGGAGCCGCCCCCTGAGACTCGGACTCGGCACAAGCAGATCCGACCGCAAGCGCGGCAACGAACAGAACGGTGAGAAAAGAGCGGATCACGGGCAATGGTGGGCCGGAATGATTCGGACGGGCGGCAGACGGGCGAGCGGCGGACCGAAAGGATCGCACGGAACCAGGGCCCCCGCTCCCGCGCACCCGACGAACGCCGCCCACGGTATCGAAGTTTCACCAGGGGCCAAAACCCAGGTTGGCGCACGAATTGCGGCAGCGGTCAGAAATTCGGGGCGCCGTCGTCGATCCAGGCGGCTACGCCGTCGATCAACGCCGGCGGCCAGGGCTCGGCGTCTCGCGGCATGCGGCTGCCCATGCCGCCCACCGACCCCTGCGACCCGTTGAGCTTGTGCCACAGGTAGCTGTCCTCGTGGGAACCCGGGTCCACGAGAAACAGCGAGGATTGCTCGGCAACGACCAAGTAAAGCGAGAGGTAAGGGTTGTCGCTGAGGTCGAGCGACTCGTCCGTGCCCCCCGGCTCGTGACAACCAGCCACGCAGGTGTCGCCGATCATGGCCGAGATCACGCTCCAGGTGACCGGCTCGGGCGGATCACAGGCGTCGGGCACGGCCTCGCCGTCAGCCTCGAGCTGCATGATGATCGTAGCCAGCTCCTCCTCGCAGACCTGGTCGCAGTCGACGGCCTGCTCGTCGGTCTCCCAGCAGGCCGCCTCAGGGCCATAGGTCTGCTCGATCGTCGCCGCGTCGGCGAGCATCAGAACCTGGGCGCAGGCCACATAGTCGGCACAGTCGACGGTCTGGCTGGGGGGCGGTCCACTGCCGAGATCGATGAGCATCGGCGTGGTGCCAGATCCGTCGACCTCCGCGGTCGAGGCCGTCCCCGTGGTCGGCGCATCGGTCGTGGTCCCCTCGGCGGGGCCGGAACTCTTTGGCGCTCCGCAGGCCACGAGCACCGCTCCGCACCACCCGAGCCTTACCCCCCTCACCACCTGGGGATCGTACACGCCCGCCCGCAAGGGTCGGACGGCCCGCTCCCGCCGCCCACGTGCGAACGGCCGGGGCATCACCCCCCCGCCTGGGGTCGGCCTACGACGACCCACGCGCGACGGCGAGCGTCAGCCCGACCACTCGGCCCATAGCTCGACCTCGTCGAAGTACCCACCGCACTCGTAGCCCGAAACGTAGTGACACTCGAGGAACATCTGGACATCGTGGGTCCTCGGCGGAGCCTCGTGGTCCCCGGTGCTCTCCATCCAGGTGTTGCTGGAGTAGATACCGGTGGGATGCTGCTCGAGCTCTTGTTCTTGCGCGTCGGAGAAGCGCACGCTGACCTGGGTCAGATCGTTGTTGAGGTCCCACCCCCGATGGTACGCCCGATAGTAGAAGCGCACGCCTTCGGCATCGCCCCAGTTGGTGAGCCCAGCCGCATCGATCGACTGAAAGAGGATGAACTCGTCGGAGCCGGCCGCTAAACCCGCGAAGATCGAATAGTCACCCATGTAGGATAGCTCGGCAGTGCTCGCCCAGCTGGCACCCGCCAGCGACTCCCACCCCAACGGCGGATGCTCGTCGAGCGAGCCCTGCTCCCCACCACCATTGCGGAGCAGGTTGCCGGTCGTGCCGACCCCGCGCCCCGTAAAGGGGCGCACGACCGAATCGGCCCCGCCGGCGCCCTCGAACGCGACCTCGAGCTGCCCCTCGTACCCTCCAAAGAGCTCGGGAGCAAAGTGCACCACCACTCGACACGTATCTTCGGGGGCCAGGACAGACTCGCAGTCGCTGCTGTGCACGGTGAAGGGCTTGCCGAGGCCACCCACCGCCAGATCCATGGCCACGCGGCTTCCCTCGTTGGTGATCACGAAGGTGTGCTCGGCCGTCGTCCCGATGTCTTGCCCGCCGAACTCGAAGATCTCGTCATCGGAGATGACGAGCACAGGGACCGGCGAGCCGGTTCCCGCCGAGGGGCCCGACTCGGAAGGATCGTCGGCCGCCCCGGACGTCGAGTCCGGCTCGTCGAGCCCGGACGTGGCCCCAGTGCCGACGCCACTGTGGGCGAGCTCGGGCTGCCGGTCGGAGCCCACGCCCGTGGTATTCAAGCTGCACCCGGCCACGGCCAGCACCACCGCGACCATCCCTCCGATCGTACGCACCACCTCACCAATGATAGCAACCGATCCCGCCTCCGGCGGCCCTTCGAACCGGTGAGATGCTGCCCGCTACAAGATCGTGCTCACCTTGCTTACGGCCCGAGAACCGGCGACGGCGACCCAAAAGAGGCGGCAACACCACACCGGGCGGATCTGGTTGTCCGCTCCGAGCCACCCCTCAGCCCTGAGGTACGCACTCGGCGACTTGCACCTGGTCGGTGTTGTTGTCTGCGTTGCACTCCACGGTGAGCGCGTTGCCCATGCCGTCGTCGTTGACCACCATGGTGACGAGCCCCGAGACTTCGTTGCCGATCGGGCAGCTGACCTCGCGGCACTCCCCGACCGGCACGGGCTCGGCGGTATAGGCCACACAGAGGATCTCGCCGACGCCAGGCTCCCCCAAGTAGAAGGTGGCCGGCAAGAGGGCCGCCACGGCCTTGACCCCCCGGTTGCAGACGGTGCCCTTCAGGATGATGTCGGCATCGTCGAAGGTGCACGCGGTGTCCTCGAGCTTGCCGGTGATGTCGGGTAGCTCGTCGGCCGAAGCGTCTCCCTGCTGGTTCTGCCGGTAGTTGTTGAGCTCGGGATCGCTGAAGTTCTGCACCCAGGCCCCGGTCGCGGGCACACGTAGATCGTCGGCCACGTTGGTAATCGAGTAGGCGTGCTGGTTCCACAGCGGACGCGAGCTGGCCCAACGGTCGAGCCGATCGCGGAGCACCCGGACCCCGGAGATCGCGATGCCCGGCGGGTGTACGGCCCGGCAGGTGTTGCCACCGCCACCCGGAGTGCCGGCCGGCGGCGCGGCGCACCCGTGCTCGGCCGGGCACTGCCCATCGTCCATGCAGCGACAGAACCCGGCGTCGCAGATCCCGGAGGGACAGCCGGCTCCATCCTCGCAGCGCAGCCCCCGGTGGATCGGATCGACCGCCGGACAGGCCACGCTGCAGTTGGTGTTGGAGCCAACGAGGATCTCGGTGTTGTCGTCCAGATCGAGGTCGGCCACGATCGGGTTCTCGTACCAGGTGCACGAGGTGCGCGGCGCCGAGTAGAGCACCTCACCGGTGTACCCCTCATAGACGCGCAGGTAGCACTCGTCGCCGTAGACCGCCTCGGCCTGGCCATCGCCCTCGAAGTCGAAGATCGACGAGCCGGTGTTGCTAGAGCTGAGATCCTGCGAGGGCTGGATCCAGCGCACCCACTGGCTGGCGCAACCGGGAGCCGTTGCGTCTGCACAGTCGAGATCGAAGACGCGGTAGAAGTTGCCCCCGGCCGAGGCGATCTCGGGCAGGCCGTCGTCGTCGAAGTCGCCGATCGTGGGCGGACCCCCGCCGGCCACGCCGCCCACGCTCAGCAGCTGTTGGCCACCGAGCGTGTGTAGCCGTACCCCGCCCTCGCTCACGGTGACGATCTCGGCGATCCCATCGAGCGTACCGGGATCGAAATCGGCCGCGGTCGCCCCCGGCGTGCCAAAGTCGGCAAAGCCATAGTGGCGCCCCCCAACGCTGCCCGGCTGATCGGCCACCCACTGGCTGCTGGCGACGTCCCAGCGCCACACCCCGTTGGCAATGAGCTGCGCGATGCCGTCCTGATCGAGGTCGCCCACCACGGAGAACACGCCGTTGGCGACCAGAGCTCCCCCGGGCACCACCTGGCCCGGGTTGAGGCGAGCGCCGGAGACTCCGTCGTAGACCTCGTTGCCGCTGACCACCTCGGGCAGGCCGTCGTCGTCGACGTCGTGGATCGCCGGTCCGTCCCAGCGGTTTTGGGCGGAGATGTTCGAGTCGAGCGCGGCCCACTGGGTGGCGTAGCGCTGCTGCGCCGCGTCCCAGGAGAAGGCGACGACCCCGCTGATCGCCCGTAGGCTGACGATCTCGGGCAGGCCATCACCGTCGAGATCGCCGACAGCAGGCGGGGTGGCAGCGATCAGACGATGTGCGGGGTCGTCGATCGTGTCCAGCTGAGCGCAGGTCTGCCCGTCGAGGATCCGGATCACCCCGTAGCAGGCAGGATCGGAGCCATAGCTGGAGGCCGAGCCGCCATCGTTGCAATTGTAGGTGACCAACACGATCTCTGCGGCGTGCCCGGAGTCGTAGGGGAGCTGGGCCACCATGGGCGTGGTGAGCACGTTGACGTGGTCGGCGAAGGGATCGCCGGGCGGAGGCGCGGTCCACTCGCACTGCAGATCGGGCTGGAACAAGCCGATGACTACATGACCGAGGCACTCGTCGTTGGTGTCTCCCCGAGGACCCTCGCCATAGGGAATGCACACCCCGCCCGACTCGTCCTCGGGCAGGCAGCCCTCTTCACAGCAATAGGTGTCACCGGTGCAATCGGCGTCGGTGCGACAGGGACCGTCGGAGGGTACACACTCGCCGCCGGCACACGCCTGGCCTTCGGGGCAGTCGGCGGTGGCCATGCAGCTGATGCCCGGGGGCTCCCCGCTCGAATCGAGGCCGGAGGTCATGCCCTCGGTCCCGCTAGAGCCAGGACCCGAGGCCTCGGTGTCGCTGGCGGTGAAGGTGAGGGTGAGCGGCCCTCCCCCGTCGGACGGACCGACTCCTCCGCCTCCGCAGGCCCCGAGCGTGGCGCCGATCCAGAGTCGGAACCCCGATCCGCGCATGTGTCGCCTCGTCGTCGCTTTGCAGTTCATCACGATCGCTTCCCGGACCGCCCCGTGGCGCCTGCTCGGGTGTCCCGACCTTCCGACCGGGCCTTCCGACCTGGCGTTTCGGCCTGGCCTTCCGACCCCGGGCCTTCCGACTGGTTACGTGGGCCTCCAGACCCCAGATCGGACGTCGATTTCTGCCCATCCCCGGGCGAGCATGGGACCGCGCGACCCAAGCTCGGTCGCGCGCGGCCACGAACGCGCCCACAGCCGGGGATGCTTTGACATCGCGGGCCTTGGGGCGCACGCTGCTGACCGGCGACGATGGCGGACCGACCAGCGACCAAGGGTCGCCGCTTGATGCGGCTGGCCGGGATGACCGCGCGGGTCGCGACCGGCTACACCAAGTCCCGGATCAAGTCGGTCTTCCAGTCGAAGGAGGCGGCCGAGCGCGACCGCACTCGGGCCCACGAAGAGGCGGGCGAGCTCATCGCCCAGACCCTGGGTGAGCTCAAGGGCGCGGTGATGAAGGTGGGCCAGATGGCCTCGATTGCCGGCGATCTGCTGCCCAAGGAGCTCGCCGATTCCTTGGGGGCGCTCCAGCGCGAGGCCCCACCGATGGACTTCGAGGTGATCGCCGAGCAGATCGAGTCCGAGCTGGGCGCCCCACCTCCCCTGCTCTTCGATCACTTCGACCCCGAGCCCTTCGCCTCGGCCTCGATCGGCCAGGTCCACCGGGCCCGCACCGACGACGGTCGCGAGGTGGTGGTGAAGGTGCAGTACCCGGGGGTCGACGACGCGGTCGACTCCGATCTAGCCCACCTCAAGATCGCGCTGCGGGCCAGCGGCTTGGTCAAGGTCAAGCGCAAGGTGCTCGACGAGGTGTTTGCCGAGCTCAAGGCGCGGCTGCGCGAGGAGCTCGACTACTGCAACGAAGCCGACAACGTGCGGCTGTTCGCCGACTACTACCGCGAGCGCCCGGAAGTGGTGGTCCCCGAGGTGGTGGGCGAACGCAGCAGCCAGCGAGTGCTCACGCTGACCTACGAGCCCGGGCACCACATCGCCGATCTCGACGATTTCTCCCAGGGGGTGCGCAACGAGATCGGAGCCTGCCTGTTCCAGGTGCTGGCCGACCAGATCTTCAACCTCAAGGTCCTCCACGCCGACCCCAACCCGGGCAACTTCGCGTTCCGCCCCGACGGGTCGGTGGTCCTGTACGACTTCGGCTGTGTCAAGCACCTCGACCCGGAGATCATCGACGCCTATCGCGACACGATCCGCGCCGGCTTCGCCGAGGACTACGCGGGCGTCGAGGATGGCCTGATCCGCCTGGGGGCGCGCAACCTCGACGGCCCGACGGTCCCACTGGACTACTACAAGCCCTGGCGCGACATCTTCATGCGACCGCTGCTGGGCGACGAACCCTACGATTTTGGGGCCTCCAGCCTCCAGCAGGAGGCGATCAAGCTCGTCCCCGGCTTCCTCACCAAGTACCTGAGCAGCTTTCAGCCCCCGGTCGAGATGGTGTTCCTCGACCGAGTGGTCGTGGGGCACTACGGCAACCTGCGCAAGCTGGGCGCCCGGGGCCAGTTCCGGCCGCTGCTCGAAGCCCACTTGGTGTAGGAGTAGGAGCGACGGTTCCACCGAATCGTCGGGCTCCCGCACGATTTGAAGAGTTGACCCAGTGGGACCGCGACAGACCCTTGGGGTCCCGGGGCGCTTCGTCTACCCTTGGATCGAGTGATCGACCGGTGTGACGTATGCGGCGCCCGCCTGCGGGAGGACGAGCTCAAGTGTCACGAGTGTGGCGCTCCCAGGCGCACCACCATCTTGCCCGAGGAGCCCGCGGGCGCCCCCATTCCCAACGCCGCGGCATCCCTAGCGACCGGACCGGTCCCCCAGGCCTGGTCGAGCTCGACCGCGGTGCCCGCCGCGAGTGCGTCTTCGTCCTCGGGTGCGAGCCCGTCGGCTTCCCGCTCCGTGTCCGCCGCCTCGAGCGCGAGCCCGGCGGCGTCAAGCTCCATGTCTGCGTTGTCGGGCGCGAGCTCGGCGGCTTCCCGCTCCGTGTCCGCCGCCTCGTCTGGCTCCGCCTCGTCTGGCTCCGCCTCGATGAACGCGGCCCCGCTCTCCGCGGCGATGCACTCGACCGGGACTCCCGCCGCGGACCCGGCCTCTGCGGTCTCCGATCTACAACCGAGCCCGGGCGGCTCACGCCGGCTGCTGCTGCCGATGCTGGGTGGAGCGGCCCTGGCCTCGGTCGCGGTCTCGGCCTACTTCCTGTTGGGGCGCAGCAAGGCCGATCCCGAGCCAACGGCCGAGCAGACGCCGATCTCCATCTCGGCCCGGGGACTCACCCCCCCCGGCTGTAGTGACCTCCAGGCGCTGGCCGGGTCCTGGGTGTTCACGACCGCCACCACCAACGCCCGCAACGAGTCGCGGATCGGCATGCGGGGCTTCTTCGAGCTCGAGATCACGGTGAAGGACTGCTCGGCGGAAGCGACCCTGACCAAGGTTGGCCGCAAGGGCAAGCCCGTGTTTGCCGAGCCCAAGCGGCCCCGGGCATCCGCCCAGCTGACGCCTGGCGTGGGTCTGTACGCCTTCGGCTTCGGCGGCCACTTCGAGCTGAAGAACGAAGACGGCAAGGGCGTCCCGCTGCGAGTGACATTTGCCCGCGAGGGTGAGCAGATGGTCGGCGCCTGGCGACAGGTCGGCGAGCGGTGGGAATCCTCGGGAATGTATGGCGTGCTCGTGGGCGAGCGCGAGGGCGACCCCCGCAAGATCCGGGTCAAACGCCGCGAGCAACCGTGTGCGATCCAGTGCGCCGCGCCCAAGGACATTGCCCAGGTCGACGAACCCGACACGACACGGATCGACGCGTGTCGCTCGTCGTGCGGGTGAAGCCGCCCGCACGACGAGATCTCGCGCGGGCGCGCATTCCCTCGCTACACTGCGCGCCAGCGCCCATGCGATGCGTTCCCCAAGCCGCCCTCGCCTACCTCGTGCTCACCTCCGGCTGCGCCGAGGTGGGGATCCCCGAGCCGTGTGCTCCGGGGGAGATCCCCCCGATCGGCCAGCACACGCTGGTCGCCGCCAAGGAAAAAGCTGAAGAAGCTGAAGCTGAAGGCACCAAGGGTGACGAAACCCAGAGCAATGGTGACAAAGAAGGAGAGGATGGCGACGTCGCCCCCACGGACACCAGCCCCGACGACGCCAGCCCCGACGACGCCAGCCCCGACGACGCCGTACCCGAGGACGTCGCCCCCACGGATCCGTTCGAGGCGGCACGCGAGGATGTGGAGCGTTCGGCCGACTGGCTGGTGTGTGTCGTGCCCGACCAGCTACCCAGCGAGCAGCTCGACGCGTGGGTCGAGCGCCGCGATCTGGTGATGGACTGGACCGAGAACCACCCCACACTGGGCTACACCTTCAATGCCTCGATCATGGCGGCGATCCACAAGGATCGCCGCTTCTACGCCAGCATGTACATGAATCTCGCCTATGCGATCGGAAAGGCCCGGTATCTGCTGGCCGCTAACCCGGTCGATCCCGTCGAGGCGGAGGTGGCTGGCCTCGAGTCGGTGGCGCAGTACTACGCCACGTTCCGGGCGGTCGAGCCGAAGCTGACGGCCCGAAAGCTGAAGCGCCTGATGCGAAAGAAGCACAAGGGCAAGCTACGCGAGTGGGTCCTAAAGCACATGGCCAAGGGCTGACACGAGCGCCCAACGCTCGCCACAGCGACGCCCAACCCGAGCACCCGATCGAGCTCGCCCCTTCGAACGACGAGGGGGCGAGCCTCGGCTCGCCCCCTGGTGATTACCGCTCCGGACCGACTAGCGGCCGGTAATGACGGTGCAGTGCTTGGCGTAGACGACGCCGAGGATCTCCATGACCTTGTAGTCGATGGTGTCGACGGAGGTGATGCTGCCGGCCTTCTTGGCGGCGTCGAGGCTCATGTCACCCCAGGCGGCCACGCCGAGGACACCGCTGGCGCAGGCTTCGCCGCGCTTGGGGCCAGGGCGCTCGCCGTCGCTGGCTTCGACCTGGGTCGTCGGGCCAACGCCCGCGGCGCCGTTGTAGATGATTCCCGGGGGAGGAGCATAGCCAGGGATGGCAGCAGCGCAGCCGGTAAGGAAGAAGGCGGTTAGAGCGGTTGCGGGAAGGAGTCGCATGATTCGTGTCGTTCGGTGGTGGTGATGAGAGCCGGCTGGGAACCCGGCCCGAGTTGGCCGAACGTTAAAGAAAAGCTCGCAGAAGGGTCAAGCAATCGACACGACCGGGCCTTCCCTGAGCGGGTGACCCACCGCACAGCTGTTCATCACTCGACCGATGGCCTCACCGGAGCATCGCTCGGCATTCGCTTGCGCGCCGGGCAAGGCCTTTCACAGTGGGAAAATGATGAAGTCGTCGTGGACTTCGTAGACCGGCTGGCCACCCATGGCCACAACGGCATCACGAAGCTCGACGAGGTGCTCGAGTCCTAGCGGCAATCGATGTTCCTGCGGGTGCATGGTCGATCCGAAGGGAAAGTCCACCCCGGGCTGATCGGTCATCTCGATGTGCGTGCCCATGACGTGGCAGATCTCGCGCTGGTCGGCATGCGCGACCATGCGCTCGATGCTCTCGACGTACTCGGGGAAATCGGCGATATACAGGCGCCCCGGATAGAGAGTATCGCCCGTGAGCAGCATCCCGGTCTGGTGATCGTAGAGCGCTATGTGTGCGCTTTGGTGACCAGGGATCGGGATCACGTCGACCAACCGCCCCCCCAGATCGTGCTGGACGATTTCGGTCGGCCAGGCCCCGATCCCGAAGTAGGCCGAGAGCGCACCTACGGTGGGCGAGACCACGGTGGTCGAGGGCTGCCCCTGGAACAGGGCGTTGCCCTGCACGTGATCGCCGTGGGCGTGGGAGTTGACGACCAACAGCTCGACCGACTCGCGCCCGTGATCGGCGAGCCACTGGTCGACCACCTGGTAGACGACGTCGGCTACGGGGATCCCCCCGTCGCCCGTGTCTTCGAGCAGCACCTGCTCGTCACCGAAGAACATGTAGAGGAAGGGCCCCTCGAAGCTGGTGCACAGCGACTGCCGCAGGATGACGGTGTCCTCGTCGTAGTAGTGCACCTGGATCAGCGGATCGGTGCCGCACTGTGTGCCGTTGATCCACTCGGCAGGGAAGCGGCCTTCGCAGGCCCCGGGCGCGCCGCCGCTGCTGGAGCTGCCCTCGGAGTCCGCTGATTCAGAGCCAGAGCCCGTCGAGTCCACGGCGCTGCCGGTGCTCGTGTCGAGCCCGCCGGTCATCGAGGGCGGACGACCGGTCGAGCCCGGACCGACCGTGGTCGGCCGACCGGTAGACGCCGACCCGCCCGAGCTCTCCGCCTGGGGCGGCGTGGTGGACCCGTCGTCGCCGCAGGCGAACGTCATCGCCAACATACCGAACAGGGGCCATGTCCGTGGCTCGAGCGGAGTCTTCACGGGGCGACGATACTACCGTCCGGGCGAACTCGATCGCGCCTCAGCGAACGCGAGAGATGTCGGCGCGCCACGGCGGCGGCAGGAATTCTTCACCCAGGTCATCATCGATGATGATCTCTCCGGTCACCATGTCGGCGTCGGTCGCCGCCTCGTGCATCGCGGCACTCTCGCGAGTGCGCGGCGAGACGGAGCCGAGCGGTTCGAAGGGATCGGATCCATCGGATCCATCGGCGCCACGATCGGAGCGAGGACGACGACGGTACGCAGGGGCACCGGGCTCGCGCTGCACCCCCTGCCAGTCGAAAGGCACGATGGGCTTGGTCCCCTCGGCCCATGGGGCATGTCGGGAAGGCTGTGGCTCGGTGACCGCGATCTCGACCGAGTTACGGGCCATGGGGGCGTCTTGCTCCCGCTCGGATCCAGAACGTCGACCCGGATGCCGACCGGAGTACCGACGGGTGAGCTGGCGCTCCATGGGATCGGCACCCAACCGCACCCCCGACTGGGATGCGGGGACGACCCGCGTGGCGGCCACGTCGAGCGTGTTCCGGTCCTTGCGAGGACACGACGGTTCAGACTGAGCGGCCCAGGCCGGGCGAGAGAAGGGCGGCAGCCCCTCTGGCCCCCCCTCTGGCCGCCCCTCTGGCCCCCCCTCTGGCCACAGCACGCTGCCGCCCGAAGACTCGCCAGAGCGACCCACGGGAGTTCCTTCGGCGACCGCGATCTCGTCGGTGTTGGCGACCGCAACCGCCGAGTGTGGATGGGGCTCGGTCGATACCCGGCTGGGCGGGCGCACATCCTCGGCCATCAGCCAGGGGTGGCTACGCGGGTGCTGGGCGGTAGGCTCAACCTCGTCCCACGGGCGGGCCCGAGGCACGTTGGAGACCGCCGACCGCGATGACGAGGACCGCGCTCGCTCGTCGATGGCGCTCGCAAGCAGCCGCTCGAGGCCGTCCGTGCTCGGCGTAAACCCATCCCAAGCCTCCAGCCCTCGCAGAGCCTCCTCGGCGCTCGTGATCCGTTGCTCACGACGGGGCTGCAACAACCCGCGCAGTAAAGCGAGCACCGGGGCGGGGACGTCTGGACGCCGCAGGCTGGGCACGCGGTCGCGGTAGATCTCCTGAAAAAGCGCGTCTTCGTCGGCGCAGTGCCAGCGAAACCGCCGGCCGTCGAGCAGCTCGAAGAGCACGGCCCCGGCAGCGTAAAGATCGGCCCGGGGATCGGGATCCCCCTCGACCTGCTCCCGCGGCACGTAGCGCAGCTTGCCCAGCGCCTGCGCGAGGCTGGGCTGGGCATCGGCCCGCTGGGCGATCCCAAAGTCCATCAGCTTGACCTCGCCCCGCCGACTCACCATGACGTTGTGGGGCGTGACGTCGCGATGGACGATCCCGTCGGCCTCGCCCAAGTCGTGGATGTGGCACAAGGCCCGCAGCAACCCGGCCACAACGCCGACGGCCTCGGCCACCGGCCAGGGCCGATCCACCCGCCGCGCCAGCTCGGCCAGGGTGACCCCGTCAATGAGCTCCATGGCTAGATAGGGGCGCCCCTGGTGCTCTCCAACATCGAGCGTGGAGACGATGTTGTCGTGCCCCGAGAGGATTAGCGACAGCTGGCCCTCGCGCACGAACATCTCGCGATGCCGCGGGTCGTCGGCAAACTCGGGCTTGATGATCTTGACCGCGCACTCGAGCGAACGACCCGAGACCTCCCGCTGGGCGACCCACACCTGAGCCATGCCTCCTTCACCCAGCAGGCGAAGCAGTCGGTACTCTTCGAAAGGGGACGTCATGACAGGGGAACCCCTAGGGTAGGGGCCAGCGGGCCGCAGCAGGGGGGGCGCGGCGACCGGGGGGACTCATTGTGTATTTAATGCCGCAATGTTGAGCGCGCATCCCAACATGGCGAATTGACCCGCGATCGGCGATTGATGCAAGCCCCAAGTCGCGGTCCAAACGTTCCATATCAGCGCTGCGGCGAATGCGATGTATGGCAAAGTGCGATCAAAATGGCAATGACCTACATGCCAACAACACGTACATCAGGAACCCATACGCCACCGACGAGATCTCGGATCCGTCGGTCTTCTTCGGAGCGACGCGTGCCTGTGGGTAAAACCATGACGCGCGGCGCGTGAAGCTCGTCCCGCTGACGGAGGTAGTCGTAGGCGGCGGAGCGACGTCGCAGGCTCTGGTCGATCCGGGTCGACAAGAAGCCGGTGAGCTCGGGGACGACATAGCCTTGCACCTCGACGCGAACGAGGAACGCCCGCGGGCGTTGACGTTCGACCCTTTGATTGCCCGTTCGAGCCATCCAGCCCAGCTCGGTGTCCTGGAACGCGTCGGGCAGCCGCATCGAGGTGGCGGTGGGAAAGACGGTGACGCCCCGCGGCGCGCTCCGTGGATCGGGGCCGATCTCGGCGGCCACGAGCGCCGGATCCTCGCGCTGGAACGCCTGGCGAATGCTCGCGGTCAGCCACGCCCCAGCGATCGTGCAGCCCTCGAGCCTAACGTCGGGGGGCGCGGGTGCGAGGCGAACGACCCGGGGCCGCGGGAAGGGGGCGGGCTCCGAGGGCGGGTCGAAGCCCACCACGCGCACGTGCTCGTTGGTTCGCAGGCGCAAGAACCCCAGCGGCGAAGACACCACCAGCTCGTAGCGCTGGCCCAGCACCGCGTCCTCGGGCAGCACGGTCTCGTCGGCGTAGACCCGGCGGGCGTCCTCCTCGGGGTTGCCGTAGGGCAGCAGCTCGATGATCTGGCTGCCCACCGCCAGGGCGAGGGCATGGTCGGGCGGGCGCAAGGTGGGCAGGCCGAGCCGACCGCTGCGGTGGATCCAGCCAGAGGTCGCCACCCGAACCCGGGTGCGTACCTGCTGGCGCAGGTCGTGCTCGGCCAGCACCAGCCGCAGCGAGCGAAGCCGACGCTCGAGGCCCTGGCGCACGACCGACTCGAGCCAACGCAGGGTGAGCACGCTGGGTACCAGCATCAGCTCGGGGTCGAACTGCTCGAGCCGCTCGAGCACCGCGACCGGATCCTCGATGTGATCGATCGGCAAGACCTCGGCGTCGAGGGCCCGCACGTCGTCGCGCGCGAGACGATCGACGATCGGATCGACGCTGTGCCCCCGTAGCAAGACCACCCGACGGAGCGCCGCCCGGCGCCCGAGGAAGGTGCGCCACGCGTCCAGCACCACGTCGCGCTCGAGTCCCCCGCCCGACAGCTCGCGCGCCCGGGCGTCTCCCGGGTCGACCAGGCCAAAGCCGAGGTGCTGCTCCACCTCCCGCTCGTGGCGGTCGCGCTCCATGATGGGCAGCGAGGCGCGTAGGTCGTTCAAGCTGCGCAGCCGCGACAGACCGAGCTCACGACCGATCCGGGTGGGACCGAGGTGCTCGATCATCTGCGACAGGCAACGCTGTCGCGCCGGGATCCCCGACGTCATGGGCGCAAAGACTCGCCCAGAACGACGGCGGCCGAAAACCCGCCTTGCGCACATTTTCGCAGGAGAAACGGCGGTCGAGGGTGCCCTTGGGCGCGGGGCTCCGCAATAATGCGTCGATGAGCTCCCGTGACGGCGCGATCTTCCTCGGGCGCCGGTGGCTCCGCGCCGCGGGCTGGCCCAGACCGGCCGCCGTGAGGCGCCGAGTGTTCGGGTGGCTCGTGTTGGCGCTAGCCACGGCGTGCTCCGATCCTTCGGGCGGCGACACCGAGTCGACCACGGCCACCGAGGGGGCCACCGAGGGGACCCACGACGGGGCCAGCGAAACCGACTCCGTCACCGCGCCGGGGTCGGCCGACGAGTCGGCCGCGTGCCCCTTGGGTGAGCCGGGCTGTGCGTGCGAGGGCGGCGAGTGTCAGCCGGGCCTCTCGTGCGAGAACGGGGTGTGCACCCCCTCGGCCTCCCAGTGCGGCGATGGAGTGGTCGAAGGCGACGAGCAGTGCGACCTCGGGCCCAACCTCGACGACCAGGGCGCCTGCAAGACCGACTGCACCGTGGCGACGTGCGGCGACGGCTTCCTCGGCCCAGACGAGGAGTGCGACGACGGCAACCTCATCGACCACGACGCCTGCAGCAACGCCTGCGCGATCGCCCAGTGCGGCGACGGGCTGGTCCAAGACGGCGAGGGCTGCGACGACGCCAACGACGCCGACAACGACGCCTGCCTATCGGACTGCATCCCCGCCGATTGCGGCGATGGAGTGGTATGGGAAGGTCGGGAACAGTGCGACGACGGCAATGGCTCGAACAACGATGCCTGCCCCAACGATTGTGACTCGGCGTACTGCGGCGATGGTCACCTTTGGTCGGGCCAAGAAGACTGCGACGACGACGAGCTCGGGGACGCAACCTGTATCTCCATGGGCTACGATGCGGGCACCCTGGCGTGCGCCGAGGATTGTCGGTACGACACCTCGGGCTGCACGATGACCCCTCCCCCTCCGGCATGAGAGCTTCGATCCCTCGGTCCTCGTTGGCGGCCATGCTCACGCTGGCCGGGTGCTCCTCGGACGACACCTTCGCCTGCCAAGACGACCAGGCCTGCGAAGGCGTGGGCCCTTTGGGGCAGTGCGAGCCGAGCGGCTACTGTAGCTTCGCCGACGCCAACTGCAGCGAAAGCGGGCGACGCTATGGCACCCTGGCCGGCAACGGCCTGGCCGGCATGTGCATCGACCCGGGCGGCATGACCGAGGGGCCACCAGGGACCGCCGAGACCGGAGGCCCGCCTCCAAGCGACGAGGGTACTGGCGACCCCGACGACACCGGACCTACATCCGGGCCTACATCCGAACCTACATCCGAACCGTGGTGGGATTGCCAGTGGGCCGCTCGACGTCGGCTGACGATCGAGCCCTCCGGTCTCGACGACGTGCTCTGGGGCGTGCCCGTGCTGATCGTCCTCGACGACACCCGCATCGACCCCTCGATCATGGCGCCCACCGGTCGGGACCTGCGCTTCGTCACCGATGACGACACCGTGCTGCCCTACGAGATCGAGCAGTGGTCGCCGACGGGGCTGTCCTGGATCTGGCTGTACCTACCGCAGCTCGACCCGGCCGGCGTGTCGATCAACATGTACTATGGCGAGCCCGACGCGGTCGGTATCGACGGCTCGGCGGTCTGGGACGAATACCTGGGCGTGTGGCACATGGGCCCGGGGCTCGCCGACGCCACCGGGTTAAACCAGCTCGACGAGGTCGAGACCACGGACACCGTCACCGGCCACATCGCTTCGGCCCAGCAATGCGACCGCAACCATGAAGGGATCCGCTCGCTCCCCTCGCGCACGCTGGGCGACCTGTTCGTCCAGGGCGGCACCGTCTCGGCCATGGTACGCGCCACGAGCTGGGGGGCCAGCGGCCGGGGCGTGATCGTGGCCCAAGGCGACGACATCGCCGGCGACGACGGCTGGGTGTTCATGCTCAACGACGATCGCGAGGCGCTGCGCTTTGGCCGAGGCTTCACCGACGACACCGGCACCTGGTACTCCGCTGAGGGCTCGGTGAGCCTTTATACATGGCACCACGTGGCCGTGGTCTACGAGGATTTCGCCATCCCGGTGGATCGAGAGCCCGCGTTCTATGTCGACGGGGTGCAGCAGCCGATCTCAGAGTCCGAGCCCCCCGAAGGCAAGCCCGAGACGTTCTACGACGAGTTCCTGTTCTTCGGCGGGGATCTGGGCTCGAGCTCGCGGTGGTTCGACGGCCTGCTCGACGAGATCCGCCTGGCCCCCGTACCCCGCTCGGCGGGCTGGATGACGGTACAGGCGGCCTCGATGCGAGACGATCTGGTGACCTACGGGCCACCGCAGTCGAATCCTTGCGACGACCCCTCGTCCTGACGTCCGAGCCAGCGTCGGCATCACTACCACCTTAGCTACAGTCGGTGCCGTTTTGCAGGCAGTCCCCAAAGTTGCAGCGACAATTGACGCTGCCGCCGTCGGGTAACCGCGTCTGCCAGCCCTTGGTGTAGCACTCGCCGAAGTTGCACGACGTCTGCGCCGTGCTCCCGTCGGGCAGCCGCGTCTGCCAACCCTTGGTGGCGCACTCGCCAAAGTTGCACGACGTCTGCGCCGTCTGCCCGTCGGGAAACCGCGTCTGCCAACCCTTTTGCATGCACTCGCCAAAGTTGCACGACGTCCGCGCGGTGCTCCCGTCGGGAAACCGCGCCTCCCAGCCCTTGTGCAGGCAGTCGCCGAAATTGCAGCTGACCCGGACCGTCCCCGCGTCGGTCTGGATCTCCCACCCATTGCCTGCGCAATCGCCAAAGCTACAGCGCCCCGCCGCGAACACGGCGGCCACCTGAACCTGTGCCCGACGGGCCGCAGCCGCGGCCGCTTCCTCGGCCTCGCGCCGCTCCTCCTCGGCACGACGAGCCATCTCCTGCTGGTGGGCCACCAGATCGCCCTCGACCC
The DNA here is from genome assembly GCA_039194325.1 of Myxococcota bacterium. Taxonomy (GTDB): domain Bacteria; phylum Myxococcota_A; class Polyangia; order Nannocystales; family Nannocystaceae; genus Paraliomyxa. Next base: position 27,946 of record JBCCWC010000151.1, read on the forward strand.
CCTCCCACCGCAGCTGCGATCCATCGCCCCCGGCGGCCACCAGGCAGGCCTCGACGAAGTCGGCGGTCTCAGGCTCGGTCACCAGCGATCGCACCCGCGGACACACCTCGAGGATCGCCGCGTTCACGACGGGATCCCGCGGTAGGGTCAGTAAGGCGAGGAAGGGCTCCATGCGCGCCTGGGCGTCGAACGATGCCGTGTAGGCCGCGGCCGCTCGATCGTCGTCGCCCAGCAGCTGATGGATCCCCCCGGCGGCCTGATGAAGATCGGCGGCCGCCTCGGGCTCGGCCGCTTGAGCGTCCTGCACGTGATCAAGCGTGGCGCGAGCCAGCCCGGGCCCGTTGACGTGACCACGCTGCACCGCCCCCGACCGGTATGCACGGGCCAACAGATCGGCCAGCGCCAGTGCCCGGGCCGCGGTGATCCCCTCAGTGTCGACCTCGGCCCAGATCGCCTCCACCTCGGCTTGCAGCGCTCGATCCTGCTCGGCCACGGCCGCGTTGCCATCACGCGAACTGGTCGGCCCCGACCCGGTCGCTCCGCTCGGTGGGTCGCCAGCCCCGAGCGCCTTGCTGAAGAACCCGCAACCCGCAGTCAGCCCCAAGGATGCCAACAACAGCCCCTGCACGAACTGCGTGCCCCCCGAGAAGCAAGCCGAGGTGATCATCGACCTCGCCAGTAGGCGCCCAGACTCGCTCGGTGTCAAACCACATCGAGTCCGTGGCCCTCCCGCGCCCCGGCAACCGCCCCGGCAACCGCCCCGGCACCCGAACGAGACGCCCGCTCAGCGACCCAGCTCGGCGCGCAACGTGCCGATCACCGTGCGCACCTGCTCGCAGCGCTCCACTAGCTCGGTGCCCCGCTCACGCTCCGGCAGTCGCTCCACCGCCGACTTGAACCGCTCGAGGTGGGCGAGGGCCTCGCCCTTGTCCCCCTGCCGCAAAAGGGCCCGCGCCAAGCCATAGTGAGCCTCGAGGTGATCGGGATCCCGGCGGAGCACCTCACGATAGGCGGTCGCCGCCGTCCCCGGCCCTTGCTGCTGCAAGGCGAGCTCGGCCAGGTTCAGGTGCGCCTGCACCTGGTCGGGATCGTGGCGCAGCGCCTCCTCGAAGTGCTCTCGCGCCTCCTCGATCTCACCGATCTCGGCCAGCAGCCCGCCGAGGTTGGTCCACGCAGCGGCCAATCGCGGGTCGAGCTCGAGCGCCGCCTCGTAAGCGTGACGCACCCGCATGATCGCCTCGGGGCTGGGCTCGTCGTCCCCCTCTTCCTCTAGCTCCTGCGCAAAGAGGAACCACTCGTAGGCGGTGCGCGGCGGGCCGTCGCCGGGCTCGTCGTCGACCCAGGGCAGCGCGAGCACCTCGGCCGCCTGCTCGCGCAGCGCGGAGACCTCGAAATCGAGCACCAGCTGGCCCGAGTCGGCCTCGAAGCGATGGGCCACCTCGTCGACCACGACCCGGTCGTTCTCGCAGCGGATCCGCAGGTCGTGCAGCGGCGCCTGCACCCGGGGCAAGGTGGTGCGCAGCGACTCCAGCTGGCGCCGCACCCGACGCAGCGGCAGGCCCCCGTCGAGCAGGCCCTTGGCCACCTTGACCGCGATCAGATCGCGAAAGGTATAGAAGCGTCGCTCGCCGCGCCGCGTCGACGGCACCAGGAAGCCCGTCTGCGACCAGTAGCGCAGACGATGCTCGGGCACCTCGAAGAGGCGTGAGACCTCACGGACCGAGTAGACCCCCTCGTCCTCGTCGGGCTGCACACAGGAGGAGGGGGAGACCTTGGTGGCCGCCACGTCCATGGAGACTACCCTCGTCGCTCCGCGCGCGTGGCCATCACGTCGAGGTCTACCAACACCGAGGTTCCGTCGACGCGCACCGCCACCTCCATCACCAAGGCCAACGATTCCGGCTCGGTACCGGCCAACCGCGCGGCCTCACAAGCAGCCAACGTGTGCAATCTCTGCTGCACCTGGGGATCGCCCTCCATCAGCTCGGCCACCCGGCGCGCGGTCGCCTCGTCGGCCGGCTCCCGAAAATGCGCCGCACATCGAGATAGATCGATCGTCACCATGACCGTCGCGTAGATCCGGGGGTCGGACGCCCGCCGGCCCCCGAGCTCCTCCCCGCCTTCGACCATGAGATCAGCCTGATCGAACAGCACCTCGATGGCCCCGGGCGAGAGCACCTCGCGGATCTCTCGACGGATCAACTGGACCCGGCGCACGCGCACCCACGGCGGATCCACCAGGGTCTCCGAGTCTTCCGCACCCTGCGCTTTCGGCGCGTCATCGCGAGATCCTGCTGATGTAGTCACGATACCTACATTATCCAGGCCGAAGACCGACCCCTCCAACTTTCCCGTCCTTTTTGCCGCTCGGATGTGTCATCTGCATGAGACATCCCGAGGCGCCCACGGCCCGACACAAACGGGCGACGCCACGCTCACCCGGACCCGCGCACCGGGGCTCGCCCGCGTCGTCGGTCCGGGGCGGCGTCGGCGGACGCCCCGTCCCCTATCCTTGCGCCGATGTCCGACCCGACCGACGTGCTGTTCGTCATCGATCCCCCCGAGGCCTTCGATCCGCAGGCCGACAGCACCTTCGTGATGATCACCGAGGCCCTGACGCGCGGCCTTCGACCCCACGGGGTGCCGCTGGCCGGCCTGAGCCTGCACGGGGCGCACGCCTTCGCCCTCGCCGCACCGCTCGGCCTGGTCGACGACCGGCTCACCTACGTTCAAACGCCACGACGACGAGCCCTGAGCGAGTTCGGGGTGGTCTTGATGCGCAAGGATCCCCCAGTCGACCAGGGGTATCTGACCGCCACCTGGATCCTCGATCACGCCGACACCCTGGTGCTCAACGCCCCGGCCGGCCTGCGTACGCTCAACGAGAAGCTGTCGAGCCTGCGCTTTGGCGACCTGACGCCCCGGACCTTCATCTCACGCAACGCCGACGAGCTGCGGGAGATCCTGCAGACGCTGGGGGGTCGCATGATCGTCAAGCCGGTCTATGGGTTCGGGGGCCGCGAGATCTTGCTCGCCCGCACCGACGATCCCAACCTCGGCAGCCTGCTGGAGCTGGCCACCGCCGAGGGCACCCGCTGGACGGTCGCGCAGGAGTACCTGCCCGCCGCGACCGAGGGGGACAAGCGGATCTTGCTGGTCGAAGGCGAGCCTATAGGGGCGGTGCTCCGCATTCCCGCGCAGGGCGAGCTGCGCAACAACTTCCATGCCGGTGGGCGGCCAGCCCTCAGCGCGCTGACCGAGCGCGATCGCGCGATTTGCTCGGCCGTGGGCCCGATGTTGCGCGAAGCGGACCAATTCTTCGTGGGCATCGACGTCATCGGGGGTCAGCTGACCGAAATCAACGTCACCAGCCCGACGGGAATGCAGGAGATCAACCGCCTCGAGGATCTCCACGGCGCCGCGACCATGCAGGCTCGCTTCTGGGACCCGCTCTTGGCCCGCATGCGCACCTAGCCGCCCCCAACGCCGGGCGCTTGGCCCCGACTCCGGATCGTGACAAAGTTGCCGCGTTCTCCTCCCTCCTGGCCCTGGAGCCTCGATGTCGGACAAGCCTTCAAACCTCCGCGAGCTGATCGCCAACGAGCTGCCCCGTCTCTACTCCTTTGCCTTCCACATGTCGGGTTCCCGACTGGATGCCCGGGCTCACGTGGATCAACTCGTGCGAAACGCCAAGGCCCAGGGGGGTGAGGCGCTGTTGACCGATCCCAACCCCAGCGACGCCGTGCTCGGCCTCATGGCGCGCACCATGGAGGAAAACCTCGGGCGCAAGTCCGACTTCAGCTTCGATGGCCTCGACAACCTCTTGCGCAGCGACATCACCCGCCCGATCGACCTGAGCGGCGGCGTGCTGCAAAACTCGCCGCAAAAGGTGCACCTGATGCTGTGGGAGCTCAAACGCACGTGCCTGACGGCCACGCTGTGCTGCTTGCCCCCCGGTGTGCGGGTCTCGTTCGTGCTCACCGATCTGCTCGGCTACTCGCCGGCCGATGCGTCCCGACTGCTCAACATCAAGGAGAGCGCCTACCGCGTGCGACTCACCCGGGCCCGCAAGCGGATCGAGGACTATCTGACCCCGCGCTGCGCCCACGTCGACCCGCAAAACCCCTGCACATGCACGGGGCGCCTGGTCATCGCGCTCGACGCCGACTTCGTCAAGACACCCGCACACACCCTCGACATTCCTCACGATCCTCACGACGCGGACGGTCCTCGGCGAGACATGGGCAGCCTCTATCGCAGCCTGCCCATGGCCCAGCTCACCCCCGAGGAGCAGGCGGAAATCTTGGGCGTCGTCGCCTGAACTGTCTATGCCGAGGCCGGCTCGGGATGCGCGACGGAGTCGCGCCCGGCCTCGGTCTTGCGCATGCGACAACTAGGATGGACGAAGACTGGGGCTTTCTTGGGAGCGTCACGTCGACGTCGTGCACGCTCGATCGGTGGCGCTTTACATGACGAAATTCCGTTAGCTGTGAGCGCTAGATCTGCATCGATCGAATGAGTCATTTTTCCCCATCGGGGCTCGATGCACCGCCCCATCGAGCGGGAATCCATTTGAAATCGTTGGGCTTCTTGACCAACGTGGAGGAGTGGACTACCCCCATTGGGACGCCGGATCCCCGCCTACGTCGGTCCGGCCCAGGATGGGAGTTCATCGATGCCTTCCACCGCATCCTCTTCCAATCGCACCCGGTCCCGCTACTGCACGGGCTCGTTCCTCTCGATCGCCCGAGCGGCCCAAGAGCTCAGTGCCGAGGGGGGTGGGATCCTTGAGCTGAGCGGTCAGAACGGATCGTTCCCCGATGACATCCGCCAGTGGTGCATGGGCTCGGGATCCGAGCTGGTGCACCTGGCCTCGGACTCGGGCCGATTCCACGCCCGAGTTCGCGTTCCCGGACGACAGCCCTCGGGCTCGTACCCCACGCTCGAAGGCCCCTCGGCATCCTCCTCCCAGCGCTCGACCACGTACGACTCCAAGGAGACCTTCGACGACAACGGAGACGACCAGGGGCCCTCGGTACGCGCGCTGCTCGATTGCCGGGGCCTGCGCGGTCGCGTGCCCGTGCACAAGCTGACCCAGCGTGCCCGCTTGCTCCCCAAAGACGCGGAGATCGACGTCTTGAGCGACGACCCCGAGTTTCGTCGCGAGCTCCGCTCCTGGTGCGAGACCACCGGCGCCACGATTCCCTCCTTCCAGTCCCGATCCAACGGCGTGGTCCGCTATCGGGTGCGGCTGACCGAAGCGGTCCACCAGCGGTCTCGGGTACGCAGCGCTCCCCATACCCAGGCCAAGTCCGATCGATACCCCGCAGCCAAGCCCGTCCCCCTGCCCACGACCCACCCCACCGACCAAGGGGCCGACTGCCGGATCGTCGTGTCGAGCACCGGCGACGAGTCGCTGCAGGGGGCCCTGCGCATGGCCCTGAGCGCCACCGCCCGCGGGATGCAGACTTCGGTCCTGTTCACCATGACCAGCCTGGAGTGGCTCAAGGCCGCACAGCCCGGCCAGAGCAACTCGTGGACGCAGCGCCTGCGTCGATGGCTCGCGTCCGACACCACGACCCCTCCGACTCGCGTGGCCGACCCCTCCGATCCGACCTCCGATCCGGCGGCGATGGTGGCTCGCCTGCTGTCGGTCGCCGAGCAGCAAGGCGTTCGCTTCGTAGCCTGCTGTCAGAGCATGGAGCTGATGGGCATCACTCCCGACGACCTCGAAGCGCGACCCAACCTCGCCTTCGACGAGATGGCATCGTTCCTCCGCGCTGCCTCGCGCGCCAAGCTGTCGCAGGTGTTCTGAAGTAGTATTTATGCCGAGGCCGGCTCGGGATGCGCGACTGCGTCGCGCCCGGCCTCGGGGTATTTATGCCGAGGCCGGCTCGGGATGCGCGACTGCGTCGCGCCCGGCCTCGGTCTTGCGCATGTGGGGCTCGGGGTGGTCGAGCTTCACGAAGGTTCCTCGCTGGATCGAATCAGTCGACTTGGAAAGTGGCTGGCCACTTTGGGTCGATGTGGATCGTTCGTGGCAGATCGCGATCAATCTTCGGCGTCGGTCGGCATGACAACCGCGTCGCGATAGCCGGGGACTTCGAGTTGTGTATCGTGAGTCGGCCGATCGTATGGAGCGTGCCGGGGGACGAGCTCCCCCGTGCCGATCGTTGGCCACTGGAACGACGGCTGAGTCACCCGAGACCTCATGACCCACGCAGTGCCCGCCCGGCCTTCGATCCACGACCTGAGCGGCACCGAGCTCGACGGACGCTACCGGCTCGTTCGGCTCGTCGGGGCAGGCGGCATGGGCTCGGTCTACGAGGGCCTGCACATCGTGCTGGGCACCCAGGTCGCCATCAAGGTGCTCAAGCCAGATCTGTGCGCCGACGAGAAGTTCCACCGTCGCTTCCTCCGCGAGGCCCGGGCGGCCTCGGCCATACGCAGCAAGCACGTCGTCCGCGCCACCGACTTCGGGCGCACCGCCGAGGGCCTGGTCTACTTCGTGATGGATCTGCTCGAAGGCCGCGACCTCGATATCGTGCTCCGCACAATCGGACGCATGTCCTGGCCGAAATTCCGGCCGATCGCCCTCCAGCTCATCGATGCCCTGGGCGCCGCACATGAAGAAGCGATCGTCCACCGCGACATCAAGCCCGCCAACGTGTTCCTCGTGCATCGACCAGGCGAGCCCGTCCTGGTCAAGGTGCTCGACTTCGGGATCGCCAAGATCGCCGCCGACGGAACCGACGGCCTGACCGGCACCGACGAGATCTTCGGCACCGTGAGCTACATGGCCCCCGAGCTGGCCGAGGGGATCGCCGCCACCACGCAGTCCGATATGTACTCGCTGGGAGTGCTGATGTACCGGGCGCTGACAGGACGACTCCCCTTTGCCGACGGCACGCCCTTTCAGATCCTGGCCAAGCACCTCCACGAGATGCCACCCCCACCCCGGCGGCTCGTGCCACAGATCCCGATGGCCGTAGAGTCGACGATCCTCGACCTGATGGCCAAGAAGCCTCACCTTCGGCCATCGACGTGGAACGAGCTGCTCGAGCGACTCCGAGCGGCGCCCGACGACGACTCGACCGCGACGCCACCGTGCGCGCCAGCCCCCAACCGGTCGACCAGACCCGCACCGTCGACCGGACTGGAAGACACGGAGTTCGTGCCCGTCCAGGCGCCCCACGCCGTCGTGACCGCGCCAGCGCTCGAGCGCCCCGTCGTGTCCGTCGACGTCGCCCACCCCGGAGTGCACCTCCCGAGCCACGGGACAGAAGCGGGCCCCGGCCCCCGCCCCCGCCCCCGGCCGCGCACTCGAACGGGCACCCTACCGAGCATCACCGTCCGACCGGTCACCGGTCGCAACCTGGTCGTGCCGGCCGCCTCCGGCTCCGACCCGCGGATCGACCCGCGAACCGGGCGCCCGAGGGTGAACGCCGTCGTCTCGGGGGAGATCAACCCCACCCAGAGCCACGAGCCGCGCAATGACCTTCATGATCCGGCGTTCGCGTTCTCCAGCGTTCCCGAAGCCCTCGAAGCCCTCGAAGCCCCCGAAGCCCCCGACCAGTTCGAACAGAAGATCCGCAGCCGTCGTCGCTTCATGCTAACGGTCGGAGTCGGGCTGGTAGCATCGCTCGTGCTCGCTCTCGGGCTTGCGATCTGGAGGGACGCGTCCGCCGACAGCGAGGACTCGGGCCGAGAGCTCCTGTATCAAGCCTCTCCGCCGGCATCCGCCGAACCGCGGCGCGACCCTTCCGAAGCGATGCCGAGCCAGCCCGCGGTGAGTGACCAAGACGCGCAGGCGTCGATCCGCCGAGAGATCGCCCGACGATGTGAGCGTGAAGGTTCGCGCTACCTCATCAAGGGCGACGTCGAGGACGAGCACATGCAAAAACCTCGACTGGTGGGCTTCGATGACGACCGAGCCCGGACGTGTGCGGCCGAGATCGTCAAGGCCACGCGCTTCCCGGAGGGAGCCCGGCGAACGCTGAGCTTCAGCTTGTGAGCGAGATCGGCCCGCTCGACGTTTCGACGAGATTACATGGGCGCGCCCCCGAAGAACTCATTGCTGTGGCTGTTGCTGTGCTTGCTGTTGCTGTGGCTGTTGCTGTGCTTGCTGCTGCTGTGCTTGCTGGCAGTCCCACACAATACGCGTCCACTGGTCAGTAGCATATCCATTTGGATTTCTAAATGCCTTATCGAAGACTTCCCAAATCTTATTACTGCACCTTGTCTTGGTCATCAAAGCTCTAGTCGACTCGAAATTCTTGATGCAATCTTCATAACCAGCCAACAATCCAATAAACCATTCTTTGTCGGTTTTATTGTCAGCCGGATACCATATCAATTTATTCCACTGAGTTACGGCTGAATTGCCATCATTCCCCGACACCGTCACCAATCCAACTCCACCGCCCAAAGATCCCGTTCCGTAGTCAAGAGTAAGGTGAGATACATCTTGCTTTGCCTTATCAAAAGCACTACTCACTCCGTGGCGAGCGGTCTCGAACACATTGCTTAATTTCTCCGCCGCGCCTACAATCGGGACAGCGTGGCCCATGCTTTCCAAGACCTTCGATCCGACCTCCGCCCCTACTCTCTCGATCACCTCCTCTTTTACCTTTTCTCTCACTCCTTCTGACATTTTCTCTCCAACCCCTTCGGCAGATTCCAGCGCATAGTTCTTCATGTGCTTTCGCACGATGCCTTTCGGATAGATAAAGAACTTGAATGCGATCACATCGTCTCCCTGCGGAGCCTCGACCAGCCCGCGATAGCGAGCAAGCACGGAGCAATGCACTGCCAGCCCCATTGTCTCCAGCGATGCCCCACCCTTCGTAGGAATGGCTTTTGATCCTATCAAGGATGATACAGCAGACTCACAATACCTCTTTTCGTCGACTCTGCTGCGTTGGCTCATCATCATCATCTGCAGCGCTTCGCCGGCCAAGTCTGCTTCAGCTTCAAGTTGGTCATCCTGGACTACCACCACCCCATAACCGTGTCCATTTCTTACTCGCCCACGACGTTGCTGAACCACATGCGCCAGTTCATGCCCTAATAGTCTTATGCCCTCCCGCGAATGCGGCTTATACGCACCCGGAGCGAAGTAGATCTTCGGTCCCGCTGTAAACGCAATCGCTCCGATCCTCGGTGCCAGCTGTGTCACTGTGATTCTTACATCAGAAAGATCCTCCTCGAACAACCTCTCCGCGACCCGCCGTAGATCTGGCGGCAGCGAAGTCTCCATGCGAGAACCCGGCTGGAGTTGGTGTGGCTTGGCCTGTCCCAGGCTTGCACTGGCGTTCATCAAGAAGGATTTCATGTTCTCAGCGTTCGGCTATCAACGATCGTACGCGTTGCCTACGGCGACGATCGCGGAGTGAGGCCCAATTCTCACTCCAGAGTTACGTCTGGCACTTCTTCTACCGGTTCAAACGCCAGGAGTGATTGGCCTGATCTATGAATCAGTACGGTTAGTCGACGAATTTCGTCCCAGCGTTCTCACCAAGTCGGAGAGCGCGCATTGACCACAATGGCGCCGACGCGACGCTAGCGCCAACATTTCACCAGGAGCTGCTAGGGCTGCTAGGGTTGCCGAACCTACGGCACCAGCGGAGGGACCACGACCATCGGGTACGGGGCGATCGCCGCCAGATCGCTGGACACCGACGTCAACAACCAGCGCTCCATGACCGAAGGGCGCCGAGACCCGGTGACGAGCAGGGCGACCCGGGTCTGCACGCGAGCCTCGACCAGTATGTTGACCCCCACGAACGTAGGTTCCTCCTAGCGGGTCGCCTGGCCCATCCATCGGGCAAACCGGAGCGCTCCCTGCCCTGAGGGACGCAGATCGAGGCCGACGATCCAGCGATTGGCGTACGTACATGCTCATCGCGGCGATCATCGACGGCCATGCCGAGTCTATCAAACGCCCGCACCCCCTCTCAGCATAGCGGCGTGGTCAGCCGTCCCAGCGGCAGACCCTCGAGCTCGATCCGCACCACCTGTCCCGGAGCCAGCGCGCTGACCCCCTCGGGCGTGCCGGTGTAGATCAGATCCCCAGGCTCCAGCGTCATCACTCGACCCAAGTAGCTCAGCACCACGGATAGATCGAAGACCATCCGCTCGATCGGCGCATCTTGCCGAAGCTCATCGTCGAGGTAGCCGCGCACCCGCACCGCGCCGGGCAGCGCGGTCCCGGGGGGCACCATCCGCACGAAGGGCCCGCAGGGAGCAAAGCCGTCGAAGCCCTTGCCGCGGGTCCACAGCTTGTCGCCGCGCTGGAGATCACGGCAAGAGACGTCGTTGCCCAGCGTATAGCCGGCCACGTGGCGCAGCGCGTCGGCCTGCTCCACGTTGCGCAGCGTCTGCCCCACCACCGCCACCAGCTCGGACTCCATGTCGATCCGCTGGAATCCGCGCGGCAGCGCGAGCGCCTGGCCCGAAGCCAGCAGCGCGGTGGTGGGCTTGAAGAACAACAGCGGCTCGTCGGGAACCTCGCTGCCCATCTCCTCGGCGTGGGCCCGGTAGTTGCGACCCACGCAGACGATCTTGCCGGGACGCACCGGCGGGGCCAGCACGTACTGTCCCAGCGGACCTCGCGGTCCGTCGGCCAAGGCGGGGCTCTCGTGCGCCAGGGTGTAGGCGTGGGCTCCCGCCTCGCCGCCACGCCACGGGATCGCACCCGCGAAGGGATCGTCGATCGGCTCGACCTCGGTGTCGGGACCCGGCGCCTCTCCCTCGGTCCACAGCCGCACCACGTGCTCGACCGCTTGCCCCGACACGGTCACCCGCCCCACCCATGCAGTGCGCTCGCCCATCGGGCCCGACCCTCTCGCGCGACGGGCCTCAAAGCAAGGCTTCACCATCCTTCCGCCCTCTGCCCCGCTCTCGTTGGGCGTACGGCATGCACGACATGCGCACAATTCGCCAGTCGGTCCGGCCCCGTTTGGGGGGGTGAAGCGCGGGTGCAAGGGGGTGTACCCGCCCCACGGCCCCGGGGGGCCCCCCCCGGGCGCCCCCCCCCTCGCGCGCCGCCGCCGCAATTGGCCCCCGGCAGCCAATGGCCCGGGGACAC
>JBCCWC010000152.1:0-38989 GCA_039194325.1 Myxococcota bacterium
CAGTACGGCATTGCAATCATCGGATCGCCCGCCGCAGCTTCCACTCGGCGGGCGACAAGACCACCCAGCCATCTATGAACCGCCGATAGAACAACCTCGTGGTCCCGATTGCCTCATCGACCTCGCACACGAACGCGCCTCACCCCTCCACCCGGCACCCAAACGCCACATGTAGCGCCTCCACTCCCCCCGTCGCCCACGCCACATCCTTCGCCCCCACGATCTCCCCCTCCGCTAGCCCATCGAACCCCGCCACGGGCCGCGTCTGCTCCCCCCGCTGGGGCTCCTCGACGATGATCGACGCCTTCCCGGAAAGCGGCACCGCGACCACACAGCGCTGATACTCATGCTTACACTTGGGCACCTGAAATCGCCCAAAATACGCCGACTTGCTGCCATACACCGCCAGTCGACCCGCCGGCTTGGCCGCCACGATCGCCTGCCCGTCGATCTCCAGCAACCACGGTTCATCTCGCTCTCGCTGCCCTTCACGCGCAAACACCAGCATCTCGACCACGCCGGGCTCTCGCCCGAGCGCCACGAGCTTGGTGACGGCAAGCGACGGATCGAGCCCGCTCAACGACTCGACCTCTCCGTCCCCCTGCGCCTTGAGCCCCTCGTCCACCAGGTAGAACAACCGAGGGTCATGCGCCGGCCCGGGCATGAACGCCCGCGCCCCCACACAGGGGCGACGGGCCGTCGGCGCAGGCTCAGCCGGCAGCGCCGTGCCCGACTCCACCGTCACCACGAACAGATCCGGCCCCCCCAGGTACGCCCCTCGGCTCGACCCGATCCCCGACCACGCGATGACGTTGTCGCGATCCTCCTCCGTCCACTCGGGCACGGCGTCTTTACCTTTGCCGCACCCCAACACCACCACGGCCAGGCCCACGCCCACGACCCAATTCATCGGTGACCTACATTGAAATCTTCTCATGGAGATCGTCCCCACACTGCCCACGTCGTCCCCACCTTCGCTCGCACTCTGCAAACGCCATACACGCTTCATCCGCCCGCTCCCCCAGGAACAACCGCCGCTCCTCCACTGGCACACACGCCGTGCTTCCGCCCTCGAGCAACCCTCGCAACGCGGTGGGATCGAGCGTCCACACCCGTGCCCTACCATCATAGGAGGCCGTGAGCACCGACCGACCCTCGGCCCCGAACCCCGCCCAGACGACGGGTCCCTCGTGCCCTCGCAGCACCAGCGGCGCTTCGCTTCCGTCCACGCGCCAGACCCGAGCGGTCTGATCCTCGGACGCCGTCACCACCCACCGCCCCGCGGGGCCGAAGCTCGCCGACTTGATCGGCCCTCGATGCCCGCGAAGGGGCACGAAGACCCCCGGCTGATCCAGCGACCACACCCGAACCTCGGGCCCCGTGGAGACGGTGAGCACCCGCGTACCCTCGGGACCCAAGCGCGCGACCTTCACCGCGCCCTCGTGCTCTCCCAAGATCACGGTGGGCCCTCCGTCCAAGTCCCACACCCGAGCCATCCCGTCCACCGAGGCCGTCACCACTTTTGACCCATTTGGGCCAAAATCTGCCCACTCGATCCGTCCCTCGTGCCCACGCAGCACCGTCGGCGGCGCACGATCGTGAACATTCCACACCCGCGCGGTCCCGTCGGCCGAGGCGGTCACCACCTTCGCCCCGTCCGGACTGAACCCCGCCGAGAGCACCTCGCCGTCGGGTCCGCCCAGCTCCATCAACGCCCGACCTCCGTCGGCATCCCACAGCCGCGCCGCCGCGCCCTGCGAGACGGTGAGCACCCGCGCGCCGTCGGGGCTGAATTCCGCCGCGATCACCTTGCCTTCGTGCACCAGGCGGATCGGAGCTCCCCCGCCATCCACCCGCCACACGCAGGCCGTCCCATCGTCGGAGGCCGTCACCACCCGTGCACCCTCGGGGCTGTACCGCACCGATCGCACCCGGCCTCGATGACTCCCGAGCTCGATCGGCTCGTCCGGCGCCTCCACCCGCCAGATCCTCACCCCCTTGTCATAGGAGATCGTCACCACGCGCGAGCCATCGGGGCTGTACACCGCGCCATACACCGAGCCCCCCCCGCCCATGAGCGGCACCGAGACCCCGCTGCCCTCCAGCGACCACACCCGCGCGGTCCCGTCGTCCGACGCCGTCACCACCTGCGCACCGCCACGATCGACGCTCACCGCGTTCACCCCCCCTCGATGACCCACGAGCATCCCCCGCACCGAGCTGCGGTCCGCGCTCCACACGCGCACCGTCCCATCCTCCGCCACGGTGATCACCTCCCCGCCCGGCCCGAACACCGCCGCCTTCACCGGTCCTTCATGCTCGTACCGCGCCCCCGCACGCTCGCTGGCCACCTCCCACGTCCGGGCCGTCCGATCCCGCGAGGCGGTCACCACTCGCTCCCCACCCGGGCTGAAGCTCGCGGCCACCACCCAGTCGTCGTGTCGCAACACCACCGGCTCGCCCGTGCCCATCGTCCACACCCGCGCGGTCGCATCCTCCGACGCGGTCACCACCCGCTGGCCATCCGGGCTGAACCCCGCCGAGACCACCGGCCTCTCGTGTCCCTCGAGCACCCGCTGCGGATCTCCCCCGCTCGCGCTCCAGATCCGCGCCGTCCCGTCCTGGGAAGCGGTCACTACCCGCTGCCCCCCGGGGTCGAAGGCCGCCCCGTTGACCCAGCCCGCGTGCCCACCCAAGACCACCGGCTCCCCGTGGCCATCGGCACGCCACACCCGCGCCGTCTCGTCCGTCGACGCCGTCACCACGCGGGTCCCGTCCGGGCTGAACAACACCGACTCGATCCCCGCACCGTGCCCACGCAAGATCACCGGCTCGGTCGGCGCCTCCACATCCCAAACCCGCGCCGTCTGGTCTTGCGAAGCGGTGACCACCCGCTGGCCGTCCGGGCTGAACACCGCCGCGACCACCCCACCGTCGTGGCCGGCCAAGACCACCGGCTCCTCTCGTCCATCCGCCCTCCAGATCCGTGCGGTCCCGTCCATCGACGCGGTGACCACCCGCTGGCCATCGGGGCTGAACCCCGCCGAGATGACCACCCCGCCGTGCCCCACCAAGATCGCCCGCGACACCGGCTGCAGCAGCACATCGAGCGCATCTTGCCGCCAGCGCACCGTATCGGTCGACGCCACCTCGCGCAGCCCCAGCAGCGCGCGGGTGGGATCCACCGCCTCGAAGTGACGCACATAGGTCATCCACGTAGCGTCCCGGGCCCGGTCGCGCGCATCCTGGGCCGCCTCCTTGGCGAGCGTCTCTTGCTCGGCGAGCTCCCGTGCTCGCTTCGCGGCCTCCTCGGCCGCCTGGGCCGACGTCTCGGCCCGGTCGTACTCCCGAGACCAAAACACCGCCGCGACGATCGCCACCGCCCCCACCACCAACAGCCCCAGCGCCGCGCGCCATAGCAGCCGCACCCGTCGTGATTGCTCGGCGGCCAGCCTCTGGGCGGCCTCCAGCTTCTCTTGCCGCTGCCGCTCTTGTTCCCGCCGTTGCTGCCGCTCGGCCACTTCGCAGGCGTCGAGGTACTCCTCGAGCCTCGGGTCCAGCTTCAGCATCCCCTGGCGCATGAACTGCCGCACCCGCTCCCCGCGCTCGCGCATGTGCTCGAGGTACGCCCCCGACTGTCCGCTCCCATGCCAGGTCAACGCGGCTCGCTCCACGTCTTGGCGCAGCCGCAGCGAGTCTTGGGCCGAGACCAGCCAGCCTTGCAATCGCTCCCAGCCCCGCAGCAGGGCTTCGTGGGCCACCTCGACCACGTCCCCCTGGCGGTCGTCGTGGCTCTTGACCAGCAGCCGCTCGTTGGCCAGCAGATCGACCAGCCGCTTGATCGAACGCTCCTCCGAGGCGTCCGCAATGCTCAGGGTGTACAGGGTGCGCAGCGGCACGCGGCGTCGGAGGTAGCGGACCGAGTCCCCCTCGTCGATCTCGTGGATCTCCGTCAGCTCTAGCAACACCGAGCGCAGCCGGTCGCGATCCCACGCATCGAGCGTGTCCCACACCCCCTCGGCGGTCTTGGCGATCGCTTCGTGCACGCGCCCCAGCGCGTGGTACGCCTCGAGCCGCAGCCAACGCCCATGGCGCTGGTCGTAGAGGGCGCGCAGCACATGCTGAAGCAGGGGCATCGCCCCGGGTTCGTGCTCGAGGTCTTCGAGGATCCGCTCGCACAAGCCCGTCTCATAGCGCAGCCCGGCCGCCTTGCCCTGCGCTTCGATGGCGTTGCGCAGCTCGTTGGCCGACATCGGCGGCACCAGCTCCATCGTCTCGAGCCGCCGGCAGAGCCCGTCGTACACCGCACACTCCCCGAGAAAATCCGCCCGCATCGACACGATGACTCGGTGCGCGGGCCCGACCCTCGCGAGCAGCTCAGCCAAGAACGACCGCCGCTCGGCCTCGTCGTGGCATAGCGTAAAGATCTCCTCGAATTGATCCACATAGAGCAGCGCATCGGCGGCCCCCTCGAGCTGAGCCTGTGCATCCGCGAGCACGACCAGCGGATGCTCCCCCGGCTCGATCTGGGCGACCCGCAACCGCGGGTTGGCGTCGAGCAGCCGCGGGATCACCCCGGCCATCACGAGCGACGACTTGCCGCAGCCCGAGTTGCCCAGTACCGCCACGAAGGGCTCGACCCGCAGCTGCTCGACGAGTCGACCGACCAAGGGCTCACGCCCGTGAAAGTGATCGCGCTGCTCCGCCGTGAACGCGCGCAGCCCCGGAAACGGGCACCGCACCGCATAGGGCGGCGGCGTGCGTCCGTGCCCCAACGCCGACAACGACAGGTCGAGGGCGTCCTCGCACAATTGCTCGAGCTGTGCGAGTCGCCCTGCGTGCTCGCGCGCCGCTCGCTCCGACAGCACATCGGTATCCACGTCGATCGCCTGGCCCAGCACGCGCGCTCGCTCGCGCAGCACTGGTGCGCGCTCGATGAACAGCGCGTCGAGCTGCCCCACCGCCGCCGACAGCTCGGCCCGCGTCATCGGGCGGTCCAGTGCATCGGTGAACAGCGGCCGCCCGGCGAGCCGACTGAACAACGCCGGCACCGTGGCATCCGCCTGGTCGCGCACGGCCACGCACGCCTCGACCAGCGCGCGGTCGACCTCGCCGTGGTCTCGAAGACGGGCGAACAGCTCCTTGCTCAGGGTCAAGCCCGTCGCTTGGCTCACCCGCTCGGTCATCGCCACCACCGCTGGCATGCCCAGCTCCCGGACCAGCCGCTGCCCCAGGCCGCCCAGGGCCGCCTCGGCCTCGGGCTTGGCGCTGTCGCACACCGCCAAGAACGCCAGGTGCGGCAACCCGCGTGCCGCCCCCAGATCCTTGAAGTGCTGGAGCATCGAGGTGGCTTTGACCGACACTGTCTGGCCATCCTCGTCGTCCAAGAAGACCGCCGTCTCGCCCGTTCGCGCCGAGAATGCGCCGTGGCTCACCAGCTGCAGCAGCGTGAAGCGCTCCATGGTGAGACGCCGGCCGATCTCGGCGAGCGTTGGCGGACCCACGGCCCGGGGATCTTTGCCGAGCACCAGCGACGGGATCTCCCCAAGGCCCTCGAGCACCACATCGAGTGCCTCGGCTTCATCGAATGGACGCACCCCGTAGCGATTGGGCGTGGTGGGATTGGCGATGACTACGAGTGCTCGCAGCTCCCGGCGACCAAACGGGGGAAACCGTCGATCGCTCCCGCTGGGCAGGTACAGCGAGAATGGAGTGCGCTGGTCGTGCCCCAGCAACCGCCACTGGTCATCGTCGAAAGGACCAGCCAGTCGCTCCCATCGCAGCGTTTGCAGCGCCGGAGCCTCCACCGCGAGCAAGACCCGCAGCATCGACGTGCTCGATCGAGCCTGGGCAAATAGCTCCCGCACGCCCCCACGAAACACACGCTGCCCCAGCGCCTCCCCATAGCCCCGGGCATTGCGTTGCGCCTCCAGCTCTTCGTGGTCGATCCGCAGCGCGTGTTCCCGACGGATCGGCAGTTGCTCGGGCCGGGCCCACTCCGCCACCAGCCGATACTCCCCGTCCACAGTCGTAGACTGGACGGTGAGCTCGAAGACCGAATGCGCGGGCATGGGAGGTCGCCATATTAACGCACCCGCGCGAGCTCGCGCTCGTGGTGGCTCTGCGATACCGCGGTCGACCCGAGATCACGGCCGCAGCGTGATCGTCCGTGGCCGGTGCAGGAAGTCGGTCTCCGCATCATCATCGAACAGCGACCGCTCCAGCGGGTGATACCGACGTCGCGGCTCCACGGTCGGCGACCGAGCCACCGGCTCTCGCTGGCTCTTCGGACACCCGCCGCCCCGCGCTCCCTTGGGCAGCACGGGCCGCTTGCCCGCCATCTCTGCCTCGAGGATCCGCCCGAGCACCTCGATGAGCGGCTCCACCTTGAAGCACGCGGCGGTGGCTTCTCGGTGCGGATTGCCGATCCCCGAGTCGTCGGTCAAGAACACATACTGCCCCCCGCTGAACATGGCCATGGCCCGCATGCTCAGCTCGGCGGTCCCATCGACGCCGCTGGCCGCCACCGGGTAGATCGCCGTGCCCGCCGCGCGGAGCCCATCGGCGGCCTGTAGCGCCGCGGGCACCTTGTCCTGGTGCGGCGGCGCGTCGGCCACGTGCAGCAGCACCCGGGTGGCCACGCTCGCATCCCGCCACGACAGCTGCTGGGCGTGCTCGAACGCGGTGTGGACCGCCTCGGGCGCATCACCGCCTCCGTTCGCGCCCTGTCCCGCCAGCGCGGCCGAGAACCCCTCGAAGTCGCGGGTGAAGTCGTAGGTGCGCGCGACGTACTCGTCCCCTTCGTCGCGGTAGACCACCAGCGACCAGCGGATGTCCAGCGCACCGTACCGCGCATCGAGGCGCGACAGGAGCGTGCCCAGCTCCGCCTGGAGGTACTGGATCTCGTCGCCCATGCTGCCGGTGGTGTCGAGCACCAAGGCCAGATCGACCCGGGACGACCGACGATCGCTCGCATTCGAGTCGCTCGCATTCGACAACAGGGCGACCCGCTGCTCGGCGCCCAGACGCAGCGGAACCGTCCGGCTCGCACCATCGGCCTCGACCCGCATCGGCAGCCCCTGGCTCTCGAGGCGATCCCAGCCCGGCACCAGCACCACCCGCCCGTCTCGACGCGTACGAAACTCTCGCCCCGCCACCGAGACACGCGCTCCGGCGAGCGGTCGCCCCCGGCGGTCGACGACTTGCACGATGTGCCGAGGCCGAACAAAGCGACGATGGATCGCCCCCGGCTCGTCCCCCAGGGTCGCCAGAAACTCGCGGAACGACTTCGTAGAGCGCACATCATCCACCGCCCCGGCGGTGAGCCGCCCCGCGGCGACTTGCTGACCACCCACATCCACGCTGTACCGGGACTCGGCCCCGGTCGTACCCGCCAGCGAGATCCCGGCCGAGTCGCGCGAGGCCGTCGCCGAAGACTCCACCACCGCCGTAAAGTCGCGACTGGTCGACGACCCTACCGGGATGTTCCGAAACTCCTCGAACGACACCGTGCGTCCCTCTCCGAGATCGATGGACGTGGGGACCCGCGCGAGATTGATGACCTCGAGATCGGCGCGCTCGGCGCCGATCGATCGCATCCACACTTCTCCTTCATGGTCCACGAGGACCACACAGCCCTCCGTGTCCCACTGTCGATCCAGCTCGATCCGCCCCTGGGCGTCGCTCTTTAGCGAGCGCTCCTCGCCTTCGGGACACCGCAGCGTGACCTCTCGCTGCGCGAACACGAAGCCACTCGCCGCGTGAAGCTCGAGCCGGGAGACATCACGGGGCTCTTCGAGCTCTTCGAGCTCGTCGGGCTCGTCGGCGTTCGCCGCGATCGGCAACGAGATCAGCGCAACAAGGGCGAGTATGCGAGGCGTCCACACGGTCCGGCCAACGCGATCCCGCTCCCAACCTTGCACCGTTGCATCCCTTTTTGCCTCAGCCAACGAAGGACCTCCAGAGCATATAGACCATCCCCCCGATGCGGATCCGACAGCCCCGCGACCCGCCATGACGCCGCCTCGGGCATCTGCCACACTATCGGCCACTCCCCCTCATGCCTCCCCACGCGTGCTTGCTGGCCGAGAATGGCGTCCTCGAGATCCTCGACACCAAGCTCGTCGAGGTCGGCGGTACCACGATCACCATCGCCACCGCCGTCAGCGCGGCGCTCGTGATCGTGTTCAGCACCTGGCTGGCCAAGCTGGTGCGTCGCATGGTGCGTAGCGTCTTCGAGCGCCAGGGCATCGCCGACGAGGGAACCGCGGGCACGGTCGGCGGGATCCTCTACTACCTGATCCTGGTGGCGGGCCTGGGCGTGGCCCTGCAGACCATGGGCATCGACCTGGCCGCGCTCTTTGCCGCGGGCGCGATCTTTGCCATCGGCTTGGGCTTTGCGATGCAGAACATCGCCCAAAACTTCGTGTCGGGTCTGATCCTGCTCACCGAGCGCGCCATCAAGCCCGGCGACGTGGTCACCGTGGAGGGCAACGTGGTCAAGGTCAAGCAGATGGGGATCCGCGCCACGATCGTGCAGACGCGCGATGGCGAGTCGATCATCGTGCCCAACTCGGTGCTCGCCCAGGGCAGCGTGAAGAACTACACCCTCGAAGACTCGCTGTTTCGAATGCAGGTCTCGGTAGGGGTGACCTACGACTCCGATCTACGCCAGGTGCGGGCGCTGCTCGAGCAGGTGGCCGGCGAGCTCGAAGGGCGGGTCACCGCCCGTGAGCCCGAGGTCTACCTGGCCGAGTTCGGCGACAACGCGGTCATCTACGAGGTGTTCGTGTGGATGAGCGATCCATGGCGAGAGCGAGCCGCCCGCTCGGCCCTCAGCGAAGCGATCTGGTGGGCCTTCCAAGACCAAGGGGTGGTGATCGCCTTCCCGCAGGTCGACGTGCACCTCGACGAGACGGTAACCCGGAGCCTCCAAGCCCTGGGCGATCGACGCTGAGCGCCGGCGCGGCGATGCAACGAGCCCGGATCCGCGCCGCCCCGCGCTTTTTCGCGACCCGCTTCGAGCCTCGCTGTTAGCCTCTCGTATCCGCGCACGCACTCGAGCGAAGAACGCAAGCGCGCATACCATCGCAACCACCATCGCAACAACCGCCTTCCTCGTGGGGATCGAACCCACATTTCTTCGACGGATCCGCGGGCCTGTCGGGAACACCTACCGAACGATGAGCACATCAGCGATCAACACGAGTGACCGGCGACGATGGTGGACACGGGCGATGGCCGCGGGAGCCCTGGTCTGCCTCCCGTCTGCCTGCTGGACCCCCTCGGGGGAGCTGGGCGGCGTTGAGGAGAGCGGCGGGCCCTCCGAGGACACCGATGACTTCGGCGACACCACCGGCCCCGGCCTGGGTGGGAGCGAGGAAGGGATCCCGACCGACGGCATGGAGGCCGACGTCTGTGAGGAGCTCGGGCTCGATTTCGATGTGGGACCCAGCGCGCCGCGCCTGCTGACCCGGGTGCAGTACGCCAATACCGTGCGCGACCTCTTCGGCGTCCCAGACGAGGGCCCCTGGGCCGACCCAGACATCGAGCCGTGGACGAGGGTCGACCGAGCCGGCCTATTCGACGCGATGGTGCCCACCGCTCAGTTCGAGACCGGCTATCAGGCCCTCGCCACCGAGGTCGCGCAGACCATCGAGCCCGCCGCCGTGCTGCCCTGCCCCCTGGACACTCCCGACCCGCAGGGCTGCGCCGAGACCTTCGTGACGGAGGTGGGCAGCATGGTGTGGCGACGCTCGCTGACGCCCGAAGAGATCACCGCGCTGCTCGTCTACTTCGAGGACCAAGCCTTGGAGGAGGGAACCCGCGCGGTCGTGGCGGCCATGCTGTCCATGCCCGAGTTCTATCAGCTACGCGAGCAAGGCACGCCCTCGGCCGAAGACCCCGAGGTGCTCGTGCTCGACGACCACTCCCTGGCCACGCGGCTTTCGTACTTCTTGTGGAACTCCACGCCCGACGGGCCGCTGATCGCTCGCGCCGACGCCGGCGGGCTGAACGACCCGATGGCGCTCGCCGATGAGGCCACCCGAATGCTCGCCGATCCCAAGGCCGCCCAGACGGTGGGCGAGATGTACGTGCAGTGGACGAACACCCGAAGGCTCGACACGCTCACCAAGGACGCGCCCGAGTTCGACGCCGCCCTCGGTAGCGCCATGGAGACCGAGCTGCGGCTTCTTGCCGCCGACATCGTGCTGGGCTCGGGCGACGGTCGACTCGCGAGCCTCCTGCAGTCGCCCCATACCTTCGTCAACAGCGGGCTGAGCGCGCTCTACGACGCCGACGTGCTGAGCACCGACGACCCGCCCGGGGCCACGACCTTCGTGCGAGCCGAGCTCGACCCCGACCACCGCGGTGGCCTGCTGAGCCTCCCCGGGGTGATGGCCCGCCACTCCCGCCCCGACCGGGTGGGTCTATCGCACCGGGGCATCATGGTCTACGAATCGTGGCTGGGCTTGGCCTTTCCCCCACCTCCGCCCGACACCGACCCCATCGGGCCCCCCATGGACGTCGATCGCTACGAGTACATCAACGAGATCAACAGCGAGGCCAGCTGCGCCGGGTGCCACGTACCTCTCGAGGACGCTCAGGTCATGTTCGACAACTACGACGAGATCGGTCGCTGGCAGACCGAGATCGACGGGGTCCCCGTGCAGAACGAGGGGTCGCTCGACGGACTGTCCGGCACGGTGACGGCGGCCGGTCGAGCCGAGCTCGCCGAGCAACTGCTCCTGCTGCGCGAGACCTGGCAGACCGTGGCTGCGAACCACCTCAGCTTTGCGGTGCGACGCGAGATGACGGACGAGGACGCCTGCACCGTGGAGCAGCTGACCACCCAGCTCGAACAAACCGACGGTGACCTCCCCGATCTCATGGTCGACCTCGTGACCAGCGACGCGTTTGCCCGGGTACGACCCGAGTAAGCGGCGATCCGCAGCGACCGGCTCGGCCCGTGCTAACAACGGGCCGATGCCCGAGATCCTGCTCCACCAGTGGGAGATCTCCCCCTTCTGCGGCAAGATCCGCGCGATCCTCCGGCACAAGGGGTTGAGCTTCCAGGTCCGCAACTACAACGGCCTGCTCGCCCGTAAGGCGGCGGCGCTCACCCCGGCCGGCACGCTGCCCGTGCTCGACTATGACGGCCAGCGGGTCGCCGAAAGCTCGGCCATCGCCGCCTTCCTCGAGCAGCGGCACCCCGAGCCCGCGCTGCTGCCCGCCGATCCCGAGGCCCGAGCCCGGGTCCGGGTGTGGGAGGACTGGGCCGACGAGTCGCTCTACTGGCTGGAGATCTACTCCCGCTTCAGCGATCCCGAGGCCACGCGCAAGGCCGCGACCATGCTGTGCGAGGGCCGGCCCACCTTCGAACGCACGCTGCTGCTGCCGCTCCTGTCGCAGGTCTACCGCCGAAAGCTCAAGACGCAGGGCCTGGGCCGGCTGGCCCGTGAGGACGTGGAGGCCAAGCTCTTCGGGCACCTCGACGACCTCGAGACGCTCTTGAGCAAGAGCCCGTGGCTCGTGGGCGACACCGCGAGCCTGGCCGACATTGCGGCGGCCGCCCAGCTCCGAGAGATCATCCGCACCAGCCCATTGCGCCCGCGGATCGAGCAGCGCAAGGCCGTCGTGGACTGGATCGAGCGGGCGCTGCCTACTGACTGATCTTGGGCCGCCGGCTCAGCGCTCCGCATGCGGTTTACGGATCCGGTTTACAGACCATTGGCCTCGCGGGGCGCCCGAATGTTGTATGGTCGGCCATGACCCGTGAGCGAGAACTCGAGGTGCACAACTTTGGGCCCATTGCGCACGCCCTGGTTCCGCTCCGTGATTTGATCATATTGGTAGGTCCACAAGCAACGGGCAAGAGTCTCCTGTTGCAACTGCTGAAACTCGCAGAAGATCACAATCGAGTGGCGAGTCTCCTCGCCGAGCACGGGTTCGACTGGAGGCGCCCGGCCGACTTTGCATCTCTCTATTTTGGCGCGGGGCTTGAGAATGCATGGTCGACGAACGCCAGGGTCCGACTAGGAAGGCGCAAGCTGACCTTGCAGAAGATCGCGGCCTCACGTGCACGCGACGACGACGACGACGTCTTCTATATTCCTGCTCACCGCACGATCACCATCGCCGATGGCTGGCCCAGACCCTTTCAACAGTACGATCTCGAGATCCCATTCGTCGCCCGCTTGTTCAGCGAGTCACTCCGCAGGATGCTGTCTCGCCGGGGGAGATCACACGGACAGCTATTCCCAATCGATAGACGCCTCAAGGTGCCACTTCGGCGCGCCATCGACGATGCGGTCTTTCACGGAGGAGAGCTACGCCTGGAGGTCACAGGCATGCGTAAACGCCTGAAGCTCCAGTATGAAGACGTATCCATCCCCTTCATGGGGTGGACTTCGGGTCAGCGCGAATTCGTTCCGCTCTTGCTAGGACTCTACCACCTTCTCACGGCCGGCGGTGCTACCAAGCGCCCAGAGACAACGTGGGTGATCATCGAAGAGCCAGAGATGGGTCTTCATCCGAAGGCCATCATTGCCGTCATGGGCACGGTCCTCGAGCTTCTGCACCGAGGGTACAAGGTCGCGCTGTCGACTCACTCCCAGACCGTCTTGGACGTCATCTGGGGGCTCAATCACCTACGCCAGTTCGACGATGGCCCACGCAGCATGTGCAAGATATTCGGACTCGAGCCGAGCTCACAGATGCTCGCGCTCATGGAGAGCGCCCTTGGTAGCACCAACAGCATCACCTACATGACCCACGGCGACAAGGGCGTAGAGTCGAAGGACATCACCAACCTGGACCCGAGCGCCGAGTCGGAGGCTGAGGCAAACTGGGGCGGCTTGACCGAGTTCGGCGGCCGAGTTGCCGATGTGGTGGCAGATTCGGTCGCACGATCGGGGAGGTCGTGAATGCCACGCACTATTCGCAACAAAGCCCTGCGCAAGAAGACCCGGCATCCAAATATCTGTCGGGAATTTGATGACTCTCCTTTGGCTGCCTGCGCAAAAGGAAGCCTCGAGGCGCTACCCGGTAGAGATCGCGAGGTGTTCTTCGACCCACAGAGCGCGACATGTAGTGTGTTTTTCGACGAATGCATCAAGCATCTCGAGCAAGACGCGACAAGGTGGGACTACCTGATCGTCGCCACGGCCCAAGACAGGATGGTGGTGGCGGTCGAGGTCCATGAGGGCACGGCCAAGGAGATCCCCAAGGTCGTGGAAAAGAAGCAGTGGACCGAGGATTGGCTTGCCCGTGAGTGTCCAGCCGCGCTCCCTATGGTCTGGCGCTGGGTCGCTCCTCAAGGCGTATCGTTTCAACGAGGAGGGCAATACGCCAAGAGGCTTGCCGTCAATGGGATCAGATTTCCCGAGCGGAAGATACTTCTGGGGGAAGGGCAACCACCGGTGCCTCAGCCCTTCTTTCTCCTGCGATAGACCTTGGGCACGACCGGATCGATCCCCGCGAACATCACCTCGTGCCTGTCTCGGACCTGCTCGAGCTTCTCCGACAGGCCCGAGCAAAGCTCGTTCCTTCCGTCGGAGCCCTCGACGATGGGCACCGACACCCGGCGTAGCGTCCCGACCAGATAGCTGTCGGGATGGCTGATGGCCTCGTCGAGCGCCTGCCCAAACGCCTGACAGGGCTCAGCCGCCTCGCGTGCTTGCCAAAGGTCGTGAACCCGCTGCAGCGGACGATTGATCGCCTCCCCGCGCCCGTGCCTCTCGAGGTGGGTGATGATCCGATGCCGGCTCTCGTAGCCCAGGGGACGGCTCTGCACGTTGAGCCACGCCAATAGATCGTCGTCGATGCGGCTGCCCAGGTGGTCGATGGCCAGATCGACGGCCTCGGCCCGTAGCTTGGAATCGTTCATGAGGGCCGTCACTCCCTCCATGAACGCCTCGTCGTCGAGCAGCGCCTCGTCGAGGGAGATCGCCTTCGAATAGCTGACCAGCGCCTGCTTGCGGTTGCTCGACCCGCCGATCACGACGAGGACCTCGGCCATCCGCCGATGGAGTATCGCCTCGTCTGGATAGCCATCGAGATGCTGCTCGAGCACCAAGCGGGCGGCGTCGTACTTGCGCGCCTCCATCAGCACGTCGACCCCGGCGAGCTTGACCCCGAGCTCCTTGCCCAAAGGATCGACGCTCGCTTCGTTCTTCTCGTCATCCTCGATCTTCGGCTCTTGTTGCGGCCCATCCGCCGAGTCGCCCTTTCGGTCGTCGTCCTCGTCTTTGCCGCCCCCGAGCAGCGCCCCGAGCCCGCCGCCCGCCGCGGTCGGCGTCTTGGGCTCGCTCGGCGCCGGCTTCGGGTCATCCCCGCCGGCCGAGATCGCGATGGTCACCACCAACGCAATCAACCCGGCGCCCCCCGCCATCCACTGCACCGTTCGCGAGGGCGGCCACCACGACGGCGCCGACCCACTCGACGGCACCACGAGCGCGGCCTTGGGCACCTGGGGAGTCGCGGCGCTCGGCGCCGGCGACGACTCACTCGAAGGCGAGGCTTCGGGCCCCGATCCTGCGATCGCTCCCCCAGCCGCTCCCGACGCCACCGCAGCCGCACTGGCTGCCGCCAACGCAGCGCTCGGCGCCTCGGCCATGGTCGGAGTCGAGGCAGACACCACCGGCGTGGGAACCTCGGCGACCGCGACCGGAATGGGAGCCGAGCCCGGAGTCGAGACCGGAACCGACGCCGGAGCCGAGCTCGGATCCAGGATCTGGTGCGCGGCGGTGAGCGCCTCGCGGACCTCGGCGGCGTTCTCGTAGCGCTCGTCGGGCTTCTTGGCCAGCAGCCGGAGGATGATCTCGCGCAGCGGTGCCGGCACGCCCTCGGGCAGCGGCGGTGGCTCTTCGCGGATCTGAGCGCGCAGCACCTTGACCGGATCGTCCGAGTCGAAGGGCAGGTTCCCGGCGAGCATGGCGTAGAGCACGATCCCCAGCGCGTAGAGATCGGTCCGGGCGTCGACGTCCGCGCCCATCGCCTGCTCGGGGCTCATGAAGTGGGGCGTACCGAAGATCATCCCCACCTGGGTCAGCTGCCGCTGCCCCTCCTGCTCTTGCAGCTTGACGATGCCGAAGTCGAGCAGCTTGAGCCTGGCCCGACCGTTCTCGTCGTGGGTGACGAAGATGTTGTCGGGCTTGACGTCGCGGTGGACCAGGCCGTGGCCGTGGGCGTGCTCGAGGCCCGCGAGCACTTGGCCCGCCAGCTCGATGGCCCGTAGCGGCGGCACCACCTGATCGAGCTCTGCGGTCAGGGGTGCCCCTTGCAGCAGCTCCATCACGAGGTACTGGTAGTCGTCTTCGCTGCCGAAGTCGGTGACCCGCACGCAGTTGGGGTGGTCGAGCTTGGAGATCGCGGCCGCCTCTCGCGAGAACCGGGCCCGCATCTGCTCGCTGGCCATCAGATCCCGGTGGAGCAGCTTGACCGCGACCTCCCTCTCGAGCCCGGTGTGGTAGGCCCGGAAGACCGCCCCCATCGCCCCGATCCCCAGCACGGCATCCAGACGGTAGCGACCGCCGAGGACCTCGCCGACCAGTGCCTGCGAGCGAGCCTCGATGGCTTCGGGATCGAGCGGCATGGCGCCAAGGGTTGCAGCGTTCGGTCGGCGGCGCAATGCAACGCCGATCCCGCTGCTCGCCGACCCCGCTGCTCGCCGACCATAGTGAACCCCTCGCGCGGCTGAAACACCGACCCGGCGGCCCGTAGCTTCGTTGCTCTTCGAACTATTGAAATATTTACACTCTGGTAAACAACCGCTTCGTACCTCGGCACGGGCCGCGCTGACAGCGTATCGACCCCACGAATATTTCACCACGGGCGGCTAGCGCACGAACGAAGGCCCTTGCAACGGGTGCAGCCGACTTCCCGAGCGCTTATCCTTGCCCGTGTCGATCCAACGCACGTACTTCAATGTGCTCGTCGCCGACCTTGCGGCCGCACGCGAGTTCTACGTCGACTTCTTGGGCTTTGGCGTCGGGTTCGATAGCAAGTGGTTCATTCAGGTCGCCGCGCCCGATGCCCCCCAGCTCGAGGTCGGCCTGCTACTTCGCGACCACGAGATCGTCCCGGACGCATGGCGACAGCCCCAGCAGGCGGGAATGCTCACGATCGTCGTCGACGATGTCGACGCTATGTTCGAGACCGCGCAGGCCCGCGCGCTGGAGATCGTCGAGCCCCCCCGCAATATGTTCTACGGACAACGGCGCATGCTGCTGCGCGATCCCGACGGCCTGCTCGTCGACGTGTCATCGGCCTGTGACCCAGACCCCGAGTGGTCGGCCCGGGTCCGCGGGATCGGCAACGACGTCTACGTCGAAGATTGACCCAGGAACTCGATCACCCGCGGCATCACCGACCCGGGTTGCTCCAGCATCGGTAGGTGCCCCGCCTCCTCCACGGTGAGCAGCTCCGCGCTCGGCATCGCCGCCTGGGCCTCGGTGTGGTGCGCGTAGGGAAAGGCCGCGTCCTGGCGACCCCACACGATCAAGATCGGCCGATCCAGCGCCCCCAGCTCGGCATAGCGATCGACGTAGGCCTGCACCGGCGTGTGTCGCATGGTCGACAAGACCGCCGCCTTGGAGCCCACCACGCGCAATTGCTCCTCGAAGCGAGCCTGGAAGGCCGCGAAGGGGGTGGGATCGTGGAAGTAGCGCTGATTGTGCGCGGCCAAGCTGCGGTCGCCGGCGACCGCCATCAGGTAGTCGCCCAAGCCCGGCACCGCGATCGCCCGAGCCAGCGGCGAAGCCTCGAGCGGAAAGCCCGCGGGGCCTAGCAGGACCAGCGCGCGCACGGCCTGCGGATGGCCCAGCGCATACTCGGCGCTGACGATCGCCCCCATCGACGAGCCCATCAGCGCCACGGGCGGCTGGTCTTCGTGCAGGTGCGCGAGCAATTGCTCGACGGTGCTCACGTAGAGATCGAGGTCGTAGTCGACGTCGAGACGATCCGACCAGCCACGCCCGTAGTGATCGAAGCGCAGCGTCCGAAAGCCCGCGGCGTGCAGGGGCGGCAGCGCGGCATCCCACACCTCCATGGGCCCCGATACGCCATGGATCAAGACGACCAGCGGTCCTCGTGCGGGGCCCGCGAGCTCGTAGTGCACGTGACCTGCGGCCAGCGGAGCGAAGGAGTGGCCCTGCTCGCGAAGCGACTGCCGGCGCGTCTCGTCGAGCGAGATCTCCTCGCGATCCATCAGCCAGGGCAGGGCCACGAGCACCACGAGAAGCGCCACCCCGATGATCCGCAGTGCACGTCGCACCGTGGCCACCATGCCCTATCACATCGGCGGGATCCAACCCGAGTGCTCGCCCCCGCGGGCCCCCTCGGTCTCATGTGATGAACCGGCGCGGTTGACCGACGTGGCGGCTCAGGCGTCGCGAGGCGTCGGCTCCAGAGCCCGCCGCACGTGCATGGCCACCGCGGGCATCGCTTCGTTGAGAGCTCGCAGCGCATCGTCGCGGCGGTCGGCAACCAGCAGCATGGTGCCCGCCGTCGTCATGCGCTCGGGATCCGTGGTGGGCACCACTCCTTGGCGCAGCCGCGGTGGAGATCCGGCCATGACGGTCGGCAACACTCGACGCGCGTGCTCGATCGTCTCGGCCACGGTGCGCTCGGCCCGAAGATCCCCCCGACGAAACACCACCCAAAGCCCCGCTCGCCCCGGGGCGACGCGACACGTCAGTCCGTGCACCACGTGACCGAGCGTGGGGCGCACGTTGACCTCCACCAGCGGGCGCAGACGCGGGGCGCCCCGTCGGTCGCGGTAGACCAAGCCATCGATCCCGACCGGACCCACGTATCCGTGGTGGGCCGCGAGCGCGCCCACCCGCGAGGCAAGCACGGTCAGCACTCGGGTGTAGCGACCGGGGTCGCGCCCATCGGCGTTGAGCAGCCGCGCGACCTCGGGCGGCACCGCCCGCGACAAGGGCCCGAGGACCGCACCCAGGAACTGGCCCCGACGATCGGTCAAGCAGCGCCCCACGGAGTCGACCTGCGCCTTCCCCTCGCGATCCACCGTGATCCGCAGCGAGACGTCGCAGAGGCGGTCGAGCCAGGGCTCGATCACCACCGACCCCTGAGCATCGAGCGTACGCGTCAGCCAACCCCGCTGCGCCACGGTAAGGCCCGATCGGTCGATCCGCTGCATGTTGCGGCCCGAGGTGCCATAGGGAGCCTTGACCCCCACCCACCGGTGACCCTCGGCGTGCATGCGCTCGATCACCGCGAGCGCGTCCGCGAGCTGTTCGACCACCTCGCTGCCCACCTCCGCGTCGTCGAGCCAGGGCTCGTCGAGCTGCGGACGAAGCTCGGCCCACAAGCGCACCCAGGTCGTCTTAGCGTGGAGCACCCGGTCGGCCTGTGGGGAGGGCACCGGCTCGTCGGCGCGCGCGAGCAAGGCGGACAGTCGGGCCCGCGCCCGCGGCGACCAGCCCCAGGGGCGCACCGCCGTAAGCCGCGGGTACGGGACCGCCTGGGGCGACACCGGGCCGTCGCCGGAGACGACCACCCACTCGGGCACGCTCAGGCCCACCTCGGCCAGCGTACGCAGATGCGCCGGCGAGGGCTCACGCGACAGCAGCACCACGTCGCTGCGACCGGCGACCAAGGCCGGCAGCAGCTCCAGATCGCTCGTCATCGCCCGAACGGCTCGCGACGGCGTATAGGCACCGCGCGACCCCAGCGAAAGCTCCGCGGTTGGATCGAACACGTGCACCACCGGCGGTCGCCCGCGCGAGGCCTCGAAGCCCTCGAGCCGGTCGATATAGTCGACCGGCAAGCCCGCCCGTCGTCGCCCCTGGCGATCGAAGCCCAGGCCTCGGGCCCGGCGCGGGTTGATCGGAGCCCGCAGCGCGCGTCGGTGGGCCTCGAACAGCGAGGGTCCGCGCTCGCGCCAACGCTCGAACCACACCAGCCCCAGCTTCACGTGGCCGATCTCGTCGGCGTAGACCTCGTCGAGGACCCGAGCCGTCGCCTCGTCGCCCACCGCTCGCATGTTTGCGGCGTGGTGTCGCGCAAAGTCGAGGTTGGCCTGCTCGAAGGTCAGCGCCATGTGGGCCACGAAATCCAGCGGGCTGGGCATCGGAGACATCACCCGCCAAAAAAAGCCCCCCAGCGGTCGCTCGCCCAGCTCGACGCCCAGCGCCTGCATCCGCGTCAGGTAGGCGCCAAGATGGCGCTGCTCCTCGACCAGCGTGGTGGCCAGGCCCCGACGAAAGGCCGGCGGTGCCTCGACCAATCGCAATAGCGCCAGGGCCATCAGCTCCAGCGCGAGCAATTCGTGGTTGGCGAAGGCGTGCAGCAGCTCGCCGCGAACCCGCGGCTGCGCCAGCCTCTCGATCGAAGGCAGGCGCATCGACTCGGTCGGCGCCAGCACCAAGCCGGGGGGACGACCCGGCGAACTCGGGATCGCCACGGCAACGCCAGGACGATCGTCGACCCAGCGCTCGGGCGACCACAGCTTGTCGGCCAGCGTCTGCCCAAAGAGCACCCGCTCGGCCCAGGCCCTCAGCTGCATCGGCGGCGTACTCACGGCACTCAGCGCTCAGCCACGCGGCGGCAACGTGCCCAACGCGGCCTCCGAGCGCTCGAGCAGGTTGGCAAACTCGACCCAGCCCGCGGCGCGTCCGATCGTAACCACCCGCTTGCGCTCGGCGGAGGTCCTCCAGGCCCGATCGAGGTGCACTGCCGGTGGCACCGCGATCCCGTCAGCCAAGTATATGTAGCGCTGGAGCTCACGTCGCAGCTCGGTCTGATGACGAGCGCGTCGCTCTTGTCGCACCCATGCGCTCGCTTGCGACCACGCGCTCAGACGACCTGCGAACACCCGAGCCTTGAGTCGCACGGCGTCTGGCCCTGGACGACAATCGTGGACCCAACACTCGCTGCCGTGCAGGCACCGACCCCAGGCCGCGACATGAGATGCCAACTCGGTCCCTCGCCAGGGTGCTCGCTCGGCGCGATCCCTGGGGATCCACACCAGATCGAGCCCAGGCCACATACGTGAGCGTCCATCTCCGATGCATAGGAGATCCCAGTCGGAGTCCTCTCGTGCGCAACCCGCGGCCCGTGAACCGAACAGAAACACAGCAGCGCTAGACTCGACCAATTGCGCCCAGGTGAGACCACGGCGATGTAACGCCGGTCCGAGCCCCGATGGAATCATGTCGCCGACCTCAGCGCGTCGAGCATGTCCTCCAACGCAATGCTGAGATCTTCAGCATCGGGCGCATCATCGACGCTCGGAAGAGTGCCATAGGAGATCTGCCGTAGGAACTCGAGCATCCTCCCCGTTGCCTCGGCCGCTCCCCCGAACGCTTCTCCTTTATGTCGTTCAGCGAGCTCGTACAAAAAGGCATCGAGCTTGTCATGCGTAGGGAGCTCGGGGAGCCAGTCGGACAGAGCTTCAGACAGGCGGTTGGCCAGATCCTTGACCTCGCTGCCCACACTAGCCACGTCGCCGTAATCCTCACTCCATGAGTCTCGCGCCGTCGAGATCTTGTCGGCGAGCTGGCCGAGCTTGGGCTGGAGCGCTTGCCACGCCGCCTTGACCTCGGATTCAGCGCCTGCGTTGCGTCTCATGGGGCCCCTAGAGCGTAACGAATGAAATCCTCGCTGTCAGCCACTGCCTCCATTAGTGTGACTCGCCAGTGATTTCGGCCCAGATCGCGACTTATTCCTTCCACGTAACTGTTCAACCCTTTCCTCGCCGACTCGACGTTCCGCGACAAGGACTGCACCAGCCGGACGATCTGGGGAATCTCATGCCTGGCCGCCTCACCGTATCGACGCCCCAGGTCGAGGGTCTCCCAGTGTGTCTGAAAATGCGAGAACCAGCTCACGTCCTCGGCGCGGCTGGTGTGTAAGAAGTAGCGGATGTACGGAGCCTCTCTGGTGACCCTGGTGACATAGATACGAGCGAAGAACAAGGGCTCGTTCTCATCGATGGGATCGTAGTAAGGATGGAGAAGCAGCCGGTTTCCCTGATCATCACACCAAGCCTTCCCGGCATCATCGGATCGTTCATCACCTTGACATGAGTGACAAGCGCGCACGAGGTTATAGGCGCAAACGGAGAATTCGGGAAAGTGTTCCTTGGGGAGATGATGATCGGTCTCGAAGGCCTCGGAGTGTCTCCAGTCCGAGTTCTCCGTATTCTCGCAATCGATCGTAGTATTCCTGGCTCTGACCGAGGCTACAGCAGTTCTCCGGGACACTCTCGAATGACTCCGAGAGCACGGGACGCTCGACACCTTGCTGGAGGATCTTGACCTCCCCCAAACGTTGCGCCCAGGATTCACCGGCAAGCTTTAGATAGGCTCGAAACGTAGTTCGATATCCACGGTCATCCCAAGCCAAAGGATCGAGCACGACCACGGGCTCGGTAACCTCCCCGATACTCCGAGGGCTGGAGATCCGATACCTCACCCGTTCATCCTAGCGTGCACGATCACGCTTGAGAGTATGGCGACGACCGTCCACAACGACCCAGTGACGGTCGAGCATCGAGCGTTGGGCTCACGAACAAGCGCGGAATCAGCATCCTTCGCCCGCGTGATCTCGAACGAGTATTGACCAAAAGTCAAAATATTAAAACTAAAGACACATTATTCCAATAAAACATCCAAAATTTATATTCTTAGCTTCATGCTGAGGTCTTGGACGCTCGCCACAACTGCGCTGTTCACGCTAGGCTGCGGACCCAGCATCTTCGTCGACGACGATGGCGGTTTGGACGGCGGCAGCAGCTCCGGTTCGAGCAGCGTCTCCACCTCCCCATCGAACCCGCCTCCGCCTCCGCCCTCGCCTGAGCCAACGACCGGAACTCCCGATCCCAGCACCACCGGGATCCCTCCCGATCCCGACGACGGGTCGACCTTCATCGTCGATCCAACAGGCCCTCCACCCGCGTTCGAGTGCGACCTGTTCGAGCAAGATTGCCCGCCGGGGTTCAAGTGCTCTCCCTATAGCAACGGCGGTGACCTGAGTTGGAACGCCACCGGTTGCTTTCCCATCGTCGAAGATCCTGCGGAGATCGGCGAGCCCTGCTCGATGGAGGATCATCCCCTTAGCGGATTCGACGACTGCGGCCCGTCGGCCATCTGCCACGGGGTCGACGAGCAAACCCTCATGGGTACCTGTTTTGGCCTGTGCATCGGCGAGCTGGTCAACCCGTCGTGCGAGATTCCCGACCAGGTCTGCGTGCTCCCGAGCGATGGCGTCGGTCTTTGCTACCCCTCGTGCGATCCCCTGATCCAGGACTGCCCCGACGCTCGAGCCTGCTACCCCGTAGCGGAGTCTTTCATCTGTGCTCCGGAAGCGTCCCCGGGCGCGCTCGGTGAAGCTTGCGAGTTCCTCAACGGCTGTGCCGCTGGGCTGTTTTGCGCCGCCGCCGAGGTGGTCCCCGACTGCCCCGGCAACCAGGGCTGCTGCACCGCGTTCTGCACCCTCGGCGAACCCACGCTTCCGTGCCTACCCGGCCAGACCTGCCAGCCATGGTACGAGGAGGGCGTCGCCCCGCCCGGCTACGAGCACGTAGGGTACTGCGCGCTGCCCTAGCATCAGCACCGCCTCGCGCCCGGTCGCACCGCCAGCCCCCGGCACGCTCCTGGGCCATTCGGTTCGTTCCGTCCTTCGCGGGGCCTTCGGCTTGGGGTACCGTTGCGCCGCTCTGTGCCCTCCGCGTCCTCCACGCCCTGGTGGCAGCGCCCTCGCTTCTGGGCCGTGCTGATCACCCTGATCGTCATCGCCTTCAACCTCGCCTCGATGGCCTCGGCCGGCGCCTGGGATCCCTGGGAGACCCACTACGGCGAGGTGGCGCGCAACATCCTGCTGCGCCACGACCCGATCGACCTGTGGTGGCAGGCGGGCAACGGAGGCCCCGACGCCACCGCCGAGAAGGCGTTTTGGTCCAAGCCCGCCCTGCCGTTTTGGCTGATGGCGCTGAGCATGAAGATCTTCGGGGTGGGGACCTCGGGCCCAGCCAACGAGATGGTCCAGCCCTTGTGGCCCGAGCTGGCGATCCGCTTGCCCAGCCTGTTCGCCGGCCTCGGGAGCGCCGCGCTGCTCGGCTACGTCGCCTGGCGGCAGGTCTCGCCGCGCGCCGGGATCCTCACCGCGGTCGTGCTGGTCACCATGCCCCAGTGGGCGATCGCCTCGCGACAAGCACTCACCGACATGATCTTCGCGGGCCCGGTGGTGCTCGCGGCCGCGGCGTGGATGCTCGCGTGGAACCAGCCCGATCGCCCGCTGCGACGTCGCGGGCAGGGCTTTCGTAGCATTCCGTGGGATCGGGCCTATCTCGCGTTCCTCGTGCTCTTTGCGATCGCGGTCGTCGCTCCGCTCGCGGTGATCCATCAGCATGCCTACGACCCGCATACCTGGGCGACGATCGGCCGGAACCCCCGGCATGCTCCGGCGCTGCGGCAGATCCAGTCGCACATGTTCATCTACTGGGGCCTGGTCGTGTTCGTGGCGGGCATGAGCCTGCGCTGGACTCGACGCAGCCAGGTGTGGATGGGCGTGCTGTACATCGCGGCCGGGCTCTCGCTGCTCGGCAAGGGCATGATCGGGCCGGGCCTGGTGGGCGCGGTGGTGCTGGTGCACCTCATCGTTACCGGTCGCTGGGATCTGCTGCGCCGCTGCGGGCTGCCCCTGGGCATCATTCTGTTCGTGGTGGCCAGTTTCCCCTGGCACCACGCCATGGTGCTCTTTCGCGGCGAGCGCTGGGTCAACGAGCTGATCATTCAGAACAACCTCGCGCGCTTCGGCAGCGGCGAGCAAAAGCAAGCGGTGGGCTCGTTCGCGTTCTACCTCGAGACGCTCGGCCTGGCCGCCCTGCCCTGGTCGGCGGTCGTACCGCTGGTGCTGGCCGCCGCGTTCGGCGGGCTGCGGCGCCACCGCAGTAAGATCGACGAAGCGAGCGACTCGGCGACCGAAGACGACTCCGCGACCAACGACGCCCCCGCGACCAACGACGACCCCGCGGGCAGCGACGACGCGGGCAGCGACAACGCGGGCAGCGACGAACCTCCGGACTTCGAGGACTTCTCGCTCGCGCGCACGCCCGAGCAGGCTCGTCGTGCGCTACACCACTTTGCGCTGCTGTGGTTTGCCGTCTCGATGTTCGCGATCGGCTACAGCGTCACCAAGTACTACCACTACCTCTTGCCGGCACTGCCCCCGCTGGCCTTGCTCACGGGGCTGTGGATCGACTCGCGCATGCAAGGTGGTCGCACTTCGGTCGGCCCTCGACTGGTCGGCGTGGCGGTGGGCTTGGCCGTGCTGGTGGCCGTGGTCCGCGACGCCTTCAACACCACCGCCTGGCTCGCCCACCTCACCACCTACCTCTACACCGGTATGTGGCGCACCGGCGGGCCCGAGGTCCACGCCCTCCCGTGGCTGGTGCTGCCCTTCGGGCTGGGCTTGCTGGCCTGGGCCATGGCCCGCCATCGCGAGGCCCTCGCGGCGTTCGTGCTCTCGGGGCTGCTGACCACGGGCTGGGTGGTCAGCGACTATGTGCCCGCCGCCTCGGAGAACTGGTCCCAGCGCAGCGCGATACGGCTCTATTTCGAAAACCGCGGCCCCGAGGATCGCCTGGTGAGCTGGTGGTTCTACTACCGCGGCGAGACCTGGTTTTCCAAGCAAGACATCTGGGTCATGAAAGACGTCGATCGCAAGGAGCTCGCCGAGCTCTTCACCGAGTACGAGGGTCGCGGCGCCAGTCTATGGTTCATCACGATCCAGCCCCACGCCCGCCGGCTCGCCGCTCAGGTGCCCCAAAAGTACCGAGCCGGCGTCGAGACGGTCTACGAGAGCTTTCACTACTCGCTGTTGCGGGTGCCGGTGCCCTGAGGAATATCGCGGCTATGCGTCGCGGCTATGCATCGCGGCTATGCATCGCGGCAGACCTGCACCGAGCCCGCCTACGAGCCCAGCGCGGCCACCTCGGGCGCAGCCATCAGCGCCGGCTGCTCTCGCACCCACCCCCAGCTGCGCTTGAGCGCCGATCTTTGGGTGGGCTCGAGGTGCTTGGCGACCACGCGGCGGGAGATCCCCTTGCGCTGGCTGTCGACCGCGAGCCCGAAGCAGGCCTCGGGCATCGAGAGCCCCGCACGCAGCGAGGAGAGATCGATGCCGCAGCCTCCGCCGCAGCAGGCGTTCTCGTAGACATAGGCCCCGTTGGCCACCCAGACCCCCAGGCCCAGCGCGACCGCGGCCAGCTCGGTGTCCCCCTCGACATCCTCGGGCTCGACCTGGTGGCCACCGGCCAGGTGCACCGCGATCCGGCCGAGCTCGCGTGCGACGCTGGCGAGCACCAGCTCGGATACCCGAAAGATCGCCGGCACCACCAACACCACCAGTTCCTGTCGCTTGGCGAAGGTGTGCATCAGCTGGCCCACCGGGTCGCCCAGCGGTTCGAACCCGTGCTTGCTTGGCGGGTCGTCGCTATCCATCTGGACCAGGCTGAACTCCACGTCGGCCTGCCCTACCTGTGCTTGCACGCCGCACATCAGCTCGAACAGATCGTCGAGGTCGCGCGGCTTGTCGATCGTGGTCTTGGTGATCACCCGAGCCTCTCGCGCGGGCGCACCCAAGCGAGCCGTGTGATCGCGAAGACCATCGGCGACCCATGCGCGGGTCGTTTCATCAGGCAAGAAGTCGACGGTCGGCGTGGAGCTGAAGCCCAACATCGCCGCGCAGCATAGCGGCGCACGGGTACCCTCGCACGGCTCTGGGGGCCTTTGCCCCCATTTGCCCCATCGTGATCCAGACCGGGGGTTTGCTCGTAACGTCAGATGAGTCACACTTGAAGAGTCACTTCGCGATCCTCGAAAACGACAGGTAGCGGCATCCACTACTCATTGCACAGCGTTTCGAGCTCCACGCGGCGTCCCCGCGACGGTCGCGATTTTCTCGATCGCTAGCGCAAACTCGAACAGTCTCATGCGCCACACGCACACGCTCCAGCATCACCGACCCGGGGTCCGGGCGTGGTGGCTGGGGCTGCTGGTGATGCTGGTGGGCGGGCTGTTGCTGCCCTCCACGGCGCAGGCGCGGGGTCGCCGTACGGTGCCCAACCTTCGCCAGCCTCGGGCTCCGCAGACTCCCCTGGCGCGCAAGGTCACCACGATCGGTCTGACGATCCACATGGCCTCGGTCGATGGGGTGCCGATCGCCAACCGCCGCGCGGTGGCTCAGTGGGTCGCGCGGGCCAACCGGGCGCTCAAGCCCCATGGGTTGGCGGTCGAGATCCGGGCCGTCTCGAGCATGCCGGGTTTTTCCGCGGTCACGCGCCGCCGAGATCGTCGTCAGCTCGCCGGCATGGCCGAGCACGATGGCACGATCCACCTGTTCGTCACCGAGACCCTCGACCCGCCCGCCTCGCTGCTGCGTCGGCGCGTGCGGGGGCTTCACTGGCGCTACCACGGGCTCAACCGCAACCTCCGCCAGCGCGAGTACGTGGTGGTCACCCTCAACGCCCCGCAGACCACCTTCGCCCACGAGATCGGCCACCTGCTGGGGCTGCGGCATAGCACCGACGCCAACAACATCATGTGCAGCTGCCGTCGCGGGTCGAACACGGCGTTCACCCTCGAGCAAGGGTCGACCATGCGGCAAGGCGTCGGCCGGTTCTCGTCACGGCAGCGACAAGCTCGGCGTCGTGCGATCGCCCAGCGCGATCGCTGGGCTCGGCGTACGTACCGGCGGTAGCACCGACACGGCGACTGCCGAGCCGGCTCAGGTCAACGCCGCGAGCCCGGTGGTCGCTGCGAACTGTGGCGCGCCGAAGCTCGGGACCTCCACGCCCATCGCGTTGGCGATGGAGATCAGCACCTCGGTGGGGTTGGTCGCGGGCAGCTGCAGCCAACGCCCCATGTTGAAGTATCCACCGGTCCCCCCGAGGATGACGTTCGGGAGCGCGTAGTTCGAGTGCGAGTTCCCGTCGCCGTGCCGGTTGAACCAGTAGATCGTGGTCTCGTCGAGGATGGTCCCGCTGCCGCTCTCGGAGGGGAGCGCCGCGAGTTGGTCTCAGAGGGCGGCGACCTCCGCGAGCGAATCGGCCAGTGACTGGGGAAACCCGTGCGAGGGGACGATCGTCAGCGGTACATCCGAGTTGCAGTTCGCATCGATGATCTCGACCACGGTGATGACGATATCCTCCGAGTGTTCGCTGTCGGGCAGGTGATGCGCGGTCACGACGACATTGGCATCGGACAACTCGAACGTTCCTCCCTCGATGATCTCCTCGACGACCGGCTCGAGCTCGTCGAGGACGTTGCGACCATGCGCTGGCGCTACAGATTATTGAGCGCCTGGCACCGCAGCATCGCCTGCTGCGCGTCCTCGTGCTCGGCCGACGCGATGTGCTCCCAGACGTAGGTGTCTTCTGTGGCGGGCGTATACCAGCCCAGCTCGCCGAGCTCGATGTTCACCCGAGCGGCAGCACACTGCGCCGCGGCTTGTTCCTCCTCGGTGCCGTCGGCCATGAGCACGGACACCAGGGAATCCACGTCGACGATGTGCTGGCCGCGAACCACCATCGGCACCACGTCGGCGAGCACCATCTGCGGGTCGACGTCGGGGCCGAGCTCACACCGCCACTGGGGCAGGGTCGTGGGCATGCCCAGCGACTGCTCCAGCGCGTAGGGGCGAGTGTCGGGCGTGATGTAGACGTGTGACGAGTAGACCTGCTCCCGCGGCGAGCCGTTCGCGCCCGGGTAGCGGAGCTCGACCAAGTGCGCGTCGTAACCCCGCTGCGGCGTCGATAGCTCGACCTCGTACGTCTGCGGACCCACGGGCTCGAGCGGCGTGGGCACCCACGCGTCCGCGATTGTATCGAACCGGAAGTCTGGGTCTGCGGGGTTGTTGGCCACCCACAGGGTCACGGTGGTGGGGTCTTGGTCGGTCTCAATGGTCAGCACACCGTCGACGAGCGTTTCGGTGAGGCGGGGACGCGGCTCGTCGGCGAGGATCGCCTGATACCAGGCGATCAGCGCGGACAAGTTGTCCAAGAGATTCTCCTCGAGGCTGTGCGACTCGTTGGGGACGATCCGCTGCGGGGCATCGGCACCGGCTTGGAGCTGGTGAAGGTATGCCAGGGCTCCGTCGGCGAGGAAGAACTCGTCTCCGCTCGCCTGGAGCACATAGTGCGGCATCGTCAGCCCGTCGAGGTAGCTTATCGGGTCGACGATCGTGCGCACGTAGTAGCCCTCGGGGGACCGGATCTCCTGCAAGATGCTCTCGTTGACGTAGCTATCGGCCGCATCCGCATACGCCCCATAGCTTCGGAACTGCCGCTCCGCGAGCTCGGCCAGCTCCGCCGCACCGAACACCCCGGGGACCACGGCCTGGACGCGGTCGTCCGCGGCGGCCGTCAGCCAGGCCGTCGCGCCGCGCTTGGAGAAGCCGGTCACGATGAACTGCTCGGGGCTCTGCCCGATCGTGTCGTCCATGAACTGCTGGGTCGTGTCCATGGCGCGGACCGACGCCTTGGTCATCGGGAAGTACGCAGCCCACGTGGGATCTTGCGTCTCCATGGCCTTGCGCCACGAGTAGGCGACCAGGTCGTCCTCACTCATGGGCTCGGGCCGATCCGGGGCGGTGGAGGGCTGGGCGGGGATCTGCCCGAGCACGGCGATCGGGGACCCGGTCTCCACGGCGATCGGGATCAGGAGCGGCAGCTCGGACGAGCCCGGGTAGTCCTCCGACACGCTACCTCCGACGATCACCAGGTGGCCCGTGGTTGTCGTGATCTGATCGGGCACGATGAGCGTCACCCAGTGACTCCAGATAGAAGGCGAGATCTCCTCTTGTGGGCGCCACTGCAGAGAGTCCATCTGGATGAAGTAGGCGGTGTAGTCCACGCCCGGCATGTCGCTGTCCAGCGAGTATGAGTACGCAGGATCCTCGGCCTCCACGTAGTCGCGCAGTCGCTGCACGCTGCCGGAGGCCGCGGGCCACTCGATCGTCGCGGGCAGCGCCTGCACCTGCTCGGGCTCGGGCACGCACGCCTGGTCACCCGTAGAGTCGGCGCTCGTGTCCACGGACGGCAACCCGGTGGAGACGGGATCGGTGTCCCTGGTGTCCCCCGTGCTCGTCGAGGTGTCGGCCTGATCCGGCTGCTCGGGATCCGAGCACCCGACGAGGGCCAGCAACGGGAGGAGGGCTACGCGAAAGGCAACGGAAGAGCCACACATTGGTCACATGCTCGCAGATCTGCGCGGAATCGTGTCCGCTGGTGCGCGTGAGTCCATCGCGGGTGGAGTCTAGGGCTGCACAAGCACCGACCCTTCACGCATGGCGCCATCTCCGCCGATCCATTGAGCTGAGCGTGAACGCCCTCCGTGCGCTGGTGTCGTGACCGCTTGGTTGAGCGCCGCCGTAGCAATGCCATGATGTCGGGGATGCACCGCACGAGCACAGGCGCGCGCATGGTGGTCGCGTTGCTCATCGGTCTGGGGCTGGGCTGTCCGGGCGTCGACCCCTACGCCTGTGCCAACGACGAGCAGTGCGTCCTCGAAGGAGCCCAGGGGATCTGCGACCCCGAGGCCGACCGATGTGCCTACCCAAGCGGCGATTGCCCCACGGGCTACCGGTTCCCCGAAGTCACGGACAGAGGCCTCGGGGGCATGTGCACTCCCGCGACCACAGCGACAATGAATGTGACCTCGGGGGGGATCGACGACGCGGCGACGGATGACGCCTCGGCGACGGAGGGGGCCGACGACACTGCTGCGGGCTCGTCCGGCGGCGTCGACGAGTGCGTCCTGGTGGACTCCGAACCGCTGATCATCACCGAGGACCCGGGAGGCCCCATCGAGCGGCTTCGCATCGAGGCGAACGGGGCCCCGGCCATCTGGGTCCAAGGGGTGTCCAACGTGCACATTCGCGACGTGGAGATCCGCTTTGCAGGTCAACCCGGAATCCTCGTCGAAGGCGGCCCCGGGGTGCACATCGAGCGGATCTCGCTTGTCAACGCGGGCCAGGAGGGCTCGGGGCCCGCCGGCGGGGCGGACTACGGCATCCTGGTGTCCGACTCCCCCAACGCGACGATCAACGACGTGCACGTGCTCGACCCGCTGACGGGCATCAAGGTGGAGAACAGCGACGAGCTCGTGGTGCGAGACTTCGTGATCGAGAACGCACGAGGGCAAGAAGGAGGCGTCGGGGGCGACGGCCTGCTGGTTCAAAACTCCGAAGGCGTCCTCGTCGAGTACTTCGCCTGCCTCAACGACAATAGCCCGGGGGTCGCTCACACAGGGATCTTCATCGATAGGTGCACCAACGCGGTAGTCCGAGAGGGGGTGGTCACCGACGTGTACTACGACAACGGCGCCGGTGTCCGGGTCCACACGAAAGAGGGCGGCCAACACGTGTGGGTGCAGAGCGTCGACGTAGTTCGCGGCAGCCACTCGTGCTTCAACGTCGTTGGAGGCAACGAGGTCGACCTGGTCGACACGGGCTGTCGCAACATGGGCGAAACCATGGGCGAAACCATGGGCGAAACCATGGGCGAAATCATGGATGATAAAGATTTCGGCTGGGTGACGTTCGATTCCATCGGCATGATGACGCGCGTCACGCAGGGGCGTCATTACAACGTCGTCAACCTGCAGTGGGGGGTGGGATTCGAGATCTTCGAGGTTATGCCCGACCAATTCACGCCGCGCACGCCCCCGGTGGTGGTCGAGCCGTGCGGAGGTACAGCGGCAAACAGGGGCGTCTACGGTGTGCGCGCGGAGCCGGTGGCCGAGGGCCCGACAATCGAGCCATGATGGACGCCGTGAGGGCGCCCCCGGCCTCGTTCACCACATAGAACACCGCGTAGGGGAAACGGGTCAGTACCCGCCTTCGATAACCCGCCCCCTCCTGCCACTTTGGGGCGGCATCTCGGCCGAGTCCCCAGGGCCCGTGCCGGTCTCCATGTCCATCGGCTCGTCGCCGCTCGGATCGCCCATGCCATCGCCGTCGGTCGTGCACGCATCGCTGTGGCAGTCGGGGCCGTCCCCGTCGTCATCCGAGTCGTCGGGAGCCTCGTCCGACTCTCGCCGGTCGGGCTCGCCCTCGGTGGGCTCGTCGTCGTCCCCGTCGTCATCGTCGGGCGGGTCTTCCGTATCGCCCGGATCCGCATCGCCCACCTCGACGACGTGCTCCTGGATGATGCACGCCTCGCCAACGAGCCCACCGAGCGCCAGCCCAACGGTCCACCGGGCCCACCGAGTCCACCGGGTCCCGTCGATCAACGGTCACCTCCCCCCGCCCGAGCCTCGGCGCGGAACGAGCCCTGCGGGAAGTCCTGGAGATAGTCGGCCCAACAAGCCTGACGCTTGGCCGCCGCCGCGCTGCGACACAAGCCCGCACGAGCATCATCGGCAAAGCGACCCCGAGCAAAGCGGCGCAGATAGGCACGCCACCGCTTGCGCTGGGTGGCGGGATCCTCGGCCTGGCTGGCGAGGGTGAACAGATCCGCATAGGCCATCTCGGCCGCCCGGCTGCGCCCGCCCTCGGCCACGACCCGCTCGAAGAGCCGCTGGGCCTCGTCGCGACGACCGGCCCGCCAGTGGGCCTGGGCTTGATCGGCCAGCACCTTGAGCCGCTGAGCCTTGGTCATACGCCGCTTGGTCCGCGACGCAGGCGGCTCGGCCGAGGGCTCGGACTCGACCACCGGCTCGGCCGAGGGCACCACGACGACCTCGTGCTCGACCTTCTTGGGTGGCGGCGTCCACAGCCGCGGCTGCGGGGCTTGACGCTCCTGCGCCTGCACGGTCCCGGTGGTGCCCGAAGGCTCATGGGCTCGAAGCGCCTGATCCGGCGCTTCGGAGGTCCCCAACGCGGCCACCCGCACGACCTGCCCGATCCCCACCACCAGCAAGATCGCAGCGGCCAGGGCCACTCCGCCGATCCACCAGGCGACCCGGCGATCGCGAGCGACCGGAAGGGGCGGTCGCGGCTGAGCTTGGGCCTCGTCTACCCGACGCTCGACAGCCGCTCGCACGTCACCGAGCCAATCGTCGAGGCCGTCCTCCTTTCGGGCATCCTGCCGGGCGCCCGGCTGAAGGTCGTGCCCACCTCGTACGAGCCCGGGTCCGACCAGCCCGAGCTCGGACTCTACGCTGGCATCGAGCCCCGACATCAAGGCGTCGGCTTCGTCGATCCGCTCGGCGGGCATCGCCGATGGATCCAGCTCGTGCGCACGCTCGACCACGTCGAGGAAATCAGGCGTGGCTCCCACCGCGGCGATCCGACGCTCGAGGGCATCAGTGACGCCGTCGAGCCAGATCTCGCGCCCGGTCATGACGCTCCCTCCAACCAACCCCGACGGACCAACTCTTTGCGGATCCGCTGGCGCGCACGGGTAGCCCGAACCGCGAGGTTGTTCGCCGAGATCCCCAGCTGCTGCGCCGCCTCGGCGGTGGCAAGCCCCTCCAACTCGCGCAGCACGAACGCCTCCCGCAGGTGCGCCGGCATGGTCGAGAGGATCTCGTAGACGATCTGCATGCGCTGGTCCTGCACATGCTGCTTTTCGGGAGTCCCAGCGGTCGGGGCAAGGTGCTGGAGCTGGCGAAGATCGCCCTGCACTCGGTCGGTGGTCCGCGCCCGCCGCCAGTGCATCCGCACCACGTTCAGCGCGATCCCTCGCAGCCAGGTCACGAAGCTCGCCCGCCCGTCGTAGCCAGACGCCGCGGTCATGGCCCGCGCAAAGGCTTCCTGGACCAGATCCTCGGCAAGCACCGGATCGCCGGTGAGATAGCTGATGTGCCGAAAGACCGCGTCGTAGTGCGACTGGTACAGCTGCGACCAGGCCCCGAGATCTCCGCGCTGAGCGCGCGCGACGAGCGCTTCGCTAGTCGGAACGGGCTGCACCATCGTCCGAGCCCGCGCCGCACGCCGCTCGGCGAGATCGATGGGGCGCGAGAGCGCAGGCTGGGTGGACACGCGTGGCATGAGGATCGACCCCTTGTTGCGCGGGCCCGTCGATCATTACAACGTGATCTTCAGATCGGGTGCGATTGCAGCCATTGCTCGATCTCTTGCCGCTTGGATGGGTCGATCTCGGGATCGTCCCGGGCTGTCTCGGCCATCTGCCGGGCGTCCTGATGTAAGTTTTGAGCCCACAATACCCGAGCCATGAGCAAGCGCGTATACGCGCGGTTGCCAGCATCGAGCCGGTCGACCAGGGCGAGCGCCCGACGCATCAGCGGCTCGGCGCGATCGGGCAGGTCAGCGTCGAGCCAACACTCGGCGACCCCGATGAGCGGGGAGTACAGATGGGGATGCTCGGGGCCGAG
Source organism: Myxococcota bacterium (assembly GCA_039194325.1). Taxonomy (GTDB): domain Bacteria; phylum Myxococcota_A; class Polyangia; order Nannocystales; family Nannocystaceae; genus Paraliomyxa. Next base: position 33,306 of record JBCCWC010000152.1, read on the forward strand.
GGTGGCCTCCATCAGGGCCAGCGCCCGCTCGTATTGCTGCCGGGCTTGTTCGGTCTGGCCTTCACCAAAGAGCGCATCGGCCAGGTTGAGCCGCAAGTAGCCCGCGGCGCCCTCGAGGCCCTCGCGAGAAGATCGCTCGACAGCCTCTAGACCTTCGCGAGCGTAGGCGATCGCCTCGGCGTAGCGCTTGCGGCGGTTGGCCACGTTGGCGAGGCTGCTCGACACCCCCAAGAGGCTGGGGTCGTCGGGAGGGAAGGCCTCACGGAGTACCGCTTGCGACCGACGAAAGTGAGCCTGGGCATCCTCGTAGCGACCGAGCTCGGTGTAGACCCCTCCCAGGTTGGACTGGAGATTGGCCCGGACCCGGGGATCTGCCTCGCGGGCATGGGACTGGGCCGCACGCAAGCTCGCCAATGCCTCGTCGAGCCGCCCCAGGCCGACCAAGGTGATCCCCAGGTTGAGCTGAGACTCCAGCACGCTGTAGTGATCGGGGCGCAAGCTCGCCTGACGGATCTCGAGGGCACGGCGTATCAATTGCTCGGCGCGAACCATGTCTCCGCGCTGGATCCAGGCTGCCCCGAAGTTGTTGAGCTCGGTGGCCAAGCTCGGATGCATGGGCCCGTAGAGCGACTCGGCCTGCTCTAACGCTTCGGCATGGATCTGGATCGATCCCTCGATGTCACCCTTTTGGGCCAACGTAACCGCAAGGGCCGCGAGGACGACCTGCCGAGCGTCTACGGCCCGCTCGCCCTCGAGACCTTCGATGAGGGTCAAGGCCTGCTGCATGCTCGCTACCGACTCGTCGATTCGGCCTTGCTTGCGCCGCATGAGCCCTCCATTGAGCGCGCGCCGAACCGCGACGACTCCCGTGTCGCCCACACGTTGCAGCCAGGCGTCGGCATGTCGCAGCCAGCGCTCGCCCTGCTCGTAGCGCTCGCGCTGGTAGCCATCGCTGTAGATCAGCGCCACCGTGACCGATAGCGCGAGGCGGTCGTCACCGGCAGCGACCGCCGCTTCGAGCGACGCCTCAAAGGCCTCGACGGCCTCGCGGTGCCGGCTCCCCTTGTTCCGCGCCTGGGCGACCCGGTAGAGCGCCTCCGCTTCGAGCGAGACGTAGCCCAGCGCCTGGGCGTCGACCAGCCCCTGGTCGGCGAGCTGCTGGGCGACCGCGTAGCGACCGGCATCGATCTCCTCCTTGGCTCGGGCCAGCCCGCGACGCACCACGTCGGCGGCGGGGCGATCCTTCGCGGCGATCGGCTCGACCCGCCGCAACGCCTCGACCTCGGCACAGGGGCTGAGCGAAGACAGCGACAGCGAGGCCCGATCGGCGCGGGCGACCACGTCCTCGTCGCCCTCGGCGAGCACCTCGGCCAAGGCGGCTAGCTCCGCCCGACGTACGTCCAGGCACGCCATGCGCAGATCGAGCGCTTCTTCGGACTGGACCTGGCGCCGATGGGTGGCCTCGCAGGCGTCGCGATAGGCCTCGATCCAGTCGTCACCGTAGCGATCGAGCCGAGCGCGCACGCGAGGGCCCACCACGGCGCCCAGCGAGCCGCCGCGCTCGGCGAGGGCCTGTTCCATCGAGGCGCCTCGCGCCGCGTCCCACACGCCGGCCAGGCGAGCCCGGCCACCGGCGCAAGGATCTCGGGTCGCCACTCGCTGGGCCACACCCACGCCCACCGCGACCGTCACCGCGCCCGCCACCAACGCGACACGACGCCATCGAGCGGCGGCGGGGTCGTGCTCGAGCGCCCGCAAGAGGCCCTCCATCGAGGCAAAGCGCTTGGCCGGATCGCGCGACAGCCCTCGACGCAGCGAGGCACGAACGAAGGGCGGTACGTCGTGCTCACGCGGCGGTTCGATCGGATCGCCGCCGACCATGCGGTCGACCAGCTCGACCAGGGTGTTGGCGCGAAAGGGGCGCTCGCCGTAGAGCGCCTCATAGAGGCTGACACAAAAGGCGAACTGATCGCAGCGAGGATCGGCGGCCTGCCCTTCGTGCTGCTCGGGCGCCATATAGGCCGGCGTCCCCACCAACACGCCGGTCGCGGTGAGCCGTAGGCCCTGCTCGGTCGTCACCGCCGCGAAGATCCCCGAGGGGGTGCCGCGGGCTGCATCGCGCCACCGCAGCGGCACCCCGCCCTCCCCCTCGGCCGCGCGGGCCAGGCCGAAATCAGCCACGCGCACCCGACCGTCCCGCCCGACCAGCACATTGTCGGGCTTGAAGTCCCGATGCACCAGGCCAGCGTGGTGGGCCGCAGCCAGGCCTCGCCCAGCCGCCACGAACACGCGGAGGATCTCCCGCCACGATCGCGACTGCTCATCCAGCCAGTCGCGCACCGTGCCCCCGTCGACATACTCCATCGCGATGTAGACCTGCTGGTCGACGGTGCCAACGTCATAGACCGTGATCACGTTGTCGTGGACCAGCTTGGCCATGGTCCGGGCCTCGCGGAGCAATCGAGAGGTGCCCGAGCTACCGGCCGCCGCCGAGTGCAGCTTGAGGGCGACCTGCCGCTCGAGCTGGAGGTGATCGGCCAGATAGACCACGCCCATGCCTCCCCGGCCCAAAGGGCGCACGATCCGGAAGCAATCGTCGAGGATCGTGCCCGACGCGAGATCTTCATCGCCGGACGGTAAGGTCTCGATCGACGGAGCCCGGGCAACCTGCCGCAGCAAGCTCTCGAAATCCTCGTCCGCGCCGTCCTCGTCCTGGGTGGATTCGCCCGCTCCGTAGCCCTCGGGCTCGAGCTCCCGCGTGACAGCGTCAGCGACGGTGATCGTCCCTGCACGGGACGACTCTGGCTCGTCGGCCGGAACCATCGCCTCGGAGATTATCAGCCGTTTCCAACCCGCTCGTCATAACGAGAGGATCTTCATACTTACCGTTGGACGGAGCCCCAACGACCACCAGAGGCCACGAATCCCGATCGCAACGTACCCGAAAGAGTAAGACTTCTCGCAATCAGGTCGATCCGCCCGAATGGAGCCGTTGTCGGGACAGGTATCACCATGCCCTCACGAAGCCCAACCTACAAAGATTGCACGCGCACATCGATGAATAGGCATCCCCCCCCACTGACCCAGCTGCTATACTGTGCCCGCTTGCCGTCGGTGAACCGTCGGCCATCGTTGGGTCATGGGCGTGAATTGGCAGGTCCGAAGCCGCTGGAGGGCTTGGGTCGACCGGTATTCGGCGCCCGAGGGCGATTTCGTCCTCGGAACCGTGATTCCGACCGTACTGGCTCTGATCCTGCTGATCGCAGCAATTGCTGGCACATTCTCGTTGATCATTCGGGCGCTCCTCGGTGTGTTCGCGCTAGGGCTCGTGCTTGCGAGCCGGCACCGAAAGCTCCGCCGAAGCCTTCGCGCACGGGAGCAGGCCGAGCGTGCCCTGCGGCGAGCCGAACGCGCACAGAGCCATGCCGAGCGGATCAACCGGGCCGGCCTGGCGTTCGCTAGCGCGGAGCGTCCGGGCATCCTGCGCGCGGGCTTGGCCGCAGCCGTCGATCTGGCCCGGGGCTCGGCCGTCGAGGCCAGCATCGTCACTCGCAACGTCGACGGCAATCTGGTCGTCGAAGCAACGTCGGTCCAGCGCACGCTCCCCTACCTCCCGACCCTCGATCTGGAGCCCTTGCTCGGTACACGACGAGGCGACCCGACCCGGGACGCTCCCCTGGACGCTCCCCCGAGCGCGCCGTGGATCCGCCCCCGCGCCGAGCTCGCCCGCGTGCTGGCCATGAGCCGCACGCAGGGCAACGTTCTGCTCGCCCCCATGTGGGCCCGAGGATCGCTGGTCGGGCTACTCGCGGTCGGGTTCGAAGGCGACCTCGCAGACGACGAGATCGAGGCGATCGGCACCCTGAGCGCCCTGCTGTGCTCGGCCCTGACCCGCGAGCGGCTGCACGCGCGGCTGGTGCACGCCCGATCGGAGGCACACTTTCAGTCGCTGGTGCACAACGCGACCGACCTGATCCTCGTGGTGCGCGAAGATCTGTCCATCGCGTACCAGAGCCCTTCGGTCGAGCGCATCCTGGGCTACCCGGCCAACAGCCTCCTGGGCCAGAGCATCACCACCCTGGCCAACGTCGATCAAACGAGCAGCCTGATCGCAACCCTAACCCAGGCCGCCGACGGCGAGTGCGGCGGGGTCCCGGTGCTGCTTCGAAGCGACTGGCTCGATGCCAGCGGTCAGCCGCGCCACATGGAGATCCAGATCACCAACCGGCTGGACGAACCCGCGATCTTGGGCCTGGTCCTCAACGTGACCGACGTGACCGACCGGCTCGAGGCCAGCGAGGCCCTCGAGCGTAGTGAGGCCACCCTGCGGCAGGTCCACAAGCTCGACGCGATGGGTCGCCTGGCCGGGGGTATCGCCCACGACTTCAACAACATCCTCGGGGTCATCATGATGATGGCCAGCTCGCTGCGTAGCGAGCTAGCCGGGGAGGCGGACAATCGCGAGACGGTCGAGGAGCTCGAGCACGCGGCCCTACGAGGCGCTCAGCTGACGCGACAGCTGCTGACCTTCAGCCGCGCCGACGCCCCCTCGCCCGAGATCACCGACGTGGGCAAGGTGGTCGAGGGGCTCCACAAGATGCTACGCCGCCTGATCGGCGAGCGCGTCGAGCTGCACCACCAGCCGGCGGCGTCGCTGCCCGCGGTGTACATCGACCGCGGGCTGCTCGAGCAGGCCCTGATGAACCTGGTGGTCAACGCTCGCGACGCGCTGCCCGACGGGGAGGGCACGGTCACCATCGAGACCGAGGCCCGCCACCTCGATGCGCCGCGGACCACCGCCGCGGGCGAACAGATCCCAGCGGGCTCCTACGTGGTGCTCTCGGTGATCGACGACGGGGTAGGCATGGACGCGGTGACCCTCGGGCGGATCTTCGAGCCCTTCTTCACCACCAAGCCCGTCGACAAGGGCACCGGGCTGGGCCTGTCGGTGGTGTACGGGATCGTCAAGCAGAGCGAAGGTCACCTCGAGGCGATCAGCCACCCCGGGCGAGGAACGACCCTGTCGATCTATCTGCCCGCCCGCCGCGAGATCTCGCGAGGCACCCTCGCCGCGCCGATCGCCGCCGCGCCCCGGGGACGAGGCCGGCTGCTGGTCGTGGAAGACGACCGGCCTCTGCGCCAGGCGATGGTCCGAGTGCTCCGCCGGCACGGCTACGAGGTCCTCAGCGCCGCCGGCGGAGCCCAGGCCGAGCGCTTGTTCGACGAGTGGGAACACCGCTTCGACCTGGTGCTCACCGACGTGGTGATGCCCGGGCGCAACGGCCCGCAGCTGGTGGGCCGCCTCCGCCAGCGCCGAGCCGATCTGCGCGTGCTGTACATCAGCGGCTACTCCGACGGCATGCTCGTCTCGCTGGGCCGTCAGGAAACCCTGCTGCGCAAGCCCTTCCGACCCGAGGAGCTCGCCGCCCGAGTGCACGCGATGCTCGCCGACAAGCCCGCCCACGAGGTGCGCCAGGCACTCTAGGCTCGCGGCTCAAAACCGGAGCACGACGGCCATGCCGTCGCCCGCCAGGCGAACACCCGCTCGGGCCGAAGCGCGATCGCGACGCCGCAGGGTGTGCACCAGCAAGGCGACCCCGGCGATGAGCGCCGCCCCCCCCACGACCACGCTCGCGACTGCGGGAGCCGTGGACTCGTACATTCGAGGGCACCGACCGTTGACG
>JBCCWC010000153.1:0-38850 GCA_039194325.1 Myxococcota bacterium
GCGAGGCCCAACGGGCAGAAGGTCGCGCAGGCCTTCATCGGCAGGATCGTAGCACAACCCGCCGGATCGTCGTTCGCGCCGGCTGACCCCTTCAGCGCGGGACGCTCGATCGCCCGACACGATGCATCGCAGCCCAAGCGACCGAACATGGTATGAGCCGAAAAGAGAAGATCCAATGCTACTGCTCGATCGAGGCAACTGGTGGAAGCAGATCGCGACCGTGCGAGGCACCGCGCTGGTTCGGGTGTGGCCGCGCCTGTTGGCGGTCACCCTGGTCGCCACCGCCGTCACCATCGCGCACGAGAAGACTGATACCCCGATCTGGAGCCTGAGCGTACTGCCCTTCTCGCTGGTCGCGGTGGCCCTGGGCATCTTCCTCGGCTTCCGCAACAACACCAGCTACGACCGCTTCTGGGAGGGCCGCAAGCTGTGGGGGCGCCTGGTCAACACCACGCGGACCCTGGCCCGACAGGTGCAGATGATGGTGGGTCCGCAGCAAGAGACCCCGGGTACGAGCCCAGAGCAAGCCCAAGTCCACCAAGAGTTGGTCTACCGGATCATCGCCTACGTGCACGCGTTTCGGCTACACCTACGAGATCAGCCGTTGGGGGACGAGCTCGAGGGCCTCTTGCCCGACGACGAGCGCCAGGCCCTAGAGGGGCAGCTCAACCGCCCGCTGGCGATCCTCCGCGAGCTGGGGGCTCGCTTCCGCGACCTATGGCAGCAAGGCAAGATCCACCCGCTGCACCTGCCCGCGCTCGAGCAGAGCCTGACCATGCTGACCGACATCCAGGGGGCCTGCGAGCGGATCAAGAGCACGCCGATCCCCAGCTCGTACACGGTGCTGATCCACCGAATCGTGGCCGTCTATGCCTTCGCGCTGCCCTTCGGAATCGTGGAGACGGTCGGGATCGCCACCCCGGAGGTGGTGGCGATCATCGCCTACGCCTTCTTTGGGCTCGACGCGGTGGGCGAGGAGATCGAAGAGCCCTTCGGCACCGACGTCAACGACCTGCCGCTGCACACCCTGTCGCGCATGATCGAGATCAACCTACGGCAAACCCTCGGAGAGCCCGAGGTGCCCGCGGTACTCCAGCCGGTCGACGGCGTGCTGCAGTAGTCCGGCCCTGAGGCGACCGTCAGCCACTTTCGCTGTCGACCAGGGTTCCCCCCCCGGTGCTGTTCCCGGTGCGGTCGCCGGGTCCGCGATCGGGCGTATGAACACTCGACCCCGCACTCAAGCGAGCACCCGACCCCGTCGGCGCCCGAGCACGAGAGCCCGACCCTCTCGACCCCGGAAGCGAGGATCCACGCCCCCGGGCATAAGCAGCCGTCCGCACCCAAGGCTCGACGGGCTGTCGGGGTACGAAGACGGCCCCGATGAGCCCCGTGCCGACGTTGGCGGCAAGGAAGTAAACGACCACTCCCGCCGGATCGAGGATCATGGTGACGGTACATGCCGCGCACCACAGCGACGCCCAACGCAGCGGGCTGACCAGCATGGGCGCGGCAAAGAAGAAGATCAGCGTCACGCTGACCAGACCGCTCAGCAGGCAGTCGTAGAGGGTTCGCCCCGCCACCAGGCCAACGAGGCTCTGGGCGAAGTACAGCTGGGTCACCAGCAGCAACAAGCCGACCATCTCTCGGGATCGGCGATGGGGCCGCCACCGCGAGCGGAGCACGACCGCACCGAGCCCGACCAGCGCGGCGATCGTCCCGTCTACGACGACCTGGGTGGTCAGCGAGTGGACCACGGCGTCGGCGGCCGACAGCGCGATCAACCCGCCAAAGACGGTGGTCCCGGCCGCGATCACCAGCATCAGCAAGCGGCTGCGTCGACGCAGAGCATCGGGCTCCGCTAGCTCGGCGTCGTAGCCGTCGCGCAGGCCCCGAAGCACGGTGAGCAGCTCGGCGAGGCTCGCCCAACGATCCTCGGGTTCGTGGCTGAGCCCCCGGGTGACCACGGCCAGCAGCTCGTCGGGCACGTCGCGGGTCGCGGACGGATCGGGCATCGTAAGCGCCCCGGCCAGCACGCGCTCGACGTGGACCTCGGACTGCTCGCTCCCGAAGGGCACGCACCGGTAGAGCGCCTCGAACAGGGCGGCACAAAACGCAAACTGGTCACTGTGGACGGTGGCCGCCTCGCGACGCAACAGCTCGGGCGCCATGTAGAGCAAGGTGCCCGTCAAGTGCCCCGTGCGCGTGAGCGACATGCCGTCCGGTGCGTCCGCCGATTCCGGCTCGGCCGTCGCGAGCGTGTCGTCGGACTCGACGTGCTTGACCAGCCCGAAATCGATGAGCTGGGCGCAGCCCTTGTCGTCGACCATCGCGTTGGCGGGCTTGAAATCGCGGTGGACCAGGCGGTGCTCGTGCATCGCGGCCAAGCCCTCACCCAACGCAATGAAGACCTCGAGGATCTCCCCCCAGGTGCGCCGCCGCACGGTCAGCCAGGTGTCGAGGGTCTGGCCGCGGACGAACTCCATGGCGACGAAGACCTCGCCGTCGTGAACCCCCGCGTCATAGACGGTGACCACGTGGGGGTGAGACAGGCGAGCGAGCGCCCGGGCCTCGCGAATGAGCCGGTCGCGAGCGGTACGCGGCAACCCACGCCGACGCGACAGCAACTTGATCGCGACACGGCGGTCGAGCTGGTCGTCGTAGGCGGCGAAGACCTCACCCATGCTCCCGGCCCCGATCTGCTCGAGGAGCGCAAAGCGCCCGATCCTGACCGCGTCACGCTCCTGCGGGGCGGTGATCCGCATCCCGACATCACGGGACCGCTCTTGCTGGGTCGGGCGATGGTCGGGCGAGTCGTGGAACATCGTCGAGGTCCTGCAATCGAGTCACGCGGGTGAGCGCTCGCTCTCTATTCGCGTTCGAAGGAGCAGCTCCGGGGCTCGGCTCCGGAGGCTCGACGCCAGCCTCGATCGACCCTCGTGGATCCCCGAGTCGGAGTTCGCCCGATCCCACGACGCACCATATCTGGTGCGTAGCTGATCGTAGCACGCGCGGTCCCATGGACACGGCTCGGCGGTGGAAGCGCTCGACGCCCGAACCAGGCGGTCGAAACAGTGCGCCCGCACACCGCCACGGCGTTCCGTGGCGTCCCATCGCGCCCCACCGCGTCGCACGACGCCCCATGACGACCCGCCGATCGCAGGGACGAGAGGCTACCGCTCGGCCTGCACCCGGACCTCGATGCGGCGACGACCCGCGGCGTCGGTGGACTGCTCGATGTCGATGGTGGCGTCCTGCGGAGCCAAGCCCTCGGCCACCAGCTCGGCCACCAGCTCGGCCCGGAGCCGTCGCTCAGCTTGCTCCACCCCCTGCTGATCGAGGGTCAGATCGAAGAAGCGATGCGAGAGCCGACCTCCGAGCGTCCCCTCCACGGTCCCCTCAAGCGGGACGTCGTACACCTGAGCGTCGACCAACGCGGGCACGTCGTGCTGGAGGGTCGACCAGACCCACTCGCTATCGGGCGCGTTCCCGAACACGAACAGGAGGATCTGGATCTGGTGGGCGGTCGACGATCGACCGTCGTCGTCGATGCGCTGCTCGACCCGCTCGCTAACGTGAAGCTCGACCCGCTCGACCCCGGACAGCGCGTGCACCCGCTGCTCGAGCGCCCGCTCGTCCGCCTCGCTCCACGTCGCGGCCTCGAGGCGGACCTCGAGACCATAGCCCAGGCTCATCGGGTAGTCGGTCGGCAAGGCACAGGCACCCACCGCCGCCGCCACGCCAACGCCACCCCCGAGCAACAACCGGGACAGCCAGGGCCCGACGGGCCGCACGACCGAGGCGTGCGGCAGTGAGAGTCTCGCGTAGCGACATCGGCGCGCCGTCTAGGGTACGGACGACGCGCTCGATGGTGACACGAGATCGTCGAGATCTCGGATCGTGGCTACGGAGCATCCGGTTCGGTGACCGAACCGGCGACCGCCTCGACGGGACCTACGTGCGCCGCCAGCTCGAACACGTGGGAATCCTCGTGCTCGGCCACACCAAGCGCCCGCAGAGCCTGCGCCAAGCGCACAACGTACTCGACGTTGGATCCGCTGGGTCCATGGCAGCGACGCACTTGGGCCGCGATCTCGGAGATCGACGCCGGTCCGGCGTAGTCGGGGTTGTCCTCGGTGGCCAGATACATGGTAGCCCCCTCGATCGGAGGTCGATCGGCCTGGATCACATCGATGGTGACCCGCCGATAGCCGCCCTTTTCACGGTGGTCGAGCCCCGCGAGCACCTCGGCGGCGGCCTCGGGGGTCACGCGGTACGCCACGCCCCAGCACCGAGCCTCCGCCGCGGGCACCAGGGTCACCACCCGCCCCGGGGCCTCGGGCACGCCACGATGATCGGTCGAGGACTGCCAAAAACGACGCGCATATCCTCGCACCCAGCCGGCCCGGCGCTCGACAAAGGGAAACGCGGGCCGCCACACGAGCGAGCCATAGCCGAAGATCCATCGATCGAGCGGGTGGCGGTCCATGATCTAGATCTGGATCGGATCCGCACCAACGGTAGCAGCTTGGCCCGAAGCACTCGGGGATCGCACAACGCCATCGGCGCGAGACCGCTGCCATGCCCCGAGGCGAGGAAGGCTCGCCGATCGCGCGGAAACGCTCCATAATCGCCGCGCGTGTCTTCGTCGCCTCCACCCGAGCGGATCGGTCCCTATCGCCTCGGCGCTTTGCTCGGTGAGGGGGGCTTTGGTCGGGTCTACGAAGCGTCGGGACCCAACGGGCCCGTGGCCCTCAAGATCGCCAACCGTCGGACGGTCGATCTGTCGTCGCCCGAGCTGGTCCTGCAGGAGAACGAGCTGGAGGCCCTGGTGCGTCTGCGCCATCCGGGGGTGGTCGAGATCTATGAGCACGGCTACACCGACCAGGGCGCGCTCTACATCGCGATGGAGCTCGTGCGGGGGGCCTCGCTGGAGTCGATCCTGGAGCAGCGCGGCCGGCTCGACACGGTGGAGGTGCTGGGGATCGTGGGCAAGGTGGCCGAGGCGCTGGCCCACTGCCACGAGCAAGGGATCCTGCACCTGGATCTGACCCCCAGCAACATCGTGGTGGTCGATCCCCACGAGCCGCGGATCAAGATCCTCGACTTCGGCCTCGCTCGCATGGCGAGCAGCTGGCGGGGCGAGGTGGCGTCGATCGTGGGTACGCCCCAGTACATGGCCCCCGAGCGCTTCGATCCCTCCACCCCCGACGCTCGGGTCGACCTCTACGCCCTGGGCGTGATCCTCTACGAAGCGCTCGCCGGCGAGCTGCCGTTCGCCGACGCACCAATGCCGCAACTGGTGGAGATCAAGACCTCGACGCGGATCCTCCCCCTGAGCGCACAGGCCCCCTCGGTACCGGGGGCGCTGTCCGATCTGGTGATGCAGCTACTGGATCCAGATCCGCGACGTCGACCCGCGAGCGCCCAGGAGGTGACCCGACAGCTCAAGGGCACGTTCTATACGGCGCTGGTCGGCTCCAACCAGCCCACGCGCGGCCATGTGATCTCCGATCTGACCCGAGGGGCGACGCGGGGCGAGGCCCCGTTCGTGGGCCGACAGGCCGAGCTGACCGAGCTGCGGATCGCCTACGAGGCCAGCCAGGTCTCGGGCCAAGCGGTGGCGGTGGTGGGCGCGCCCGGAGTGGGCAAGAGCCGACTGGTCGCGAAGTTCGCCGAGAGCCGCCCACCGGGGGAGTCGATCGTGGCCTACGGCCGCTGCCGTGAGATCGGCGGGCTGGTCCCCTTCGCACCGTTTCGAGAGTCGCTGGGCCAGATGGCGATGCGCCTGACCGAGGCGGATCCGGAGTTGCTGGTGCCGATCCGCGCCGCGCTTCGGTCCGACGCCCAAGAAGTGGCGGATCTGGTGCCCGAGCTGCGCACCCTGGCCGGAAGCGCAGCGCCGTCCACCCCGCACGGCTTGCCGTTTCCTCGGGCCGTGGCTGCGCTGCTACGGGCGGTGGCATCCCGGTACTCGGTGATCCTCGTGCTGGAGGATCTGCACTGGGCCGACGACGCGGTCCTCGACGCGGTCACCACCGTGGGCCTGGCCCCGCCGCCGGGTCTGCTCTTGCTGGGGACCAGCCGTCACGACCCCCAGCTGCCCGGCGTGCCGTCGATCTCGTTGATGCCGCTGTCCGAAGAGGACAACGACACGCTGCTCACAGAGCTGGTGGGGATCCCCGACGGGGCGATCCTCGCCGCCCTCAAGCAGCGGATCCCGCTGCTCCGACGCGGCAACCCCATGGTCGCCACCCAGGTGATCCGCAACCTCCAGGCCCAACGGGTGCTGGTGGTAGGGCCCGGTCCGGCGGCCTCGGTGGACGAGCAGGCCCTGACCCGCTATCAGCCCCCCGATTCGGTCCAGGACGTGCTGCAGCGGGCGGTGGACCAGCTCCCCGAAGAAGCCCGCACCGTGCTGGGGGTGGCCGCCATGCTCGGGCGGCAGTTCTCGCTGCCCGCGCTGGGCCGGCTGAACCTGCTGCCCGCCGAGCGGGTGGCCCAGGCCCTGGTGGAGGGTGAGCGGGCCGGCCTCTTGCGGGTGGAGGGCGAGCGGGGCGAGCTGGTGCACGACGCGATCCGCACCCAGCTGCAAGCGAGCGTGCCGGATCGGCGCCGGGCCCGGGTCCATCGGAGCATTGCGGCCGCGCTGCGCAAGCGCGGCGCAGAGCCGGGCACGCTCGCCCATCACCTCGAGCAATCGGGGGATGCCCTGGGCGCGGCGCTGGCCTATCTCGAGGCGGGGCACCACGCCGAGCGCCTGCACGACCCCAAGGGCGCCGACGCCCACGTTCGCCGGGCCCTGGATCTGGCCGGGGATCTGCCTGCGTCGGCGATCCGAGCCGAGGTGCTGCGCCAGGGCGCGCTCGATCTGGTGCGCAACGCCAGCGTGCTGGGCCACACCGACGATCTGCTGGCCTACCTCGAGCGCTGCGAGGATCGCCTGGGCGACAGCGCCCACGACGTGGCCGCGATGTCCAGCGCGTTCGCCCGGCTCTACTACGTCAAGGGAGACTTCGTGCGATCGGTGGAGCACAGCCAGGCCAGCCTGGAGGCGGCGGGCGACGGCCCGGGCCTGGCCGGCTACCGGGTGGCGCCGATCAACATCATCGGGCGTACGCAGTGCGCTTCGGGGCGCTTCGGGCTCGCGGCCGACACCTTGGTGGAGGGATGCGCCCTGGCACGCGAGGCCGACGATCGGGTGGAGCTGAGCCACTCGTTGGGCATGCTGGGGCTGGCGCTGGGGTACTGCGGCGACTTCGAGGCGGCAAGGACTCCTACCGAGGAAGGGGCCAAGCTGGCATGGGCGGTCGACGACCCGGTGCGCAAGATCGCGGCGATGTTCTACGCCTCGGTGGCCGGCGAGTACGCTTACGACTGGGATCACGGGATCGCCCATGCGGCCGAGGCCCTGCGGTTGGCCCAGGCGCACGATCTCGAGGGCCTTTATCTCTACATGTCGATGATGTTCGCCGGGCGTCACCAGTTCCATATCGGCGAGCTGGGCCGAGCCAGCGCGCTGCTCGAGCAGGCATTGCACCTGTCGCGCCAGTACGACGTGGCGATGGGGCTGGGTTGGGCTCACGCGTTCTTGGGCGACGTGTGCTTCGTAATGGGCAACCTCGACGCGGCCTGGCAGCGCTACGAGGACGGGATGGCAATCGCCCGCCGGGGCTCGGGGGACGAGTACGCGGCGGGCCTGAATCTGATGGGGCGCGCGGCGGTCATCGCCGAGCGCGGCGGCCCGGCCGAGTCGGTGTGGCCCGACGGCCAGGAGGCGATCGACCGCCTCGAGGCGGCCGGCAATCGGTCGGCGCGGGCCCATGCGCTGCAGCGGCTGTCCGAGGCCCTGGCCGCGGTGGGCGACGCCCAGGCGACACCGACCATGGAGCAGTGCCACGACGCGTTCGAGGGGCTGGGCCTGCCCTGGACCGACTGGTGGCCGAGCCCCCCCGGCGGAGCCGAGGCGCCGGCGGGACACCGCCACTACTGGCGACAGATCCGTCCCGGGCTCGACGCGCACGAGGGGCGGCTGGAGTTCGAGGATCGGATCACGCAGCACATCGCCCCGGCGGACGACGCTACCGGCCCTACTGGGCCGACCACGCACGACGAGCACGACGATGAAGAAGAAGCCACGATCCCGCTGCGGAGGATCACCGCCGTGCTGGTCAGCGACGCCCGGGAGCGAGTGGGCACGAAGCGGCTGGCCAGCGGCCGACCGCTGGCCGAAGGACTAGAGCCCGAACAATCCCCGTCCGATCCGCGGTCTCGCGTTAAAGCCCCAGCACCCCCTCGATCGTCTCCATCATCTTGACGCGCCGCTGGGTGATCGGGCTGCGACCGTCGATCAGCATCTGGCTCTCGGCCAGCACCCGATCGAGCGCGAACAGGCGCACGGCGGCGTCGGTGGTGGAGGCTCCCCCTTCGACGACCGCCTGCCAGGCGACCATGTGATCGGTGGTACCGGCGAGCACCGCCTCGACCGCGGCAAAGCCGAGGCGACCGGCCACCATCCGATCGGCGAACGAGGGGTGCCCGCCACGGACCAGGTGCCCCAGCACGGTGGCGCGGACGTCCACGTCGGTCAGATCGGCCAGGCGCTCGGAGACCTGACGCACCAGCCGGGTGCAGGGCACGGTGACCCCCTCGGCCTTGAGGATCAACACCCGCCGCTTGCCGGGCCGCGAGAACGCCTGACGAATGGCTCGCTCCACCGCCTCGACGATCGCCGGCTCGTCGCGCCCCTGCTCGCGGAAGAGCACCGCTTCGGCCCCGACGGCCACCGCCGCGGCCATGGCCAGGTAGCCACAGTCGCGGCCCATCACCTCGATCACGAACGCTCGGTGGTGCGCATGCGCGGTGTCGCCGATCCGATCGCACGAGGACACGATGGTGTTGAGCGCGGTATCCACTCCGATCGAGGTGCCGGTGCAGCCGACGTCGTGGTCGATGGAGGCCGGGATCCCGACGACGGGCACGTTGCTCTGCGCGGCCAGGGCGTGCGCCCCGGCCAGCGATCCGTTGCCCCCCACCACGATGAGCCCGCGCAGGCCCTTCATCGTCTCGACCGCGGGCGCCCGACCCGTGGCGGTGAGGAAGGCTGGCTCGCGGGCCGAGCCGAGCACGGTGCCACCAAGCACCCCCCACGCGTCCATCTGCGGATCCACGCCCAGCAGTCCGGTGGCCTCGTCGACGGCGGTCAGGGGACGCAGACGCCCCTGCAACAGACCGGTATATCCGTTCTCGACGCCCACCACGGGGACACCCCGGCTGGCCGCGACCTTGGTGATGGCGCGGATCGCTGCGTTCATGCCGGGGGCATCACCACCGGAGGTCAGCACGGCGAGGGGAGAGGGGTGGGCTGGCTCGCTCACCCCGGGATCATACCCGCCGGATCTGGTCTTCGGATCTGGTCTTCCGGTCTGGTCTTCGGGCCGAGTCTTCCGGTCAACCCCTTGGGCCCGGCCCGGTCCCACAGTAGGATCCTCGCCATGCATGACGGGGTGGGTGCGTGCGTGGGGATCCTGCTGCTGCTCGGGAGTGGGTCGTGCGGCGACGACGGCAGCGGTACGGGTAGCGGCAACGCCGGCACGGCAATGCCCACCACCGGCGGAGGGGGCGAGGGATCCACCTCGGGCGACGCCTCGAGCCCGCAAGACGACACCACCACCACCGACGATCCCTCCACGATGGGGGTGACCACCCTGCCCGACCCCGTTTGCGGCAACGGGATCCTCGAGAGCGTGGAGGAGTGCGACGACGGCAACCTGGTGGACGGGGATGGCTGTGACGCGGACTGTACGCTCAACCTCGACACCAGCCTGTGGCAGCAGACCCACGCCGGTGACGCGATGCTGCGCGAGGCCGGCCACGGCGTCGCGGTGGACTCACAGGGCAACATCGTGGTGGGTGGCTACGAGATCGACGTGATGGGCGATCCCAACATGTGGGTGGCCAAGTTCGATCCCGACGGCAACCAGCTATGGGCGATGGCGCTGGATCCCTCGGGTGGCCTGGACGACCGGATCTACGGGGTGGCGATCGATCCCATGGACAATATCCTGCTGGTCGGCGACGTCGACGTCGCCCCCTCCTCGTCGGACTTGTGGGTGGCCAAGTTCGATCCCGACGGCGCCGAGCTGTGGACCACGACCTTCGATGGCCCCGACGGGGGCGACGATGGAGCCCGCGGGGTGGCCAGCGACGGGGCGGGCAACGTGGCGGTCACCGGCTTCGTGCGGGTGGGCAACAACGACGTCGACATCTTCGTGGCCAAGCTCGATCCCGACGGCAACACGCAGTGGACCGACCGGGTTGCCGGGCCCGATACGCTCGACGACCGCGGGCAGGGGATCGGCGTGGATTCTGAGGGCAACATCGTGGTGGGCGGCTATGTGACGCTCAACGGCAGCGACCGCAACGTCTGGGTTCGGGAGTACGACCCCGATGGCAACGAGCGCTGGACGGACGAGTGGGACAGCCCCACCAGCGCCGACGACCGGGGCTTCGGGCTGACGGTGGCGGACGACGACTCGGTGGCGATTACGGGCACGACCCCGGTGATCGCGACCAACCAAGACGTCTGGCTCGGCCGCTGGGACACCGAGGGGACGCTCCTGTGGATCAAGCAATTTGGCAGCCAGGCGGTGCTCAACGATCACGGGCTGGACGTGGCCGCTGACGCCGACCTCAACTTCATCGTGGTCGGCTACCGCAGCAACAGCAACACCGACACCGAGATCTGGATGCGCAAGTACGACGAGGGCGGCAACGTGGTGTGGGCGCAGTCGGTGGTGGGCGCGGGCGGAGATCGGGACGAGGCCCGCGGGGTCGCCACCGACGCCGACCGCAACATCGTGGTGACCGGCGAGATCCGGCAAGCCCCGGGCAACGACGGCGACCTGTGGCTGGGCAAGTTTGGCCCCGGCTGACGCCGCGCACGCGACGAGGCTACACTGCGGCCATGAGCAGCGCCCGCCGTCTGCTGACCGAGCGGCTGATCCTGGCCACGGCGACCAATCAGCACCTGTTGGTGGAGCTCGATGATCCGAACAAGCTCGAGCCGCTGCTAGGGGGCCAGATCCCGGGCTCTTGGCCCCCAGGGGACGAAGACGGCGCGCACCTGCGGGCCCTAATGGACCGCCTCAATCGGAGCGGACCCCGAGAGATCGGCTGGTGGATGCGCTACGTGGTGCTTCGACACGGCCCCGAGGGTCACCCCGTGGTGATCGGACGCGTCGGCCTGGAGGGCCCAGCTACCGCGCAGCAGGTGCGGGTGTACTGCACGCTGCTGCCGACGTTCTGCGCGGGAGGCTACGAGCGCGAGGCCGCGGGTCGGCTGGTGGACTGGGCGCTCGACCACCCCGGGGTCGAGCGCGTGGTGGCCGAGCCTCCGGTGTCGGCCGAGGCCTGGATGTCGGCGCTCGCCAACCTGGGGTTTGGTCGCGAGGGCGACGACATCGGCGACGCACAGCGCGGTCATGCCCGCTTCGTCCGCGCACGCGAGGACTGGCTGCGCGACAGCGTGGCCCTGCGCCGCGGGGCCAAGCTGGTCCCCCCGCCCGGTGGCACGCCGATCGCGGGGATCCCCGCGCTGGCCCGCCCGATCTTCGAACGCCTGCTGACCGAGCCCCTGCTGCACCCCGAGGACATGTGCCGCGAGGTCAAGCTCTACGTGGAGATGCTGGCCAACGCGGGCCAGGACAACCTCTCGGTGGATCACGAGCTGGGCCGCGACATCGGCCGCACCTGCGAGGGGCTGCTGATGGCGATCAACGAAGGCACGCCCGAGCATGCTCGACGCCAGATCCAGGCCGCCGCCCGCTACTTCGTGACCGAGGAGGACGGCGACAGCGATCTCGAGATCGGAGGGCTCGACGAGGACGCGGCGGTGGCCAATGCGGTGGCCGAGCACCTGGGCCGCTCGGATCTGGTGGCCGACATCGACTGACCGAGGTCGCACCCAACGTCCCCCCCGGGTGCCCCATGCGTAAGACCGAGGCCGGGCGCGACAGCCGTCGCGCTCCCCCAGCCGGCCTCGGCAACTACGACCTCAGCGACAACCTCAGCCCGGCGGCTCGGTGGGCGGGTTCCAGATCCCGAAGAACGCCAGCCCCCCCGCATAGCCGTAGCTGGTGGCCCAGTCCATGCCGCCCACGATCACCCCGATCGGCTGGCTCGCGCTGACGAACTGCTCCCCGTCCACGCACGCCCCCTCGCCTCCGCCCGGCGCGTCTAGATCGACGGTGCCCACCTCGTAGTTGGTCCCGGGGATCGCCGTGAAGTGCGTGGCGTCCACCGGACCGAGACACTCCAGCTCGACGGTCGTGCCCTGCTCGCGCATGAAGACCACGAAGTCCCGCGGATACGAGGTGTCGGTGAGGAAGGGGAGCGTGTCGAGCCACTGGTCGACCGGCGGCATCTGGATCATGTAGGGATCGCCCGTGGCCGGCTCGTTGCAGGGGCTGGCGGGGTTGAGAGGGGCCGGCACCACATTGATGCAGCCGGTCATGTACTGCACCAGCATGAAGGGCTGATCGCCCTGCGCCACGAAGGACTCGTCGGCCATGAACTCGTGGTAGTCGCCGGCCGACGACAGCACGATAGACCCCCCGGCGACCGGAGGCGTCAGCGTGATCGTGGTGTTGTCGACCCCCGCGAGCACGCGCCAGGCCACGTCCTCGGGCACGTTGTTGCTGGCGGTCACGCGCATGGGGTGCCGCCCGCCCACATAGGTGGTCCCCCACGAGGACGCGGGCACCACCTGCTCCTCGAGGTGATCGCAGGCCCCCTGCCCATCGGGGATGTTGGTGCAGTCGGCCCCGCTGAAGACCGCGACCGGAGCGTCGGCCCCCACGAAGAACCCCGTAGGATCTTCGATCTCGTACACATGGACATCGAAGGCATCGAGCATGGTCGAGCCCGCGGTGGTGTTGATGGTGGTGGCATCCTCGGTGGCGACCACGGCCACGTAGCCCCCGGAGGGCTGGAGCGCGGGGTATCCCACCGCAAAGTGCGAGGTGTCCAGGGCGTTGACGGGCAGCAGCAGGCTCGCCTCGGAGACATGAGACGGCCCGCCACCGACCGGGTTGATCTGCATCGCGGTGATCGGCACGTCGGAGCGGATCCGAAACGCCGCGAGCGGGTTGGTCCCCGACAGCACCCGATGATCCTGACCGGCGAGGATCCCCCCGGTGCCATTGACCGAGACGAGCACGCTGTCGTCGGGCTCGACCATGACCGTGGTGACCTGCCGCAGGGTGTCCCCGGGCCCGCGCATGTCTTCGATCACCACGGTGGCGACCTCGTCGGTGGGGTTGCCCACGCTGAGCCCGTAGGCCAGCTCGTTGGAGCTGAGCATGTCCAGATCGGCGGCATAGAACTCGCAGCCGATGCTGGTAGCGGTAACCAGCTCGAGGTTGTCGCAGGTCAGCTCGAGCGTGGGGCGCTCGCCCACGTCGACCACGCCGCTGACGTCGAAGATCCCCCCAAAGCCGCTGTCGCCGCTGTCG
Source organism: Myxococcota bacterium (assembly GCA_039194325.1). GTDB lineage: Bacteria > Myxococcota_A > Polyangia > Nannocystales > Nannocystaceae > Paraliomyxa. The sequence continues at coordinate 13,512 of JBCCWC010000153.1, forward strand.
TTCGGGTCACCCGAGGACGAACTGGTCACGCCGCCGCTGCCCGAAGGTGACGCGGCCGTGGTGCTGTCGGCGACGCTCCCGGTCGAGGCGCTCGGCGGGCCCACGGTGGCACCGCTCGTCGTCTGGGCAGCCGTGTCGGCCGGCGGTACCGGATCGCCAGGACACCCCGTCACGACCAGGGCAGCGACCGCAGCGAGCACCAAGCGTCGAGTCGTCATGGATCGATGATCGGTCAAGACTACGGATCGTGCAGCTAGCGCGGCAGGCGCGAACGGAGAGATCCGATCCCCGGCACTCCCGCTCTTCGCGGGGATCGGGGCGATGCTAGAGGGCGGCGGTAGGACCGCCTCCTTGCGCCGCGACACTCAACACGTCGATGACCACGTCGGCGAAGCCCTCGATCGAGGCGCCCCCGATCGTCGGCTCCTCGTAGTGAACCCCCAAGAAGAGCCCCTCGCCAAAGGCCCCGAAGCTGATGTTGATGGAGCTTATCCCGTGGCATACCGAGCCGCCGTACACCTCGCGAAGCTCGAGCTCGCCGTAGCGGGATCGGAAGGGCAAACGCCCGACGTTGGACAGGATGACCAGCGGGACGCTCGTGGGGATCTCGTCCCGATCGCCGGCCTCCTCGCGAAACCATCCGGTCAGCGGTCGATGGCGCTCCACCGCGGACGCGATCGCTTCACCCGCCCGCCCGGCGATCTCCCAGATCCGATCCCCGGGCGCGACCCGGGTGTGGGTGAGCGCCACGGTCGCGGCCATCCGAAGGTGATGGGCGGGCAGCGGCGGCCGCAGCTTGTCGCGGAGGCTGACCGCGTTGAGCAGCGGGAACGAGCCGGGCGTCGCGGCGCCCACCATGGCCCAGTGCCGCCGGGCGTAGGCAATGAGCACCGCCGCGCTGACCACCGCGTGGATCGAGGATCCCCGGGCTCGCGCCAACGAAGCGAGCGCCCGCCCGACCTCGGGCGACAGTCGCCGAACGACCAAGCCGGTGCGCACCGGGGTCCCGGGCTCGGGCGGCGCGTCGGGCCCGACGAGGACCCGATCGGGGTCGGCCGACTCGACCAAGGCGATCCATCGATGGAGCTCGCTCAGCTCCACGCCCAGGGGCAGGCGCTGCTCGAGGCGCTCGAGGTCGTCGAGCAAGCGCTCGCGCTCATCCGGCACGAGCGAGGCCATGCCCTGAGCCATGCTTCGGACCCGAACACCCAAGGCGTCCAGTTGCTGTCGCTGCTGCGGATCGGTCGCGCCGGTCAGCGGCGATCGGATCGCATCTGGGGGGGCCGGTGCCCAGGCACGCGGTTTTGCGAGCTCCTCGAGCAGCTCGTGGAGCACCGCCGCCAACGACACCCCATCGGTCGCCGCGTGGTGGCCAAACGCAATGAGCGTGCGCTCTTCGGTGGTGGGGGCGTCGAGTCCACGCCCGAGCAGTGCAAACGCAAACAGAGGCCCCCGAGCATCGGTCGCCCCGGCGTTCATGTCCCGGCGCAAGACATCGACCCACGCATCGGGCTCATCGTCGATCCCGACCACCGGCACTGCCGCGCCGCTCGTGCCGAACACGAGCTGGTCGCTCTTGGGGTCCACGCCGATCCGCGCATGCATCATCGGATGTCGGCGGGCGAGGACGGCGACCGCCCGCCGCAGATCGGCCAGACCCAGCGAACCTCGCACGCCGAGCACGGAGTAGATCCCGCCGGCTCCGGCCGCGTTGCGGTTGGTCCGCTCCATGGCGCTTTCGATCGCGTCGAGCGAACGGAGCTGCTCACTGGCGACGATCGAGTCGTAGGCGTACTGCTGCTGCACCGCCTGGTGCCCTCGCACCGGAGCCTTGTCCGCTTGTTTCATCCCGCCGAGCGTCGCATGCCCGCGGTCGTGCTCCACCGCACCGCGTGCGGTCGACCATCACCGCCTGCAGGAGCTCCGACCGGAGCCAAGAACCGACTAATCAAGAGCCGACTAGTGGAGCTTGACCGCCCGGTTGGGCACCCACGCCAGCTCGAAGTGCCCGAGCATCACCGGCGATTCCTCGGTCAGCCGCACCACCGCGTGGCTCGGTCCTTCGGTCATCCCCGCCGGACGCACGCCGTTGGTGCTCGCTAGGTCGTAGACCAGCAGCGAGCGGGGCGCTTCCTCGGTGACCAGCGCGTGGACCCGGGAGAGGTTGCGGCCGTGACCCGCGAGCGAGCAGCGATCGCTGTAGCGACCGATGAGCAGCCCGCGCTGGAGCTGACGGCTGTCGAGGTCGAGCTCGCGCACCTCCTCGCCGCGCCCGGAGGGCTTGGTCGAGCGCAGGCGCAACACACCGCGGGGCTGCGGGCGGGCCTCGAGGTCGAGCCCCCGGTAACCGCCGTACTCGCGCGGCTCCTCGGCGCCGAGGTGGGCGACCCCGGGCTCGGAGGTCGCGCTCATGGCCAGGCGCACGCCGTTGCCGGTGGGATCGAGGCCGGTGAGGTTGCGGAAGGCGACGTCGTCGTCGCCGTCGAGCAGTTCGACGCCGGTGGGCCCGCCGGGAGCCACGAACACCACGGTGCGTCCCAGGCTGATGAGGCCGTGGGCCTGGAAGGAGAAGCCGGGCACCCGCTTGCCATCGGCGAGCAGCACGCCGGCACGACCACCCAAGTCGTAACCGCGATAGCGGATCGGACCATCGCCCGGCCATGCGGTGAGCAATACGTGCCGCAAGCTGACGCGATTGTCGTTGGGGATCGACAGCGCGCAGCGATTGTGTCGACCGATCACCAACGCGCGCGGCAAGTCTCGCGGACGGCGAAGCACACGCTGCGCGACGGGGAAGCCCTTGCGATCGGTCGCGACCACGAGGGCATCCCCCGTGTCCACGCCGGCCACGAGTGCTTGCAGCACCGGCCTGGCCCTCCCGAAGCAGCTAGCGAGCTGCTGCGTGGGGGTGGAACCATCACGTCCTGGCGACGCCTCGCCAGGACGGTGCCCTTCCGCGCTGTCGTCCGGCTTGAGCGCCACCGCATTGCAGCCTAGGCCAGACCGCTTCGAATGGCCATGCCCAATGCGGGCAAAGAAGAGTCGGGTCTGCTCCAAAGTCTGGCTGAACACCAATACAGTAGGCATTCGCGCTCGATCCCAGCTAGTTTGCGCATAGAGCGTCGAGGACCTACCTCGACCTACCCGAGGGATCGACGTAAGGGCGGCGGACGACCGCCGGGGAGATGGGCATGAACGCGCCGGAGATCATCACCATCCTCGCCATGGGCAGTGCCTTCGATGGGAAGCTCACCTTCGAAGGCACGGTTCGCATCGACGGGGAGTTCTCGGGAGAGATCCACACCCAAGGCACGTTGATCGTCGGGGAGACCGCCAAGGTGGTCGCCCAGATCGTTGCGTCGACGGTGGTGATCGAGGGCCACGTCCAAGGTGACATCCGGGCCACGGATCTGGTCGAGCTGCGGGGCACGGCCCAGACGGCGGGCACAATCCACTGCCCAAGCCTCGAGATCCAGCGCGGTGCGGTGTTCGACGGGCAGTGCGTGATGCGGCCCGCGGCGGCAAGCGAAGCGGCAACCCCCGACGTGGCTGCCTCGGAGGTCTCAGCCTCCGCGGGGGACCCGGCGGGAGCCCCGGCAGGAGCCCCAGCGGGGGACCCGGCGGGAGCCCCGGCGGGAGCCCCGGCGGGAGCCCCGGCGGGAGCCCCGGCGGGAGCGTAGATCCCACCGGCTCCTCCGGACTCCCCGTGAGTCCGAAAGCTCACGCATCCCCCCCAAAGGGCAAACACGCGACCCGACCGCGTCATGACCGGGTGAGCCGCTCGGCCGGTCCGGCGCCCGTGGGGCCCCGGGCGCACCGTTGACGGGCCATCTGTGAAGTGGTAGCTAGCCGCCGCCACGCGGGGTATTTCACGGTTTGTGGCCCTCTAGCCCGCAAATTCCGCTGGATCTCACACCTCGCTCCACCCGTCGGCCCCCGCCGTCTCCGAGCCGCGCTGATGGATCTCGCAAGCCCGCTTCTCGCCTCCATTCCCGTCGTCGACATCGATGGGACCATGTTCGTCCAGTTGGGGATCTACCTGGCGTTGGTCTTCATCCTCGGGCCGCTGCTGTTCAAGCCCTGGCTCGAGGCTCAAGCGCGTCGAGCCGAGGCGATCGAGGGTGCGCTGACCAAGTCCCGCACCATGCGGACCGAGGCCGACGAGCTGGCCCACGACTACGACCAGCGCCTCGACGTCGCCCGCGAGAAGGCCCACGGGGTCCGATCCACGGCCCGCAAGGAAGAAGAGGCGTCCCAGGCCGAGGTGCTGGCCGCGGCCCGCGACGAGGCCAACAAGGGACTGACGGCCGAGCGCGAGCGGATCGCCGCCGAGACCGAGCAGGCCCGCGAAGCCCTCGGCGGTCGGGTCGACGAGCTGGCCACCGAGATCACCACCAAGCTGCTGGGGAGGGCCTCGTGAGCCGCTTCGTCCACCGCCTGACCCGAGCGGGCTCGACCCGACCCCTTGGCGCCGACCACCGTTCGATCTCGGACCTGTCTCGGATCCTCAGCCGGGGGATCGCCCTAGGGACCACCCTAGTGATGGTCGCGCTATGGCCAGTGCTTTCCCTGGCCAGTCCGGCCGAAGGCGGCCACGGGGCCGAGGGAGCCCACGGAGGCGAGCACGCCGGCGGCTCCATCGAGCTCATCAGCCCCGTGTTCGGCAACACCGGCAAGATGGGTCTTTTGTGGACCATCATCAACTTCGCGGTGCTGCTGTGGATCCTCAACAAGCTCCTGTTTCAGCCGCTCATCAAGCGCACCCGTGACAAGCACGACACGGTCAAGTCTGAGATCGACAAGGCCACCGCGGCACGCACGGAGGCCGAAGGGCTGCTGACCGAGTACAAGGGCCGGCTCGAGCGCCTCGACGACGAGATCGAGGAGCTGATGGCCGATGCCAAGAAGAAGGCGCAGGCCGACCGCACGCGCATCATCGAGGCGGCCGAGCGCGAGGCCGAGCAGATCAAGGCCGCCGCCAAGGCGTCGGCCGAGCGTGAGGCCAATGCCCGCCGCCGCCAGCTCGAGGCGGAGATCGTCGACCGGGCCGTCGAGCGCGCCGAGGCCATCATCCGTGAGAAGATTACGCCCGCCGACCAGCGCAGCATGGTCGACCGCTACGTGACCCAGCTGGGCCACGTCGACTTTGGAGGCCGCTAGATCATGATTCCCGGGAGCCTCGCCCGTCGCTACGCCCGCGCCCTGCTCGGCCTGGCCAGCTCTGGTCCCCAGCGGGACAAGTTTGCCAAGGACCTCGACGCCTTCAGCGACTTGTGCCGCAGCCAGGACACCAACGGGATCGTGGTGATGTCGATCCTCGCCTCCGATCGGCACGCCCTGGCCAGCCGCAAGCAGGTCATCGATAGCTTCTTGCGGCGGCTTTCCGCCGACCCGATGCTCGGCAAGTTCCTCCACTATGTGCTCGAGCGCGGCCGCTTCTTGGGCGTCCCCGAGATCGCCCGTGCCTACCGTCGCATGGCGGACCAGGCGGCGGGTCGCGTCAACGCCGAGATCACCTCTGCCGCCCCCCTGCCCCCGGACGCGCTGGCCCAGGTCAAGCACGCCCTGGAGCAGGCCACGGGCAAGCAGGTCATCGCCACCACCCAGGTCGACCCCGAGCTCATCGGGGGCGTCGTCGCCAAGGTCGGCTCCTACGTCGTCGATGGCAGCGTGCGCTCCGCCCTCGCTCAGCTCAAGACCTCCCTGCGAAGCTGAAGCCAAAGAGCAACGACGCCATGGAAATCAGAGCCGACGAAATCAGCCGCATCATCCGCGAGCAGGTCCAGGGCTACGACAACGCCGTCTCGGTCGAAGAGACGGGGACCGTGCTCACCGTGGGGGACGGGATCGCCCGCATGGACGGCCTGTCCAACGCGATGGCCGGCGAGCTGCTCGACTTCCCCCACGACGTGCGGGGCATGGTCCTCAACCTCGAGGAGGGCAACGTCGGGGCCGCGCTTTTGGGCAACGACCACCTCATCAAGGAGGGCGACACGGTCAAGCGCACCGGCACGATCATGTCGGTCCCCGTGGGCGACGCCCTGGTGGGCCGGGTGGTCAACGCGCTGGGTCAGCCCATCGACGGGCAAGGGCCCATCGAGTCGAGCGAGAACCGCGTGATCGAGCTCAAGGCGCCGGGGATCATCCAGCGCAAGTCGGTGCACGAGCCCATGCAGACCGGCCTCAAGGCGATCGACTCGATGATCCCGATCGGCCGGGGCCAGCGCGAGCTCATCATCGGCGACCGCCAGACGGGCAAGACCGCGGTGGCCGTCGACGCGATCATCAACCAAAAGGGGCAGAACATGATCTGCGTCTACGTGGCGATCGGCCAAAAGCAGTCGACCGTCGCCACGGTGGTGGATCGTCTGCGCCGCGAGGGCGCGATGGAGTACTCCATCGTGGTCGCGGCCACCTCGTCCGAGTCGGCCCCGCTGCAGTTCCTGGCCCCCTACTCGGGGGTGACGATGGGTGAGTACTTCCGTGACAACGGCAAGCACGCGCTGCTCATCTACGACGATCTGTCCAAGCAGGCGGTGGCCTACCGGCAGCTGTCGCTGCTGCTGCGCCGCCCGCCCGGGCGCGAGGCCTACCCCGGCGACGTGTTCTACCTGCACAGCCGGCTGCTCGAGCGCGCCTGCAAGCTCTCCGACAAGGAGGGGGCCGGCTCGCTGACCGCCCTGCCGATCATCGAGACCCAGGCCGGGGACGTCTCGGCGTACATTCCCACCAACGTGATCTCGATCACCGACGGTCAGATCTACCTGGAGAGCCAGCTGTTCCACCGCGGGATCCGGCCCGCGGTCAACGTGGGTCTGTCGGTGTCGCGCGTGGGCGGCTCGGCCCAGATCCCGGCCATGAAGAAGTACGCGGGCACCCTGCGGCTCGAGCTGGCCAGCTTCCGCGAGCTCGAGGCCTTTGCCCAGTTCGCCTCGGATCTCGACGCGTCCACCCGGGCCAAGCTCGACCGCGGGCAGCGCCTGGTGGAGCTGCTCAAGCAGGCCCAGTATGCGCCGCTGCCGGTGGCCCTGCAGGTGGCCTCGATCTATGCGGGCACCAAGGGTTACCTCGACGATCTCGACGTCGCCGACGTGGGCCGCTTCGAGAAGGAGCTGCACGGCTGGCTGGGCGACAACCGCAGCCCTTTGCTGGACAAGATCAGCACCGGGGGCAAGAAGGTGCTCAAAGAGGTCGACAAGGAGCTCGGTGAGGCTCTCAAGGACTTCAAGAAGACGTTCAAGGCCTGAACGCCCTGCCCGCGCTACGGCCCCCAGGACCACGCTAAAGTAGTCGCCCCGCCGCCCCGAGATCCTCTCCGATGGCCAACCTCAAAGAGCTCCGACTGCGCATCTCGACGGTCAAGAACACGCGGAAGATCACCGCCGCGATGAGCCAGATCGCGTCGGCGAGGCTGCGCAAGGCGCAAAACGCCCTGATGGCCGCCCGCCCCTACGGCGAGCGGATGCACGAGGTGGTGCAGCACCTCGTGGCCGGGATCGACCCGGCCGAGCGCACCGAGGCCCACCCGCTGCTCGAGCAGCGTGAGGTCGGGTGCACCTTGCTGGTGGCGATGACCGCCGACCGAGGCCTGTGCGGCGGCTTCAACTCCAACATCAACCGCGCGGCGGCCCGCTTCCTCGAAGACGAGCGCAAGGCCGGGCGCAAGGCGCTGCTCATGGCCGTTGGCCGCAAGGCGCAGTCGTACTTTCGCCACTACGGCGAGGACATCGAGGGGCGCAGCCTCAGCGCCCCCGATGACAAGAACCTCGTCGACCTGAGCAAGACCATCGCCTCGGCCGCGATGGAGCACTGGAGCAGCAAGGACGCCGAGTTGCGCGTGGACCGGGTCGTCTTGCTCTACAACCACTTCGTCAGCGTGCTCACTCAAGAGCCCCGACCGTTGCAGCTGTTGCCGCTGTCCGCTGACGAGTCTGAGGACGCGCCCACGCGCGAGCCCACCTTCGAGCCCGACCGCGCCTCGATCCTCGAGCACCTGGTGCCGGTGGCGGTCGAGTCCCTCATCCAGCAGGCGATGTTCAACTCGGTGGCCGCCGAAATCGCGGCCCGCCGGGTGGCCATGGATGCCGCCACCGACAACGCGTCGGGGCTCATCGCCGATCTCACCCTCGAGTACAACCGCGAGCGTCAGGCCGCCATCACCACCGAGCTGATGGAGATCATCGGCGGCGCCGAAGCCCTCAAGGGCTAACGCCGTCTCGCTGGTCTTCCTCGCCCGACAGACCGAGTCTTTGCCATGAGCACTCCCGAAACCCCCAAGGCGCCGCTGTTCAGCAACCCGGGCAAGCCCTCCGGGGGCCCGGCCAGTTCTTCGGCCGAAGGCCCCAAGGCCACGGGCCAGCACGTCGGCCGGATCCTCCAGGTGATCGGTCCCGTGGTCGACGTAGAGTTCGACGACCACCTGCCCGAGGCCAACGTCGCGCTGACGCTCACCAACCCGTCGATCTCCGACCAGCCGGACAACTTGGTGGTGGAGGTGGCGCTGCACCTGGGCGAGCGCACCGTGCGCGCTATCGCGATGGACTCCACCGACGGCCTGGTGCGCGGCATGGAGGTCAAGGACACCGGCGAGGCCATCACCGTGCCCGTGGGTACCAAGACCCTGGGTCGGATCCTCAACGTGGTCGGAGCGCCAGTCGACGAGCAGGGGCCCGTCGAGTCCGAGATCCGCTGGGGGATCCACCGCAAGGCGCCGCCCTTCGTCGAGCAATCGACCAAGGTCGAGCCCTTCGTCACCGGCATCAAGGTCATCGACCTTCTCGCGCCCTACCGACGCGGCGGCAAGATCGGCCTGTTCGGCGGCGCCGGGGTGGGCAAGACCGTGCTGCTGATGGAGCTCATCAACAACGTCGGCAAGAAGCACGGCGGCTTCTCGGTGTTCGGCGGCGTGGGCGAGCGCACCCGCGAGGGCAACGATCTCTACTTCGAGATGATCGAGTCCAACGTCATCAAGGCCGACTGGGACGAGGACACCCGCAAGGTCGACTCGATCGACACCGAGGGCTCCAAGGTCGCCCTGGTGTACGGCCAGATGAACGAGCCGCCGGGCGCCCGCGCTCGCGTAGCGCTCTCGGCCCTGACGATCGCGGAGTACTTCCGCGACGAGATGGGCCAAGACGTCATGCTCTTCATCGACAACATCTTCCGCTTCACCCAGGCGGGCTCGGAGGTGTCGGCGCTGCTGGGGCGGATCCCCTCGGCGGTGGGGTACCAGCCCACGCTGGCCACCGAGATGGGGATCCTCCAGGAGCGGATCACCACCACCACCAAGGGCTCGATCACCTCGGTGCAGGCGATCTACGTGCCCGCGGACGACCTGACCGATCCGGCGCCGGCCACCGCGTTCGCGCACCTGGACGCCACCACCGTGCTCTCGCGCGCGCTCACCGAGATCGGGATCTATCCCGCGGTGGATCCCCTGGACTCCACCTCGACGATCCTCACCCCCGAGGTCGTCGGCGAGGAGCACTACAAGGTCGCCCGCGGCGTGCAGCAGACCCTGCAAAAGTACAAGGAGCTGCAGGACATCATCAAGATCCTCGGCATGGACGAGCTGTCCGAGGAGGACAAGCTCACCGTCGCCCGCGCCCGCAAGATCCAGCAGTTCTTGTCGCAGGCGTTCCACGTGGCCGAGCAGTTCACCGGCATGCCGGGGCAGTTCGTCGAGTTGGCCGACACCGTCTCGTCCTTCAAGGAGATCCTCGAAGGCAAGCACGACGACCTACCCGAGGAGGCGTTCCGCTTCGTGGGTGGCGTGTCTGAGGCGGTCGAGAAGGCCAAGAAGCTGGCCTCGGACACCTGAGCCGAACCTCTCTCTTATAAGAGACACGGAACTCACCCATGGCCGACCGCATGAAGCTCGACATCCTGACCCCCCGCGGGGCCAAGTTCGAGGACCTCGATGTGCCCGGGGTCGAGATCCCCGGCTTGCTGGGCGAGCTGGGCGTGCTGCCCGAGCACGTCCCCTTCGTCACCGCGATCAAGCCGGGCGTGGTCCGCTTCCGCGACGGCAAAGAGTCGACGCGGCTGGCGGTGGGGGCGGGGTTCTTGGAGGTGACCGAGTCGGGGCGCGTGGTGCTGCTGTGTGAGCGGGCGCTGGCGCCCGACGAGATCGACAGCGACGACGCCAAGTCCCGGCTGCGCGAGGTGGACGGCGAGCTCGCCCAGTACTCGGGGCCGATCACCACGGCGACATATCGGGATCTGGAGCAGGAGCGGACCTGGCTCGAAGCGCAGATCCGCTGCGCCGCGAGCTAAGCTATCGATGCCGAGGCCGGCTCGGAATGCGCGACGGCTGTCGCGCCCGGCCTCGGTCTTGCCCATGCGGCACTCAGGAGGGAGTGAGTCCGCGGTAGGATCGGCGCCAGCAAGCCATGAGCACCGACCACGACGGCCCGGCCGAGCCCTGGGCCACGATCCGGATCCAGGCGACCGTTGACGGGATCGGCAATGCGACCGACGAGGTCGTCGACCGGCTCGATACGCTCGGCCTATTGCTGGCGGACGAGGCCGCAGTGGGCGGGGTAGAGCGTCGCGACGCGGGCACCTTGGTCGACGCGCCGCAGCCCGAGCAATGGGCCTACACGACCCCGGAGGGCCTCGAGGCGGTGCTCGCCCGGATCACCACCCTGGCCGCGAGCCTGGGGCTCTGGGTGACCACCCAGGTCGAGATCCACCACGACGACGACTGGCGCGAGTCGTGGAAGCGCTTCTACCAGCCCCGGATCTTGGGTGACGGGGCCCTGCTGCTCCGACCCAGCTGGATCGAGCGGCGCCCGGGCGATCCGCCGCGCGAGGTGGTGCTCGACCCGGGGCGCGCGTTCGGGACCGGGCTGCACGAGAGCACACGCCTTTGCCTGCGCCGCCTGTGCGCGCAGTGGGCCGAAGGGCAAAGGCCGGCCACGGTGCTCGACCTGGGCTGCGGCTCGGGGATCCTGGTGCTGGCCGCAGCCCGGTTGTTTGCGAAGGCTCGGCTGTGGGCCCGCGACCTCGATCCCGAGGCGGTCCAGACCACCGACGAAAACGCCACCCTCAACGGCCTGCGCGAGCGGATCGATCTGGACGTGGGGACCATCGACGATCTCCCGCTCACCCCGTTGTCGCTGACGATCGCCAACATCCGCCCCGAGGTGCTCGTGCCGGCCGCTCCGGCGATCCGGCGTCGCATGGCGCCCGGCGGCCGGGTGCTGCTCTCGGGGATCTTGGTCGAGGAAGCGCCGGCGGTACGCGCCGCCTACGAGGCACAGGGCCTCGCCGCCCTGCCCCCCATGGAGGCGCCCGACCTGGTGGATAACGAGTGGCAAGCGATCGAGCTTCTCGCCCCATGAGCGTGCGGGCTTTCCATCCGCCGGGGCCCTGGGCCGCCGGGCATCGCCTGACCCTCGACGGCGAGGAATCCCACTACCTGCTGCGAGTGCGACGGATCCGCCCGGGTTCGGCGCTCGAGCTGCTCGACGGCCAGGCCGCCCGCTGGCACGCGCGCCTGGTCGAGCACAAGGGTCGCCGCGCCGTCGTCGAGTTGCTGCAACCGCTCGGCTCGGTAACGGTACTCCCCCTGGAGCTACTGCTGGTGATGCCCGAACCCCGGGCCACGCTGGAGTCGATCACCCACGCGTGCGAGCTGGGTGCGACCGCGATCTGGCTGGTGAAGGGCGATCACTCTGCGGGAGCCGTCCCCTCGCCCGAGCGGATCGCCAAGACGATCGCCGCGGCTCAGCGCCAGTGCGGACGACCTACCCCCCCCGCGGTGCACGGGCCGCTGTCGCTGACCCAGGCGCTGGCTTCCACGGCACACCGACCAGGCCATGTCGCCCAGATCCCCGACCGGCATCACGCCACCCCCGTTTTGGTGGATCCCGGCCTCGGAGCGCGCCTTCTTGTCGGCCCCGAAGGGGGCCTATCCCCCCCCGAGCAGGCCGCGGCCGCCGGCGCGGGCCTCCGCCCCCTGAGCCTGGGACCATGGGTCCTTCGGGCCCCGACCGCCGTCTCGGCCGGCCTGGCCCGGCTACAAGGGGCCACCAGCTCGTCGGATCCCCTGACGAATGAGGCGCCCTCGCGGGCCGATCCCTGACAAGATCCCAATGGACGGCGCGGGGAACAGCTCCGGGCCAAAAACCGCCCCGAGACCCGCCCCGAGACCTCCCCATTTGTGGCTCCCCGACCGCCCCGCCCCCCCGTACGAGGTCCGGTCCCGGCCATGATACGCTGGTGTAAATGGGCTTCTGGCGCTCGTCGTGCCCGACCGTCTGTCCCGCCTGTGACGCCGAACTCGGCCCTGCGGTCGCGGATGTGGGAGATCCCCGCTGCCCCTCGTGTGGGCACCCGCTCGCCCCGGTACGCGTGGCGGGGCTGTGGCGCCGCGCCGCCGCCGGGGCGCTCGATGGTGCGCTGCTGCTGGTGACCGCCGGTATGCTCAACGTCTTGGTGCTGATGTGGCTCGATTCCCCGCCGATGCTGGGCGACGCTCAGGGGATCGACGCGCTGCTGCGCGTGCTCGATCTAGCGCCCGGGGCCGTGCTCGAGCGCTATGCACCCGCGCTGGTGATGGCGGGGCTGTACTTCGGGCTCTTTTGGTCGATCACCGGACAGACTCCCGGGCATCGGGTGCTTCGACTCCGCGTGATCGACCCCTACGGAGCCCCTCCTCGTCCCGCCTGGGCCGCCGTGCGCGTCATCGGGCACGGCCTGGGCTTGGCCGCCGGCGCGATGGGCTGGCTGTGGGTCGCCTTCGATCGCGAGAAGCGGGGCTTGGCCGACCACATGGCCCGAACCTACGTCGTGAGGGAATCGTGACCCATCTGCGACGCTACCTGGAGGAGCACGGGGTGCTCTACCCCGAACAGCTGGCCGAGGCACGAAGCCGACAGCAGATCTACGGCGGCAGCCTCGACACGGTGCTGCTCGAGCTCGAGCTGGTCGACCCCGTGACCCTGGGCGACCTGCTCGAGCAGGCCTGCGGCTTCCCGATCGTCCCGCCCGATCTGCTCGACAACGGACTCACGCGGCCATGGGCCGAGATCCCTGAGACCATGCAACGCTCGCGCTGGGTCGAGCCACTGGCCGCCGAGGGTGAGGAGATCGTGGTGGCGGTCCACCCCGATCTGCCCAACGAGCTGCTCGGCCAGCTGCTGCGCAGCGTCCGGCGGCTGCGGCCCATGGTGACGCCCGAGTGCTGCCTGGAGAAGGTTGCGGCCGAGAAGCACCACTCCGTAGTCCCGCAGCGCTACGCGGTGCTCTGCGCCGCCTACCTCAGCGCCATCAAGCGGCGCCCCTCGGTCTCGGGGGTCTACGACGTACCCCACGACGAGCCTCCGTCGCTCGCGGACGGGCGTCTGTCGACGAAGGCCCCGGAACCCGCGACCGAGCCCGCCCCCTCCACGTCCGTCCCCGTCGCCGACCCCGTTCCCGTCGCCGAACCGACGACGCGGTCGTCGACCGACGCGACCCCCTCAAAGACCGTCGCCAAGTCGGACCCCCCCGCCACGCCGGCCAAGGGCGTGCCCGAGCCTCTCGGAGGCCACTCGTCGACACGCGCGTCCCTGATCGATACTCAGCCGATCCGCGCGTTGCCGCCGGTCGCAGGCTCGATCGACGTCGAGGACCCGGCGCCGGTGGGGCTCCCCGACCAGGCTGACCAGGCTGGACAGGCTGGCCAGCCTGACCAGCCTGACCAGAAGGATCCGCCGGACCCGATGGATCAGACGAGGCCCCGGTTTACCCTGCCCCGCCGGGCCCTACCCGACACCATCATCGACACCCGCCCCCCGCCCGAGTCCGCCTCTGAATCTGCCGCTGAGTCTGCCCCCCAGTCTGCCCCCCAGTCCGGAAACTCCGCCGCGGCATCCTCCCCCGTCCCATCGGATACGCCGGGCCAGGCTCCGCCCGCCCTCACCCACTCCGAGGCCGATACCCCCACGCGCCCGCCCGCGCCCGCCCGCCCGCTGCGACGCAACGAGGCCGACGTACGGCGGAGACTGGAGCACTCCCTGGCCGAGCTGGACACCGAGCGCTCCCGCGATACCGCCCTCGACGCGATCCTCGACGCCGCCATGGTCCTGTCGCCCCGCGTGGGCTTGTTCCGAGCGCGAGATAGCGAGCTGGTGGGACTGTCGATGGCACACAGCGGCCTGGGCGACGTCGGAGGCAAGACCGTCGACGCCTCGGAGGGCACCGCGGCGGGCATTGCCCTGAGCCAAGGCTGCTTTAGTGGCCTGGCGCCCGAGGACGATCTACGGCTGGCGTCTGGGGCCGACACCGCCACGCCCTGTGTGCTGCAACGGGTCGAGGTTCGGGGTCGACCGATCGTGATCATCTACCTCGATCGCGAGGGCGCTCCCATCGAGCCCCTCGATCGCGAAGGACTGGAGAACATCGCCGAAGTGGCCAGCGGGGTGTTCGAGGAGATCCTCCGCCTTCGTCGACTCTCCACCCCTGCCCCCCGTAGCCCGCAACCGATCGCCTCGGCCGAGTCTGGCCCGACCCTCGCGGTCCCTCCCGTTCGCTGGAAACCGGCATCGTCGCAAGTTCAGGCCGCCTATGGCGAACCGAGCGAGGACCAACCGAGTGAGGACCGACCGAGTGAGGACCAACCGATCGAACCGCCGACGATCGAGCCCGTCTCGTCGTCCCGCACCAGCACCCCGAAAAGCGAGCACCCCACGGGCCAAGGGCCCCCTCCCGCGCTCGTTCCTCCCGCCGTCGAGCCCCTGCCGCCCGGCTCTTGGCGCTTGACACCAGAGCTGGCGACCCAGGCCCTCGAAGAATCGACCCCCTCCACGTCCGACCCCGCCGAAGACGCCGAGACCCTGCTCTACATGAAGGTTCAGCGCCCGACGCCGCCGGGCCCGCCCCCCCCTTCCAGCGAAGCCGGCGCCCCACGACCTGCGGACCCCGACACTCGACCTACCCGAGAGCTGGCTCGCCTGGGCCAACCCCCGGAGGATTCCGAGCCGCTGTCCCGCGACACCCAAGAGCTCGGCTCGGGGCCTCCGCCCGAGCCGGGCGCCGACCCCAGCGCTGGCCCCAGCGCCGGACCCAGCTCCGGCCCGGACTCCCCGAGCAACAGCCTCCCCAGCAGTAGCCTCCCGGACGAGGATCTGGCCGCACGCGCCACGATCCACCTGTCTCCGCCTCCTCCTCCTCTTCCGCCGCCACCCCGGCTCGATGTCGAGGCGGCACCGGAGGTCGACGTCGAACCGGCCGCAGGGGGCCGCCGGGGGCGCAGCAATACGCTCCATGGCCTGCCCCCTCCCGAACGAGGTCACCGCGATCCAGACGAGGCGAGCACCATCGACGATCCTTCGTCCGACGAGCACACGTCCGACGAGCACAAGGCCCGCCACGCCGACCCGAGCCGCTCGGCTCCGGCGAGCACTCCGACCAGGGTCGATGCACCCGACCGGGCGGCGAGCACCGCTCCGGCGAGCACCGACGCCGCGAGCAACGACATCACGAAGACCTACGTCGCGAGCAACAACGCTGCGAGCAACAACGAGGCGACCCGCACCGCCACGGCTGGAGCCGCCACCGAAGCCGAGCCCGCCCCCGACAACACCGACGAGTGGGCCGAGTTCATGGCCTCCGAGCCCGTCGTCGGCACGCCCCAGCGCGTCGATGACGACGACAACGACGACGTGACGATCATCTCCCTGGCCCGACCGATCATGCCGATCACCGCGCGGGGGCGGATCGAGCTGGAGGACGAAGACTGGGTGGTCCCCAGCGCCACGCTGACCAATGACGACGAGCAGAGTGCGATCGATGACCTGATCGATGCGGTGATCGCCGGCGACACGACGGTCGATCGGCTGCGCGATCTGGGCAATCCCGGCCTGCTACGACTGGTGAACCTGTTCCCCGGCCCGCTCGAGGTACTCCGTCGCGACCTCCGCTCGCTGCCCCCCCCTTCCGCCCACGGGCCGGTGATTCGAACGATCATCGCGGTGGGCTCCCAGATCGTCCCCCACATCGTCGATCTGCTCGAGCACGCCAACCCCGACGTGCGCTTCTACGCCGCGTTCGTCTTTCACGAGCTGCGGGACCCTCGCTGCATGCGGCCCCTGGCCGCCGCGGCCTTCGACAGCAACGGCGACGTACGGGTGGTCTCCATGCGGGTGCTCGAGACCTACCGACGCGTGGAGGGCTTTTGCGCAGCCTCGGCCATCGTGCGCGAGCAGCTCGACGCCGACACTCGGAATCAACAGCTGCACGCCGCCCGCGCGGTGGGCACGCTGCGCGACGTCGGAGGGATCCCGTCGCTTGTCGAGCTCCTCACCTCCAACGATCGCTTCATCCAAGAGGCCGCCCTGGAGTCACTGTGCTCGATCACCGGCCAGCAGCACGGGCTCAAGCCCCACCGCTGGCGCAACTGGTATCAGGAGCACGGCCATCGCCACCGAGTGGAGTGGATCATCGACAGCCTGCGCCACCGGGATCTCCCCGTCCGTCGTTGGGCGGCGGATGAACTGGTTCGGATCACCGGACACCGGGTCCCGTTCTCCCCGATGGGCGACCGTCGCTCCCGTGAGGTCGCCGCCAAGGCCTGGACCGTGTGGTGGGAGGCCCGCGGACAGGCGATGTTCGGGAGTTGAGGTGAGGGGAGAGGGGTCGCCTCACGTCGGTTCGGCTTGCCTTCGGGGGATCCCTAGCGCCACGCCCACCAGGAGGATCCCGCCGCCCAGCGCCTCGGCCGGCGTCACCGACCGTCCGAGGACGCCAAGCGTCAATAACGTCGCCCCCACCGGCTCGAGCAGGATCACCAGGGACACCACATAGACCGGAATCTGGCGAACCGCCCAGTTCAGCAAGCCGTGCCCCACCAGCCCGGGCACCAGGCCGAGATACACGAGCGCCAACCAATCCAGACCGGTCGCCGACGCCGGAAACGGCACCGGCTCCATCACCCACGCCAACCCGGCCAAGATCGCAGCCGCCACCAGATGCACCAGCCCCAGGTAGGGCCGCAGCGGCACCATCGAGCGAACGCTACGCCCGATCATGAAGTACCCGGTGGCCGCGGCCGCAGCGATGAGCGCCAGCCCGTCCCCGATCCCAAAGCCACCGCCCAGCGGACCGTCTTCGCTGACCATCACCACCGTGCCCGCGATGGCGACCACGGCCCCGGCCCACCACGATCGGGGCACCCGCTGACCCCCTAGCCACGCCAATAGACCCGCAAACAACGGCTGCGTGGCCACCAGCGTCACCGAGCGCGCCACGCTGGTCATCGTCAACGAGGTCACCCAGGTGCCAAAGTGTACCGCGAGCAAGACCGCCGCCGCGAGCACCCGCCACCGCACGTCCCCGGTCCGGAGCGCCGCCCAAGCCGAGGGCCACGCCCGCGTGCCCACCACCATCAGTGCTCCGCCGGTCACCGCCACGCGACCCGCCGCGATCACGCTGGGGGGCAGCGGCTGCGCCAGCAAGATCACCAGCGCGGCGCTCGATACGGCCGTCATCGCCCCGCCCAGAGCAAGCGCGAACGACCCACCGCGTGGCGAAGACATGGCCTGCATCATCTCGGCCCAGGCCAGGCCCCTTCGTCAAGCGCGCAACATCCGTGGAAGGCGCCTGCCAGGGGTGCTATGTACGTTTCCCATGTTCGAGACCATCTCCAAAGGGTTTCGGGCCGCTCGCGAGCGCCTGACGGGGCGTGGCGAGCTGACCGAGGACGTCATCGACGCGGCGCTCAAGGACGTGCGCATGAGCCTCCTGGAGGCCGACGTCGAATTCCGGGTGGTCAAGAGGTTCCTCAAGGCGGTCAAGCAAGAGGCGCTGGGCGAGACGGTCCAGCTGGTCGCCAAGTCGGGCGACCGCAAGGTGCGGGTCAAGTCCGAGGATCACTTCGTCCGGATCTGCCACGAGCAGCTCGTCGAGCTGATGGGCCCGGTCGACACCTCGATAGACACCGCCAAGAAGGGGATCACCGGGATCATGATGGTGGGCCTGCAGGGCTCGGGCAAGACCACCACCACCGGCAAGCTCGCCCGCCACCTCCAAAAAGAGGGCCACAAGGTCATGCTGGTCGCGTGCGACGTGTACCGCCCGGCCGCGGTCCGTCAGCTGCAGGTGATAGGCGAGCAGCTCGGGGTCCCCGTGTTCGCCGAGGAGGGCGGCAACCCGGTGGAAATCGCCGCCCAGGCCACCGAGAAGGCGGCCGCCGAGGACTACGACTTCATCGTCTACGACACGGCGGGGCGGCTGACCGTCGACGAGTCGTTGATGGTCGAGCTCGACCAGATCAAGGGCCGGGTCCACCCGGCCAACATCTTCCTGGTCATCGACGCGATGATCGGCCAAGACGCGGTCACCACCGCCAAGGCCTTCGACGAGCGGATCGACATCACCGGCGTGGTGCTGACCAAGCTCGACGGCGACGCCCGTGGCGGCGCGGCGCTGTCGATCAAGGCCGCCACCGGCAAGCCCATCAAGTTCCTGGGCATGGGCGAGACCCTCGATCGCCTCGAGGAGTTCCGCCCCGACGGCTTGGCCGGTCGGATCCTGGGCATGGGCGACCTGGTCGGCCTTATGCAGGACTTCCAGGAGGTCGTCGACGAGGAGCAAGCGGCCGCCGACGCAGAGAAGATGCTGGGCGGGTCGTTCACCATGGACGACTTCCTCACCCAGATCAAATCGATCCAGAAGATGGGCAGCCTCAAGGATCTGATGGACAAGATGCCGCTGGGGAGCCTCTTTGGCGGCAACATCCCCGACGAGGTGATGGAGCAGGCCACCGACGATCGAGAGCTCATCAAGATCGAGGCGATGATCCGCTCGATGACCCGGCAGGAGCGCTCGCAGCCGGATCTGTTCCTGCTCGACGGCGGGGAAGACAACCGCGCCAGCAGCCGCTACGGCCGCAAGAAGAAGAAGCCCCGGCCTCGCGACCCCACCAAGATGGCCGAGCTGCCCCCCGACGCGTTCGTCGACTCGCGAGTCCAGCGGGTCGCCCGGGGTAGCGGCCGCGAAGACGAGGACGTGCGCGCGCTGGTGGGGCGCTTCATCGCCATGCGGGACATGTTCGGGATGCTCGGCGACATGATGGGCGGCGGCGGGCTGCTGTCGAAGATCCCGGGAATCAAGCAGATGAAGCAGCTGGGGGCCATGCGCAAGCTGGCCAAGAACCCCGAAGCGTTGCAAGCGATGATGGGCGGCGGGGGCATGCCTGGCATGCCTGGCATGGGCGGCATGCCCCCTGGTCTGGGCGGCATGGGCGGGTTGCCCCCCGGCATGGGCGGCATGCCGGGATTGCCCGCCGCCCCCACGGCCAGCAAGAGCAAGAAGGACAAGGACAAGCGCAAGAAGGAAAAGAAGGCCCGGCGCAAGAACCGACGCAAGTAGCCACGCGCTCGGAACCATCTATTCCGAGTGCGTGCGAACTTCGTCCGCGCCATGCCTGAGCGCGTTGATGTTCGAGTTCCACGGTTTTTTTGTGGGGATTGAAGGGCGCTCGCACTTGGCTCCATATAACCGTCGATGTCCCGCACTCCCCTACGTCGTCCACCGGCGACGGTGATGAGCGCTTGCCTCGTCACCGTCGTCACCGTCGTCACCGTATCCGCCGGCACGGCCATTGCTGCGCCCACGGATGAAGCCGACCCCATCGACCCCCACAACGTCTTTGGTGGTGACTTCGTGGCGTCCTGTGGATGGCCCACCACCGTCTCGCTCGAGGGCAGCTGTACGGGCACGCTCGTCCATCCCCAGGTGGTGATCTACGCCGCGCACTGCGGTGCGGGGTACGGCAGCGTGCAGTTCGGCGAGCACGATGCGCCGGACCACGAGCGCTCGGTCCCCGTCGAGCGCTGCGTCACCTACCCCGGCTGGGGCCCCCCGGGCACCGACTGGGCGCTGTGCGTGCTCGCGGAGCCACAAGACGACATCCCGATCGTCCCTCCCTTGATGGGCTGCGAGGTGGACGTGCTGGAGTCCGGCGCCCAGGTGACGATCGTGGGCTTTGGCGACGCCGAGACCGGCTATGGCGACAAGAAGGAGGTCACCACCGATTTCGGGTTCATCCAGAACAACGAAGCGTTCTTGGGCGGCGGGGGCGAGGACGCGTGCTTTGGCGACTCCGGCGGCCCGGTGTACGTGCAGATGCCCGACTCCGGCAGCTGGCGCGCCTTCGGGATCACCTCCTACGGCTCTCAGAACTGCATGGAAGGCGGCTTCTACTCGCTGATGCACGTGGGCATGGAGTGGTTCGAATCCGAGTCGGGTTTCGATCTGACCCCCTGCCACGACGCCCAGGGCAACTGGATGCCCTCCCCGGACTGCAAGAGCTTTCCCACCGAGCCGGCCAGCGCCGGCGGCAGCTGGAGCAACGGCTGCGACCCCGGGGCGCTCAGCGGCCTCGAGTCCACCTGCGGCGCTCCCTTCGACGCGAGCGACGACACCGATCCGCCCGTGGTCTCGTTCACCAGCCCCCCCAATGAGTCGCGGTTCGACAGCGACGACACCGGCGCTGCCCAAGTGACCATCGAGATCGACGCCGACGACGGCACGGGTTACGGGGTCGACACCGTCGAGCTGCTCATCGACGGCATGTCCGTCACGGGTGGGCTGCTCAGCAGCGAACCCTATCGCTACACGCTCAACTTGCCCCCCGCGGCCTATACATTCGAGGCGGTGGCGATCGATTTTTCGGGCAACGTCGGCATGGCCGAGCCCCTCTACATCGGCGTGGACATGGATGCCCAGGTGCCCGATCCGTCGCCCGATGGCAGCTCGGGTGGCGGCCAGGACGAGACGGGCGCGGACGACCTGGGCGGGGGCAGCTCGGGCAGCCTATCGGGAGGTACCGCGGGGACCGATCCCACCGGTGCTCCGGGGGCCGGCGACGGCGACGACGGGTGCGGCTGCACCAGCACGCGCTCGGGGCCGTGGACCGGGTGGGCGCTGGGCCTTTGGGGGCTGGCGCTCCTCCGACGGCGACGCCGGTAGATCCTCGCGCCCGCGCCCGTACTCGCCGGCCCCGGCGCTCGGCTCCGCTGTGCTCCGGACCACGCTCAGGGTCACGATCGGCGCTCAGCTCAGGAACTCGTCGTCCTCGAGGCCGTCGGGCAGCAGCGGGCGCGAGAACTTGTACTGCTCGTCGAGCCAGGCCCCGAGATCGGCCATCTTGCAGCGACGCGAGCAAAAGGGTCGCCAGCGGAATCCCTCGGGCACCTCGGCCTCCTTGCGACACCCGGGACAGCGGATCTTCATCGGGTCCATCCTATCGAAACCACTGGCCAAGACCACTGGCCAAGACCCATGACCAAGACCCATGACTAGTCGGTCTCGATCCAGCGCAGCGGCTGGGGCCGGGTCGCACAGTAGCTCGATGCGAGGATCTTACGCGCACGGCAGGCCTCGAGAGACTCCACCCCCAGGCTTCCCGAGCGACTTGCCCCCCAACACCGAACCTCGCCCGACTCCATGACCGCGCAGGTCGTATAGCCGTTGGCGAAAATCGCCGCGGCCGGGCCCTCGAGCTCGGGGCTTTGGGGCTCGTCGATAGAGCGATAGCCGCCGATCCCCAGCTGCCCCCAGCGATTGTCGCCCCAGCAGGCCACGGTGCCATTGTCCCGCAGCGCGCAGGTATGGTTGGCTCCCGCGGTGAGCGCGACGACCCGGCGAAGTGGCTCGACATCGGTCACCCCCGAAGCGGTGCAACCGTCTCGACAGCGGGTGTCGCCCTCGTTGCGCACCCCCCAGCAGGCCACGGTGCCCGTGGCTCGTAGCGCGCAGGTGTGGTGATCGCCCGCGACCAACTCCACCGCATCGGTCAGCCCCGGCAAAAGCACCCGCTCGTGCAGATCGAGCCGGTCCTCGTCGTCCTCCTCGGTCGGCACCTGCCGATCGAAGGTCACCGACTCGCCCAGCTGGCCCCGCCGACCATCGCCCCAGCACGAGACGTGGCCATCGCCGAGCAGCACGCACACGTGACGCAGCCCGGCAGCGATCCGAGTCACCGGGGGCAGCGGCACCAAGGGCTCCAGCGAGTCGTATCCCGAGACCACCATGCCGCTGCCATCGACCGCATAGACGCGATTGCCGGCGATCCACGGGCCCGCCAGGATCGCGCGGGCGATCGGCACTGGTGCGGCGACCCCCTCGCCCGACTGCGGATCGCGCCCCCAGCACATGATGATGCCCCCGGAGGTGCGCGCGCAGGCTCGACCGTCCCCGACAGCCAGCCCCGTGGCGTCGAACAGGCCCTGCACAGCGACCGGCCAGTCCGCGTCTTGCCGGGTCCCGTCACCCAGCTGACCCTCCGCGTTGCGTCCCCAGCAGGTGACCGTCCCGTCCTCGTGGCGCGCACAGCCGTGCTCGGCCCCCACCCGAACTTCGACCACTGGGGCCTCAGAAAGCGCCCGGAACGGATCTCGGTCCACCAAGAAACCGACGAGCAACGCCGTGTGAACTAAAAGCACGCCGATCACCACCACTGGCGTGACCCAACGCCGAGACTGGTTCGACAGCTGGCTCAGCGCCAGCGAGGTGGTACACGCCGCGCCGGCCACCGGGGCCACGGAGGTGGCCACCGCGATCCGCAAGTACCAGGGCAAGAGCCCCGAGGTCATCGGCCCGCTCTCGACGGCGATCACGATCCCCGCCAGGTGCATGATGAGCAGCGCCCAGCTGGCGATCGCCAGCCCTAGCAACGATCGTCGCCGAGCGCGGAGCATCGCCAAAATAGCCACGATCGCCGCGCCGGCCGCTAACGAGCCGAAGATCGCGAGGATCCCTCCGATGATCGCCTTCCCCGAGCCGCGACTGGTGCTGGCCAGCGCTCCGCAGCCGGCGCTGGCGACCACGAGCACCGCCAGCGACACCGCCGGAACCGCCATCGCGCCCACCCGCTCGCCTCGCGGGAGCGGCCACGCCGTCGCGCTCCAGGGCGATGACGCGATCCCCTCGGAGCGCCGCCAGCGTAGCCAGCGATAGGAACGAGGTTTCACGGCATCCGTTGGCGTTCCAGAGCGTTCAGGCGGTCGGCAGCGAAGACAGGGCGTCCCCGATCCGAGACAGCCCCTCGTTCAAGGTCGCGTCGTCCGTGGCGTAGCTCATCCGCAGGTGGCCGGGCGCTCCAAAGGGCGTCCCCGGCACCGCCGCCACCAGCTTCTCGTTGAGCAGCCACGTAGCCAGCTCGATGTCGTTGGCGTGCTGGGCTCCGTCCCCGGTGTGACGCGAGACGTCGACGAAGACATAGAACGCACCGTCGGGGGGATGGACCTCGACCCCGGGGATCTGGGCCAGCCCGTCGAGCACCAGCTGACGGCGACGGGTGAACGCCTCCTTCATGGCCGCGATCTCCGCAGGCACGCTTGGATCGGTGAGCGCGGCCAAGGCTGCCTTTTGGGATAGCGTGGCCGCCCCCGAAGTGGTCTGGCTCTGGATCCGCGAGGCGGCCTTGACCACCTCGGGGGGCCCCGCGAAGTAGCCGATCCGATAGCCGGTCATGGCGAAGGTTTTGGAGACGCCATCGACCGCGATCACGCGCGGGCGAAGTGACTCGCCCAGGGCCTGCACGGCCGAGACGAACTGGAAGTCGCCATAGACCAGATCGCGGTAGATGTCGTCGGTCAGGATGTAGGCATGGGGGGCCTTGGCCGCGATCACCTCGCCCAGCGCCTCGAGGTCAGCCCGGCGATAGCCCGCCCCCGTTGGGTTGCTGGGACTGTTGAGCACGATGACGCGGGTGCGCTCCCCGAGCACCGCCTCGAGCGCCTCGGGCTTCATGCGCCAGCCGTCGGCCCGCGCGGTGGGCACGAACACCGGCTCGGCCTCGGCGAGGCCGGCCATGTCGGGATAGCTGACCCAGTACGGTGTGGGGATCACCACCTGATCGCCGGCGTCGCAGATCGACAAGAAGAGGTTGGCGAGGCTGTGCTTGGCCCCGCATGACACCAGCACATGGTCGCGGGTGTAGGGCTGGTCGTGCACCTTGGAGAGGGTCTGAGCCACCGCGTCGCGTAGCGCCGGGATCCCCGGCACGGGCGCGTAGTGAATCGGGCCGGCCTGGCAGGCCTCGGCGACGACCCGGCCCACTGCCGACGGCGGGCTGAAGTCGGGTTCGCCGGCGCTGAAGTTGAGGACCTGCTTGCCCTCGGCCCTCAGCTGACCGGCGCGGCCGGAGACGGCCAGGGTCGCGGAGGGCTTGATGCGGGCGGCACGGGTGGAGATGGGTGATCGAGTCACAAAGAGTCTCCCGGGGGCGATGAAGGCGATGGAAGCGATGAAGGCGATGGAAGCGATGAAGACGGTCGAGACCGATCGTGGCGAAGGAGCTCGAGCCGAGCCTGTCCGTAGTCGCGAGACCGCTCCAAGGTCAGCGCCGCCGGCCAGGCGATAACCGGACTTTTACCCCGACAACGCTCTCGCTCGCAGACCACCCAGGCGTCGGGCGCCAGCCAGCCGCCTTCGCACAGATCCCGGGCGAGCGGCTCGAACACGTGGGGCATAGCGAACGGGGGATCGACGAACACAAGGTCGTACGGCGCGGCGGGTCCGCGACCCGCGCGGACCCAGGCCAGGGCGTCGGCGCGCACCACGGTGGCCCGGTCGGCCAGCCCCAGCACGGCCAGCTGCCGCCGCAGGTGACGGACCACCCGGGGGTCGACCTCGAGCAAGGTGACTTCGTGTGCTCCCCGGGACAGCGCTTCGAGTGACAGCGCCCCCGAGCCAGCGAACAGATCGAGCACTCGGGTCTGCTCCACCGCCTGCTGGAGCCGGTCGAAGATCGCACCGCGCACCCGAGCCCCCGTGGGCCGCAACCCCGGCACCCCGCGTGGCAGCGACAGCAGCGTACGGCCCCGCAAGGACCCGGCCTCGATCCGCTGCACGACCAAGAGGGTGCCCGGGCTCGTCTCCAAAGGAAAGACCCCAACGGGGACGACCCGGTCATGGATCCCCGGCTCAGCCGGGCTCTGGGCCCGTCGCGTCCCCGGCTGCGACCAGATCGGGCAGATCCGCGGCATGAGCGGGCCGATGCACCCAAGCCACCATCCCGGCCGCTGTCACGGCGAACGCCCCCGCCCGTTGCCAGCGAGAGCCCGCCGGCGCTCGATTGACGATCCCCCGGCGCCGTAGCGCCCTGGTCGTCTACGCCGGAGCCCCTGCCCCGCCGACCGACCGCACCGCCAACGCCCCCATCGCCAGCGCCTCCTCACGCTCGAGCCGCTCCATCCCTCGCCGAAACTTCCGCCGCCGACGGATCCACGCCACCCCCTACCCCCTTTTTCCCGAAAATTTCAGCATTAGTTTTGCACACTTCTTTTACTTTCTGACATCTCGAGAATTTTTACTACACTAGTTCCCAGTGCTCCACCACAGGAAA
>JBCCWC010000154.1:0-38792 GCA_039194325.1 Myxococcota bacterium
GGGGTGTATTCCTCGGCCGGCCAACCCACCCCATCCCCCCCGACACAATCTACGACGCGCCGCGGGGGGTCGCGCCCCCCCGCGGCCTACTCTTCGACCGCGCGGGCGAAGCCCAGGTGCAGCCCGACCCGGTCCACATGGATCGCGGTGGTGGGATCGAACCCGCCGAGCAGATCGACCTCTTGGCGGACAGTGGCGAGCTGTGACTCGGACAGGCTCGCGCCGATCGTGAGCACCACGGTGAACTCGTCCTCCACCACCGTCAGCCGCAGCCCTTGATTGGCGGGCGCCATGGCCATCGCGATGGCACTCAGCGCGGTGGACAGGGTGGCCACGGCCACCACGCGCGTGGTGGCCAGCCGTAGGGTCTTGCGAACCGGGGTGGTGTGAACGCCCCCCGCGAGCTTGGTGTGGTGGTGAGCCAGTCGCAGCGCCCCCTCGATCGTCTCGGTCACGGTGACCTCGGCGACGCGCGACAGCGCGATGTTCTCGATCGCGACGATCTGCTCCTGGATCCGCACGGCGACGCCTTCGAGCAGCCCCAGGCCGTGTCCGAGCTCGGCGAGGGTCGTGCGTGCCTCTGACAGCGCGCCCCGGGTGGCCTCACCGGCCGCGTCGCCCACCCGGGTGAGCACGCCCAGCTCGAAGGAGGAGACCCGAGCCGAGGTGGTCAGCGCGCGAAGGGGACTGAGCAGGTTGCGAAGCTCGGCAAAGGCCGGCGCGGTGGCCCGAGACAGTAGCGCTCGTCCCCGCTGCGCACCCCATAGCTCGGCCAGCCGGTAGCTGACCGTGTCGGCCATGGTCGTCAGCCGGCGGCTCTGGGCCTCCGAGAATCGGTGCGGCTCGAGGTCCATGACACACAGCGAGCCCACGGTCTCCCCTCGGGCGCGCACGGGGACTCCGAGGTAGGCCCGGATCCCAAAGCGCTCCACCAGGTTCTTGGGGACCCGGGTGTCGTTGGTCGTGTCGTGCACGACGAAGGGGGCGCCGTCGCGGACGACGAACTGGCAAAACGACACGTCCCGGTCGGTGGCCCGGGCGTCCGCCAGATCTCCGGGGAGCCCCACGTGAGCCTGGAAGAACTGCAATCGGTCGAGGACCAGCGACACCAAGGCGATGGGTGTACCCAGCTCTCCGGCGGCCTGGTGCACGACTTGTTGCAGCTGCTCGTCGATGCTCTCGTCGAGGCTGGCGTGCGCCAGTGCCTCGATGTGCTTGCTGTCCCGGCCAAGGGCATCAACGCGGTCCACCATCGAACCCGCGGATAGAACCACGGACCGGCGGCCCGTGTCATCTTGCTCGATGCGAAAGTTGGATCGGCAGCGACGCGAACGGGTCACACTCGGCGTGGAGTGAGATTCGAAGTGCGTGGATTCATTCATCAATCCAGAAGCGACCCGAGTCCGCGCGAACCGTTTGTCGGCGGTGTCGGTGGGGCTTGGGGTCCGTGAGCCTCGCCGCGAAAAAGGCCCGGTGGTGCCCTCGGGCTCAGCATCCCGTGGTGAAATCTTTGTGTGGTCGGAACCCTCAGTCAGTCGGTGTCGCTGGTCCTACTCACCCCGCTGGTTCTGTGCTGCTCACCGAGTCGCGGTCCCGTTGCTCCGGGGCTCGAGCGGGCGCACTACGAAGAACGGCACGACGAAGCGCCCGTCGGACGCGCTGAGGTGCTCGGCAGAGCAACTCCAGCACGAGCACCTCGGTGAGCCGATCCATCGGATACGCGGGGGCAGCCGATCGCTCGTGTTCTATTGGTATGATGCGAACATCTTCGACTGCGTGCCCGCTCCGCTCGCGGCCGCTTCGGTCGATCTCGATTGACATCTTGGCCGTCGGTGGGAGGATCGTCACGATGACCTCCGCCCGCCAGATCTGTGCTGCGTTCGGTCGCGTCTCGCGTGAGCCCTACGGCGTCAAGTTTCACAAGGTCGATTTCCACTTCCACACCCCGGGCTCGGCCGACGCCCGCGGGAAGAATCGCTACGGGTTCAACCCCTATAAAGACGTCAAGTACCCGAGCAACGATCACTCTTGGGAGCGGGTCGAGCGGGTTCGAAGCCTCCAGGCACAGGTGCTCGAGCAGGCGCGGGCGCTGGCCCGATCCATGGTCGATCGCTTCATCGAGCAGAGGCTGGCGATGGTGGCGATTACCGATCACAACGGAATTGCCACGATCTGGGCGGACCCAGACGACCCACGCGGCAAGTCCATGGATCTCGCAGCGCCGACCTGGTACGAGCTGGTCAGCGAAGAGGCCGAGCGCCGCAACCACGAGCGCGGCAAGGTGGTGCTCACGATCTTACCGGGCACCGAGATCAGCACCACCGGGGTCCACATCCTCGCGATCTTTCCCCCGTCGTCACCCAAGCGGAAGATCCACTTCTTGATCTGCGATCTTCTCACCGAGGTGGGGCTGGCGGTCGACGACTTCGGCAAGAACCCAAAGGTCGGTCACGCGAGCGTTCGTCATACGCTGGAGCTCATCCAGGCCAAGGGCGGGATCCCCATCATCGCGCACATCGACGGGAGCGATCAGTCGCTGCTCAAGCTCCACGACATCAAGAGCGGAGCGATGAAGAACGTGCTGTCGCACTCGTACCTGCGCGCGATCGAGATGGTGGACCCGGCGCGGCTCTCGTGCTCCCACCGCGGCCTTCGGGGGCAGTCGCTCGGCGACTGGATCGCCAGCGTCAGGCGCAAGGCCGGGCTCGGGCCGATCGCCTTCTTCCAGGGATCGGATGCGCACGATCTGCGCACGATCGGCAAGCGCTTCACCTACCTCAAGATGAGCGCGCCGTCCTTTTCCGGCCTGCGCAATGCGATCCTCTCACCGAGCTCGCGGGTCCGAGTGGCCGAGCTCCACACACCACCCCGCGATGGCCTGTACGTCTATGGCGTGGAGGTGCGCAACGACGTCCTCGGTACGCGGCGGCTGCGGTTCAACCGCCACCTCAACGCGGTCGTCGGTCGCCGGGACTGCGGGAAGTCGTTGCTATTGTCGCTGATGAACAAGGCGGTCGACGACCGCAGCGAGCTGCGCGGCAGCGTCAAGCTCTTCATGGAGCGCCACGAGCAGGGGCGCTCGGGCCTCTATTGCTACACGAACGCTCGGGGCAAGATCCGGCTTCATGCGCTACGCGCCGATGATGGTGGGTCGTGGTCGGCCGAGTCGATCCCCGACGACCACCCCGAGTACACCACGTTGCGCCCCAAGTTCTACGACGCCGAGCGAATGGAGCAGATCATCGGCTCGTCGCAGACCCTCGAGCAGTACCTGGTCCGCCGGCTCGGCAAGCCGTCGAAGAAGAAGGTGAAGCAGCTGGCCGAGTCGTTCGAGATCCCGACGTTCCTCACCCCCGAGCCCTGCCCGCTGCTGTCGCTAGGGACGACCAAGCATGGTCGCTACACGCTCGGCCTCAACACCAATTGGCGGCGAGGCCGGCCGAAGTTCACCTCGTTCGACTACCTGAGCAAGAGCCGGCGGCGGCTGGTGGTCCTGTCGTTGGTGATGCTCTCGTCCCGGCCGGGGCCGCTCATCGTCGACGAACCCGACCGGCACTTCGACAACGAGGACATCGCCGAGTTCTTGGTGCCCTTGGTCAAGCATATGAAGAATTTTCGCCAGATCATCTTCGCGACCAATAGCTCCAATCTCACAATCAATTCGGATCCCGAGAACTATGTGGTGCTCGAGGCCGATCGCGGCAAGGTCAAGAAGATGCAGGCCGGGTTCGCGCTCGACGACGAGAAGCAGCGTGACGCGCTGATCACGATCATGGAGGGGACGCTCAAGTCGTTCGTCAAGCGCGGGCTTCAGTACGGCACGAGCTCGGAGCAGTGACCGGGGACGACGACATCGCCGCCGGCGAGGCAAGCCCCTCAGACCCAGCACTCAGACCAGCGGTACGGCGAAGATCCCGTCGGGATGCCGCCGATGACGCTCGCCGAGGGTGAGCAGCCCCGAGGGCGGGGTGACTTCTGCGAGGGCTTCGGCCAGCGACAGGGCACCCAGGCCCTGGTCTTCGTCGGTGGGACGCTGCCCGTCCCGGTCGCTCTGCCCGCCCCGTTCGTTCTGCCCGTGGGGGTCGAGGCCGCCCGAGTTGACCACATAGAGGCTGAGCCGCTCGGTGTTGGCGACCCCGGGCGGACCTTCGGGATCGCGGGCGAGCACGTCGACCTGATAGCGATGACCCGAGGCTGTGGACAACACAACGGGCACCGCCCCCAAGTGCAGCGGGTGGACCCGAACGACCGCGCCGTGCTCCAACGCAGTCCCGGGGGCCAGCGAGGCGAACCCCGCAGAGCGGGCGGCGGCGCTCACCGAGCGGCTGGCCCACCAGCGATGCGCGGCAACGCTCAGGGTCAGTAGGCCGGCAGGTGCGGCAACCAGCCAGTGCCGTCGAAGTAGGCCGGCAGCGCGATGATTGCTCGACATCAGGTCGGGATCCTCGCCATCTCTCGCCTTCTACGGTATCTGGCGGGCTGGCTCGGGGTCAAGCAATGCGTCGATGGCGAGCTATGGGCTCGCATGCCACGATGGGGCCCATGGCTTCTTTGTGCGGTGCGAACGCGGCGTGGCTCGTGGGATGCGGCCTGATCCTGAGCCTCGCGGGGTGTGATGACGGCGGGTTTGGCACGGGTGGCGGCGGCGGTTCCTCCTCGACCGGCGAGGAGACGATGGGGACGGCGCCCGTAACCTCCGTGAGCCCGACCACCGCGCCCGGCGCGGATACCACCGCGGGGGGCACGAGCGCTGGCGGGGGTGGCACGACCGTGGTCGCCGAGGGGACCAGCTCGGGAGGGACCACCAGCCCCGGCGGTACGACCGAGGCGGGGACCTCCAGCGGGGGAGTGACCAGCAGCGGAGGCACCAGCAGCGGCGGTTCCAGCAGCTCGTCCTCCGAGGGCGGCCCCGGTGGCCCCGTGTGCGGCAACGGGGTGATCGATCTGGGAGAACAGTGCGACGGAGCCGACCTCCAGGGCTTCGACTGCGCGGGGCTCGGGCTGGGCGGAGGCATGCTCTTGTGTGACCCGGTCACCTGTACGTTCGATACCGCCAACTGCATGCCCGTAGGCGGATGCGGCAATGGAGCGATCGATCCCGGGGAGCAGTGCGACGGGCTCAATCTACAGGGCTTTACGTGCGCATCGTTGGGGCTCGGCGGCGGGATCTTGGCCTGCGACCCGGTGATGTGCACCTTCGACACATCGATGTGCATGCCCGGCGGCGGCACCACGGGCTGAGCCCAGGTGATCGGGGATCCAATGGATCGAGGGGCAGAGTTTGTACGCTGGTTGGGGCACAGGCTTATCGCGGCGTCGGATCGTCGGTGATCGTGTAGCGCCGGGTGTGGACCGTGTCGTCTCGGCGTAGGTCCACGGTGAACCCATCCCGCAACAAGAGCGCACGACCCAGCCGTCCCGGGACTTGCCCGGGGTGTAGCGGCTCCCCGTCGATCGTGACGATCTCGTCACCGTTGCGTAGCCCCAGCACATCGGCCACGCTGCCCGGATAGACGCCCCGGACCCGCAGGGTTGCCTGCCCGCCGGCTCTGCGCACGACCTTCCACCGAAGGTCGCTGAGCATCCGCGGATCGTCGAGCACTCGACGGATGAAGCTTCGCCGGATCGTGCAAGTGTCGCCCGAGCACACCACCGCGCCACGCACTCCCGAAGGGATGACCGCGTGTCGAAGGGACGACCTGGAGCATGCAAACCCAGAGGTGGCGTCCGTCGGGCGTGCATCCGAGGGAGTATGCACGTGGACATGAATCGGCGCTTGATGCGCTGCCTCGTCGAGGTGCACCTCGATGCTCGCCGGCACGGGCTCGTGCATGGCGCGGCTCCACCACACCACGTGCGCGCTGGCGCCGATGAGCAGCCCGGCGAGCCAAGGTAGGGTTCGGATCCAGCGAGCAGGTCGGGTCACGTCGGGTGTGGACATGATCCACTTGCACAGCAACCCGCGTGCCAATCGTACAGAGCTCACGAACCTCGGTGCTGTCGGGGGCTAGGGGGCTCGAGGCAGGATCGACGGCGGGATCGGGCCCCCTTGGTGTGTCATTGTGTCGCCATGATTGGATTGCGTTACGTCGTTGCGACAACGAGCCTGCTCGTGTCCATGCTGGGGTCGGGCTGTACGGATCCAGGCGATCCCATGGCCGAGGGGAGCACCGGGGCCAGCACCACCGGTGGCGCGACCACGAGCACCGGCGAGCTCTCGCAGACGGGGATCGAGTCGAGCGGCGCCGAATCCACCACGGACGGGACGAGCGGGGCGGTCGATTCCACCGGCTCGACCAGCACCGGCTCGACCGCGTGCGAGCTGTCCGAGGTGGGGGCGGTGATGCCGGTGGGCGACGATTGCTGCGGCTGCCTGTGTGGCGCGAGCGGCTGGTCCTGCTCGGAGGACACGTGCCTGCTGCCCGAGGGCACAGCCGATGGGCTGGCCCCCGAGGCCGGGTTCTTCGAGCTGATGTCCTATCCCTATGCGTGGGAGGACCTGGCCCGCACCTCGGCGCGCCAGCGCGTGTGGTACTCGTTTTGGCCGGCCGACGACGAGCCGAGCACGCGCCCGTTGGTGCTGCTGTTCAACGGTGGTCCCGGCTCATCGACGGGCCTGCTGTTCGGATCCAATACGGCGCCCTATACCCTCGATCCGGAGCGTACCGACTCGGTGATGCCCACCGATCTGCCATGGACGCAGCAGTTCAACCTCCTCTACGTCGACGCCCCCAGCACCGGCTTTTCCTACAACCTCCCGCTCGACGACGGCACGCAGATCCCGGTGTCGATCGATCCGGAGCAAGACGCCAGCGCGTTCATCTCGGTGCTGCTGCGCTTCCTCGCCCGTCACCCCGCGCTGCAGTACAACCCGGTGATCATCCTGGGCGAGAGCTACGGCGGGGTCCGGGGCACGCTGATGCTCCAGCAATTGCTCGACTACGAGACCCTGGTGGACGGCGTCAGCATCTACCAAAACGAGAGCGTCTACGGCGAGATCGAGCGGCACCTGGCCGGGCTCTACCCCGAGACCTGCGGGGTGGGGGTCACCCGCGAGCAGGTCGCCGCGCAGTTCGGACACTTCGTCTCGGTGCAGGGGGTCGTCGCCGGCGCGCCCCAGCTGACAGAGCCCTTCGTGCCCAGCCCGCTTTGCCTGCCCGGTGGCGACATCTACCACTGCAATCGCCCGGACGGGTGGCTGTTTGGGGTCAGCGCGGAAATAGGCGCTCGCCTGCGGCAACCCGACATCCTCGACACCGTGCTCGGGGCGGATCCTCGCACGATCGCATGGATGCATGCCGACGCCCGTCAGGGGGCCTACGGTCGAGAGGTGGTGGCGGACGAGAGCGAGATGGTCTCGATCTTCGGGCCGCTCGGCCCTGGCGACGCCTTCTACGTGGACCTCAACTTTGCCGTGAACTCGCCGCTGCCGGGCTCGCGCAACTTCTGGGCCAACGACATGGCCGACATCTTCTTGCGGGTGGTCGCGGGCGCCGACGTGCTCGCCACCGATGCGCGGCTAGACACCGTGGTCCCCGTGCAAACCCTCGCTCCGGTGCTGTCGGATCGTGTCATGGCGGTGACCTCGGTGGTCCACGATCTGGCGCCGCGCCCGGGGGTGGATCGCCCGGGCTGGTTCCAGGTGGAGTATGTGCCCGGGTGGGCGCCCGATGGGGTGACCATGGCCGAGATCCGAGCGCCGCTCTACGAAGAGGCGGGCCACACGGTCCCCCTGGACGACCCCGAGTTCCTGCTCGAGGACATCACCGCCTGGCTGGCCCGGTGAGCCGCCCGCCATGCGCTCCCCGGCGTTCCCCACGAGGTGCTCCCCATTGGGCGGGCCTTCCACCCGAACGTGCGTGTCATGTGGGTAACCTGGCCCCCAACCTCACCACGACGATGATCGAGGGGCCGATGCACGTTGGGTGGGCGGATTCACGACCACGACGCGCGGCGCCGAGCAATCGTGGAGCGATACCCGATCTCTGGGATGCGACTCGCAGTATTCTCGGGCCATGCGACCGCACTGCTGGACGATGATGATTGGCCTGAGCCTCGCAGGAGGGTGTGCTGGCGATGATGGTGCCAGCCCAGGGGACACGGAGGTGACGGCGGGGACCACGGCTGCGTCGTCCGCCAATGGCTCCGACACGACGGCGACGCCCGACACTGGCGATGGCACCACGACCAGCCCCGGCACCACGACCAGCCCCGGCGACGCCACCAACGGTGAGACGACCAGCGAGGTCGACGGCACGGCCGAGTCGGGGAGCAGCGACACTGGGGTGCCGGTCGACGCGGAATTCGAGGAGATCGACGGCGTGGTGTCGGTGGAGGCAGAGCACTACTTCGAGGAGACCAACAACGAGACGATCATGACCTACTGGTACACGTTCGAGGAGGGTCAGCCCGATCCGGTCGTCGAGTGTGTCACCGACACGGTGTGCAATGGCGGCAACGCGCCCATGTGCAACCAGTACCCCAACTGCGACGGCGACTCGATCGATCCGGCCGACGCGATAGGCGGCGCCTACGTCGAGGCCTTACCCGACCGGCGGCGCGACGACTCTGAGCCGGGCACGGGCAACCTCGGCGTGGTCAACAACCAAGACAACGCGCCCACGCTCCACTACCGGGTGCTGTTCCACCAGACCGGGCGGTACTACGTGTGGGGCCACGCGCGCGGCCAGGGGCCCGCGGCCAACGGGATCCACCTGGGCATCGATGGCACCTGGCCCGAGAACGAGCTCATCGATCCGAGCAGCATGCGGATGCAATTTCCCGGCGGCTGGGGATGGACGCAGAATCGTCGCGGTGGCTCGCAGCACACCGGGGTGCAGGGCACCGACGAGGTCAGCCGGCGCGACGCGAACATGTGGCTCGAGATCGACACACCGGGCGTGCATGACATCATGTGGGGGATGCGCGAGGACGGGCTCGAGTGGGACAAGTTCGTGATGGTCCTCGATCCCGAGTTCGAGCCCCAAGGCGACGGGCCGCCAGAGACCGTGCTGCGGCAGTAGGAGCCGCCGAGGGCCCACGGGCGCGAGCGCGACCTCCGCCCGTCGTGCCCTCTTGTCCGCCGCGTCGCCGCTGGTCACCGGATCCCAACCGCTGGTCGGCGCCGTCTCGCCGCTCGGCGCTCGGGCCTGTTCCCGTCGGGCCCAACGCTATACTGCATGCGCACCATGAGCCGCTGGACGCTGGCCGAGCGCTGGGAACAAGCCGTTCAGTTCTTCCGGGAGCGTTGGCTGCTCATCCTGATCATCGCCACCGGGCTCACCGTCATCACCGAGTTCCCTTCGCGGCCCTGGTCCGCGATCCCGATGGCGTTTTTCGGGAACCTCGTGGTGACGCTGTCCATCACCGTGGTGACCACGATGGTCTACGTCCTCTTGTGGGGCGGCAGTCAGCTTTCGGGCGTATTGATCAAGCGGGCACTGGGCCATGGCGTCTCGATTGCGCTCGGGGTGCTCGGAGGCACCGAGCTGGCGTTCCTGATCTTTGGTCTGATCGCCCTCCTTGGCCTCGAGATCCCGTTCGAGCGTCTCGACATTTGGCGGGTGGGTGGGGTGGTCACCGTGGTGGTCATCATCGTCAGCGTGGTCTACGACCGGCTTCACGCGCGCGCGCAAGCACAGATGCTGCGTACCCAGCAGGCTCAGCAGGACCTCTTGCGCGCGCAGCTGCACAACCTGCAAGCCCGCGTCAATCCGCACTTCCTGTTCAACGCGTTCAACACGGTCGCCAGCCTCATCGAAGAGGCTCCCGAACAGGCGGTGGAAGCACTCGAGCGACTCTCGGTGATGCTGCGCTACTCGCTGGAGGGCACCCGAAGAGGGTTGGTGCCGCTTCGGCGCGAGCTCGACTCGGTGCGAGGCTACCTGTCGATCGAGCAATTGCGGTATGGCGATCGTCTTCGCACGGAGCTGCGGGTCGACCCCGATCTCGAGGCGATCGAGGTGCCGCCCTTCGTGCTACAGCCCCTGGTGGAGAACGCGGTCAAGCACGGGATCGCGTCCCGTCGCGGCGGTCGGGTCACGCTGACCGTCGAGCGAAGCGAGCACCGGCTGACCATCGAGGTGAGCGACGATGGCCCCGGAAAGACGAACAACCCGGGCACCCAGGAAGGCCACGAAAACCTCCGCCAGCGCCTGGCGCTGGTCTACGGCGACGAGGCCGAGTTCGAGGCCGGCCCTCGGCCCGAGGGGGGCTATCGCGTCCGGCTCGTCTTGTCGACCAAGCCCCGCGCTCCATCGCCGATCGCGGCTCAGGCCACCGCCCCGCCGTCGATCACCATCACCTGACCGGTCATGAACGACGACAGATCCGAGGCGAGGAACGCAGCGGCGGGACCGATGTCCTCGGGCAGGCCCAGCCGCTGGATCGGCTGGTCGCCGACCAGCTGGGCCTGGCGCGCCTCGTCCTTCCAGAAGTAGGCGGAGAAATCGGTCTTGATGAGGCCGGGGGCGATCGCGTTGACCCGGACCTGGTGCGGGCCAAACTCGCGGGCCCAGCTGCGGGTGAACATGATGAGCCCCGCCTTGGTGAAGCTGTACAGCAGGCCCCCCGGCTGGGGCTGGAGCCCGGAGATCGACACGATGTTGATCACCGAGCCCCCCGTGCCCCGCTCGATCATCGTGGGGACGATCCGGTGCACCAGCCGAAACGCCGACTTGACGTTGACCTCGATCATCTTGTCGAGCATGGCGGCGTCGGTCTTCAGCGAGGGCCCTTGCCCGATGTTGGTGGCCGCGTTGTTGACCAAGACGTCCACGGGCCCGACCTCGGCCTCGACTCGGTCGACCAGCGCGGCCAGCTTGTCCTCCTTGCCCACGTGGCAGGCGATCGGCACCACCCGGCCCGGTCCTATGGACGGTAGCGCGGACAGCTCGGACGCGGCCTGATCGAGCGCCTCCTGCTTGCGGCTGGCGATGACCACCTTGGCGCCGGCCTGCGCCAGGCAGCGGGTGATGTCGCGGCCGATCCCCCGGCCGCCGCCGGTGACCAGGGCGACCTTGTCCTTCAGCGAGATGCTCAGCGTCATGGCGCCGACGGTAGCTCGAAAACGGACGCGTCGCCCGCTTGTGCCGCCGTGCGCTCGCCAACGACCTACGGCCGGCTCGCCGTCGATTGCGGGCGGATCGCCCTCGATGCCGCCGCGGGGCCCTCGCCAGGGTGGGTACAATGCCGATCGGCATGCCGCCCAACGAGCCCGAAGCGCGGACGCTGGTCGCCGAGCACTCCGAGGACGGCGAGCAGTTCGAGACGACGATCGTCTCGGGGGGTCAATCGCACAAGGGCGATCCCTTTCCCTCCTTGCGCCGCGGGGACACCCTGGGCCGCTACGTGGTGCTGGAGATGCTCGGGCACGGGGGGATGGGGGTGGTCTATTCCGCCTACGATCCCGAGCTTGATCGTCGGGTGGCGATCAAGCTGCTCAAGCTCGGCTGGGACGCGCGGCCCCGCCGCGGCGGGCGGGCGCGGCTGCTCCGCGAGGCGCAGGCGCTGGCCCGGCTCACCCACCCCCACGTGGTGGGCGTGTACGACGTGGGGACCTGGCAAGAGTCGGTCTTCGTCGCGATGGAGTTCATCGAGGGGGAGACGATCGCCCGGTGGATCGCGCGGAAGCACGAGCACGAGCCTCCGTCGTGGCGCGAGGTCTTGGACGTCATGCTGCCCGCGGGGCGCGGCCTGGCGGCGGCCCACGCCGCGGGGATCCTGCACCGCGACTTCAAGCCCGAGAACGTGATGCTCTCGGCTGCGGGGCGCGTGGTGGTGCTCGACTTCGGGCTGGCCAAGGGATTCGAGGCGGGGCCCGATTCCCAGGTGAGCGCGGGGGTCGAGGTCAGCACGCCCTCCTCGGGCGCGATCCTGGAGCGCTTGACGGTGACCGGCTGTATGGTTGGGACGCCGGCCTACATGTCTCCAGAGCAGCTCGGCATGGGGCTGTCCACGGAGGCCAGCGATCAGTTCTCGTACTGCGTGTCGCTCTATCACGCGCTCTACGGGGTGCGGCCTTTTGCAGGGGACACCGTGATGGCGCTCAGCGAGTCGGTGTTCAGCGGTCGGGTCGAGCCGGCGCCGCGTAGCGCCCGGGTCCCGGCGTGGCTGCGGCGGGTGGTGGTGCGAGGCCTGGCCATCGAGGCGCACGAGCGCTATCCCTCCATGAATGCGCTGATGCACGCGCTCACGCGGGATCCCACGCAGCGCCGCCGCCGGATCCTGGTCGGGGTTGGGGTGTTGGGGGTGCTGGGCGGGGTCGGGGTGCTCGCGCGGCAGGTGGCCAGCCGCCAAGATCCTTGCGTCCAGGTCGACGACGCGATGAACGACGCCTGGGGCCCGACACAGCGCGATGCCCTGGAGCGAGCGTTTCGGCGCGATGCCCGGAACTACTCCGAGTCGTCGATCGATCGAGTCGAGCACGCGCTCGAGGACTACGCACAGCGGTGGATCGAGCTGCGTCGGGCTGCCTGTGAGGCGGGGCGCGAGGTCGGGACGGCGACGGCCCGTGAGGCGAGGCTCTCGGCGGCGTGCCTCGACGGACGCTTGCGTCGCTTCGATGCGATCGTGCGGCTGTTCGGCGACGCCGATCAGGCGATGGTGGCCAAGGCGATGTCGGCCGTGCAGATGCTCCCCGATCTCGGCGAGTGCCGCGACGGCGAGCGCTACCGACGTTCGCATCCCATGCCCGAAGATCTGGCGCAGCAGGAGCAGGTCGAGTCGATCCGGCTTCGGAACGCCGATCTTCGGGCTCTCACCATGACCGGGCGAGCGCGCGAGGCCGAGGGGCTCATCGAGGCGCTGCTGGTCGAGGCTCGGGCCTTGGGCTTCCAGCCGCTCATTGCCGAGGTCGCCTATGCCCAGGGGATGAACATGACCGAGCTGGGTCAGTACGAGCGAGCCCTGCCGGTTCTAGAACAGGCCCTCCTCGTTGCGCGCGCCCACAGTCTCGAGCAGCTCGAGGCGAAGCTGCTCACCCCCTTGGTGTTTCTCCACACCAGCTTCACCTCGGAGTATGTCCTGGCCGAGTGGTATGCGCGAGTGCAAGAGGTCTTGGTCGAGCAGCTGGATCGCGGACCGGCTCGAATGGGGCAGGTGCTGGTCCGGCGGGGGGATCTGGCGTTTCATCGGGATCGGGTGCACGAGAGCATCGAGCTTATCGAGCGAGGTATCGAGCTGCAGCAGCGCGGCCACTCGTCGGCCATGAGCATGGTGCTTGCCTACAGCAAGCTCGCGAACGCATACATGGAGCTCGATCGCTACGACGATGCTATTAGGGTCCTTGGTCAGGCCGAGGAGCTGGCCGCGACCGAGCTCGGACCCGAGCACCCCATCGCGGGAAATCTGCTGACGCAGTTGGCTCGGGTCGAGTCGGATCGAAACAATTACGCTGACTCGGTCCGCCGGTTGCGCGCGGCGCTGCGGATCATCGAGGGGGCCTATGGTGACCGCCATCCCAATGTGTCCGCGGTGCTCAATGGCCTGGGGATGCAGCTGGATTCGCTTGGCGAGTCCGATGATGCAATTGCGACCTATCGTCGAGCGCTCGACATCGTGGTGGAGGTCTTCGGTCCCCGACACGAGCAAGTGGCGCAGATCGAGGCCAACCTGGGCAACACCCTGCGAAGAGGTGGCCAGGCCGAGGAGGCCCTACGCCTGCATCGTCATGCCCACGACCTGCGGGAGCGGCTCGAGCTCTCCCTGCCTGAGCGGTACTTCATCCTCGACAACGTCGGCGACGACCTGCGGGTGCTCGGTCGCTGTGAGGAGGCCGAAGTCGAGTACCGGGCGGCCAACGCCCTGCGCGAGCAAGAGGGCCGCCTCTTGGAATCCGGGGCCTCGTACGCGATGCTCGGCATCGGACTGTGCCAGTGGCAGCGGGGGGAGCGACCGGCCGCCCACCGGACCCTCGAGCAAGCACTGACCCAGGCACTGCGCGAGCACGAGGTCACCGGGTACGAAGAGGCGCTGGCGTTGGTGCGTTTTTCACTGGCCATGGTGCTGCGCGAGCTCGGGATCGAGGCCCCGCGGGTCCGGGTGCTCACCGAGCGCGCCCGGGCGTTTTGGGAAGCGCGCCCGGTCGAGTTCGAGGTCTTGCTGGAGCAGCTGCGCGCGTGGGAGGCGGGCGGGCCGATGGTGATGCCTACCTACTGAGCCGGCGATGCGGGCCGGCCCGGGCTGGGCCGGGCCGGGCCGCTCTATGGGCGCGGGCGCGGGCGCGGCAGGCTCACACTTCGTAGAGCACCTCGAGGTACCGCTCCAGCACGTCCGAGATCGCCCCGCGCACCGGCAGGCTCCCGGCCAGCCCGTAGATCGGCGCCATGCCCCCCTTGCTCGCCGGCTGCGTACGCACGTGCGCCACCGCGTCGCGAAGATCGGCCAAGAAGCGCTCGGCCACCCCGGCTTGGGTGTGGCGCAAGGTGACGCACAGGTGCACGCAGGCGGGTCGGTGCAGCCCGTTGAGGTTCCACTGCCGGTGGGTCATGAAGTCCATCACCCGGTAGATGTCCACCTCGTCGGAGGTGAACGCGAGCACCCACAGCGGATCGCCCAGCACCCGGATCCCCGGCATGGCCTCCAGCCCCGCCCGGATCGTCGCCGCCGTCTCCAGGATCCGGCGGGTGGCCTCGCGGTAGCCGTCGGCGCCGATCGAGAGCATCGCCGCCCAGCACGCGGCCGATAGCGCGCCGGGGCGGCTGCCGGCGAAGGTGGGCGACATGTAGAGGCCCCCCGGCCAGTCCGTGGTGGTGTACCACTGGAAGCGCCGCAGCGCCTTGCTGCGATAGAGCACCACCGATGTGCCCTTGGCCGCGTAGCCGTACTTGTGGGTGTCGGCCGAGATCGACGTGACCCCCGGCAGGCTAAAGTCGAAGGGGGGCACCGGGTAGCCCAGCGCCCGAGCCCAGGGCAGCACAAAGCCGCCCAGGCAGGCGTCGGTGTGAAAGCCGATCCCGCGAGCGCGCGCGAGCTCGCTGAGCGCCTCGATCGGATCGATCACCCCGTGGGGGAACGCGGGGGCCGAGCCCACCACCGCCACCGTGTTGCGCCCGATCGCCCGGCGGGTGGCGTCCACGTCGGCCCGATAGTCGGGGCCCACGGGGATCTTGATCATCTCGATGCCGAAGTATCGGCTGGCCTTGT
Source organism: Myxococcota bacterium (assembly GCA_039194325.1). Taxonomy (GTDB): domain Bacteria; phylum Myxococcota_A; class Polyangia; order Nannocystales; family Nannocystaceae; genus Paraliomyxa. The sequence goes on from JBCCWC010000154.1 coordinate 15,145, forward strand.
CGAACGCGGCATGGGCGGTGCTGGGCACGACCATGTTCGGGCGACGGACCCCGCGCAGGGCTCGCGCCTGGTCGCGGTACGTCTTCATGGCGAGCATGATGCTCTCGGTGCCCCCCGAAGAGACCGTGCCGCAGATCTCGCCCGGGTCGTCCGCGTGCTCCGAGCCCAGCATGTGACCGGTCATGGCCACGATCTCGGCCTCGTACTTGACCACGCTGGGCCATAGGTCGGCGTGCAGCGGGTTGGCCTGGGAGCAGCGCGCGTAGACGCGGTTGAGGAAGTCGATGTGCTCGGGGTCGCCGTGGTAGACGGCACCCGAGACGAAGCCGTCGCGCCACCTTTGTTGTTCTTCACCCTGGAGCGCGTCGATCTCGGTCAGCAGCTCCTCGCGATCGCGCCCGGCGGCGGGCAGCTGGGCGTGCTTGGGCAATCGGTCACGGTAGGGCTTGGCCGCGGCCCGGATGTCCTCGAGCATGCGGGCGTACTCGGCCTCGAGGCGGCGGCGGACGAAGGGGATCCGCTTGGCGCGGTCGAACGCGGTGCTGAGCGCCCGCTCGGTGTGGGTGCGTAGGCGATCACGCGTCTTGGCGAGTAGCGTCATGGCGATGGCCTCCGGTCTTCGGCGTCGTGGTGCAGGCGGGCGTAGATCGCCCGGGTTTGGCGGTACAGGTGGCGAAACTCGTCGAAGAGTCGGTCATAGGTGGGGCGGTGCTCGGCGCGCGGCTCGAAGCGGGCTCGGATCTTCACGTGCCGAGGGATCTGCTCGACGTCGACGAGCCCCAGACCCACGCTGGCCACCAGCGCGGCGCCCCGGGCGTTGCACTGCACCGCGTCCTCCACCTGCTCGATCTGGCGATCGAAGACGTCGGCGAAGATCTGGCACCACCGCGCGGAGCGAGCTCCTCCGCCGATCACCCGGATCGGATCGAGGCGGTGACCCACGAAGCCCTCGAGCGCCTGCAGCAGCCAGCGGCTGTTGAGGGCCACGCCCTCGAGCACCGCCCGCAGCAGGTCGGCCCGGGTGGTGCGCAGCGAGAGGTTGATGAACGATGCCCGCACGGTGTGATCGGTGATCGGGCAGCGCTCGCCGTAGAGCCAGGGCGTAAAGAGCACGCCGTGGGCTCCGGGGGGGGACTGCGCGACGGCCTGGTCCAGGCGCGCGAAGAAGTCCTCGGGGGCGGGTTCGCTGCCCAGCGGATCGTCCGGGTAGAGCACGTTGTCGCGTAGCCAGGTCAGGCAGGCGCCCGCCGTCTCCTGCTCGTTGGCCACGAAGTAGCGCCCGGGCAGGGCCGAGGGCAGCGACGCCATGTTGTGGCGCAGATCCGTCTTCTTGTAGGGCACGTGACAGGTCAGCCACGACGAGGTGCCCAGGTACACGTGGGCCTGGCCGTCTCGTACCGCGCCCGAGCCGATCGCCGCCGACTGGACGTCGGGGGTGCCGCCCACCACCTGCACGGTGGTGCTCAGCCCCAACGCGCGCGCGGCCGACTCGGTCAAGGGGCCCACCACGTCGGTCGCTCGACACAGGTCGGGGAGCTTGTCGCGCGGCAATCGGGTCAGCGCGAGCAGCGTCGGGTCGTAGTCGATGCGATCGATGTCCCGGTTGTCGGTGGCCCAGTGCAGGGCGATCGAGTCGTAGGTGGCGATCGCTCGCCCCGTCAGTCGCCCCACCAGGTAGTCCTTGGGCTCGAGCAGCACGGCCGCGTCGTGGAATTGCTGCGGACGCTCGTGGCGTAGCAGCAGGATATGAGCGAGCGGCTCCTTGCCCACCAGGCTCGGGGCCCCTCCCGTGCGGCGGATCCAGGTCCACAGCTTGCCGGGCGCGTAGCCCATGACCGACAGTCGACCCCCGACGATCTCGTCGATGTAGCGGGCGCCGCGGGAGTCCATCCAGATGATCGCGCGCCCCAGGGCCTGGCCTTGCGCATCGACGGGGACCGTCCCGGCCCACTGCGCGGTCACGCCGACGGCGACCACCCGCTGGGGGTCGGCCAGGCCCTGGGCGTGCAGGCGCGTGGTGGCCGAGACGACGGCCTGCCACCAATCTTCGGGATCTTGCTCCGCCCCGCCGCCGTCGGACAGGTAGAGCCGGGTTGACGCGGTCTGTCCCCCCAGTACTCGGCCCGTCGCCGTACACAGCGCGACCTTGGGACCAGAGGTGCCCAGGTCGATCGCGAGGATGAGCGGCTCGTCGGTCACGGGGCCCGCGTGGTGACCGGTGTACCACGGGGTAGGGCGCGCACGGCTCACCCTCGGGTTCCCGAGGAGCGCGGGCGGGGGTGAGCGCGGAGGCGACCGCGCTCCCCAGGACGATGGAACCCTATGGCCGGTTGTGCGTCTACCATGGCAATGATGGCTCGCCTCGCCCGTAACCCCGTGCTCGTTGCCCTCATCGGTTCATGGACGCTGGCGTGTGCCCCTGCCGACACGCCCACCGCCGATCCCGAGGCGGCCGCGCTCGCCCCTCCGGTCCTCATCGTCGACGAGCCTCCCGCCGAGGACGACTCCTCGGACGTGGCCGACCAGTCGTCCCCGGACGCGGACGAGGCTCCAGCCGGCGTTTCTCCGTCTGCTTTGGCCAAGGATCCCCAGACCGAGGTCATTACCTTCGATGGGGCCGACGCTGAGCCGGGCATGAGCGACGAGGTCACCGGAGCGCCCAAGCGCGAGCCCTTGCCGTCGATGATGTCCGATGTACTCCATGGGCCTAACAAGTAGAAATCGACCTGCGCGGATCCATCTGCGCGGATCCATCTGCGCGGATCGACCTGCGCGGATCCATGAGGCCGGCGAATACTGCGCGGGGAGATCTAATGAAATGAGCATTCTCATTGCTTGAGGATGGTTCACCGAAATGGCGTCGGAAGCTCCTGGACGCTCGAATTGGCAGGCAAAGTCCGATCGGTAAAGGCCTTAGTATCGCGTTCTGGCACGAAATAACCGCGGATCGGTCCCGAGATTAACAGTTGCGATGCGGACCATTTTGGAGCCATTCTACGGTCCTAGGGGGCGTCGGATGCGGTTCTGGCTTTGTAGGGAGTAATCAAAGCATGGAGCCCTACAGGAAGTACCGACGGTTGCGCAAATGGAAGCTGTAAATCGTGGGCCTGAGCTCAAGGGCTCTGTAGATAGAGTTACAGACAGTACAAATGATCTTCCCAGTGGTTCGAGTCGAAATCGATCGATTCGGATCGGCGATCTGTTCGCCGAACGATTGGCCGATCTAGGGGTCGAGACCGCCTTTGGGATCGTTGGCGGCGGCATTGCACCAATGAGTCATGCCTTGCTCCGCTCGCGGATCCGAGTCGTCCACACCCGGCACGAGGCGGGGGCGGCCTTTGCCGCCACCGAGGCGTCGCTGGCCAGCGGTCGGCCGACGGTGGTGTTCACCACGACCGGGCCGGGGATCACCAACGCGCTCACCGGGCTGTTCGTTGCGCGGCGAGAGGGGGCCACGGTCATCCTGGTCTCGGGGGCCACGGCGGCTCCGGTTCGGGATCGCTGGGTGCTCCAGGAGTCGGCTCCACACGCCATGCTCGGCGGGGTGTATGCACCCGGCCCGTTGTTTCACCATGCCACCTTGCTCGAGCACGGGGAGCAGCTGGGGACGGTGCTTGCTCGGCTGGCCCGGGGCGTGCGTCGACCTCAGGGGTTCGTGGCGCACGTGGGCATTCCGACCCCGCTGCAGTCGCAAGAGATCGATCGACCTCCACGGGTGCCGCAGGCCTTCGAGCTGCGCACGGATCGGCCGCTCGATCCCGCCGACGTGACGCGAGTCGCCGAGCTCTTGCCAGGGCGCCGGGTGGCTCTTTGGGTCGGCTTTGGCGCGCGCGGGGCCTCCCGACCGATCCGGATGCTGGCCGAGCGGCTCGGGGCCCCGGTGATGGCCTCCCCGCGTGCCAAGGGGGTGTTCGACGAGGGGCACCCCCTTTACTTGGGCGTGACCGGGTTCGGGGGGCATGCCGAGGTCTCGGCGGCGCTTGCCCGGTATCGGCCCGAGCACGTGCTGGTGCTCGGCACCCGGATGGGCGAGCTGAGCTCCGGTTGGGATCGCGCGCTCGTCCCTTCGGAGAGCTTCATCCACGTGGACGTCGATCCCGACGTACCGGGCTTGGCGTTCCCCGACGTACCGACGCTGGGCATTGCGGCCGAGCTCACGGTGTTCCTCGATGCCTTGCTCGAGCGGCTGCCGGTGTCTTCGGTCTCGGCGATGGTCTGGCCCGCGGTGGAGGGCTGGGACCGACCTTCGGCCTTGACGCCCCGCCGGCTGGGTCCGGTGCGGCCGCAGGTCCTGATGGACAAGCTCCAGCAGGTGGTGGTGGACGGCTCCGAGGCGATGGTGTTCGCCGACGCGGGCAATTCCTTTGCCTGGACGATCCATCGGCTTTGCTTCGAACGACCGGGTCGCTTTCGCGTGAACATGGGGTGGGGTTCGATGGGGCACGGGGGGACCGGACCGCTCGGCGCGGTGCTGCACCATGCCGACAAGGCGGTGACCGTGCTCGGTGATGGCGCGATGCTGATGAACTGCGAGGTGAGCACCGCGGTGCAGTACGAGCTGGCGGTGGTCTGGGTGGTGCTCAACGACTCGCAGTACGGGATGGTCGAGCACGGGATGCGAGCGGCGGGGTATCAGCCGGTACAGACCACGATCCCTCGCACGGATTTCGCCCTGATGGCGCGATCGATGGGGGCCATGGGGATCCGGGTGGAATCGGAGGAAATGCTCGAGCAAGCCCTCGAGCAGGCGATGCAAGCCCCGGGGCCCGTGGTCGTAGACGTCGTCATCGACCCCGACGTGAGCGCTCCGGTGGTGAGCCGGCTCAACCAGCTCGCGCAGCAAGGAGTCGCGGCCAGAGCGGGGAAGGCGGAGGCATGAAGGCGGTGGGTCTGCGATCGCTGGCAGTTTCCTTTCCCGAGCTTCTGAGAACCAACGCGCTGCTGCGCCAGCGCTTCCCCGAGGTGGTGGCCAAGGCCGAGCAGCGTCGCCTGGCCGAGGTCTGGTCGCGAGACTCGGTGAGCTCCAGCGCCAAGCCCAGCTACGACGAGCCCTATCGGCGCTTCCTGAGCGACCCCTTCCGAGGGACGCGGGTCCGCCGTGTACTGGCCCCGGGGCAAAAGGTGCTCGAGCTCGAGACCGCCGCGGTTGGCCAGGCGCTGCACGCCGGGGGGCTGTGCATCGAAGACGTCGATGCCATGCTGGTCTGCTCGTTCCAGCCCGACCAGCCGGGTATCGGCAACGCGGCCTTCCTCGCCCGGGCGGTGGGGACCGCCTGCCCCGCGTGGAACCTCGAGGCGGCGTGCACCAGCGCAACCGTGGGGTTTCAGACGGCAGCCTCGCTGGTGCGGGCGGGCGAGGCCCGGCACGTGCTGGTGGTCGTCTCCACCTCCTACTCGCGGACCTTCGAGCTCGACGACACCTTCGGGTGGTTTTTGGGGGATGGCTGCATCGCCTTCGTGGTGGGGCCCGAGCTCGACGGGCGCGGCTACCTGGGCAGCCACATGATCAACACCAGCAATACCTGCGGGACGTTTTGGTATCGCATGGTCCACGATCCTGCCCGCGGGCCCTGGCTCAAGATCGACAACGATCCGGGGGCGGGACGGGTGCTACGGGACACGGCCGGCCCCAACCTGACCCGCTGCGTCACCGGAGCGGCCAAGGCGGCCGGGGTGGGGCTGCACGAGGTCGATTTCTTCGTCTTCAACACTCCGACCGCGTGGTACTCGAGCTTCTGCGTGCAGACCCTGGGGATCGACCCCGAGCGCACGATCGACATCTACCCGCGCTACGCCAACATCGGCCCGTGTCTTTGGCCCACCAGCCTCCATCACGCCGCGTCGGCCGGGAAGATCGCGCCCGACGACCTGGTGCTCGTCTACTCGGTGGGCACCGTCTCCATGGCGGGCGCCGTCGTGATGCGTTGGGGGGACGTCGGGCTGGGCCCTATGCCGGGCCCCGGTCGTCCCGAGGCATGACCCCCATCAGTCGGGTCGGTGTCGGCCGACGTTGACGGCGTCGATGATCTGTCGGGCGCTGACCCGGGGCCCGCCGCGGCTCGCCATGACCTGGGGCAGCCATCGGGCGGCCTCCTCGACGCTCCCGTAGGTGTTGACCGGGTAGGGGGTGCGGCTGACGACGCTCATGGTGCGGGCGATCGCCCGCGTGAGCCCGCCGAGCACCCCGGGGACCTCGATGATCGCCGCCATGCCGAGCGCCGCGTGTCGATGGGTCTTCATGCCGTCGTCGATCGACGAGCGGATCTCGGCCCCGATAGGAGCGCACTTGGCCGTGAGCACCGCGATTAGAGCAAAGCCCTGGCCCGGCTGCTGCTCCAGACGAGTCAGGGTGCGGCTGACCTTCTTGACGAGCGTGATGGTCGGCGTCTCGTGCCAGATGACGAAACCCAGATTGGCCAGCCGCCCCATGAAGAACGCGGGCTCGTCGAAGTACTTCTCGGAATCGATGCGCATGAGCGCTGGGGAGCTGGGGTACCGAAACATCAATGGTACTCTCCTCCGACCGTCAGGTGCCAGGTAATCGCAACGGAGGCCGACGCGCAAGTTCAGGCGGCCAGCTGCTCGAACACCCGAGTGAACGCGATCATACCGACCTTGGCCTGCTTCCAGTCGAAACGCTCATTGGGTGCATGATACCCGTGTTCGGGGAGGCTCAGCGGCGAGTCCAGCGACTTGCTGGGCGAGTGCCATTGGTTCACGCTTCTGGCCAGCGATGAGGGTCGGGCGCGCCGCAACGATGACGATGGAGATCGGGCAACCACGACCGGCTCTTCGAAGGTTGGTCGGGCGGTTGGGGTGGGTCGGGGCGTGGTTTGCCGTGGGGTGTGGGGTGAGCTCCGAGCGTGGCGTCGCCGAGGCAAGACGAGAGGTGCCGCCGGTGGCCGCCCCCGAGTCGACTCGTCCCCCGACCCCGGTCGGCGAGCGCTTCATTGGCCAGCTGGCTCCCGCGTGGGGGGTGCTGCCATGGGTCGGCACCGAGCCGCTGCGCTTGGCCGACCTGCAAGGACAAGTGGTTCTCGTTCGGTTCTGGACCGACACGTGTCCATTCTGTCGGGCCACCGCCCCCGCCCTCGCACAGATCGACGCCGACTACCGCGAGCGGGGGGTCACCGTGATCGGCATGTATCACCCCAAGCCACGGCGCAAGCGACCCACCCCCGAGCAGGTGGCCGAGGTCACCGCGGGGTGGGGCTGGCGGTTTCCGGTCGCCCTCGATCTCGATTGGGCCGTGCTCGACTCTTTCTGGCCGCCGGATGCCGGTCGTCGTTACACCTCGGTGAGCTTCGTCCTCGATCGTGGGGGCACGATCCGCCACGTGCATCCCGGGCCCGAGTACCACCCCGACGGGCCGGACGATCACGGCGATTGCCGGCGGGACTACCAGCAGATCCGGGCCACGCTCGATACGTTGCTCGCCGAGCCCGAGGGTTCACCGCGGTCCGGGTTCGCCGCGTTGCCCTGATGTGGGGCCAAACGGGGGCCAAACGGGGGCCAAACGAGGGCCAGACGGGGCTGGATCCAGGACATCGTGCGCCCTCGAACGGATCACTCGGTGTCCTTTTCGATGGCTCGGTCACGCCGATGGCCGCCGTCAAAAGGCGTTGGCCCTGACGGACCTGCAACACCTGTCCAGGTGTCGGTGTCGTGATCTGGCGCTGATCGCGGATGTTGGCGCTCGTATCGCGGGGCGTTTGTCGGGGTGAAGCTTCTGCCATGGCTGCTATGATTCAGGTCCTGCTTGATTGACTTGGTCTTTGCCGATGTCTGGTTCTCACCATCGACGGTCTTGCCGACGACAGTCCAGGGAGCACTCGTTGCGCTGGAGCGATGAGCGGCGACGCGACCTTCGATCGCAGTGGTTACGGTGGTCGCAAGGGCTGTGGGCCACGAGCCTGGTGATGCTCCTGGGATGTAGCTCGGTCGAAGATGCGGGCGTGCCCGTCAGCAGCGTGGACGGCGATGGGTTCGAGGAGCCCGCCGACCCGTGGGGAGGTGACGCCGAGAACGACAGCATGGGCTCGGGTGACTCCGACGGCGATCCGGCCGACGACGGCGGGTTTCCGCTCGACGTGGGCAGCGGTGAGGCGCCCCAGCCTCCCGAGCCCGGCATGTTCGACGGGTGTCCCGGAGCTCTACCCAATGCGTGGATCTTCTGCGAGGACTTCGAGTTGCTCAGCGACCCCGCGGACGTCGCGCTGGACTACCAAGAGCTCGATGGCGCCTTCACCCTCGTGGACAACGTGGGTGCGTCTGGTCACCACGCCATGGAGGTGCACTATCGAGAGGGCGAAGAGGCCGCCGGGCGTATGGTGCTGTCCTTTGGCGCCTCGCCCATCGACCATGGGGGGCGTCCCTCCTTTGCCTCCGAGGAGTCGTTCCCCGAGATCTATTGGCGTGTTCGGGTGATGACCGCGCCGGGCTGGCCCGATGTCGGCCCCGGCCAGCTCACCCGCACTCTGTCATTTGCCGACGAGACCTGGTCCGAGGCGGTCGTTGCGCATTTGCGTTCGGTCGGTGGCGACGTGGTCATGGAGGCCGTGCCGGTGACGTGCGTGAGCGACGACGAGGTTGCCTGCGCCGGCTTCGACGATCAGGGCAGCCTCGAGCCCCTCGGTCCGCTGCCGGGCCAGGCCCCGATCTACGCCGAGCCGGAGTCCGGGCAGTGGCACTGCATCGAGGGGCACCTTGCGCTCAACGATCCCGGGCTCGCCAATGGGGTGCTCGAGTTCTGGATCGACGAACAGTGGCAGGCGGGGAGCAGCGATCTAGATCTTCGCGGTCGGTGGACCGACTACGCCATCAATGCGCTGGTGATCGACAACCATTGGCCCGGCGGCGCCCCGGCTCCGCTGTACCGCTGGATCGACGACATCGTGATCTCGTCCGAGCCGATCGGCTGCGACATCAAACTCGACGACGCGGCGCCGGGTTGAGCCGTCGGTAGGCCGTGGGGTTTTGGCCGGTCCACCGGCGAAAGCTGCGGTAGAAGGTCCGTGGATCGCCGTAGCCGAGGGCAAATGCGATCTCCGCGGCGGATAGCTCGGGCTGTGCGATGAGCTCGAGCGCTCGGCGTCGTCGGACCTCGTCGAGCAGGGCGCCGAACGATGTCTGCTGCGCGCTCAGCCCTCGCTGGAGCGTGCGGCTGCTCATTCCCAGGCGTCGAGCGACCGAAGCCTGGTCGACGGTTCCCGTCGCGAGCCCCTCGTCGATCGCATGTCGCACGCGAGCGTCGAGCGTCGTGGCGGCCGGTGTGGCTTGCGTGACCAGGGCATCGGCGGCGTGGCGTAGGTAGTGACCCAGCTGAGGGTCGGCGCCCATCAGGGGCAGGTCGAGGATCGCGGCGTCGAAGCTCACGCCATACCACGACGCCTCGAAGCGAACGGGACCTCCGACGAGCTCGGTGTAGGCGGCCAGCGGGTGCCGTCGAGCGTGTCGGAAGCAGACCTCGGTAGGGCGCGGGGTGTTGTGCTCGGCTACGGGCATCGTACTCACCATGGACGCCACGAAGTACTCCATGGGCTCGACCAGCGCGACGATCCTCGGCTCGTGATCCACCATCACGCGGATCTGGTCTCCGGTCGTCTCCAGCCGGATCGAGTGCAGGGGGTCGATGATGCGGTGGTAGCGGAGGCCCAGCTCAATCGCCTGCCGCACGTCGCGACAGTGGCTGACCGCATACCCAACGATCCCGAGCGAGCGCAGCGCGGTCTGTCGCCGAGACCGGAGGTACCGCGCATATTCGAGCCCCAGGGCCCGATCGCCAGCCTGGGCGACCGCCTCGCCCCAGAGCCGAACGAAGCCCTCGTAGTCGATCAATGCGTCGGGGTCGTCGCGTACCTGTGGATCGTCGAGTCCCGCGAGGGCAGCCAGCGCGTCGGCATCCATGCCCAGGCTCTCACAAAACCCGATGAGCAGCCCGGGCACCGAAGCGAGGATCTGGGGCTCGTCACCGACACAGGTCATGAGGTAGGCGCAGTCTAGCAAGCGGCGTGGCGCATTCGATCACCTCGATGGCCGCAGGCGTCACTCGGCGTGACGGGCGGCGGTGCTAGCGTAATCTCGATGAAGCTGTCGGGATTCAGTCGCACCGATGCAGCGCTCGTGCTCGGGGGTGCTGCGGCCATCGTCTCGGCTGGGGGGCACTGCGCGCTGCAGCCGCTCGAGCGGCGGACCCTCGATGCCCTCCGCACGCGCATCCTCGACCCCGCGCTGGGGAGCTCCACCCCAAAGCCGCGGATGCCCGATGAGGCCGATCTGCTGGGGCTGCGCGAGCGGCTCGATCACGCGCTGCTCGATACGGTGACCACCCTATGGTGTCTGATGCCGATCGTCGAAGGCACCCTGCGTCCTCACAAGGTCGCGGTCCTCAATGCGCTGCTGGCTGCCCTGGGGCGCGGCCAGGCGCTGGGGCGCGATCTAGAGGCACTCGCGGCGGGCAAGCGACTGGGGCCCAAGCTCCGGATCTTCCGACGTGCGCTCGATCGCGCCTTTGGTCAGGGGTTCGTGCGAACCGCCGGTCAGCTCTCGATCGCGGCGCTGGGGCTGCGCGATCGAGCGATCGGTCGCCGCTACGACACCCTGAGGGCGCTGCCCCAGCATACCTACGGCTACCAGCTGTGGAGCTTCTACCACCAGAATGCAATGACGATGCCCGGGCGCTGGGGTGCCTATCCCTACGAGCAGATCGGGCCCCACGACTCGCATCACGTGCTGGCGGGATGCGACACCAGTTACCATGGAGAGTTCTTGGTGTTGCCCTTTGTAGCCGGTTCCTCCCACATCCCATCGGCCGACTTCCTGGCGACGATGATGCTCCAGGCCCACGCCGGGATGGTCCTCGATCCCAACGTTCGCCCCACTCGAGGGCTGTTCCGTCCCGATCCCTTCTTCCGCGAGCTGGTTCGGGGCAGTCGGGTACGGGTCGATCTGCTCGCGCCCCAGTGGGATCTTTGGGCCTACGTCGACCGGCCGTTGGCCGAGGTTCGCGCCAAGCTTGGTGTGGGCCCTGGCGGCAACACCGACCCCCATCATCCTCGGTGGAACGGCAAGGATACCCCCGAAAACCAAGCGCTCGCGCGCGGGGAGCCCGTGTCGGTCCTATCGGCATGAGCGTGGCGGATTGCACCGTCTGCTCGGTAGTCGAGCGAATCTGCGCGTACGACGGTGTGTGTGGGTCTTTCGGGCTGATCTCGGTGTCGAAAGCTGGCACGTTCGAACGACGCTGCTGACTGCTCATGAGACCCCCCAGTCGGGCGAGATCATCGCCGCCCGCTATCGCATCGAGGCTCGTCTGGGAGAGGGGTCGATGGGCGAGGTCTTTCGCGCCTACGATCTGAAGTCTCGGCGGGTCGTCGCGCTCAAGCTCCTCAAGCCCGCATTCTTGGATTCCTCCGGTCTACACCGCTTCAAGCGTGAGTTTCGGGCCGCAGCCCGCCTCGATCACCCCAACTGCGTACGGTGCTACGACTTCGACGATCGGCATGGCACGCCTTTGTTGACCATGGAATTGGTCAGTGGTGGTGCCTTGCCCCTCGATCGCCATCGTCGAACCTCCGACGTGATCGCGATCGCCCTCCAGCTGCTCGCGGGCCTGGACTACATTCATGCCAAGCGGATCATCCATCGAGATCTCAAGCCCCAAAACATCCTGATCGAGCGCGGCGACCGGGGCCTGCACGTACGCCTGGCCGACTTTGGCATCGCTGCGGTCGCCGATCTGGGCGACGATGATGCCCACATCGGCACCATTCTCGGCTCGGTCCGCTATCTCGCCCCAGAGACCTTCGAGCAAGATGCCGTCGATCCGCGCTCCGATCTGTACGCGCTGGGCATCATCCTCTACTGCTTGCTCACCGGTGAGCACCCCTTTGGGGAGCAACGTCGCTCCGCCCGCGACTGGGTGGCGCTGCACCGTCGCGGTCTGATGCGACCGCTCGCCGAGCTTCGCCCTGATCTGCCCCCCGCGTGCATCCGGGTGATCGAGGAGCTGTGCCGCCGCCGACCCGAGGATCGGATCCCCGACGCCGCTACGGCCTACGATGCCCTGCGCGCGGTGGGAGAGGAGCTCGCCGAGCCCCTCATCCTCGTCGACCACCCGCCGCTCCTTCGTCGCCCCTACCTCGCGCCGCCCCGCTTCGTCGGCCGTGAGCCGGAGCTCGACGTGCTGTGTCGCTTTTACCAGGGGGTGCGGCGGGGTCGTGATGGCCCCTCGACGTTGGTGCTCACCGGGCACTCCGGCCAGGGCAAGTCTCGGCTGCTTCGCGAGCTGCTCGCCGATGCCTTCGAGCATGACACCATGATTCACTCGGGAGTATGTCGCGCTGAAGGCGGGATTCCCTACGAGCCGTTGGTTGCTCTGCTTCGAACGCTGGAGCAGTTCGAGCTCGAGCACGTTGGCCTGGGGCTTGGTCCCGGTCTCGACCCCGTCCTGAACGAGCAGCCGCTCGCTCGGCTGCGCCCTTCGGGCCCCTGGCCCGCGGGTCCGACCGACCAGAGCACCGTGTCGCTGCGTTACGTCGGCCAAGACTCGCCCACCGCCTCTATTGCCTCGGCCCAGGTCTTGCGGTCGCCCTCGGGCGAGCACGATGCCCTCACCGACGAGCTGAGCACCCGGGTGCAGGCCCACGCCCGCTGGATCGCATTGCTTCGGCTCTTCGCCCAGCACCAGCCCCTGCTGGTGTTCGTCGAGGACGCGCAGTGGGCCGATCCGCCCACGTTGCAGCTGCTGGCCGCGATCGCCCGAGCCGTCGCCGCCGATCGGCGGCAGGGCCTTACCTGGCGGGTCGGCATCATCGTCACCCATCGCCTCCGCGCGCACAACCTCGAGCTCGATGCCCTGCATCGGGCGTTGCAAGGCAGCCGTGCGGCTCACTGCGTCGAGCTCGGGCCGCTGCGGGACGAAGCGGCGGTCGAGCTCATCGCCTCCATGTTGATGATCCCGGCGCGCGACGTGCCCCCCGTCTTGGTTCGACCCTTGCTCGACCAAGCCGAGGGCAACCCCTTGTTGCTCGCCCAGATGCTCCAGAGCTTGCTGGTCCAGGGGCACCTCAGACGCGCTCCCCACGGCCCGTGGCGGGTGGACGTCGACGGGCCGACCGCGGCCCAGATCCCGCGGAGCATCGACGTGGCGGTCGGCGAGCAGGCCGCTCGCCTGGGGGTGCAGACCAAGCAAGCCCTGGCGACCGCGGCGGTCCTCGGCCGTCGGGTCGAGCTTTGCGCCCTGCGGCAGATCCTCGGCTACGACGAGCTGTTGCTGCTCGACTGTCTCGACGAGCTGGTGCGCCACGAGTTCATGGCCGACGTGGCCGGGGACTATCAGTTCGTCCACGATCGGATCCGCGAGGCGATCTACGCCACCCTACCGGGCGTCGAGCGGCGTAGGCTGCACCGCGCGGCGGCGGTCGAGCTCCAGGCGCGCGCGGGCGACCAGCCCGAGTCCTGGCCACGGATGGCCCATCACTACGCGCAGGCCGGCGAGTACGCGCGGGCGCAGGCGTTCTCCCGCCGAGCGGCCGATCATGCGTTCGAGCACTCGGCGTACGGCGCGGCCGTGCAGCACTACCATGCAGCGCTCGAGGCCGCGCTCGAGGCCGCGCTCGAGACGGCCGAGCAGCGGCCCGCTGGGGGGGTCGACAGCATCGTGCATGAGCGCCTGGGGGACGCTCAGGCCGCCGTTGGACGCTACGATCAGGCGCTCGGGGCGTACGAGCAGCGCCTGCGTGGTCGGCTGTCGGCCGACGAACGGATCGTGGCCCTGTGCAAGATCGCCACCTTGCAGCATCGTCGGGGCCGATTCGTCGAGGCCATTGGGCCGCTGGAGCAGGCCCTGGAGATGATGGGGCTACGCCCTCCCCGTCGGGCCTGGTCGGTGTACCTGGGCATCGCCAGCGAGCTCGTGCATCTGCTCGCTTCCTCGTCTTCCCTGTCGTCCTCGATCTCGTCTTCCCTGTCGTCCTTCCTGTCGTCCTTCCTGTCGTCTTCTCTCGGTGGCCGCCGGGAGGGGTCGTCCGAGCGGGCTCGGATCCAGGCTCGGTGCATTCTGCTGCTCACCGACTCCACCTTCTTCAGCCAGAAGATCCCGCTGTCTACCTACTACTTGCTGCTGGGCGTCAATTCGATCGATCGGCTGGGGCCGACGCCTGCGGCCTCGTCGTTCTTGGCCAACATGACCACGATGTTCGCGACGATGGGATCGCCCCGGCTCAGCGACTGGGCCCTTGGGCGCGCGCGCGAGGTTGGCCGCCGTTGTCCCGGCCGTCCCTATGACGAGTGCCGGATCGAAGTCTGTCACTCGGTCTCGCTGCTTTCGCGGGGCGAGCTGGATCCGGCGCTCGACGTGCTCGACGCCGCGGTCCGCCGGTTCGGCCGCTCGGCCAGCGTGGATGCCCGCTTCGAGACAATGAACTTCTTGGCGCTCGTCCTCTCGTGGGTCGGTCGCAGCCTGTCGCGCGTGGACGCTTTGTGCGATCAGCTGAGCAACCTCGCCGAGGACGCCGACAACGATCACTTCCGTACCTTTCACTTCTACCTTCGGGGCAACCTCCAGGTGCTCCAGGGGCAGACGCATGCCGGGATCATGACGTTGCGCGAGTCGATGCGGGTCGGCGCGTCCTGTGGGCACATGCTCGCCCACGTCGCCGCGGGCGATCGGCTCGCGACCCTGCTGGCGCTCGATGGGGAGACCGAGCCGGCGGTGCGGGTGGGCTACGCCGCGGCCCAGGCGGGGCGATCGAGCAGCGGGCTCAACTTCTTGCCCAAGGACGGAGGGATGATCATCGCGGCCGCGGCGATGCGGCGGCAGGGGCAGCCGCTGCCGCGCCACGTCGAGCGAGCCGTCCGGCGGCTCCTCCGGTTCCGGCCTCGGTCCGTCCAGTCTACGCCGGTCTCGACCCTGCACTTCGCGATCGCCCAGGCGGCGTGGAATGCCGCCCGTGGTCGAGCCGCCGACTTCGAGGGGCCGCTCGTGCGGGCGCAGCGGCTGGGTCTTTACGGCGAGGTGTGGCTCGCGCGGAAGGTCGCCGCCGTGTTCGACGGAGCGAGCGCGGACCGACATCGCCAGGCCATGCAGGCGCTGCAGGACCGCTTCTCGCGCTGAGCCCGAACGGAGGGAAGAACGGAGGGAAGAACGCCGGGAAAGTCGACCATGAGTCAGCGCAGAGTCCTGTTGGTAGGTCGCTTGCCATTCGAAGACGAAGCCACCGCCACGACATCCATGTCATAGGTGACCAGACTTCGACACTCGGGCCCTTGGGCCGCTTGGGTCTTGGGTCGGCTTCATGCTACGAACTTCTCATGACTTATAGTGACGGTGAAGATAGTGAGGGATCTTGGGCAAGGTGGCTGGCGATGCTGGCCCTCGTTGTATCGACGATGAGCTGCGGTGACGTCGACCCCGGCGCAGGCGCCGATGGCTCGGGGTCCGCGGGCGATGGAACCAACGAGCTCTCGACCGGTGAGGGAGCGGACGAGGGCGTCGACGAGACGGGGGCGGACCCATCATCCGATCCTACGCGCGCATGCGAAGGTCGCGATCACTGGCGCCTGCTCGAGTCGCCGCCGCAGCCCGCGGTGCAATCGTCGGTGATCACCTTGCCCGACGGCACGATCCTGGTCGCTGGAGGTCTGGTCCGCACGGCGCAGCCTGGCTACTTGGCCGTCGCGAGCGCGGCTCGCTTCGATCCCGCCACGGACACCTGGTTGCCCCTCCCCGAACTGCCCCATTCTCGCGCCCTTCATCAGATCCTCCCGCTCGACGACGGTGACGTACTGCTGGTGGGGGGCTCGGGCGGGGAGCCCCGCGCTCAGCTGGCCACCAGCGTTCGCTTCGATCCCGACACCGAGCAATGGACGCCGGGTCCCTCGCTGCCCGATGCGGTGGGACTCATCACCTCGATCGCCCACGGAGATCTGCGGGTGGTGATGGGTCAGACCCGAGCGTTCGCGCTCGAAGGCGCCGGCTGGCGAGAACTTGCTCCTCCGCCCGCTTCGGTGGTCGATGATGGGCTCATCGGGTGGGGCGACGACCTGCTCATGATCCGTCGAGGACAAAACCCCGCCATGATCTACGATCCGATCGCCGATGCATGGACCGAGGGTCCCCGCGAGATCGACGAGCACGAACAGTGGGGGACCCCGATCGGCGATTTCGTCCTCGCCGTCGCGCTGGTCGAGCCGGATGTCGTGTTCATTCTCGGCAAGACCTACGGAATTCACCACTGGGTCGCCACACAGGAGGTCCCCGCCACATTCTCGCGAGGGGCCGATCGCTGGATCGGTGGCGGGCAAAGCCCCCCGTTGTCGCACACCGTGGCCCGCGGGCTGGGTGACGGTCGCGTACTGGTGATGGCCGGTGAGCGGGCTGCGATCTACCTCCCCGAACGGGATCGGTGGTGCTGGACCTCGGAAGCCCCCACCCAGGTTCAGGGTACGCCCGTGGTGCTCGATGATGGCTCGGTCTTCTTCCCCGGCGGATCTGCACCGGATGAACCTCCGTACCGGTGGTTTCCGCAGTGAGCCGCAGGAGCGCCGCCGCTGCGCGCCGGTGATGGGCTCGGGCGCGCCCTTGGTCCTGCGCTCGGTTTGGTGCCCGGCGCTCGCTCTGGCCACGGGCGAAACCACCACGGCTCGCATACGGATCGCGCAACGCTCAGCTTCGCGCTTGCCCATGGTGATGGATGGTGTCGGCGAGCACCATCGAGCGGCGCATCGAGGTAGAAGCAGGCGCTATGCCTGACATTCTCAATGATGCGCCCGCGGTGTTCGCCCCCGGGCTCCCCGATATCGTAGGCGCCCCGAGCGACGTGCAACACAACGAACTCCGGGCCGCCCTTCGAACCCTCAACGAGCTCCACCACGGAGATCGGGCCGCACCGGGGCTGACCGTGCGCTCGGTGGTCGAGGACGGGGCGATCGGCGACGGGGTCACCGACAACCTCGCCGCGTTCCAGGCCACGGTGGCCGCGGTGGAGGCCGCGGGCGGTGGCGTGGCCTTCGTGCCCCCCACGTGGCCCAACTCGTTTCGCTGGGTGGGGACGCTGACCGTGCCTCTCAACGTGGTGCTGGCCGGCGTGGGGCCGCGCTCGATCCTCACCCCGCGACCGGCGGTCGATCAGCCGGCCATCAACTTTGCGGCGGGCAGCCACCGTGGCGGGGTGGAGCGACTGCAGGTGAGAGGCAACGTCAACAACATCGCCGGCCGCGGGATCGATCTGTCCGGGGCCCATTTCCTGCGGCTGCGCGACCTGCAGGTCTGGTACTACCAGGTCGGCGTGATCTTGTCCGATGGGGTGACGAGCTTCGCGGCCTACAACCACCTGACGGACTTCGAGATCAACGCCTGCCCCATCGGGCTGCGGGCCTGGCTCGGCTGCAACCAGTGCTCGGTCCGCGAGGGGCGGATCTGGTATTGCCGTGATCTCGGCGACGGCACCGGCATCGCCATCGATATACGAGGTGCCGACGCGCTCAATATCGGGCACATCGCCGTCGAGGACTTCGACCTGGGGGTGCGGCTGAGCGGCCTGACCAAGGTCTCGCTCAACGACATCTACTACGAGGCGGATACCCCGGACAGCGGACTGCCGCCCGGGATCTGGATGGACATGCAGCCCGCCGCAGGCTCGCAGGTGCGCATGGACACCAGCCATGTCGCCGCCACCCAGACCCGGGGCGTGACCGGCTCGCTCGAGGACGCGATCACCTCCGACGAGGGGGTCACCCACATGTTCTTTGGCGCCAAGCGCCACCACGCCAGCGCGGCCGAGCGGAACTTGCTGGAGAACGGCGACTTCCACCGCGCCGACGGGGTGACGATCCCCGGCTGGGGGCAGCAACTCGCGCCCATACTCGCCCAGAACGTGGTCGACTTCGTGACTGCGGGGCGCAGCTACGACGTGACGCAGGCCGCCGATCCCAACGACGGGATCTACACCACGTTCACCGTGCCCGAGACCACCGACTACATCACGGCCATGGTCCGCTACAAGAACGTCAGCAGCAACGCCCCGCTGTTTCGGCTGTCCTCGGGCGCCAACGCGGGGCTGTTTGCCGACTCTCGCGGGCCCAACCCCGACCAGTGGAGGATCGCGGCCTTCACCGTGGAGGTGGATCCCGCCGACAACGGGTTGGTAGGGCTGACGCTCACCGCCGACCAAGACGGGGCCGGCGGATCGATACGGATCGACGAGGCGTGGGCGGTGGCGGGGCGCACCGCGGCGCCACCTCGGGCGCACGCCCACCGGATCGAGATGCTGCCCGAGCCGCTGGTCATCGCCCAGCGCATGAATCTCGTCGCCACGCAGACCTTCGCGGCTATCGATCTGACCGCGCTCCCGGGGCTTCCCGGGCTCGGCGGCGCCCCCCGGGGCATCGTGGGGGCGGTGCTCTGGCTGCGCGGAGAGGTGTCGGGGGCCTCGGCGGGTACCGTGCTCAGTCACGCCATCAGCCCGTTCATCGATAGCGTGCCCGCGGCCGAGCACTGGCCGCTCAACATCACCGCCGAGGGCATACCGCACGACCGGCAGGTGATCCTGCGGCGGACGAGCTTTACCGACGGCATTACGTTCACCGGCCTCGCCACCCCATCCACCGACTACAGCATCGCGGTGGTGGGGTGGATCTTGCCCTCGTGAGCGAGGCGAGCGTTCCCGTGCCGGAGTGACCTTGGCATCCGGCACGAGGAGCGCCATGAAGCCTTCGCGGTAATCGGGCGGGCCTGTTCGTCGAGGCGCGCGTCGGCCGGGGACTCACCGAGCGGCGAGCAGCCGTATGGCCCGCTCCAGGCGGCCCAGGCCCGCCGCGAACGAGGCGACGAACACGAACTCGTAGACCGCCGGCTCGGACCATCCCGCCGCCTTGAGCCGATCGATGTGCGCATCGGTCACGCCGTGGGCGTCTGCGGCGATGGTGTCGACCAGGTCGGTGACCTCCTCGGGGAGGGCGGGCGGCTCGGGTCGGATCGTTCCCGCCTGGCGAGCCACGCGGGCCTCGATGGCGGCGCGGATCGGGGGCGGTGCGTCACCCTTGCCCTGCCGAACCTCCTGTAGGCACGTGGTCAACGGGGCGGGGATCGTGCCGCCATAGCGGACCCATGGCTTGGGCCGACCGCGCAGCCGCGCCACGGCGCTACCGCCTTTATCGAGCACGGCCCCCAACGTTTGCGCTTCGACCGGTGAGAGATCGGCACCAAATGCATCGACCAGGCGGTTGATGACCGAGAACACAAGGCAGACAAGCGACGCACTTTCGAGCCCCGACGGAGTGGCCCCGGCGGCGATTACTTCGTCGATGAAGGCCTCGGTGACCGACTCGGGCTCGCGCGTCAGACGGTCGAGGTACATCAGCGTCGCCGCCAAGCGAGGCTCGACCGGGGCCGTACGCCAGCCGTCGGGCGAGAGGATGAGATCGACGAGCTCGGCCCCCATGTGCTTCGACGCGACCGCGCCGTGTGCGAGGGTTCAGAACACGCAGCCGTTGAGCGAGGACACGAACGCTCCCAATAGCTCCATCTGGGGTCGGGACCATTCGGTGCTCGGGCGGTTGTACGTGATATGGATCTTGTCGTAGCCCGAGCGATCCAGCTGGGTCTTTTGCGACATCACGTGGACGGCCGCGGGATACAGGCCGCCAAACATCTTCTCCACGGCCGCTCGCTTGGCGCGGTTGACCAGTCCGGTGGTGGTCCGAAGCATGTCGAGGCGAGGCTGAGTCAGCATGCGCGAAGTCCTTATTCAATCACAGCATAACTGACGTCATTCATGACATCAAGAAAATCTTCTACACTCGATCCGTGCCACGGTCGGGAGACGCTCCATCGGGCGCAGTGCCCAAATCGGAGACGATCTCGCGTGCGGAGAGCAAACGCCGCACCCGGGCCGCGCTCGCGTCAGCCGCGCGGCGTCTCGTGCTCGAGCGCGGCTATCGGGAGACGACCGTCGAGGACATTGCCGCCGCTGCGGGGGTCGCCGCACGCACGTTCTTCCGCCACTTTGCCACCAAGGAAGCCGCGTTGTTCGCCGAGGCGGAGCACTGGAAAGCGCGGGTACGCGACGCCTTGGACCAAAGCCCGGCGGACCAGGCCCCCTTGTTGGCGGTGCGCTGTGCGGTGCTGAAGGTCGCCGACCACATCCAGCGGGAGGACCGCTGGCTGCTCGAGCTCTACGACTTGGTCGGCATCGCGGCCATCGAGCAACAGACCCAGCGCCAGTCCAGGCAGAACATGATCACGGTGATCACTCGGTGGGCCGAGCGGCGATTCGGGGCCCCCAGCGTCGTCGACCCGCGGGCCTCGGTGCTCGCGGGCGCCGCGGCCACGTGCGTGCAGACCTCGATGCTCCGCTGGTTGGCCCACGCGGGGACCGTCGACCTGGTCGAGCTCATCGAGGAGGCATTCGCGAGCCTCGAGCAGCTCGTGGGTGAGACCTTATGAGATCGGGCGCGGCAGCTCCGAGCGACGCGCGGGTTTGATCGACGACCGTCGCTCGAATTGGAGCCCGAAGCCGAACAGAGGCTCGTGGCGAGTCACCGCGAGAACGCGCGAGTTTGTCGAGGGGCGTGGTGCTAAGTTCATGCTCGTGAAACGCTGGCTTTCGGTCGTGGCGCTGGCCCTCGTCGCGGGTTGTGGCGAAAACGAAGACGGGGCGGCCGGGGCGGGTGCGAATGACTACGCGGGCGCTGGCGTGGGGACCCCTTGCGACGACGCACAGGTGCGAACGGGCGAGGGCACCTACTACGACTTCGCCGATGGTTCGGGCAATTGTGGATTTCCAGCCACGCCCGACGACCTGATGGTCGCGGCGGTCAACCACGTCGACTACGCCGGGTCGGCTGCGTGTGGCACCTGCGTTCGCGTGACCGGGCCCGACGGTACGGTGGATGTGCGTATCGTCGACCAGTGTCCCGAATGCCCCGAGGGCGACCTCGATCTCAGCCCCGAAGCCTTCTCGGTGGTAGCGCCCCTCGAGGCGGGCAGGGTCTCGATAAGTTGGGAGGCTATCGCCTGTCCCGTGAGTGGACCTATCGTCTACCACTTCAAGGACGGCTCGAACCCGTGGTGGACGGCGATCCAGGTTCGCAACCACACCCACCCGATCGCCACGTTGGAGTACGAGTCGGACGGCAATTGGCTGAACGTGCCCCGGCTCGACTACAACTACTTCGTGGAGGACGCGGGCATGGGGGAGGGGCCTCTTACGCTGCGCGTGACCGATGTGCTGGGCAACTCGCTCGAAGACTCGGGCATCCCATTGCTCGACGATGCCGAAGCCCCGGGTCAGGGGCAAATCGACGCCTGCGGGGGGTAGCGACTTCGGGTCCTCGGTGTTCGGGATGAGGGCCAGGTGATGACAGCCCTGGTCTTCATCTCGGTCGCAGGCTTGCTTGTAGCCGTGCAGTAGTGCCGGGCCGCGGCTCGCCCTTCCTGGCCACGAAGGCGGCGTTCATTCGTGTGCTGGCTTCTCGTTGAGGGCGGTGGGGGGCGAGCAGGGGCGCGAGCGTGGTCGGCTACGAGCGTCCCGAGCGGCAGCGCGGTCACTCGCTGCGCACTTTGGATCGCTTTGGATCATGTGAACCATTTGGAGTATTGAGATGTATCGATCTGCATCATGTATATCGGTTTGTGCCAAGCTGTATCGGGTTGTGCTAAGTTGTACCAGGTTGTGCTAAGTTGTACCAGGCTGATCAGGATGTTTGGACTATATTGATCTGTCTCGATTTGTGACAGAGTATATCGATCTGTATATGTGGCATTCTTCCGCATGTTGTATGAATTGTGGCGACAGTCGTCTTTCTTCTGGCTAATTAACTTGCCGCATTTTGCTGTCAGTTGAATGGTTGTTGCCAATATTATTGCAACTTTTCAGTTGGTATTAGGAGTGCACAATAGTCTGAGCGTCTTCGGAATCACCACCGCTTCATCAGGAACGAATCAGTCATGCCGCTCAACAACCATCACTTCGCTCTGCTTCCCTTCGCCGCCCTGCTCGCCACGACCGGATGTATCGCCGACGACGAGGCGCCCGCTGCACTCATCGACGGCATCGACGCGTCCGATGCGGACGACACCAGCGCTGACCCCTCGCACGGGGCGCTCACCGATGACCGGCGCGGAATTCGGCAGACTGCCGGTTTTGACCTGTCGATCACCAAGGCGGGTGGCGATCTCGACCTGTCGTGGTCCGACCAGGGGGTCGGCACCTATGAGGTCTGGACCAGCGACGCCCCATACTTCCTGCCCAGTGATCCCGCGGCGGTCTTGCTCGACACCGTCATGGGAGGCACCAGCTATACCCACGTGGGCGGCAACGACGACGTCGTTCGCTACTATCGCGTCGTCGCTCCCGAGGCGCTCGAGCCGCTCTCCACCACCGTAGGCAAGATCGTCCACACCATGGAGCCCGGCTACACCAAGCTAGGCATGTGTCTCATCAGCGAGGTCGACACCGCCACGGAGCTCTTCGAGGACATGGAGTCCGACGCTCAGGACGCGTATATGTGGAATGAGCACGATCAGCAATGGGGCGGGTCCGCGGTCGACGCTCCCGCCCCAGGCTTCAGCTTTGATGTTGGCGACGTTGTCTCGGTCAGTCACCTCGCCGGGCAGCCCGTGTCCCCTGCTCTTTACACCATGGTCGGTCATGTGCCCGTCGAGGAGGACGTCACCATCGAACTACTTCCTGGCGACAACCTGGTGACCGTCATGCCGCTCCGCTTTGGGGACATCATGGCCAGCGATCTGCTCGCGCAGACCGAGCACGGCGAGCGGATCGGATACTGGGACGCAGCCACCCAGACCCTCGCGTGGTACCCCGATGACGGTGACTTCTTGGTGCCGACGTGCAGCCCGCTGCACGTGGAGGTGTCCGCGTCGTCGATGTGGCCCCCCGCGCAGCCGGTGGCGACGTCGTGCCTGGAGATCCAGCAGGGGAACCCCAATACCCCCAGCGGCGACTACATCCTAGATCTCGACGGCGATGGCCCGCTGCCCGCCGTCACCACCCATTGCGACATGAACACCGATGGTGGCGGCTGGACCGAGCTCACGCTCGACGTCGCCTGCGAGCTCAACGCCACGATGACGGCGGTCGAGCCCGCCCCGACCAGCGGGCTCGACGAGCTGTGCCGTCCGTTCACGCAGGACGACGGCGGGGGGCACACGTACCACTACACCATCCCGTTCCCGGCCGGCTTCAGCGAGTTCATGCTGGTCGACTACGTTGCCCGGGCCAACGCGGTGGAGACCAGTGATATGGACGGTGCCCATTTTCAGCAGTCGGACTGGTCGGTAGCCGTGGGTGGCCACCGTGGCGACGTTGGCTTTGGTGCCGCCGAAGACCCCGGTCCCGTGACCTCGCTGGCCGCCGAGGGCGTCGCGCAGTCGTGCCAGGCCTGCGAGTTCGCCTTCCCCGCCAATGGTGAGATCTTCACCGTGCCGGTCGTCAGCGAGGGGTTCCGGATCGGCTGGGGTGAAACTGGAAGCCAGCACGAGGGCTGGTACCCCTGGTGGTCCGGCTCGATTCGCCTGCGCTGAGCCGCGGATCCCGAGACACCTGAGGGCCGCACGCAGACGCTCGGTCTGCCCGCACTCCAAGGGCCGCACAGAGGCAATCTCTGTGCGGCCCTTCGCTCGTTTA
>JBCCWC010000155.1:0-38680 GCA_039194325.1 Myxococcota bacterium
CCGACAAGGGGATATGGGAGCTCGTAGACGGCTTGCAGCGCCTCTCGACCGTGCTCGAGTTCATGGGGGTGCTCCGTGATGCGAGCGCCGAACCCGTGGCCCCGAGCACCCTCGTTCGGCCATCGAGGCGCTCCAAGCTGTCCGAGCTAGAAGGAATGACGTTCGAAAATCTCCCCCTGCGATCTCGGCTCTCGCTCAAGCGTGCATCATGCCGAGTCGAGGTGCTGAAGATCGGGAGTTCCATCCAGGCCAAGTATGATCTCTTCGAGCGACTCAATACGGGGGGAGAGCCGCTGACCGAGCAAGAGATTCGTAACTGCATCTTCCGGGCTTCCAACCCCGCGTTGATGAACCGAGTCGATGAATTGGCCCAATTTTCACCGTTTGCCGACAATTTGGGACTCTCGGACAATCAGCAGGAATCAAAGTACGACCGAGGGCTGGTTATGAGGTTCTTTGCCTTGAAGAACGGCCTCGACGACTTCCATCACGAGGTAGAATCCTTCATCACCGATTTCTTTCGTGAGGTCATACAGGGGGAGCGTAAGTTCGAGCTAGAGGTAGAATCGAAGATCTTTCGGGACACGTTCGATCTGTTGGGGGCAGCCATGCCGATAGATACTTGGCGGCACTATCGCAACGGTTCCCATCGAGGTGGTTTTTCCGTGTACGTATTCGAGGCTATCGCCATCAGCATCGGGCAGAACATCGAATCCGTCGCCAAGATGAAGCCAGCGGAGCTCGAGAAACGCATCATGAAGCTCAAGACGGACCCGAAGTTCCTCGCGAATACCGGAGGTGGTGCCAATAGTCGAAGCAAGCTTCGGGGACGGATCGAAGCAGGTCATGATATCTTATCGGCGTAGCATCTTGTCCAATCTAGTCCAATGGATCCGCAAGAATTCAAGACGCAGCTCGCCAATCTCGCGGATGGACGCCTTAGAAACCTGAAGTACGTCGAACGAGTGAGCTCGGAGTTCTCCGAGGGGCATATCCTCCGTCCGATGGCCAACGCAATGGCGATAGCGATGGCGTATGCTCAATTCGAAGGGTATGTGAAGGATGCGCTCCAGCAGTACCTCGAGTTCGTCGAGCGCCAGAATGTCCCTCGAATGGACGTGAATCCATGTTTGCTGGCGTACTCGTGGGGACCGGCATTCAGAGCGCTACGGACCAATTCGAGCCTTAATGCCCGTATCAAGTTCGCTCGAGCTCGCGCGGACGAGGCAGAACACCCTCTCCGATTCAGTAAGGGCGAGCGCGAGATCGACACCAGGTCCAACTTGTTGTTCGAGGTCCTGGATGAGCTGGCAACTACATTGGGGCTGGATCGTGCGTCTCTGACTCCGTACAAACAGAAGCTCAATGCCCTGGTACGGAAGCGTAACTCGATTGCCCATGGCAATCGTGCAGAAACCGTAACGGTTGTCGAAGTAGAGGAATCACTCCACTGTGTCCGGGCTCTCTTCGCGGTCATCGAGAGCTGCCTCCACGCCGCCGTCGATGACCGTGCTTATCTTCGAGAAGGCTCTCGAGCGTCTGCGTAATGGTGGCACGAGCACGCGGGCGAAGTCGGCGAGTGTTCGGCACGGGATGGAGCCGTGGAGGTCGGAGTGCCCGGTCCCTCGGACCTCGTGCTCCTGACCGACTCGGAAGAGCGGCCAGGAGCGAGCAGGTGTCCCCGCTGACTCAGCCCAGCGCCTTGGCCATCGTGCTGCCGATGTCCGAGGGGGTCTCGGCGATGTGCACCCCCGCGGCCCGCAGCGCCTCGAGCTTGGCCTCGGCCGTGCCCTTGCCCCCGGAGATGATCGCGCCGGCGTGCCCCATGCGCTTGCCCGGCGGGGCGGTGGTGCCGGCGATGAACCCGACCACCGGCTTTTGCACGTGCTGCTTGATGAACGCGGCCCCGTCCTCCTCGGCGCTCCCGCCGATCTCGCCGATCATCACGATCCCTTCGGTCTGCGGATCGTCATTGAACAACCGCAGGCAGTCGACGAAGTTGGTGCCGTTGACCGGGTCGCCGCCGATCCCGATCGCGGTGGTCTGCCCCAGGCCCAGCGTGGTCAGCTGGTGGACGGCCTCGTAGGTCAGGGTGCCCGAGCGCGAGACCACCCCGACCTTGCCGGGCTGGTGGATGTAGCCGGGCATGATGCCGATCCGGCACTGCTGGGGGGTGATGATCCCGGGGCAGTTGGGGCCGATCAGCCGGCTGGACCGGCCTTCGAGGTAGCGCTTGGCCTTGACCATGTCGGCCACCGGGATCCCCTCGGTGATGCACACGATGAGGGGCACCTCGGCGTCGGCTGCCTCCATGATCGCGTCGGCGGCGAAGGGGGGCGGCACGAAGATCACGGTGGCGTTGGCCCCCGTCTGCTTCACCGCGCCGGCCACCGTGTCGAAGATCGGGACCGCGTCGTCGAAGCGCTCGCCGCCCTTGCCGGGGGTGACGCCGGCGACCACGGCGGTGCCGTACTCGATCGACTGGCGAGCGTGGAACGCCCCGGTCTTGCCGGTGATCCCCTGGACCAGCAGCTTGGTGTCCTTGTCGACCAGAACGCTCATTTCGTCAGCTCCACGATCTTCTGGGCGGCGTCGCGCAGCGACGTCGCGGTGGTCAGCGACAGGCCACTTTCGTCGAGCAGCTTCTTGCCCTGCTCCACGTTCGTACCCTCCAGGCGCACCACCAGGGGCACCTTCAGGCCCACCTCCTTGACGGCCGCGATCACCCCGTTGGCGATGATGTCGCACTTCATGATCCCGCCAAAGATGTTGACCAGGATCCCCTGCAGCTTGGGATCGCTGGTGATGATCTTGAAGGCGGCGGTCACCTTGTCGACGGTGGCGCCGCCGCCCACGTCGAGGAAGTTGGCCGGCTCGGCCCCGAAGAACTTGATGATGTCCATCGTGGCCATGGCCAGCCCGGCGCCGTTGACCATGCAGCCGATCGTGCCGTCGAGGTTGACGTAGCTGAGATCGAACTGCTTGGCCTCGAGCTCGGCCGGATCTTCTTCGCTGGGATCGCGCAGCGCCTCGATGTCCGGGTGCCGGTAGAGCGCGTTGTCGTCGAAGTTGGCCTTGGCGTCCAGGGCCAGCACCTCGCCGCCCTCGGTGATGACCAGCGGGTTGACCTCGAGCAGCGAGCAGTCGAGCTTCTCGTAGGCCCCGGCCAGCTTGACCAAAAAGCGGCTCATCTGCTTGGCCACCTTGTCGCGCAGCCCCAGCCCGTAGGCCAGCTTGCGGGCCTGGAAGGGCACGAGCCCCACGGCCGGGTCGATCGACTCCCGCAGGATCTTCTCGGGGGTCTTGGCGGCGACTTCCTCGATCTCCATGCCGCCCTCGGTCGAGGCCATCAGCGTGGTGCGCCCGGTGGCGCGATCGAGGGTGGCGGCCACGTAGAGCTCGGAGGCGATCGCCATGCCCTGCTCGACGAGCACTCGGCTGACCTTCTTGCCCTCGGGGCCGGTCTGGATCGTCACCAGCGTGCTGCCCAGCATCTGCCCGGCGATCGCCTCGGCCTGCTGGGCGCCCTTGACCACCTTGACCCCGCCCAGGTCCGGGTGTTCTTTGAAGCGCCCCTTGCCGCGGCCGCCCGCGTGGATCTGGGACTTGACGACCACGACCTCGTTGCCGGTCTTGTCGATGATCTCGGCGGCGGCGTCCTTGGCCTCGTCGGCGGAGAACGCCACCTTCGAGATCGGGACGGGAACCCCCTGGGCGGCAAGGAGGCCCTTGCCCTGGTACTCGTGGATCTTCATGCGATCGTGCCTCGGTAGACCTCAGTCGGGATCAGACGTTCATCATCAGTAGGGCAGCAGCTTGACCACGTCGCGCACGGCGTTGGCGGAGATCTCGAGCATCTCCTTTTCCTTGTCGCCGAGCTTCATCTCGATGATCTTCTCGGCCCCGCCGGCGCCGATGACCGCGGGCACGCCGATGAAGAGATTTTCGTAGCCGTACTCGCCCTGGGTCAGGCACGCGGTCGGCAGCACGCGCTTCTTGTCGCGCACGATCGACTCGACCATGGCGATGACCGAGGCCGAGGGCGCGTAGTAGCCCGAGTACCCCAAGAGGCCCACGATCTCGCCGCCGCCCTTGCGGGTGCGCTGGATGATCGCCTGGATCTTGTCCTCCTCCATCAGCTCGCGCAGCGGGATCCCGCCCACCGAGGTGTGCGAGGGCAGGGGGACCATGGTGTCGCCGTGACCGCCCAGCACCATGCCGTGGATGTCTTCCACGCTGACCCCGAGCTCCATGGCGATGAAGGTCTTGTAGCGCGCGGTGTCGAGCACGCCGGCCATGCCGATCACCCGCTCGCGAGGGAAGCCCGACTCGGCCAGCATCACGTGACACATGGCGTCCAGCGGGTTGGAGACGCAGATCAGGATCGCGTCGGGCGAGCGGGAGACGATGTCCTTGGTGACCGAGCCGACGA
Organism: Myxococcota bacterium; assembly: GCA_039194325.1. Classification (GTDB taxonomy): domain Bacteria; phylum Myxococcota_A; class Polyangia; order Nannocystales; family Nannocystaceae; genus Paraliomyxa. The sequence continues at coordinate 4,433 of JBCCWC010000155.1, forward strand.
TCTTGCGGTTGATCTCGACCAGGTCGTCACGGCTGGTGAACTTGCCCGTCTGCGGGTCCTTTTTGCGAGGCACGCCGGCGGTGATGACCACCACGTCGGAGCCCGCGGTGGCGTCGTAGTCGTTGGCGCCCACGAGGTTGGAATCGAAGCCCATGACCGGGCCCGACTCGGCCAGGTCGAGCGCCTTGCCCTGGGGCAGGCCCTCCTTGATGTCGACGAGGACGACGTCCCCGAGCTCTTGTTGCACGGCCCAGTGGGCTGCGGTCGCGCCGACGTTCCCGGCTCCGACGATGGTGATCTTGTTCCTACGCGGCATCGCGGGGCCCATATATCACGCCTGGCCCGATCCGCGACCCGCCGGCGCACGTGACCGACATCAAGCCCTCAGGTCCAGGACATCAGGTCCAGGACATCAGGCCCAGGTCGACCAGGGCGAGCGCCCCGACCACCCGAATGATCCGGCATTGCGAGACCAGCAGGAATCGCCCGAAGGGCATGCCGGTGGAGCCGGCGGCCCAGGCGGACAGCGAGTAGGGCAAGGGGGTAATCGCGGCGATGGCCACCACCCACAGCCCGCGCCGTCGCAGCGCGCGGTCGAGCGCCGCGCCGCGCCCGGTCAAGAAGCGGTCGACCCCCCGGGTACGTCGCAGCAGGCGACCCAGCACCCAGCCCAGGCTACCTCCCGACAGGCTGCCCAGCATCGCCCAGGCACAAAGCGGCACCGCAGACATCCCCCCCGCGCGCCCCAGGGCCAAAAAGGCGTCGTTGGGGATCGGCACGGTGAACGCATCGGGGATCGCGAATCCGATTGCGACCCCTGGGCCCCCCAGCGTGTCGACAAACCAGCGCCCGGTGGAGACCAGCGGCTCGCGAAACCACGCCCCCAAGATGGCGACCACCGCCACCAGACCAAGCAACGCCAGCACCGAGGACCACAGCAAGCGCCGCGGATCCAGCTCGGGCTCCGGCGTGGCGCTGCCGCGCCCCCCGGGCTCCGCCTCACCCTGCTCCGCGGGGGACTCCACGCGTCCTCAGTGCTAGCAGGATGCGCGATGGATCGCACGGGCCGCAGCCCGGGCCGCGTCGTCGGGCACATATGGTGAAGCTCACACGACGGGATGGGCGTAGGGACGGGGCAAGTCGTGCCATATACGCCCGGGTGAGGCGTCGATGGTTGGACCACGGTCGCGCTCGGAGCGCGGAGGTCTCTATGCCGAGGTCGGCTCGGGATGCGCGAGCCCATTGCTCGAGAGGATGGGGAGCCACGACAGGAGGCCGGGCGTGATGATGGGACGCATCGGCATGGTGTGGGGACTTTTGGGGGTGATCGTCCTGGTGACCCAGCCGATCGTTCGCCTGACGCCGTTGGTTGTCGAGGCGGTCGAAGGCGGCCTGAGCGTGTTGCAGTGGGTGGTGATGATCCTGTGGGTGCTCGTCAACGCGCACGCCGAGGGCTACCGCGGCTTTCACCGTCGCTTCTCGCCGCGGGTGGTGGCTCGGGCCCAGGTGCTGGCTGCCAACCCGCGACCGGCGTGGGTGGTGTTCGCCCCGCTGTTTTGCATGTCGCTGTTCCATGCCTCGCGGCGGGGCGTATGGACGGCGCGGATCCTCGTGGTGTCGATCGTGACTCTGGTGCTCGCGGTGCGGCAGCTCCCGCAGCCCTGGCGGGGGATCGTCGATGCTGGCGTGGTGGTTGGCTTGGCGATCGGCCTGTCGAGCATTGTGCTGTTCATCGGGCGCATGCTGGCCGGTCACCCGCCGACCGTGCCGCCGGATCTGCCGCCGGATCTGCCGCCCGACCAAGCTCCGGACCAAGCCGGAGGCAGGTCGGGCTGAAGCCTCAGTGTGGCGCGGTGGTGACCTGCGCGGTCGTGGGCTCGCTCTACGGCGCCGGCATCAGCCGACTCCACGCAAACCCAGCGCAGCCGAATTCGAGGTCGTCCACATCCGGATCGGGCGCGGCCATCGCGTCGGCGGCCGTCTCGGCATCGAAGACCGCCGTGCAGTAGTAGAGATCGGGGCCGTCCCAGGTCCAGATGAACTTGCTGTAGAGATCCGGGAAGAACTCGTTGCTGGCGTCGCCCTGGGCCACGACCCACCGCCCGGGGTTGTCGTAGCTCTCGATGTCGTAGCGCGCGTTGCCAAAGGGGCCCTGCTGAGCCCAGCGCTCATCGTCGATGATGTGATCGACCCCGTCCTTGGAGCCCAAAGCCTCGAACCACTCGCCGGCGATCTCCAAGCCGGCCCCGTCCGTGGCGGCCCCTGTGGGGTCGTCGGCGCTCGTGTCCATGGTGCCCGCGCTCATGCCCGTGGAGCTGTCCGGGTCGGAGGGACCGGTGGAATCGCTGCTGCCGCTTCCGCTCATCGCCATGGTCGTGGCGTTTTGGGTCGTCGCGCCGCCGGTGTCGTCGTTGCCGTTGTCGTCGTCGCAGGCCGAACAAACGAGCCCCAGCGGGAGGAGCAGCCAGTGGATCGATCGAAGAGTTGTCGTCATGGTCGTCTCGTGCCTTCCGTATCCTCGCGGTCGGGGCTCGGGCCGAGACGGGTGGGGTCTAGGGCGCAGGTGGGGCGGGTGATCCCCCGCCGTGGGTCCGGCACCCCGGGGCCGTCCGCGCGGACACCGAGCCGTGACCCCCGCACGCGCGGGGGGCCTCGGCAGGTGTTCGGGCTTGCAGGCCAAGGGGGTCCTACTGGTCGCGGCTTCCCGGGCGAGCCCAGTGCCTTCGTGGCGACGGTCGTTCCTGCTCACCGCTGCGGGACAGCCGCGGATTCTCACCGCGTTCCCTCTTGCGTCCTTCGACCGGGGCCGAAGGAACCGATGGCGAGGCCATGGTGCGAGCAGCGGTGGCTCGGTGTCAATCGCGATCGCACGGCAGGGCGCGAGCGGCAAAACCCCAGTTGTCCTTCTCGGTACCTCTTGGGCAAGACCGAGGCTGGACGCGACTGGGTCGCGCGACCGATCGCGACTCGCTGCGACCCGAGGCGTACTCAGTTGACGAGCGGCGAGTCCGGGTGGGTCGGTTCGGTGGCCGAACCCCGATCATGGGCCTCGAGGGCCTCACGGGCCTCCATCGCCTCGAGGACCTCGAGCGCCCGGGTCAGGGTGTGGCGCAGATGGTGGCCGGCCCCGATCTCCAGTCGCATCGTGATGGGTCCCAGGGTCACGTGCAGGATATTGCACTCGGCGCAGTGGTCGATCTGACAGACGGGGGAGTGGGCCAGAGGACGAAGGGTATGCGGCATGGCGGACAATCAGGGAAGAGGGCGCGCGGAACGGGAGCAAGGTCCCGCGCGCCCTCGGGATGGATTGGATGAACATTCGATATTGAAAATCAATATCGATGAAAGAACACTACGAAGGACCTGGGGCTATGTCAAGCGCCAAATCCCGGCCATATGGACGAGCCAGGTTGAATGCGACTTTCATCAAGAAGACGGTCGAGTGCGCCGGGCGAGCACGCCAGGACCTCGACCGTCGTCGATCCTTCGGCCATGGAGCGCGAGCCGACCGCTCGCATCTCTTCGTTTAGGTAGATAGGGATCGCGCGAGGTAGGGATCGCGCGAGGCGGGGCTCAGCCCGCGCTCAGCGTAAAGCCCACCAGGCACCGTGTGCCGGGGCCTTCACCCATGGTGTAGAGCGGTACGATCCGGGTGCGGTTGCGCTCGACGAAGGCGGCCAGCAAAAGGTCGATCTGCGGCTCGCTGAGCTTTTGCCCCGGGCAGCTCGACCCGCCCCAGCGGTACTCCACCAGCGCTCCCGAGCCGAGCTTGACGGTGATCGAGCCGGAGAACAGCGGGTGTTCGTCGCTACCGGGGGTGTTGATCCGCAGCGCGGTCACCCGCCCTCGTTTGCCCTCGGTGTCGGCGTGGGCCGGCCCGGCAATGGCAGCCAGGCCAAGCGCGAGGGCGGCGGGGACGAGACGAGACGGTTGGCGAAGTCGCGGCATCGGAACGAACAAGGGGCGGGGCCCTACGCCCAAGAGCTTGGCGTACGTCGGCCCGCGTGTGATGCGCAACCCAGGTTTTCTGTGGGCTTTTTGGGGGCGGACTGGCGACATTGCTAGCCTGACGGCCAACGCATGACCATTCGGCGAATCATGGGGATCGGGGCACTGGTGCTGGGGTGCGGTTGTGCACATCGCGCGGCCACGGCGACCCCAACGCACAGCCCCACCGAGCAGCCCGTGATGCAGCTGCGTCGTGACAACGCGGCCCTGCGTCGCCGGGTGCAGATGCTCGAGGACCGGGTGCTCTACCTGGAGCAACGCGGCCCCGACCGGGGTGGGTCGCGGGGAGCCGTGGCCGAGTCGGCGGGCGCCCACACGCTGCCCGATGGGCGCTCGCTCCCCGTTGTTCGATTGGCGCCGGGCATGACAGCGAGTCCGCCTCCGCGGTCGCCCGTGACCGGGTCGGCGCCCCGGTCCACGTCGGGGTCCACGCGGGGCTCCGCGGTGGGATCCACATTGGGATCCACGGTGGGATCCACGGTGGGATCCACATTGGGATCCACGGTGGGGTCGTCGACCCCGTCGTCGTCGGGCTCGGTTCCATTCGGGCCCGAGTCCGGATCCGGGTACGCACCGGAGCCGGAGCTGGAGCCCGCTGGACAGCCGGTCGAGGCCGCGCGGAGCTACCGCCTGGAGGGATCACGGCTGGTGCAGCTGACCACCCGCAATGGTCCCCCGCCTCCCGATCGTCCCGATCGCGGGGGGCGAGGTCGAGCGGTCATCCAGGAGTACGAGGCGGCGATGGCGATCTATCAGTCGGGTCAGCCTGAGCGCGCCGAGTCGGCCTTTGGCCGGTTTGCTCGTCGGCATCCGGGCCACGACTACGCCGACAACGCCCTCTACTGGAAGGGGGAGTCGGCCTACGATCAACGACACTACGCCGATGCGTTGGCCTCGTTCACCGAGGTGATCGAGCGTTACGGCGGCGGCAACAAGGCGCCCGACGCCCTGCTCAAGATCGGCCTTTGCTATCGTCAGCTGGGCGATCTACCCAACGCTCGCGATGTGCTCGGTGCGCTCATCGCCGCCTATCCCGCCGAGCGCGCTAGCGACATCGCGCGCGTCAAGCTTGCCGAGCTCGAGTCCTAACGTCATGCGTCGTCCATTCGTTCCCGTCGTCGTTGTTGTGGTGGTGCCCTTTTTGGTGGGGGCCCCCGCCGGGGCGCAGCCGGCCACTCAACCGTCTGGCCAACCGTCTGGCCAGCCGTCTGTTTCGCCCAGCGGGGACTCGCCGTCGCAGGCCTTGCCGCCGGCGATCCAGGCGGCCCTGGGCTCCCCGCCGGCCGACGCGCCCCCGCCTCAGGGGAGCTTCGATCCAGGCTACGTGGATCGCGGAAACACCGCCACCGCCGACCAGACCTATGGATCCAGCGCGACCACGGTGGGACCCGACGGCACGCTGATCAACGGCTTGCAGATCCAAGACCCCAACGCCCTGCAGCAGTATCGCAACGAGCTCGAGATCCCCGAGTACCACATCGTGCAGCAGGGCGACACGCTATGGGACATCTCGTACTACTACCTCAGTGACCCTTATCTATGGCCGAAGCTATGGTCGTGGAACGACCACGTGACCAACGCCCACTGGATCTTCCCGGGCGATCGCATTCGGCTGTACGACCCCTTTAGCACGCCGGTGGATCCGACCGACTCCAACCTGGCGTTCTCCAAGACGCGGATGCCCGGGCGGGTCAAGGCCGACCCGGTGTTGCTGACCCAGAACGCGTTCGTAGACATCTACCAGTTCGAGACGGCGATGACCGTGATAGGAGGCGGGGATGCCAAGGTCATGATGGCCACCCTCGACACGATCTATATGGACTACGACAAAGCCAACCCGCCGATCCCCGGCGAGCGGCTGGTCATCTACGCGCCGCAGGAGAAGGTCTACGATCTGGACAACAAGAAGGTGCTCGGCTGGGTCGTGGAGGTGATGGGCGACGTGGAGGTCGAGACGGTCGCCCGCAAGGCGGTGGAGGGCACCGTCTCCAGCGCGGTCAACCCGATCGAGCGCGGCTACAAGGTTGGTCCGCTGCGGCGTCGCTTCCGGCGGGTCGACCCGGTCCCGGCCGATCGCGCGGGCTCGGGCCTGGTGGTGGCCACCCTCAACAACACCGGGCCGATCCCCATCAAGATGTCTCGTCAGAGCCGAAGCCAGCGCGGCCGCGGGGAGAACGACGTGCTGGCCGGCGATCAGCAGTTCGTGATCGTCAGCCTCGGCGAGGTCGACGGGATCGAGGAGGGCAATGTGCTCGAGGTGGTCCGCAAGGGCGACGAGTACACACCCGAGCGGGTGTTCGCGATCCCCTACGAGGACGGCTGGCCCCGCCGCGTGACCGGGGCGCTCATCGTGGTCCAGGTGCTGGAGAAGACCAGCCTGGCCATGAGCACCTTCTCCCGCCGCGAGATCGAGCGCGGGGACCATGTCGAGCTGCGGGGGCCGGGGCTCAATCGGGCGGGGACCGAGCCCGAGCCCGAGCCGGGGGCCAAGCGCAAGGGCAAGACGATCGACGCCGACGCCAACGTCCGCCGCGACGACGGCAAGGTCGAGGGCGGCGGCGGGTTCCGGGTCGGCAACTGAGCGTCAGCCGGCCGGGTCGTAGTTGATCCAGGGCTCGCGGGTCCAGTTCTCCCCGTTGGGATCCACCGCGCCAGCGTACGACTGGCCCGGGCTGGCTCCGGCGCCGTCGGGGGTCGAGCCCGGCGGGGGCTGGATGTCTGGGTCGCCCCAGGCCGCGCTGGGGAGGCCGCAGTCCACCCCGAACTGGTTGTTGCCCGCGGCGGCCACCCAGTCGGCGAAGTCCATCGCCGTCCACGTGGGCGGGGGATCGTCCTCGTCGCCTTCTTCTTCGATGCTAAAGGCGTTCCCGTCGCAGAAGATCGTGCCGTCGATCGCGATATTGCCCGCTTCGGCCCGGGTCTGGGTCTCGAGGTTCTCGAGCTTGATGTTGTCGCCGGTGAGGTTGATGAACAGGGTGCTGATGAAGCCGGCGTCGGTTCCCTCCTTGAGGGTCGCCCCCTTGCTCTCGTTCCCATCGCCCGAGCCCACGCAGGTGCCGTTGATCACCGTGGGGCCGGTCAGCGGCTCCGCGGTGGAACTGTGGCTGCCGTTGGACCACTCGAAACAGGCGTCGCCCATGGTCGGATCTTGGTGGATGAACACGTTGGTCAGGGTGCCCTGGTAGCCCTGGTCGCAGTCGATGCTGTCGTCGCCCGCCCCGGTGACCACGAGGTTGCTGGCGTCGAAGTTGCCCCCGAACATCTCGATGCCGTCGTCCGCGCCCATGTGCACTTGCACGTGATCGACGGTCGTACCCGAGCCGCAGGCGTAGAAGGTGATCCCGTTGAGCTCGTTATCGTCCGAGATCACGAACCCGGCCCACTCCACGCGGGTGTACTGGAGCGTTCCGCAGTTGTGCGTGCTTTCCATCCCGCCGTAGCTGACCGGAGTAAGGAGACCCTCGGCCACGCCCGAGCCATTGTCGAGGTTGACCGGGGCTTGCCCGAACAAGACCAGGCCGCCCCAGTCGCCGCGGCTGCGCTGGCCCACGGGATTGGCCGAAGTCATCACCACCGGGGCCGACGAGGTGCCCTGGGCGTTGATCTGAGCCGTGTCGGTGATGACCAGCGCACTGCCGGCCGTCCCTTCGATGGTCGTGCCCGCTTCGATGGTCAGCGTCGCGTCGGACACGAAGACGACGGTCTGGTCGAGCAAATAGATGTTGTTGCATGTCCAGGTGGTGTCCTCCACGACGTCGTCGGTCACCGATAGGCGTGGTGCGGACGGATCGCTCGGATCCGCGCAGCCCTGCGACGAGCCGGTGTCGCCGTCGCCATCGTCGCCATCACCCGGACATCCGACCAGGACGAGAGGAAGCAGCACGAACCCTCCAAGAGTCACTTTGTTCATTCGGCACCTATGCGTGGCGCAGTCCGCCCACCGGGCGTCGCGCCATGGCTTGTGTGTACGACTAAGCAGGCGCCGCCCACGATCGTCTAGCGGCGACCGCCCCCCACGGTCACAACGGTGACGCTATCACGGTTGGCGGATCGAAAAGTCACAATCATGTCGCAAGCGTGGGCTTGTTTGCATCGCATTGGGGGGTTCGACCGGGATGTTGGTGACTGCAAACCACAACCGCAATCGGTGGGGTTGCGCGAACTTGCTCATGGATCACGACCGGAGGGAGCGGTCACTGGCAATACGCTCAGAGCCACCGAGGGTCGTGTATTGACACTCGGCCGAGTTCGATGAATGTGGCACATCGCACATCGTGCAGGCGGTGCTCGATGCCGCAGTCCGAAGCGAGGACTCCAGACCCCGAAGCGAGGACTCCAGACCCCGCAGCGAGGACCGGTGGTACGAGCGAAAGATACGGACTTGAGCTCCGGGACCCAGACGCACACGCCCAGACGTACACGCCAGACGTACACGCCAGACGTATACGCCAAACGCACACGCACCGGGCGCCCTACTATCGAAATGTCCCCTGACGCCGAGCTCGCATGCGCGAAATGGAGACATGGCTCTTGCTTTGGTGTGACCGACTCGTCTAGGATTTTGTGGGAGGATGAGGCTTTTCGTTCGATGGGAGCATCGAGCGATTCGCGAGAATCACTGTTTGGCGGCTTGGCTTCGGGTCCCTATCCGATCCCATCGTCGCTCCGGGTTCACACTCGTCCCTTCGTTCTTCACTCCCTTCTCGGCTTTGCCGCTTCAGCACGATGTCCGTCACACCCACGTCCGACGTCTACGGTTCTTCCGTCTCCGCTTCGGTTGGTCATCCGACCGCGGCCTCGTACGGCTCGGCGCCCGGGAGTGCGGCCATGATCGGGAGCACCATGGCCGGGGTCCCGCCCGGTCGATCGGGCACGGTGGGGCTGGGCATTCTCACCGCGGTGCTCGTCTTTGGGGTGACGCTCGCGTTGTTGATGACCTTCGCCAACCCCGGCGCCCGAACGCCGGGGGCGACGACCCCCTCGGCTGGCGCGGTGGTGCTGCCGATGTCGCCGGCGTCGCCGGGCCTGGCGGCGACTCCCGGAGTGGTGATCCCCATGGCCGAGCCCGTGGCTCGCGAGGCTTTGCCCGCGGCCACTCACGGCGAGTTGGTGATCAAGGCCGAGCCGGTCGGGGCCGAGGTCTTGGTCGATGGTCGCTCGATGGGCAACGCGCCCTTCGACGGCGTACTCGAGGCGGGTATGCATCGGGTCGAGCTGAACGCTACCGGGTACGAGCCGTGGAATTCGGAGGTCGAGGTGGTGCTCGGGGAGCGGCAGATGCTCAACATCGTGCTACCTCGGGCCGAGGCGACCACGGCCGAGACCAGCCGGCGTCGCAACAAGCGCCCATCGAGCAACAAGTCGAGCAAGAAGAAATCCAGCGACAAGTCCGCCGGTGCGTCGAGCGAGGACGACGCCGTAGAAAAGCCCGCCGCCGTGGAGCCGCCGCGCAAGCTCGACCGAGGCGACTCGAAGTTCAAGAAGCTCGACGGGGGCGGGTCGGGCTCGAAGTTCAAGAAGCTCGGTGAGGGAGGCAAGATCGGTGGGGTCAAGAAGCTCGGTGGCTAGCTCGGTGGCTCGCTCGATGACCAGTCCGGTGGCTCGTACGGCGAAGGTTGCCCGGAGCCGTGCCTGGTCCTCGAGTCGGTGGCGTCGTGTCGGGTATTCGTGGGTCGTCGCCGGTCTGGTGGCCACGGGGGGTCCGACCCTCGCGAATGCCACGGCCCCGGTCGGATCGTCTCCGCTGGTGGCGTTCGTTGGGCCGTCGACCGACGAGCAAGCCCAGGAGCGCTACCAGGCCGGCCTGGAGGCGTTCGAGGCGGGGCGCTTTACGGAGGCGGCCACCGCGTTCGAGGAGGCCTTCGAGCTGGCCGGCGATCCCACGTTGCTCTACAACGTCTCGTTCGCCTACGAGAAGGACGGCCAGCTCGACAAGGCCCTCGAGGCCCTCGAGCAGTACGCCGAGCTGGCGCCCGAGTCCGAGCGCGACGAGATCGAGCGTCGGCGCAAGGCGCTGACGCTGCGTATCGACAAGTCCCAGCAGGAGGCCGAGCACGAAGAGCCGGACGACGACGTGAGCTCCCCGGCGCCGGTCGAGCCGACCAAGACCCGTCGCGAGCCGGGTCGCGACAAGCCCGTGCCCGATCGGGTCTTGACCCCGGTGGCGATCTCCATGGTCAGCCTGTCGGTCGTCGCCCTGGGCGTAGGCATGGGGCTGGCGATCCCGGCCGCACGCGCCGACGATGAGGTGGAGCGGGAGTGCGTCGAGCAGGGGGGGGCGCGGCTTTGTCAGGACACCAACGCCGACCTGGTGAAGCGTCGCCGAAACCTGGCGCTGGGCGCCGACATTTCCTTTGCGATCGGAGCGGCCGCCGGAGTGGCGGCCATCGCGATCCTGGCGACCAACGCCACTCGAATTCGACGGGCGCGTCGCAACGCCACGTCGGTCTCGCTCCTCGGGGGGCCTACTACGGCCGGCGTATCCCTGACCACGCGTTTTTGAGGCTCGAGGATGAACAGTGCCACGATGTTTCGCCCGATCCGTGCCGTGTCGGTGCTGAGCTTGGCCCTCGGTCTGGGAGCCTCGATCGGTTGCTCGCTGACCCTGGTCGACGTCGCGCAGTGCAGCGACAACGCCGATTGTCGGTCGGCCTACGGAGTCGCCTCCACCTGCAACGACGCGGGCTTTTGTGAGGTCCTCACCCTGCTCGAGCGCTGTGATGAGATCGTGCCCGAGGATCTGCTGGACAACCCGGACAACAACGACGCGGTGGTGTTCGGCAGCTTGGTCGATCGCAGCGTGGTCACCGAGCTTGGTCGAGAGCGGTCGGTCCACCTGGCGGTGGACATGGCCAATCGTCAGGGGGGTCTCGAGGGGCGCACGGTGGGCATGATCTCGTGCGACATCCAGGATGCGGGGAGCGACAACCCCTTTGCCCCGGTCAAGGACGGGCTGTCGCGGCTCGAGGCGGCCGAGGAGGTCTCCAGCTTTCTCGTCGAAGATCTGGCGCTGACCGGGCTCATCGGTCCCTCGGCGTCGGCCGACGTCGAGCTGGTCTACAGCGAGGTCGTCGAGCCGGCGGGCGCGGTGATGATCTCGCCGGCGGCGACCAGCGCGTCGCTCACGGGGCTCGACGTCATCCCGGCCACCGCCGACGCGCCGGGGCGGCTTTGGCGTACGGCGCCCGACAGTCGCTTGCTGGCCGAGACCATGGCCCAGGATATCCTCGATCGTCAGGTCGGCTCGATCGTCGTGCTGGTTCAGCAGGGCTATGGCGAGGTCTTGGGGGCGGACATCCAAGACGCGTTGACGGAGTTGGGAGCCAACGTGACCGTCACCGTGATCCCGTGGCAGCTGGGGGGGCGCACGGAGCTCCAGGCGGCCATCAACATGGCCAAGGCGAGCCTGGTCGGGACCGAAGAGATCGTGTTCTTGTCGTCGTACACCAAGGACGCGGTGTACTTCATCGAGACCTTCGCCAACGACGACGCCTTCGACGGGACCACCGCCTTCTTGGCCGACGCGGCGGGCAACTGGGATCTGCTGCGCGCCAACGCGATCGATCGCTACGGGGTGAGCCAGCCGGCCGATCCCATGGATCCGATGTCGGTCGATCGCTACGACGTTCGCGTGGCTCGCTACGCGGCGCCGCAGAGCACGACCTACGGCAGCTTCGTCAGCCAGTACAAGTCGGCATACCGCAACGAGGATCCGACCTTCTACAATTTCTCCGCCCAGGCCTACGACGCGACCTGGCTGATGCTCATCGGCGCCGCCTGGGCGCTCGATCGTACGGGGTCGCTGTCGGGTCACGACATCGCGCGAGGCCTGCGACGCTCCAACGATAAGAGTGGCGGAGTGGCGTTCACCCTGGAGCAGGCCAACTGGCGCGGGATCCAGGCTCAGATCCGCGGCGGGGCGAGCCTCGATGTCGAGGGGGCCTCCGGGGCTCTGGACATCGACGGGCAGACCGAGGAGACCACCGGGGTTCCCGAGGTCCTGGTCGTCGAAAAAGGATCGGGCGACAACTTCACCTTCGTCGCGCCACCCGTGCCGCCCTCGGAGTAGGGCATCGGGCCGTGGCTGGCCGTTCGGTGGGCGGCCGTTCGGTGGGCGGCCGTTCGCGAGAAGCCGCTAGCGGGAGGCGGGAGCGGTCTTGGTGGTCGGGGCGGTGACCGCCGGGCTGGTCGAGGCGGGGGCCGGGGCCGGGGCCGGGGTTTGGTTGGCGGCGAGCCACGAGCTGAGCCACCACACCAGCACGGCTGCGTTGAGCCCCACCAACGCCCCGCCGCCGATCCACAGCGCCCGCGAGGGCGGGCGAATGGGACCGGTCGCGACGTTGGTGCCCGACCACATGCTGGCGCGGTGCGGGACGCTGACCACGTTGGAGTTGGAGGGAGAGCTCACCGGGGTCGGCTCGATCGGCCCGACCCCGTCGGTCCCGTGGCCCACCGGGCTCTGGGCGGTCCGCGTGGCCGCGTAGTCGACCGTTTGGGTGCCGCCTGAGCCGGGCCCAAAGGGGATGTCGAGCCCAGACCACGGCACCTCGGGTGCGCCGAACAGGCGCTTCATGTAGTCCGACAGCCCCGAGGCCGAGGGAGACATGTCGTGCTCGACGGCGAAGCGCTGGAGCTCCTGCTGGAGCTCACGGGCGGACTGGTAGCGCTCGGCGGGCTCGTGCCGCAGGCACTTGAGGATGATCTGCTCGAGCGCCGGCGGAAACTTCGGGTCGACCTCGCGCAGCGACGGCACGGGATCGTTGACGATCTTGTGCATGATCGCCAGCTCGCTCTCGGCCTTGTATAGGCGCACCATGGTGGTCATCTCGAAGAGCACCACGCCCATCGACCACACGTCGCTGCGACGATCCACCGTGGTGCCCCGGCACTGCTCGGGGGACATGTACGCGGCCTTGCCCTTGCGGACCCCGGCCCGGGTGGTGGAGTTCTGGGCGGCGGCCTTGGCGATGCCGAAATCGACGAGCTTGACGTGGCCGTCGTAGCTGACCAGCACGTTGGTGGGCGAGACGTCGCGGTGCACGATGCCCAGCGGCTTGCCGTCGAAGCCGACGTGCTCGTGGGCGTAGTGCAGGCCCTCGCAGGTGCCCAGGGCGATGGTGATCGCGTCCTCGATGGAGGGTCGCTTGCGCTTCTTGACCGCGTTGCGCAGGATCGCCAGCAGGTCACGGCCGTGGACGTAGGCCATGACGAAGAAGTAGTCGTTGCCCGCCTTGCCGAAGTCGGAGACGTGCACGATGTTGGGGTGCTCGAGCGACGCGGCCAGGCGGGCCTCGTGGAGGAACATCTCCACGAAGTCCTCGTTGTCGGCCAACTGCGGCAAGATCCGCTTGAGGGCGACGACCTTCTGGAAGCCCTCGATCCCGGTCGAGCGGGCCAAGAACAGCTCGGCCATGCCGCCGGTCGCCAGCCTCTTGAGCACCTGATACTTGCCGACGCGCTGCCCTACGATCGCGTCCGACTCACTCGATCCCCCTCCCACGAGCGGGATTGTAACATCGCGGGATCAGTCGATCCGCTCCCATACAACGATCCAATGGAGGCAGCGGGTGGGGGCGACCGTGAGTCGACCGGGTGTCGAACCCCGGGCGGCGAGCCGCAGGCGCGATGACGAGCGGCCTCGGGCGTGCATGCAACGAATCGGCGTGGCGGTCGATACGAGGGTGTGCCGACCACGCTCGTCTCTCCTTCGGCCCTCGGCGTGTCCGGGCGCCGTCCGTTGCACCTTGATGGCGATGTGCCACCGTCTCCCCGGCTGGCGGTGGTCGGCAGCCGCGCGGCGCATCGTCGCTTTCGCGAGGCGGTGGCGCCGGTCGTGCGGGCGGCTGCCGGGCGGCGGTTCTCGCTGGTCTCCGGGGGCGCGGTGGGGATCGATGCCGACGTTCACGCCGCCGCGCTCGCCCAAGGGGTGCCCCAGCTGGCGGTCGTGCCCTGCGGTCCCGATCGCCCGTATCCCCCGCAGCACGTCCCGCTGTTCGATCGGATCGCGGCCGCCGCGGATAGCGGGGTCCTCTACGCGCACGGGCCGGGGACCACGCCGACCCGGGGGATGTTCGCCAGCCGCAATGCGATCGTGGTGGCGCTGTGCGAGGCGGTGGTGGTGGTCGAGGCGGCTCCCCGTTCGGGCACCATGCTCACCGCCACCCTGGCGCGGCGTAAGCAGCGGCCGCGGGCAGTGGTCACCGGCTCGGCGGGGGCCGCGGTGCTGGTCGCGGGGGGGGCCCATGCGCTGCCCTGGGATCCGGCGGCCCCCGAGGTGCTGACGCGCGCGGTCGATGCCTGGCTGCGGGCGGTGGCCGCCGGGGAGCCCGAGCCGGCGGTGGTGGGGGCGGTGTGGCCCGAGCATCTGCACTGGCTACGCGAGGCGCTGGCGTCGGCGGGGCCGGCGGGGCTGAGCGTGGATGCCCTCGCCCGACCACGTGTGGCCCTGCGGGGTCTGAGCGACGCGCAGGCGCGGGGGCTGGTCGTCGAGCGCTCCCCGGGCCGCTACGTGGCGACGCGCTGAGCGGGAATCGTCCCCATCATGATCACCGGCGGCAAGGGGAGCACCACTGCCCGGCCCCGCGGCCTTGTCTACGGACGATGTGACGATCGGCCAACCCATGGGGCTGAGAACCCCGCGGGGGACCCATCTCACCTATAGGTAGGCGGCTAGGTAGGCGGCTAGGTAGGCGGCGCAGAATCGGGAACGAGCGGTACCCGTGACCGTGAGCGAACACGACGAGGGATCCGACCTGCGACCTGCCTTGCCCCAAAGTGTGCGTGCGCAGCCGCCCGCTGGGCGTTACCGTTGCCTGTGTCTCGACGCATTGCGCAGGTTTGTTGGGCCCTACTCCTTACTTCTTGTTTCGACCCGGGTTCATCGTCTTCGGGGGAATCGGGATCCTCGTCTACGGGAACTTCGTCCGGGACCCTGATGGATTCCACGGGGACGACCCCACCGAACCCGACGACGAGCACCACCACCAACGGGAGTACGGACGCGGGCAGTACGCAGGGCGTGGACACGACGGACGGCTCGACGACCGAGGGCCCAGGCGAGGCAAGCAGCTCGTCGGGTGAGCCCCAACCCCCGCCGATGAACATCGCCTTCGTGACCTCGACCAGTCACGACGGCTCGTTCGGCGGGATCGCGGCGGCCGACACCATCTGCAGCGACGCCGCGACAGCGGCCGGGCTCGAGGGGGAGTTTGTCGCGTTCCTCGGCATCAGCTCCGCGGAGAATGCTCGGCTCCGGCTGGACGGTGCACGTGGTTGGGTTCGCCCCGACGGCCTGCCCGTTCTCGATCTGCCGACCGATGACCTCTTGTACCCCTTGCGCATCAACGAGCTCGGGGAAGACGTCGGCGGCGATGTCGAAGTGTGGACGGGGTACCGTCGAGTCGCGGTCACCCCGCTGGCCACGTGCGAAGACTGGACCTCGTCGTCGGCTGGTGCCGAGGGCACCATCGGGTACGCCGACGCCGTCGCGACCACGTTCCGCGATAGCGGCCGTGATCCCTGCTCGTTCGCACGACGTCTTTATTGCTTTCAGATCGATCACGACACGCCCGTCGAACTTCCCGAGGTGATGGGTCGTACCGCCTTCCTCGCCGACACATCGTGGGATGGTTTCGGTGGCATCGGTTTCGCCGACAACATCTGCCAGACCCAGGCGGATATGGCGGGGCTGTCGGGCCTGTACCTCGCCGCGTTGTCGGGTACCACCGCGTCGGCTCGTTCGCGATTCGACCTGACCGGTGATCCCTGGGTTCGTCCCGACCGGCTCGCGCTCGCTCCCACCGCCGCCGCCTTCTTCGACCAAGCGTTGTGGGATATCCCGCTCCACATGGAGGCCGACGGCACGGTGCCGAGCACGGCACAGACCACGTGGACGGGTCCAGACTGGAACTCGACCGGCTCATCGAGTCAGACCTGCGCCAACTGGGAAGGGTCGCTCGGCAACGGGTTAGCCGGACGAAGCGCCTACAGTGACAAGAACGTCGCGATTGGTTCGGTGGACATCGACGACTGCGACGACTCGGGGGCGAATCTGTACTGCCTCCAGCAATGAGCTCGCCGATCGGCCATCCTCGACTCTAGGTGCCGCTTGGGCCAAGACCGAGGCCGGGCGCGACGAAGTCGCGCATTCTGAGCCGGCCTCGGCATAGAGAACCGGGCGCGACGAAGTCGCGCATTCCGAGCCGGCCTCGGCATAGAGAACCTAGCCTCCCTCGCCCAGCTCGGCCAGGAACGCCACCACGTCCTCGTCCTCGGGCGCTTCGTGTCGGGCCTTGCGGGCCCACAGCACCGCCCGCTGGCGGTCGCCGCGGCGGAACGCGATCTTGGCCTGACGCAAGAACGCCTCCACCCTCGAGATCGGACACTCGTCGAGCACGGTGATCGTGCGCAGCACCTTGACCGCCAGGTCGTACTCCTCGAGGGCCTCGGCTAGATCGGCCAGCTCGGCGGCGGCCTGCCCGTTGTTCTTGTCGGTGGAGAAGGCCTGCTGCATCAGCGACAGCTGCTCCTGGTGCTCGCCGCGGGCCCCGGCGATGCGGGCCTTGCGGTGCAGCAGCGCCGAAAGCTCCGGGCTGCGGCGCCCTCCGGTCGCCTCGATCGCCGCCTCGATCGCCGCCTCCGCCTCGTCGAGCTCTCCCATCGACATGTGGGCGTCGATGAGCAGCACCGAGCTGACCAGATCGTCGGGGGCCAGCTCGAGCACCTGCCGGATCAGCGGCAGGGCCAGCTCGGTCTCCGCCTCGTCGATGTGGAGGTTGGCCGCTCGCCGCAGAAGCTCCAGCCGCTCGGGGACGTCGTCGGTCTCCTCGGCCTCCTGGGTCAGCAGCTTGGCCAGATCGGATCCGGCCCCGGTCGCCTCGTAGACCTGGGCCAGAGCCTGCCGGATCCCGCGGTGCTCGGGTTGCTTGCGCCGGGCGTGCTCGAGGCCGGGGCGGGCCAGCTCCAGCCGCCCCAGGTGGGTACAAGCTTCGGCCAGGGCCAGGGCCGCGTCGGCCTGGCCCTCGCCCGTCTCCACCGCCACCAGCCGGGCGCAGGTCTTGGCGACCACGTCCCAGCGCCCGGCCGCGGTGTCGACCGTACGCAAGAGCCGCAGCGCCTCGGCGTCCTTGCGGTCGCGATCCACCCACGCGGCCAGCACGTCGCGTGCCGGCTCGCTGTTGCCCGCGTCCAGCTGCAGCTGAACCCAGCGCAGGGTCATGGCGCGCTCGGTCGGGGTGTCGCCGGCCTCGGCCGCGGTCTGTCGCCGGGTGTCCAGGGCGGCGGCCAGGGCCTCGGTGTGGCCCTGGTCGACCGCCTGGGCCAGCGACAGATCCTCGATCGCGCCGTCGACGTCGCCGGCCTGCTGGCGCAGCTGCGCCCGCTGGAGCAACAGGGGCAGTCGCCGCTGGTCGTCGCTGCCCGCCTGGGTCAGCTGCTCGCCCAAAAGAGCGCTCGCGTCGTCGATACGCTCGGCCGCCACCAGGGTGGACACCAGCTCGGCCGCCAGCTCGGTGTCTTCGGGAGCGAGCGCGCGGGCCTTTTGCAGCACCTCGATGGCGGCGCTCGGATCGCTCAGCTTATCCCGCTGCAGCGCGGCCACCTGCCGCATCAGCGTGAGCTTGACCGCCGGATCTTGCTCGCTGTCGGCCGAGGTCATCAGCATCCGGGCCAGCCCCCCGAAGTCGCCCTGCGCCTCGTAGGCTTGCTCGAGGCGCTCCCGCAGCCCGGCGTGCGCGGGGAAGCGGCGATAGCCCTTGGCCAGGGCGGCCAGGGCCTCGTCGCCCTGTCCGAGCGCGGTCTGTAGATCCGCCAGCTGGATCGCCCGCTCGGCCGCCTGCTCGTCGTCCTCCACCTCCAGCAGGGTGTCGAGCACCTGGGCGCGCTCGCTCGACGAGTCCTCGTCGCCCAAGTGACCAAGCAGCGCCCGCAACAGCGCCAGATCCCGGGGGCAGGTCGACAGGGCGGAGCGATAGACCGACGCCGCCTCGGCCGGGTCGTCGGCCTCCAGCTCCTGACCCAGCCGTAGCGCCGCGGCGCTCACCGCCTCGGCGTCTTGCCGCCCTTGGGCGTTCATCAGCTGCTGCCGGAGCAGCTCCAGCAATTCTTGGCGGTTGCCGGTGCGCTGCAGGTGCTCGGCCATCAGTCGCTGCGCCTGGGCGTGCTCGGGATCTTCGAGCAGTACGTTGCGCAGGATCTCCAGGGCGTCGCTCTCGTGCTCGGCGTGGGGCAGCATGGTGTCCACCAGCATCAGCCGCAGGGCGTTGCGCTCGGCGGTGTCCTGCAGGCCGTCGAGGGTCTCGTCCACCAAGCGATGCAGGCGCTCCACGTCGCCCAGCGAGCGGTAGATGGCCGCCAGGGGCTCCCAGGCGGCCCGAGCCGTGGGATCGCGCTCGAGCAGGCTCTCGTAGAGCTTGGCGGCCAGCGAGGGATCCCCCTGGTCGCCCATCGCCACCTCGGAGATCTGGCGGCCGAGCTCCAGCAGCTCGGGCAGCGGGGCGGCCTCGGACGCCTCGCCGAACCACTTGACCGCCCCGGCCAGATCGCCGCCGGCCAGGCGTCGCTGGGACAGTCCCATCAACGCCCAGGCCACCCGGTCGTTGCCGTCGATGAGGGCTTGCCCCAGCTCCACCGCGCGCATCATCAGCGCCTCGGCGCGCTCGTCGTCCCCCAGCTGCTGGGCGATGCCGACCCCCTCGCGGATGTACTCGGGGGTGATGTCCGGGTGCGCGGCTCGGTGCTCGATGGCGTGCAGGATCGTGGCCGGATCTTCGGTCTTGTGGGCGACTTGATCGTAGAGCTCCAGCAGCTCGGCGTGCGGGGGGTGAGCCTCGGCGGCGCGCCGCAGGATCCGGGCCGCCCGCTCGGGGCGGGCGGCGTCGGCCATGGCGCGCCGCAGCGTGTCCACCCCCTCGTCCAGCCCGTCGGCGTGGGCCAGGTGCACCTCCGCCATGCGGTAGAGCGCGTCGGCTCGGGTCTCGCTGCCGTCCTCTCCCAGCTCGGCCAGCTTCTCCAGCAGGCGCACCTGCTGCGCCGTGTCGCCGCGGGCTCCGGCCAGGCGGGCCGACGCTCGCCACACGTCGACCTCGCGGACCCCGGTGGCCTCGGCCTGGGCATAGAGCTCGCTCGCGCGATCGAAGTCGCCGCGGGTCTCCATGGCACTGCCCAGTCGTAGCAGCAGCTCGCAGCGGACCTGCACGTCGGTGTTGCGGCGCGCCCGCTCCAGCTGCGTCTCCACGTCGTCGATGTAGCGGTCGAGCAGGCCCAGGGTCGACGCCAGGGCGTGGGCGCGCTCGTGGTGCACCGGGGAGCCCGGGTCCTCCTCGATCGCCTGCATGCGAGTCTCGAACGCCTTTTGCGGGTCATTGAGGGCGCCTTCGCCTTCGTAGAGCTCGGCCAGATCGGAGAGCACCTCGGCGTGGCGCCGACCCTCGCCCACGTGCTGCAGGCGGGTCTGCAGCACGCGCAGCAGCAGGGCATGGTCGCCCCGGGCCGTGAGCGCGCGCTGGAGGGCGGGGGCCTGGGTGTCGTCGTCGGCCAGGGCCTCCAGGGCGGACTCCTGCAGCTCCTCGGCCTGCTCGGCCTGGCCGCGCTCGGCTGCGATCGAGCTCAGCTCGATCAGCACTGCGGCCGCGCTGGTCTGCTCAAAGGCCGCCTCGCCCAGGCGCCGCACCTGCAAGAGCAGGGCGCGGTAGGCTCGCTCGGCCCGGTCCAGCTCGCCCGCCTCGCGGGCCATCTCGGCCAGCGTGCGCATGATCGTGGGGTTGGCCGAGTCCATCTTGGAGGCCAGCTCCAGCTGGT
Source organism: Myxococcota bacterium (assembly GCA_039194325.1). Taxonomy (GTDB): domain Bacteria; phylum Myxococcota_A; class Polyangia; order Nannocystales; family Nannocystaceae; genus Paraliomyxa. The sequence continues at coordinate 24,236 of JBCCWC010000155.1, forward strand.
CGAGGGCCTGGGCCGTGTCGCCCTGGGCGTGAGCCACCCGGGCCAGCTGCAGGTGCACCCCGGCCCGTTCCGCCGAGCGTCGGCGCCCGAAGTCGGCGATCAGATCGGTCAGCAGGGTCTGGGCCTCGTCCAGCCGCCCCGCCACCCGTAGGCCCTCGGCGAGCATGCTCCGCAGCTTGCGGTCCTCGGGCGCCAGGGCGTGGGCTCGCTCGAGCACCGGCACCGCCTCGCCCGGCTGGTCGAGGCGCTCGTGGTAGATCTCGGCCGCCTCGCGGGCGTAGGCCAGGATCGTCGCGGTGTCGCCCACGTGCTCGGTGGCCACCGACAGCGCCCGGGCCAGGGGGGCCCACTGCTCGTGGCTTCGGTACAGCCGCAGCAGCAGCTTGCGGACCTCGCCGTTGCGGGGGGCCTCCTCGAACGCCACCTTCAGCGTGGTGATCGCGTCGTTGGGACGCTCCGCCTTGATCTGGGCCCGGGCCAGGCGCAGGCGGACGGCGACCTGCTGGTTGGGATCGGTCGTCTTGAGGCGCTGCTCCAGCCAGCGCGCCGCCTCGCCGGGCTCCTCCTGGTGCAGGTGCAGCCGCGCCAGGTGATCGAGGGCCTCGTTGCCCGGGTGCAGCTCGACCACCTGGCGCAGCGCCTCGATCGCGCGCGGGTGATCGCCGAAGTGCTCCTCCACCAAGCCGGCCACGCGGGCCCATAGCGCGGCCGCCGGCTCGGCGGCGCCGCCGTCCTGGAGGGTCTGGGCCTGCTCGCCGAGGATCTCGGCCAGGGTGGAGAAGCGCCCCTTGTCCGACAGCACCTCGACCAGCGCCTCGATCGACGCGGGGTGACCGGGCTGGTCGGCCAGGTTCTCGCGCAGCGATTCCACCCGGCCGCCCTGGCGCTCCAGGTGCCCGGCCAGGTTCGATAGCGTAAGGCGCAGCTCCAGGCGCTGGACCGGGTCCTCGCACAGCTCCAGCTCCCGGCGGCGCAAAACGACCAGCTCGAGCACGCGGTCCTCTTGCTCGCACAACAGCGCGGCCTCCCGCACCAGTGGCAGGTCGTCCCGGCGCTCCTCCAGCACGCGGCGCAGCAGATCGATAGCACGCCCCCGGTCGCCCAGCTCCACCGACAGCCGGGCCGCCTGGATGAGCAGGGCCTGGGTGGTCGGTGCGTCGAAGGGGAGCTCAGCCGCCCCGCGCAGTAGCGCGATAGCCCCCTCCTTGTCGCCCTCGGCAAGCAGGGCCTCGAGCAATCGGTCGCGTGCCCACGTCGTGCTGTCTTGCGCCGAGCGCTGGCCGGTCAGCGGCTCGCCGCGGGCCAGCAGGCGCGAGGCTTTGCGATAGAGCTCGCCCAGGATCGTGCGGGCCTGGGTCGCCTCGAGCGTGCCCGCGCGCTGGGCCGACTGGGCGACCTCGGCCGCCTCGTGCAGCGCGTCGAGATCGCGACCGGACAGCTCGTCCAGCCGCAAGAGGGTCTGCACCAGATCTGGGGAGGGATCGTGGCGCTGGAGCTCCGCCAACAGGGCCACCGTCTCCCGGTGGTGGGGGTCGTGCTCGACGGCCCGGCGGGCTGCGGCCTCGGCCGCGTCTGGGTCGTCGCAGTGATCGCGATACCAACGGGCCGACGTCGCCTCGAAGGCCCGACCCAGATCCCGGGGCAGCTCGACCTCTTGGAGGGCCTCACCGATCTCGCGGGCCACATCGGCCCAGGCGCCGAGGGACGCAGCCGCTTGGGTGATCCCGGTCATCGCCTCCTCGTCGACCACCGCGCGGACCTTGGACAGCCGGATCATCCCCCGGACCGCAGGCGCCCAGCTGCCGGCCCCCGCGGCCACCCGGATCACCGCCCGCTGGGTGATGAGCGACTCGGGATCGAACTCGGCCGCCGCCGCGTAGGCGCGGGTGGCTCCTTCGTGGTCGCCCAGTCGGATCTCTCGGATCTCGCCCTCCTTGCGGTACAGGTGGGCGGCGCGGGCGGGGCTGGGCCCGCTGTCCTCCACCGAGCGCCGGTAGGCGTCGGCCGCCGCGGTCCAGTCGCTCGTGGCCTCGGCCAGGCGGGCCAGCTCGTGCTCGAGGCCGGTGTCGGAAGGGTCGAGCACCAGGCCCCGGGCGATCGCGGCCTGGGCCGCGCTTTGATCCCCGCCGCGGTGCTCGTGGAGCTCGGCGGCCTCGCGGAGCACCGCCACCGCGGCTCGGGGGCTGCTGCTGCCCTCCACGCGCACCTCGGTCAGCTCGAGCAGCAGCGTCCAGTCGTCGGTGATCCGATAGGCCCGGGCCAGAAGCTCCGCCGCTGCGCCGGCGCAGCGTTCCTCGGACAGCAACGCCTGGAGTCCGCTACGGGCTTGCTCGTCGGAGGGGTCGACCCCCAGCGCCTCGCCGTAGCAGCGCACTGCCTCCGAGGGCTGGCGCAGCTCGTCGCGCTGCAGATCGCCCAGCCGCGCCAGCAACCGGGACGAGTCCAGCCGGCCGCGCTGGGCCGATTGCTCGATGATCTGCGCCAGCTCGGGAAAGCGCGAGGCTTGGGCCATCAGGCGATCGAGCGACTCGACGACGTCGTCGTCATCGCCAAAGCGCTCCCGGATCCGAAGCCAGGTGTCGATCGCGTCGCTTATCGACTCCAGCTTGCGCTCCTGCACCTCGGCCACGCGCACCAGGTCGGCGCGGCTTTGCTGGGCCAGCGGCACCGCCTGGGCGCGGCGATGCAGCGCGTTGACCAAGGGCTCCCAGCGCTCGTGCTTTTCCAAGAGCGTGACCGTGGCCTCCAGGGCCTCCAGATCCTGGTCGTCGCCGTCGAGCCGGGCCTGCCAGGCCGCCAGTGCCCGGTCGGGATCCCCCAGCTCGTCGGCGAGGCGCCCCGCCTCGCCCAGCACTGCCCGGCGCACCGACGACGCGCGCTCCAGCGTCGCCAGGCGCTCGAGCACCGGCAGCCGCTCGGTGGCGCGACCCGCCGATTCCAGCAGCTCGTTGAGCCGGTGGGCCGCCGATAGTGCCATCGCGGGATCGGCCTCCGACAGCTCCAGTACCCGGCCGTAAAGGGCGATCGCTCGATCGGCGTCGCCCACCGACTCTTGCACCCGGTCGGCCGCCTCCAGCAGCAGAGCGATCCGCGGCCCGTCGTCGTCGGCCGCCTCGGCCGCGGTCACCAGGGCGTCGGCGTGGGTCCCATGGAGCCCCGAGCGGCGGGCCAGCTGCCGCAGTTGCTTGCGCGCGTCGGTGTCGGTGGGCGAGTCGGCCAAAAGCCGCGCGTAGTGGCCGATCGCCTCCTCGTCGCGCCCCAGAATAGCCAGCCGCACCCCGGCCTCGCGGTGCAGGGCCGTGCGCTCGTCGCCCTCGGCAAACGCCACCGCGCGCTCGAGCACGCTCACGAAGTCGGGGCCGCGGTCGACCGCGTCGTAGTTGGTGCGTAGCAGTGACAGCGCGGCCAGGCGCACCTCGGCCGGGGCGGCCGCGAAGTCTACGATCCGCTCCAGCTGGGTGCAGCCGTCGGCGTGCCCCGGGGCCTCGTCGAGCAGCGTCCGCAGCTGCTCGAGCGCCGCCTGTGCCGACTCGAGTCGCTCGAGGTACACCGCCGCGATCCGCACCCGTGTGGTGCGGCCCTCGTCGACCGGCAGCCGGGGGATCCGCGTCTGCCAAAGCGCGATCAGATCCTCCCAGCGCTGCTGGCGATCGAGCAGTCGCTCGATGTTGGCCGCGAGCTTGGCGTTGTCCGGCTCGATCTCCAGCAGCGACTGCATGTAGTCGACCGCGCGGCTCGGCTCGTCGGCGAAGTCCTTGGCGACGTGGGCGGCGTCGTCCAGCAGCTTGCGGCGGCGGTTCTTGTCTCGGGTGCCCTCCAGCGTGCGGTCGTAAAGGCCCAGCAGATCCGACCAGCGCTCCGCCACCGTCAGCACCACCGTCAGGCGCTCGAAGGCCCACAGCGCGGTCGCGTCCTGCTCGAGGATCCGCGTCAGCAGCTCGTTCATCGCCTCCGGGTTGTCGCCGAACCACTCGTCGTGGAACTGTACGGCGCGCTGGGACAGCGTGGTGCGTAGCGCGACCGCGAGCTTGCCGTCGAGCAGCGACTTGTAGAGCTCGGCGACATCCTCGGGTCGCTGGAGCTTGTCGGCGAGTTCTTCGAGGTGATCCCACGCGTCGTCGCTGTCGGGCGCACCCCGAGCCGCGCGTAGGGCCGCCGTAAAGGATTGCTCGAGGCCGCTGCTGTCGCCTGTCTCGCCCATTGCCATGCGTGGCGTCTCCTTGGTGTCCTGGGTCGTCTGTGCGGTCGACCGAGGGATTGGCACTATACCAGCGCTGGCGTCGACCTCGGACCGGTGGGGGGTCCGAGGTCGGCATGGTGCGAGGCTCCTCGCGAGGCCCCGTGCGAGGCCCCGTACGAGGTCTCGTGCCCGGCGATTGGAGGGCTCGTTGTCGTACGGTTGTGCGCGGGTTGGGGCCGTCGATGAGGCACCTTGACATTGGAGCAGGGCACAGGGGAGCAGGACACGGACCGCCCGCGAGGGTGAGCAGACGCCCAGTGCTCGGGGGCGTGGGCCACAGCCCCCGGTTGGCTCGTGTAGGTGCCAGGGCGGTCAGCCCTCGAGCACCGCGCGGGCCCACTGCTCCACCGCCGTCGCGATCCCGGGGACCACCGCGTCGGGGTCGTGGCCTCGGGTCTTGCGGACCGCGAACGAGTGGTCGCCGTCGTCCACCACGTAGAGCTGAGCACGCGTGCCCAGCCGGCGATGGACCTGCTCAAGCAGCGACCACTCGGCGAGTTTGTCCCGGGTGCCCTGCACCAGGAGCATCGGCCCGTCCACGTCGCGGAGGTGACAGGCGCGCTCGGTCCCCGGTCGGCCGATCGGGTGGAGCGGAAAGCCCAGGAACACCAGGCCGTGGACCCCGGGCAGCGCCTGTTGGGCGGCCGCGGTCGAGGTCATGCGTCCGCCCATCGACTTGCCCCCGGCAAAAAGCGGCAGCCCGCGCGCGAGTCGTCCGCCCTCGGCGACCGCGGCCCGGATCGTCGCGAGCAGGCGAGGCTTGGGATCGGGGCGCTTGCGTCCCGCCTCCGTATAGGGGAACTGGTAGCGCAGCACGGCCAGCTTGCGAGCGGTGAGGGCCTCGGTCGTCGCTTGCATGAACCGGTGCCGCATGTCGGCGCCCGCGCCGTGGGCCAGCACCAGCAGCGCGAACGCGCCGCGAGGCCGGTCCAGGAGGGCCGAGACTTCGCCGACCTGGTCGTCGACCTTCACCCGCAGGGTCCGACACTGGCTGGTCATGACCGGGCGAGCGTACCCGAAGGCGAGCGGGTCGCGGTGGCGTCGGGGTCTTCCCCCTCGGACGCTCCGTCCACCCGCGCGGTGCCCAGCGTCGCGAGCAGCAGCCCGGTCACGCGATGCATGAACCCGTAGTCGAGTGTCTGAGGGGTGTCGGTGGGCTGGTGGTAGTGCGGGTTGCGGAACTGTGCGGTGTCGGTCCACATCAGCGCTGGTAGCCCGGCCCGCCAAAAGGGGGAGTGGTCGCTGCGGTGGAACACCGCGGGCACCAACCGCGGGTGACGACCGACGTAAAGGCCCACCGCCGCCGGCGCGACCGGCTCGCGATCGGCGGTGTCCATCACCTGATGCAGCAGCGATCGCGACCGGCCGGCGCCCACGACCGCCACGAAGTCGCCGCGCTCGACCCCTGCCACCGACAGGCCCGCGGGCAGCCGCTGGTGCGGCGCGGTATAGCCGACCATCTCGAGCACGTGGATCCCAGCGATCGCTTGGCCGGTGCGGCGGGCCCACGCCACGAAGTCTCGACTGCCCTCCAGGCCGTCTTCCTCACTGTTGAACGCGACCAGGCCGACCGGTCGCGAGCCGCACCGGGCCATCGCTTCGGCCACGGCCAGCATGACCGCGATCGCGCTGGCGTTGTCGTCGGCCCCGGGCGATCCGGGGACCGAGTCGTAGTGCGCCCCCACCAGCATCAGCGGCTCGGACGCCGGATGACCCGGGGGCCTGGCCACCACGTTGCGTAGCGGGCCCTGCCAGGTCACCGCGTAGCCGAGCGTGTGCAGCCGGTCGGCGATGAGCGTGGCGACTCGCTGGTTGGCCACCGGGTGTCGGGTGCGGTGGCGGGGCTCGGCGAGGGCTTCGACGATAGCGCGATGTGCGCGAATTCCGTGCTCGAACGCAGGGGACGAGGGTCCTTCGGATCGATTTCGTTCTTTGGTTCTGAGGATTTGGAACATCGAGTGGCCCTCGCGGATCCCAGTGTTGCTTACGGTGTAAGCTTTGGCAAGGCTCGCCCACGAGATTCGGGTGGCCCACCAGTTGGCCACCCGGCCGGCCCACCAGTGGGCCACTCACGGTCCATGCGTTCGGCAACATACCGAGATCATTCATCCCACCCCTCGGAACCATTCTTGCGAATTCATGGCGCCGATGTTCGGCGGTGCGATCGGTCACAACCCCCATGACACCTTGGTGCGGTACACCTTCAGTCGTCTCGAAGCGGTGGCCATCGCGCTGCGCCGCGTGATCGATCCTGCGCTATGGCCGTGCATCGACTTCGATTCGCTCGAAGCGTTGCCCACCGTCGATGCCGATTGTTGGCTTCGCAACCGGAGGGCCGATCTCCGCTTCAAGGTCGACCTGGTCGATCGAGGGGTTCGGGTGTCGATCCTCGTGGCGATCGAGCATCAGTCCACCCTCGACACGCTGCTGGCTTGTCGGATGCACGTCTATGTCGGGGATATGTGGATCCGGTTCGCCCACGACTGCTCCACATCCACCACCGTGCCCGCCGTCCTCCCGATCCTGCTGGCTCAGCGTCCGGCAGGCAAGACGCCGCGTCGGTTGTCGTCGCTGTTTGGCTTGACCCCGAAATTGCGCCGTCTGCTGGGCCCTACGGTCGATCTGGAGCTGCGCGTCGATGATCTCTCGGGCTCGGTGCTCGACGATCCCATGGCACGCCCTGGTCCACTCGCACTGGTCGAACTCACCCGGGCCCTGCTGCATGCGCATGGAAATCCGAGCGCACTCACCCCCGAGCGCATGGCTACTTTGGCCCCACAGTTCGATATCCTCCTGAATCAATCTCCCCCACTTGGCACCCACGACGTTCGTGCGCTATGGCAGTACGTCGTCAAGGTCTTCAAACCGGACTCCGCGTTGCGCACCCTCATCGTCGAGTCCGTCAGCAAAGAGGCAAAGCAGATGTACATCACCATCGCAGACGCACTCCGGGCCGAAGGGCGCGCCGAGGCATTGCTCGACGTACTCGAGCATCGCGCGCTCCCGGTCTCCCCCTCCATGCGCGACCGATTGTTGGCCACGCACGACGAGGCGCAATTGCAGCGTTGGCTGCGGCGGGCGCTCACCATCGACTCGGCCGACGAGCTCTTCGAGGCCACGGGTCACTGACCCCAGCAGGCCGGGTGGTGGGGTCGGTGGGGCCGGCCGGGTGGTGGGGTCATTCCTGCATCTTCGCCGTGAGCCGCTCCAGCACCGCGGCCAGGTCGGGTCGCCCCTGGAGCACTCCGATGAGCGGGTCGGCCCCCAATGCCCGCATGCGGGCGGGTACGTTGGCGATGGTCAGGGCCTGATGATCCAGCGTGGGCACCACCTCGTCCCACGGCAGCGGTGTCGACACCGGGGCGCCGGGCTTGGGCCGCACCGAGAACGGCGAGACCAGCAGCCGCCCGTGCCCGTTTTGCACATAGTCGATGTACACGCGCCCTTGCCGGGCTCGCATGGAGCGCTCGGCGGTCGCGATCTTCGGCAGCTCCGCCTCGACGATCTTGCCCAGGATCTGCGCCAGCATGCGCGTTTGCTCGAACGTGCAGCACCCTCCCAGCGGGACCAGCACGTGCAGGCCCGTCGATCCGCTCGTCTTGCAGTAGTTGGCCAGCCCCACTTCGTCGCATAGCGCATGCAATCGCAGGGCGATCTCCACCACGTGCTCGAAGGGAGCCCCCTTGGGATCCAGGTCGAGGATGCACCAGTCGGGGTGCTGTAGGTCTGCCAGGCGGCTGCCCCAGACGTGCAGCGGGATCGTGGCCAGGTTGGCCACGTAGACCAGGCTGTCCACGTCGTTACACACGAAGTACTCGACCTCGCGCTTGTCGTGCTCCGACCACATCAGCCGGGTCTTGATCCAGTCGGGGATGAAGGGGGGCGCGTTCTTCTGAAAGAAGTTCTTGCCCTCGATCCCATCGGGGTAGCGGGTGAGCACCAGCGGTCGATCCCGCAGGTAGGGCAGCAGCCACGGGGAGATCTCGCGGTAGAAATCGATGAGATCCTTCTTGGTATAGCCCGCCCCCGGCCAGAACACCTTGTCGGGGTTGGAGATCACCACGCGTCGAGTCGGGGGCGGCGCAGGAGCCGAGGACGCCGCGGGCTCCGAGGACGCCGCGGGCTCCGAGGGCTCGACGTCGCGGTGGTCGTCGTCGGCGACCGCCGGCATCACGCACTCGTGCGGCGGCTTGTCGTCGCGCATGCGTAGGAACACGGGCAGGCGCAGCAGATCGTCTTCGGTGCGGGCTAAAAAGCGGACCTCACAGCATAGCTGCGGCTGCACCCACCGATCCTGTCGTCCGCTGGCCACCGGGATCGGACACGCCGGTCGGTCGACGACCAGCGGATCCAGCTGAGCGCGGATCTCCACCAGCTGGGCGTCGCTCATGCCCGTGCCGACCCGGCCCGCGTAGACCAGCGCGCCATCGCGGTAGGCGGCCAGGTGCAGCGAGCCGAGCGCGGTGCGGGACCCCTTGGGCTCGGTCAGGCCGATGATCACGAAGTCGTCCGTCGACTCGATCCGGATCCGCACCCAATCTGCGCAGCGTCGCCCCACGTAGGGCGCGTCGGCCCGCTTGGCCATCATGCCCTCCAGGCGCTGCTGCTCGACCAGGGCAAACAGCGCCTCGCCGTGCTCGGCCACGTGGTCGGTGTAGCGCAGGGCTCCCGACGGCGGGAGCACCAGCCGCAGCAGCTCCTTGCGCTGCGCAAGCGGCAAGGGGCGCAGATCGAAGTCCTCGAACCCGAGCAGGTCGAACACGTAGTAGCAGACCGGGTGCTCGCGCATCGCCTGGTGCAGGTCGTGGCGCCGCAGCAGCAGGGCGCGTCGCTGGAGCCGCTGAAAGTTGGGGCGGGCGTCGTCGTCGAGCACGACGACCTCGCCGTCGAGCACGATCCCCTCGAAGGGCAGGGCTCGCAGGGCCCGGGTGATCTCGGGGAAGGCCCCGGTCGCGTCGACCCCCGAGCGGTAGCGCAGGTGAGGCTCGCCCGCCGGTCGCGAGGCGATCACCCGGTAGCCGTCGTACTTGAGCTCGAACACCCAGCCGGGCCGGGAGAACGCGGCGTCTTGGGTCTGCGCCAGCATCGGCGCCAGGCGCCGGGCGTCCACCGGTCGACGCGGCGCCCCCCACTCCAGCAGGCGTGCGCGCAGCTGGGCCGCGCGGTCGTCCCCGCGGCGCAGCTGCTCGATCGTCAGGCCCGAGAGGATCGAGCGGTCGTCGGGCGGGGGCCCGGGGGGTGACGCGTCGGGCTTCTTGATGAGCAGCCACTCCCGACCGGATGAATGGCTCGATGGAGCGCTGGAGGGTTGGCCCACCGCGCCCCCGCCCTGGGCCGACGCGCTGCCCTTGGTGCGGACCAGCGTCCACACCCCACGCAGCTTGTGGCCCCGCAGCTCCAGCAGCAGCTTGCCCTTGCGGTAGCCCTCGGCGACGGGCTCGAGCGCCACCCACACCCCGCGATCCCACACGATCATCGCGCCCGCGCCGTAGTTGCCCTCGGGGATGATGCCTTCGAAGTCCACGTACTCCAGCGGATGATCTTCGGTCTGCACCGCCAGGCGCTTGACGGTCGGGTCGAACGATACCCCGCGGGGCACCGCCCACGAGCGCAGCACGCCGTCGATCTCCAGGCGGAGATCCCAGTGGAGCCGGCGAGCCGCGTGCATCTGCACCATGAACAGCCGCGCCGCATCGGCGGGCCTGCCGTCGGGCTCGGGGGGACCCTCGCCGAAGGGCTCGGCGGTTCGATCCCCCGAGCGCTTGTGGCGATAGGCGTCGAGCGGGGAGCGGTCGTCGGACATCGGGCAAACGTGGTCACGAGGCGGGCGGGAGCCCCGAGCCCGGGATCACGATACTATCGCCGCCATGCCGGCCCGTGCCATCGCCTCGGGGACGATCGCCTTCGGGCTCGTCTCGATCCCGGTCAAGTTGTTCCCTTCGGCCTCGCCCTCGGACGCGATCCGCTTCAACAACCTCCACCGCGCCTGCGGTACCCGCGTCAAGTACCAGTACTACTGCCCCAAGGACCAAGAGGTCCTCGAGCGTAGCCAGCTCATCAAGGGCTACGAGTTCGCCAAGGGGCAGTACGTTACCTTCGAGGAGGACGAGCTGCGAGCGGTCGCCGAGCGTACCTCGGGCGGGATCGACATCACCGAGTTCGTCCCGCAGGACAAGATCGATCCGATCTACTACGCCAAGGCCTACTACCTCGCGCCCGAGCCCGGGGCGTCGCGGGCCTACCACCTGCTGGCGGCGGCCTTGCGGCGCACCGGCCTGTCGGCCGTCGCCAAGCACGCGGCGCGCGGCAAGCAGTACCTGGTGATGCTACGACCGGTGGCCCAGGGGCTCATCATGCAGCAGCTTCACTACCCGGCCGAGATCCGGCCGATCGCCGACGTGGGCATCGACCACAGCGACGTCAAGGATGCCGAGCTCGAGCTGGCCGTGCAGCTGGTGCAGCAAGGGGCGGTCAAGACCTTCTCCCCCGCCAAGTACACCGACGAGGTACGCGAGCGGATCGAGGCGCTCATCGCCAAGAAGGTCGAGGGCGAGGACATCACCGCCCCGGCGCCCTCCACCAAGGCCCAGGTGATCGATCTGATGGTCGCGCTCAAGGAGAGCCTGGGGGTGGGCGAGCCGGGAGCCGATGTAGACGCTTCGTCCGCGGCCGCGCCCGCCCGCGAGGTCGCCCCGCCCGTGACCGACGCCGAGGGCTCGGACACGGGGACCGGCTGAGTGATGATCGATGCTGAGGTCGGCTCGGGGGGCGCGACGGCGTCGCGCTCGGCCTCGGTCTTGCTTCTTGCTATTGATCCCGAGGCCGGCTCGGGATGCGCGACTGCGTCGCGCCCGGCCTCGGTCTTGCCCGAGCGGCACCCAGGAGGGGACGAGTACCGGGTCGTCTTCGGAGGCCGGTCGGCGGGGCTGGTCGACGCCCGGGCCGGTTGGAGGGCGAGGGCAAGTGCTACCATGCCGGCGTCGTGCCCACCGATTTCGAGCTCCTGGAGTCCTGGCGCGCGGGCGACCGCATGGCCGGCAACACGCTGTTCGATCGCTATTTCGACAGCCTGTTCCGGTTCTTTCGCAACAAGGTCAACGAGGGAGCCGACGACCTGGTCCAGCAGACCTTCCTCGCCTGCGTGCAGAGCCGGGATCGCTTTCGCGGCGATGCCAGCTTTCGCACCTACCTGTTCAAGGCCGCACGGAGCAAGCTCTATACCTATCTGGACAAGCGTCGCAGGGAGGGGGCCGCTGTCGACTACGGTGTGACCTCGTGTGCGGATCTGGGGGTTTCTCCCAGTGGCATCGTGGCCAACAGCGAGCAGCAGCGGCTGCTGCTCGCGGCGCTTCGCGAACTGCCGGTGGACTTGCAGGTTGCGCTCGAGCTGTTCTACTTCGAGCAGATCCGGGGCCCCGAGCTGGCCGAGGTCTTGGGTGTGCCCGAGGGGACGGTGCGCAGTCGTTTGCGTCGCGGGCGGGAGATCCTTCGCGAGCGCCTGCAAGAGCTGCTCAGCTCACCCAGCATGGTCGAGTCCACCATGACCGACCTGGATGCTTGGGCCGCGGCCTTGCGCGAGCACGTGCTCGGCCCGGCGACCGACTAGGTCGTCGTCGTCGCCAGGACGCTCGGCTTCGCCCCACGGCAGTGGTTGGCTGCTCGGCGCGAATACCTCCATACCGATCGTGCACCCAGCCGCGTTTGTTGGCCGCTCGGGTCACATGGGCGGTCGGGTGGGTGGCCCCAGGGTTTCGAGGTATTGTTGAAAGCGACGATGGGGGTCGATCCCACGGCAGTTCACCCGATGCGAACGCTCTTGGTCGAAGACGAGCCGGTCCAGCGAGAGGCTCTCCAGAGCGCCTTGCGCCGCCTGGGCCTCGATGTCACGTCGGTGCCCGACGCGAATGCCGGGTTGGTCGCGCACCTGCGCCAGCCCTTCGAGCTGCTCATCATCGACATGGTGCTGCCGGGCATGGACGGTCTCAAACTGTGCCACAAGGTCCGCAGCATTCGTGGGGGCGATCACCCCTACATCCTGATGGTCACCGGCCGTGGCAACATGCGCGACCTGACCCGGGCGCTGGACGCGGGGGCCGACGACTTCCTCACCAAGCCCATCGAGCCCACCCTCTTGCTGACGCGGGTGCGGATCGCGGAGCGTCAGCTCAAGACCAACGTTCGCCACCGGCAGGCCCGTGAGGCGCTCGCGCGCTCCGAGGTCGACTTTCGCCGGGTGATCGAGCGGGCCCCGCTGGGGATCATCGCGTACTGCGAGGGCAAGGTCGTCTACATCAACGCGGCCGCCGCCGCCGCGATCGGGCACGAGCGCAATGCGTTGCTCGGCACCCCCTTGCTCGATCTCGTGCCGCGGCGTCATCGTGAGGCCACGCGCAAGCGGATGGAGCGCTTCGAGCGTACCGACGTGCCTCCACCGCCCATCGAGTCGGAGTTCCTGCGGCGCGACGGCAGCCGGCTGACCGCGTGGGTGATCCCCATGACCCGCGCCATGTTCGATGGGGCGCGGGCCAGCTTCTTGATGTTCGAGGACATCACCGATCGCAAGGCAGCCGAGCGCGAGCTACGGCTGACCCAGTTCGCCATCGATCACGCCGCCGATCCGGCCTTTTGGGTCAATCGTTCCGGGCGGGTCTGCTACGTCAACCATGCCGCCTGCGCCGCCCTGGGCTATCCGCGGGCGCGGCTTTTGACCATGTCGGTCTCCGACATCGATCCCACCCTGTCCTCGAACCGGCTAGGGTGGGCGACGATCGGAAGCTCCGGCTCTCGCAAGGTCGAGTCGCACTTTCGATCCAACGACGGCAAGCAGTTTCCGGTGGAGATCTCCACCAACGTGCTGCGCTTCGACGGCGAGGAGTACCTGGTGGCGTTCGCTCGGGATCTGACCGAGCGCAAGCGCATGCAGGCCAGCCTGCAAAAGGCCGACCGTCTGGCCTCGGTGGGCAGCCTCGCGGCCGGGGTGGCCCACGAGATCAACAACCCGCTGGCCTACGTGCTCGCCAACCTCGAGCTTCTGGGCGAGGATCTGGGTCAGCTCAAGCTGCCCGACAATAGCGGCGTCGACCAGACGATCCAGCGCACGCTCCAAGAGGCCGCCGAGGGGGCCAACCGGGTGCGCCGGATCGTCCGCGACCTGCGGAGCTTCGCCCGGCCCGACGACGAGCCGCTGCAGTCGGTCAATCTCCACGAGGTGCTCGACGGCGCGATCGACATCGCCGACAACGAGATCCGTCACCGCGCCCGGCTAGAGAAGGACTACGGCGATATTCCCCCGGTGCGCGGGGCCCCGGGAAAGCTGACCCAGGTCTTCCTCAACCTGCTGGTCAACGCGGCCCATGCGATCCCCGAGGAGGCCTACGGCGATCAGTTCATTCGCGTGTCCACCCAGGTCGACCACGGCGAGGTGATCGTCGAGATCTCAGACACCGGCGCGGGCATCCCCGACGAGATCGTCGATCGGATCTTCGATCCCTTCTTCACCACCAAGGCCCAGGGCATGGGGACCGGGCTGGGCCTTTCGATCTGTCACGGCATCATCACGGGGATCGGGGGAGAGATCAACGTGCAGAGCCGGGTGGGGGAGGGCTCCACCTTCACCATCACCTTGCCGGTGGCCGACGGCACCGTGGCCCATCGTCGCGAGCGGGACGTCTCTCGTCCCCACGAGGTTGCCGTCTCCGCGCCGATGCGGATCCTGGTGGTCGACGACGAGCCGTCGATCGGGGCGGGCATCAAGCGGGCGCTGGGTGGGCACTCGGTGTCGGTGGCCGGCAGCGGGCGCGAGGCGATCGACGCCTGCGAGGGCAACGACTTCGACCTGGTGCTCTGTGACGTGATGATGCCCGAGATCTCGGGCATGGACGTGTTCACCCACCTCAACCGCACCCGGCCCGATTACACCAAGCGCTTCGTGTTCATGACCGGCGGGGCGTTCACCCCCAAGGCGCGGGAGTTTCTCGAGTCGATTGCCAACGAGCACATCGAAAAGCCGTTCTCGATCCGGGATCTGCGGAATTTGGTGAGCAAGCGGGCTGTGTCGATGAGCGCATGAGGGCGTAGATGGGCGGGGTTGGCCGCGGTCGCCCCGTCCGGGTGGCCAGGGGGTCCTCCCCGGGCGGGCGGGGTGCGCTTCGGCGCCGTGGGCCTTAGACCATGGGGGTCGTGTCCGAGCCCCAACGCGATCCGGC
>JBCCWC010000156.1:0-38399 GCA_039194325.1 Myxococcota bacterium
GTACTCATCGGTCACCATCCGACCGATGCGGTACGGGGTCCGCATCGGTCCCCGTAGACCGGTGCGCGTCTGGGGGACGCGCATCGGACTACGGCGCTAGACATTCGAACGTCAGCCGCCTGGCGGGTCGACGCGGCCGGGCTCGTCGGGTGGCTGCCCGGCCCCAGCCTCGAGGTAGCCCACGACCAGGCGGGTCAGCTCCTGCCACAGCCGCGGGTCGTCGGCGCGCTCGGGTTCTCGTAGGGTGGTGTCTCGCAGTACGCCGTCCACGGCCCGCACGAGGACCCGAGCGATCATCTCGAGGTCGCGCCCTTCAAGGTCTGGCTCTCGAGCCAGCACCTTCACCAGCGCTGCCTCGAGTCGGGCGTTGGCCGCGACCATCAGCGCTTGGCTCCCGGGTAGCTCGAACAGGGTGCGCTGCAGCCGGGGAGACAACGTGTCGAGCTGCGACAGCGTGACCATGAAGTGCGCGACCAACTCCGGGGTCGGCCGTAGCGGGAGCGTCGCGAACGCGCGCTCGGTCTCGGCACTCTGCGCGTCGATGAAGCGGCGAGCCAGCTCGGCGTACAGCGCCTCCTTGTTGGGGAAGTACTGGTAGAGGGTCCCGATGCTCACCCCCGCTCGCTGGGCGATCCGGTTGGTGTTGCCTTGCTCGGGGCCATGGGACTCGAGAATCTGAGCTGCGGCCTCGAGGATGGCCTCGACGGTCTGCCGAGATCGCGATTGGAGGGGCTTTCGGCGGCGGTTTTCGGTCTTTTGCGGCATTGGCGCGGAAACGATCCAAAGGCGAGTCGACGAACCTGAGGATAGCCTCATATTACGGATAATGACCAACGTTTTCCAGACATTACGCGCTGCTTGGACCTTTACCCAGCTGGTCCGCAACCCCGAGCAGCTCGACAAGGTCTTCGAGCTGGTCGAATCCACCGAAATCGACCCCGAGCAGCAGATCCAACAGATGCGAGCGGTCCCGGAGATCGCGGCGTTTCTCGACGAGCCCTGGTCGATCGATGGCCTCGACCTCGAGCCGCTCCGCGAGCTGCCTCCGGGGACCCTCGGCCGCGAGTTCGCCGATCACATGCGGGCCAACGACCTCGATCCGGCCGTCCTGTTTCGCACGCGCGGACAGACGCCGATGGAACGCGTCAGCGCCCACGTCGAGCAATCGCACGACATCTGGCACGTGGTGACCGGCTTCAATACGCAGGTCGACGGCGAGCTGGGCCTGCAGGCGTTCTATCTCGCCCAACTCACCGACCCGCCCGCGGCCGCGATCATCTCGGCCGGGCTGCTGCACCTGGTGCTCTACGATTTTGGCAAGCTTCCGGCCGCGATGCAGGCGCTGAGCGACGGCTGGACGATGGGGCAAAAGGCGCGCCCGCTCTTTGGCATCCGCTGGCACGAGCGATGGAACGAGCCGCTGTCGACTATTCGGGCCGAGCTCGGGCTGCCCGAAGGTCAGGCTCCGCTGCGCCGAGTCGCGTAGCCCAGGTCGACATCGCACGTGTGCGCACGGACCAGACCCAGACCACGCTTGCCACGGGAGTGCGCTGACAGTTATGTGCAGCCGGCTGCATCGTAGCAAGCATGAACTCGTGCGTTAGCTCCAGCAGCTGAGCCGATCGCCTTCCCTGCTCGAGTCCACGCGCTTTGGGTTTCGACGGCTCGGCCTGCGTGCTACGCCGGGGGTCCGAGCCGCCGAAAGGGAGCTGAACGCGTCCTTCGCTACTGGTGGCCCGACCGTCGTCCCGTGGAGTCGAGCCAATCCTCGTATTCGTGGTGGATGTAGGCATTTTGATCCAGCGGCATCGTGACTGTCCTGACCGACTTGACGCACTTTTCGGTGCGTGTGCGGTAGTGGGGCAGCCCCCTGACCGACACGCAGTGCACGACTTGGTCCTCGAAGGTCCCGGCTAACACTGCCTTGAAGTGCTCCTGGCGAGGATCGGATTTGATCCGGGAGAAGAGCTCTTTGATGATCGAGGGCACGACGACCGAAGGGCCCAGGTCGAGGGCCAGGAGGCCGGCGCACCTTGAGACGAGCCGTCATGCTGGAAACCACATACCTACCGCGAGGGAAGTCATCGGGCCTCCAATGCGGGGCTACGCTTTCGAGCAGGGAACATCAAAGTCGGCTCAACAGCTACCACGTTAGCGCTTGATTTAGGACTAGAAGGACCTATGACCTAACTAAGGACCTCAAAGTGATCCAACTCGCGCTCTGTCATTGCCTTGGCGGTCTTCCTGAGCCCAGGGGGCCTACAGATTCTCCTGACGAACCGACTTCTCGTGGAAGGCCGTGTGGCTCCTGGGTTACCGATCCCTCTGCTCCCGTTCCATCGCCTCCATTCGCTCTCGCTCCATCGCCTCTGCTTGCTCTTGCTCCATCTGCTCCTGCTCCATCGCCTCCGTCAAATCCATGATGGTCTGATCTTTATGCTCCATCTGCTCCACGATGGTGTCTCTACTCAGCGCAGGCGGAGGGTAGGGTAAGGATTTGCGGTTCCATTTGTGGAAGGACTTGTAGTCGAGTTCATCCTCCACCACCTTGAGTGCGGCCTCCCTGGACAGGCCCGTGAACGCGGCAACGTGCTTGGCGATTCGCAGGAGCACACGGGGATCTTCCTCGATGTCGAAGCGGAGTGCGACACGATTGCGGCGTAACCTGTTTAGCCACTCGGCGAACTCCTGTCTGTTAAGCATCTTCTCTTGATCGCTGATGATCGTCTCTTGATTTCCTTCCGGCGATTGTAGACGATGCTCTATGTCTGCCGTAAATTCTGAAATCCGATATCCAACAAGCTTTGACAGTTCCCCTTCCTCTGAGAGATCTGAGAGACGAGTGGCCGTCTTGTCATCCATCCTGAGTGTAAGTATGATGCTCCCTCTCTCTATTCTTTCTAGAGAGATGGACTCGTCACCTGCCACTCGCTGGATCTTTTCGAGAAATTCGCCGATTTCACCGATCGTCATGTGATCGATTTTGATGATGACTTTATATGCTGTCCGGCTACTGCTGGTGCCAGCAGTTTCGCAATACTGTACAAACACCTTGTTGTGCGGATATAGGGCGACAGCTGCCTTGGCGATGGGTAGGACTCCATCTAAAACGCCATTTTTGGAGGTCGTGACAATCTCAGTCCAGTAGACCAGGGCAGTGGTAAACTTCGGAACGCGGTTTTTTGGGAATCCGGCGGCGCGTAGCAGAACTCTCGCTTCCCCTTCGTTCACGAACACGCTCGCCAGTTCACCGACAAGCTCTGCGAACTCGCCGACGGCGTGTGGGTCGGGAGCAGATTCTTCCACGCGGCCGAAAGTCGCTTCACCATCCATATACACCAATCATACCAAATATCTGGAGCACGTTCTCTTAGCGCCTAACGCCTTCGGGCCAGAGGCTGGCCCTTCGAGCAGGTTGCCCTCGGTTGGAAGAGAGAGGGGGTAGGAGCTCCAGGCTGTGAATTTAGTGATGGCCCGAAGTGTCCAATTGAGTGCCTGAGAACCTACTATTCATTAGTAATTAAGTGTTTGCTCCAGCGCGCGGGGCGCAATTGGTGTCCCCGCTATAGACTCCCACTAGGGAGTAACCATAGTCTCTTGCGAGGATTCCCCCCTCGGTCCTAGCCTCACATGACAGGTGAAGGTTGACTCACCTCCGGCTCTCCACCGCCTCAGGCGTGTACTCTACTCCAAACCCGTGGCCAATGCTCCATAGCCCTTCATGCCCCCGGCCATGAAATGATCCAGGCCGGTCAGCATCCCGTTCCCGTCCATGAATGCGAGCTGGATCGTCTGGAGGCCGAGCGAGAGCAGGGCCTGCACTTAGGCTGTAGCGCACCAAGCCCGAGTGGTCCTGTGGAATCGTCGAACAGTGGCTCGGGGCCCTCAAGGAACGAGAACCGGTCGTCGGTGAGCGGCGGGTCGACGTCGATGGCGGTGCGCTCGTTGTGAATGAGCAGGCCATCCATCACCATCCGCACCGTCCGGGGGACCGCAGGGACGACGGGTCCGTGTGCGAGTCGTCGTACTGGACTTCGACCCACATGTCGCTGCGTAGGTAGTGGTTCTCCCGGGCTCTGGCCGTGGCCAGCGTGCCGTTGTTCGGATCGAGCAGCCGCTGGGCGTTCGGCCCCGCGTGGTCCGCTCTAGCGCGTCGTATTCGATGCGCTCGCGGGTCACGCGGACGGCTCGGGCCCCGTCGCCCGCCTCGAGGAACCGGCACACCAACAGGGGGGTCCAGGACACGTCAACGCGACGCATCGCGATCGGTCGGGGGAGCGTCGGGATCACCACCGCCCGCGGCAGCGCGCTGTGCGTCGGGTTCCACGCGCGGGCTGGCGCGCAGCTGCTGTGACGAGAACGCCTGCCGCGTAGCGGCGCGAGCGAGCATGTGCGAGGCGACGGGCAGCGCGAGCAGCAGCAGCAGTATCGTCACCGCGACGCGGCTCCACCACGCTCCGGCCAGTGATGGGTCCAGCCCGGTCTGGTGGAGCGCCAGACCGATGAGGACCAGGCCGAGCGCCAGGGTGACGGACTTGGTCGCCGCGTGCTGGCGCGCCAGCGCGTCGGGCAGCCGGAAGAGCCCGAAGGCAGCGATGACCATCAGCACGATCCCGGCGATGGCGACCACCGCTCCGCCAATGTTCAGACTGGTGTTCAGACTGGTGTTCAGACTGGTGTTCAGACCGGCGCTCAGACCGGTGCTCAGACCTGCGCTCAGGATGCTCAAGACGCACCTCCCGGCGACTTGTCGATGAGTCGGGCCCACACGACGGTGGCGACGAATCCCACCGCGGCCAGCCCAATGCCCAGATCCAAGAACAGCGCCCATCCCGATGCCATGGCCATCGACGCGGTGAGGACGACGGTGGCCGAGAACACCACGTCGAGCGCGACGACGCGGTCGCCCTGGGTGGGACCCGAGATGAGCCGAGCGCACGCGATACCCAGCGCCAACAAAGCGCCAATATCGACGATCCACAGCATCGCTTGGGTCATGGGCGGCCTCGCAGGGGACAAAGAAGCGTGAGCGGGGCCTCGAAGTGCTCGAGGATGTGGCGAACCGTCGCTTCGGCCTCGCGAACGTCCAGCAAGTGGACGAGGAGCTCGTGACGCTCGAAGTCGATGTCGACGACGGTCGTACCGGGCGTGAGGCTGGTCAGGCCGCTCAGCAAGACCGCGCCGCGGCGGTCGATCGCGCCGAACGACATGCGGATGAACCCCGGCTGCAACTCGGAGGCGGGGCGGAGGATGACCCATGCCGTCGTCAACCCCGACGTGACCAAGGCGAAGACGAACCGGTAGATCAGCACCACGGCGGCATGGATCTTCATCATGGGAGGCCCTCGGTCGCCGTTGCGAGGTTATGGTCGACGAATGCACTCCTGGCCCAGTCGAGCAGCGGCTCCGGCCATAGCCCCACCCCCAAGCTGACCAGCGCAAGCGTACCCGTGACCAGATACGCGGGTCCGAGGCCGGTTGGCCCGGACGGCATGCGGGCGCCGTCGGGCGCTTTCTTCCAGAAGGCCTCGAAGAAGATCTTCATCATCGAATAGAGCGTGAGCACGCCGACCCCAAGCACGACGCCGGTCCAGGCAAACCGGCCGAGGACGATGGTCTCCCGCACGATGCCGAACTTGGCCCAAAATCCCGAGGACGGCGGTAATCCGACCAGGGACATCGCGCTGAGCCCGAAGATCACCGCCAGCCAGGGCCGCGCGACGAACAGCCCGCCGCAGCGGCGCAGATCGAACGACCCGGTAGTGCGGTGGATCATCCCGGCAACGAGGAAGAGGTTGGCCTTGACGACCGCATGGTGGACCACGTAGACGAGCGTGCCGGCGTACCCAGACACGGTGCCGAGCGCGATGCCCAGCAGCATGTAGCCGATCTGACTGGCGCTGTGGAACGCCAGGATCCGGCGGATGTCCCAGTGATGGGCGGCGCCCAAGACACCGATGATCATCGTGGGGATCGCCACCGCCGCCAGCGCCGTGTTCATCAACCCCGGGGCGGTCGGGAAGACATCACCCATCAGGCGCAGTACGGTATAGACGCCGACCTTGGTCATCAGCGCCGCGAACAGTCCGACCACCGGTGCCGACAGGGTGTGGTAGGCCGCGGGCAGCCACGAGAACACCGGAAACGCGCCAGCCTTGACCAGCGAGGCCAGCACGAGCACTGCCACCAACGCCGCCCAACGCGAGCCGTCCTCGTGCAGCGCGGCCTGCCGCAAGGCCCCAAAGCCCAGGTGCCCGGTCGTCGCGTAGATGTAGGCGATGCCGATGAGGAACAGCAGCGTGCCGAGCACATTGAGCACGAAGTACTTGAACGTCGCCTCCAGGCTCCGGCGGGTGCATGCCAGGGCGAGCAGGCCGACCGCGCAGACCAGCCCGAGCTCGAACCAGACGTAGAGGTTGAACAGATCGCCGGTCGAGAACGCACCGCCGACCCCCGCCAGCAGCCCGTAGACCAGCGGGATCCGGGTCTTGGCGCGGGGCCCGGGGTCGGCGTCGCTCAGGCCGTATACGAAGGTCGCCGCGCCCATGACGGCGGCGAGCAGCGTTAGCGTTGCGCCGAGCCTGTCGACCACCAGCTCGATCCCAAAGGGCGCCGGCCAGCCCCCGAGCTCGAGCCGCAGCGCCTGGTGGGTCGCGACTTCGGACAGCAGGAGCGTTGCCGTCACAACATGCACCAGCGAACCCAGCACCGCGACCGCGCGCTGACGCGAGATCGGCAGCCAGGCGCAGACGAGCGCGGTCACCAAGGGCACCAAGATCGGCGTCAGGACCAACATCGCCGTTAGTCCGCCCTCTCCGCTCGAGCAACGTCGTCCCAAGGCGAGACGTCGTCCAAGATCGCCGGTTTTCCGTGCTCGTCCATCGGCGGCTCCGCATCGCGAAGCTGGTCGCTATCGGTGGATCCTTGCTGCTGAACGATCTCGAGCACCAAGACCAGCGACAAGCACACCAGCGCAAACCCGATGACGATCGCCGTCAAGACGAGCGCATGGGGGACGGGGTTGGCCGCGCCAGACAGGACCGTGGCGTCATCGGGAACGAAGGGCGGCGTCGTCACGGCGTGTCCGCGTGTCCACCCGCTGGCAAACACGACCAGGTTCGTCGCCGCACCGACCAGCGAGATGCCGATGATGCAGCGGAGCATGTCCCGACAAAGCAGCAGGTAGATGCCCGCGGACATGGTCGCGGCGACCCCCACGGCAAGCCACCAGATCACGCTTCGGCCTCCTCATCCAGCCCGATCGCGTGGGCACAGATCGCGCCCAGGCTCGCCCACACCGTCGCGTAGACCCCCAAGTCGAAGGGCAGCACGGTCGAGAGCGGAATCGTCGTGACCGCCAGGTCGAGGTCGACCCATAGGTGCGTGAGGAACGGGCGACCGACCAGCGGCCCCAAAACGCCGCTCGACAACGCGAGCAAGGCCCCGCCGGCCCCAAGGCGGACGGGACCCAGGGGGATCCGCCCCAGCGCGTCCTTGGCCCCGAACGCGACCGCCCATAGCGACGTCGCGGCCACGGCGATCGTGCCCCCGATGAATCCTCCGCCGGGCTGGTTGTGCCCGCGAAGGAGCACCCACACCGAGATCAGCAGCATGATCGGATAGAGCGCGCGCGCCGAGGTCGTCAAGACGAGCGGCCGTGGAGTGAGTGGAGTCGGTGGAGTCGGTGGGGTCATGGAGCCCGCCTCCTGCCCCGCAGCGCCGCGAACAGCGGGAGCATGGCCAGCACGGCGAACAGCAGGACACAGACCTCGCCGAAGGTGTCGAAGGCGCGAAAGTCGACCAGGATCACGTTGACGACGTTGTGCCCGTGCGCATCGGGAACGCTGTGCTCCGCGAAGAACCGAGGGACCGCGGGATCGAAGGGCCCCATGACAGACACGAGCAGGAGCGTGGCTACGCTTACTCCGGTCACGACCGCGATCAACATCCGGGGCCAGCTGAGTGGATCGAGTCGGGGGCGGTCGCCTGCGGCCGTCGAGTTGTTCGAGCCCTTGGCGATCGAGTCCGTCGCGAGGATGTCGCCGCCCACCCCGATCCGGCGCATGCGCAGCAGTACGCTCGCGATGACGACGACCAACGCGACCTCGACGGTGAGCTGGGTGAACGCCACGTCCGGTGCCCCCCCGAAGACAAAGACGACCGCGCAGGCCAGTCCCACCAGGCCGCCGGCGAGCAGCAGCAAGAAGCGGTCACGCACCACGCAGACCGTGATCGATGCCGCGACGAGGGCTACCGTAGCCCCGATGATGGGAATGCTCGGTGGCTGATAGCTCGGCCACTGCGGCACCTCGAGCCGAGCCACGACCCACAAGAGCCCCAGGGCCAAGAAGCCCAAGCTGAGCTGGGCGTAGAGCCGTATGCGACCATGCTGCACGAGGCGAGCGACCGCGGCGGCGGCATGGGGAATCGAACGCACGAAGCTCTCGTACGCATGGCCCGGCGTGAGCCTTTTGGGGAATCGAACCCGATGGAGGGCGCGGTGCAGGGGATCCCACACGACGAACATCCCGATCCCGAGCACGATGGTCACCGCGACGGCGGTCCACCCGGGTGTGCCCGGCTCCACGTCGAATGCGGACCCGTCGTCGACCGTATGCATCGCGGCGGCCGACAAGGCGAGCAGCGGCTCGGCGAGCCAAGGCGCGAGTCCGAAGACGATCCCCGTGGCTCCGATGACCAGGGGAGGGATCCGCATGGACCATCGGACTTCGCGGATCTCCGGGGGCAGCGGGCGCCCTCCGCTGTGCCAGAACACCCGGATCGCCGCGACGCCGGCCGCCGCGACCGAAGCCGCCCCCACGAAGACCCCCGACCACGCCACCAATGTCACGACATCGGCCTGGCTCTTGGCGAGCTTGATGATGTCCTTGGCGACGAACCCGTAGGACAGCGGCAGCCCGGACATGGAGGCGCCGGCCAGGAGGGCGGCGAGGGCCGTGTAGGGCATGCGGCGTCCCATGGCCGCGAGCTTGTCGATGTCGCGGGTCCCGGCGGCGATGTCGACGTTGCCGGCGACGAAGAAGAGCGGAGCCTTGTAGAGCGCGTGGGCCAACAAAAATGTCGCGGCGGCGGTCGCGGCCCCCGGCCCGGGCAAGCCGATGACCATGACCAACGTGCCCAGGGCGGACACCGTCGACCAGGCCAAGATCCGCTTGAGGTCGCGCTCCTTGACCGCGAGCACCATCGACCATACGGACGTGAAGCCGCCTACCCCGATGAGCGTGCCCTGCCAAAGCGGAAGGTCGCCGAACGCGGGATGGAGTCGCGCCAGCAGGTAGATGCCGAGCTTGACCATGGTCGCCGAGTGTAGATAGGCGCTCACCGGCGTCGGCGCGGCCATGGCGTTGGGCAGCCAGAAGTGGAAGGGAAACTGCGCGGACTTGGTGAACGCGCCCCCAAAGAGGCACAAGAGCGCCGCCGGCACCCACGGGTGGTCGATCCACGCCTCGGAGGTCGCGACGATCTCGGGGATCGCGTAGGTCCCGGCGACCTGTCCGAGCAGCACGACCCCGGCGAGCAAGGACAAGCCACCGGCTCCGGTTACCATCAGCGCTTGCTGGGCGGATTTTCTCGTGGCCTCGTACTCGTGCTTGGTCCCGACCAGCAAGAAGGAGATGACGCTGGTGAGCTCCCAGAAGATGAACAGACCGAGCAGGTTCGTGCTGGTGACGCAGCCCAGCATCGCGACCATGAAGGCGAGCAGGAGGCCGAAGATCCGAGCTCGTTTCGGGTCGCCCGCGAGGTACCCGGCGCCGTACACGAACACGGCCGTCCCGACCCCGGTGATGAGGGCGATGAACTGGAGCGCGAGTCCGTCGATGAGGATGCCGAAGTCGAGCCCGAAGGTGGGGATCCACGTCCAGTGGGCCTCGAACCCGCCGTCCAGGGCACGCCACGCGAGCAAAAAGAGCGCCGCGGGGAGCAAGGCCAGTACGATGAGGCGTGAGGTCGGCGGGGCATCCCCCGTGGGTTCCCCCGTGGGTATAGACGAGGCCATCACACCGACGCGCGATTGGACTTGGACGGGCTCCGGATCGGAACGCCCGGAGTGTGGCGCGCCGGCGACGTGGTCGTCAATCGGATGGGCCGGGATCGCCGTTGCGGTCGTCGCGCGGCGCGATGACCTTCGTCTACGACCTGAACTTCGCGGGTGAGCCCGTCAGCCCGGTTCGCTCGCGCGCACCGCCGATATCAGTACCACCATCGACGCGGGCCGATAGCGTGATAAATTCACCATAATCCTGTCTCTTGGCTCCATGCGGCTCGGCAAGGAGCAAGACGAAGATTCCGACGAGAGCAGGTAGAGTCTACCCACGGACTCTCCGCCGCGATCGTGCGAGCCCGATGAAGACGACTCGAATTGGGGGCTGCCATGCCTCGCCGATCTCCACGAGTAGGGTCGCCGAGCTCGACCCCTGAGCCCGGCGCACGGATGAGGCGAGGCGCTCATGGGCAAAGCGGCGCGATGACGCTGGCCTCTTGGGCGCAAGGGAACTCCCCCGGCGGATCTGCGTTGACGTAGGCGAAGTAGTCGGTGCAGTCGAGGCCTCCCACGCACGCGTTGAGCATGAGTCGGGCCGCCGTGCAGTCGTCGGGCGCGGGCGTAAGCACGTCTTCTTGGCAGTTCATCTCGCACTCCGCGATGGTCGAGAAGGGCGGACCGGGGTCACAGGTCCAGATCATGTCGCAGAGGTTCGTGCAAACGGCCTCGACCTGCTCGGAGGCGACCGGCTCGGACTCGGTCGCCTCGGACGCGGTGTCTGCCGTCCCCTCGCTGGCGCCTCCGTCCGTGAGGACGTACTCGTGATAGCCGCAGCCCAGCACGAGCGCGAGCGCGAGTAGCCCCGTGCCCCTCACGGTCCCGACCCGGCGATCCGGGCGGCTTCCTCTGCGTGGTCGCCCTTGGGCAGGTCGCGCAGGTACGCGGTCCAGCACTTGCGTGCCGCCTCCCCGGTCGAGTCGCGACACAGCTGGGCGCGCACGTCGTCGGCGAAGCGCCCGCGCGGGAACTTGCGGATATACGCGCGCTGCAGCTTCCGGTGCTGCTGGTCGTCACCGGCACTCCGGGCGATCGACATGAGGTCACCGTAGGCGAGCTGTACCGCCCCAGACCGTCCGCCGATCGCGATCATCCTTCGAAAGAGCTTCGCCGCCTGGCCCGTGTCGCCTGCGGCCCACGCCGCTTGGGCCTCGTCGTCGAGCGCCTGCAGCTGGCGAGCGAGGGGGTTCCGATCGGGCGCTCGGTTGGACACCGTGGGCGCGGGCGTAGACGTAGTTTGCTCCGCCCCCGCGGATCTCGCGTCGGCCCCCTCGATTTCGCCGGCATCCTCGCCCTCGTCCGTCGGCTCGAGGGCGAGGGGCACCGGTGCCTCCGGCTCGTCGCGGACCGTCGCAGGCACCTTCGGCGTATCGTGAACGTCCGGGCCGGACGCGGTCACGCGCATCGTCGACGCCGCTCGTTCGTGGGAGCTCACGCTCATGACGGCCTGCTCCGAGACCTCCTTGGTCACCGAACGGCCCAGCGTCTGGGCCACGACGAGCCCCGCCCCGACCACGAGCACCGCCGCGGCCGCCATCGGCAGCAGCACCCGCCGCAGGCGTGCGGGGGACCGGGACCGGGACCGAGACCGGGACCGGATAGGTGGCGTGGCCGGCATCGGGATCGAGGCGGCCATGGCATCGAGGTGGTCCCGCGTGGCGGCCAGCAGCGGGTCGAGGCCATCGTCGTTCATGGCGAGCCTCCTTTCTCGAGCCAACCCGACTCGCGGAGGGTCTTGGCCAGCACGCGGCGCGCCCGGTGAGCGCGGACGGCCGCGTTGCTCTTCGAGATCCCGAGGCGCTGTGCGATCTCGGGCGGCGAGAAGCCCAGCAACTCGCGGAGAATGAAAGCCTCGCGCAGAGAGTCCGGCAGGGTGTCGATGGCCGCGAGCATGGCGCGGGTGCGCAGCTCGTCCTGGTGGGCTTGGTCGAGGCGCGACACCGTCTCGGCGAGCTCGTGGCGCAGGGCGAGGACCTCCTGCATCCGGCGGTGGCCCTTCCGCTTGCGTCGAACTTCCCGGCTGACGTTGAGCGCGATCCGGTCGAGCCACGTGGCAAAGGACGCCTCGCCGCGGAAGCGCGACAGCGAGTCGAGCGCCCGGACGAAGGTCTCCTGGGCGACCTCCTCGGCCAGATCACGGTCTCGCACCAGGTAGCAAGCGTAGCGGACTACCCGGGCATGGTGGCGCCGGTACAGCTCCGTCCGAGCTCGGGGATCGTCTGCGCAGGCGAGTCTTTGCAGCGCCGTGTCGTCTAGCGTGCTCACCACGTCGGCCTCTTGCGCCGATGCGGGCTTGACGAGCTGGAGTCTGCGCACGGCCATGGGTCACCGTCATCGTGACCTGGGCGGCCCATCGATTACGGCCGAATACGGACAATTTTGTCGCACATCTTCACACATGCTAGCCCCGCCGCTCGCACCAGCGTCTCGTGCGCGAGCTCTCCGGGATCGCGCCGGGCTCGGAACCACACCGCAAGATCGATCCCTGCCAGGATCTCGAGACCGCCGATGCGATGCACCACGGCGCCGTCGTTCGTCAGCCGCACGAGCGCGGCCTGGCCGTCGGCGGGTCGCAGCGCCCCAGCAAGCTCCACGAACCCGCCCAGGCGCGAGACGGTCCGGCCCGTGCCGAGCCGGGTCCGCCAGCCCGGCGACAGGCGGGCGCCGAAGGTCATCAACGGCGTCTCGGCCTGGTTCGCTGCGTCGCGCACATCCTGGTCCACCCGCCAGACCTCGACCCCGATGAAACCCACGACCGGGAGGGCGAAGGCGCGCCGTTGCCACGCGTAGCCGCCCGCGAGGACGAAGCGCCCTCGAAGCAGGCGGATCCCGCGTGACGTGCGACCGGCGAGGCGACCCTCCGCCCCGAGGACCCACCCTCCGGGCGCGCGCACCCACGGTCCCAGGGCTCCGGCCCCCATCCTCAGCCCGTCCGAGGGCGCCGCCGGCAGCAACCCCAGCGCGAGCCCGGCGTGTGCGCCCAGACCCACGCCCCAGCCGGGAGCCGACCCGCTCATCGGAGGCGTGTCGGGCTCGAGAGCCACCGAGGGTGGGTCCTCTTTTGCTTCGGGAGCCGGAGGGGCCTCGGTCTCGGTCAGCGGCTCGGGGTCGCGCTCGGGTGCTGGCGCGGGGATCAGATCCTCCGGGATCGTCGCGACACGCCGATCCGGCACCACGCCGCCCGACGCGATCGCGTCGAGCAGGCTGGCCAGATCCGACGCCAGCACGCGCTCGGGTCGCCCGGTGGGAATGCTCGAACGTCGGCGGTAGCCCCGTCCGTCGGAGAGGGAGACGTCGATGCGAAACCCTTCCTCCACGGGGCGCACGGTGATGTACGCAAAGACACTCCCCGGCTCGGGCGCGAACGTCCCATCCCCCACCACGGAAAGATCGAGCGCCGGCGCGCGCAGGGCAAGCGCCCCTACCAGAGCCTGGGCGTCCACGCCCTCGAGCTCCAGGGCCACCGCTGTGAAGGTGGAGGTCTCGACCTGTGCCGACTCGGCGGCCTCGGGCGGCGCCGCTGCACGGGCCGAACCCGTACGTGCCAGCGCGAGCGTGAGCAATACGAGCGCGCGGTGCCACCTGCCGACCCCCATGGGCCCCGAGCATAGCGACCTTGGCGCGCGGAGCGAGCGAGGTGTTCGCGACCGAAGACCCGAAAAAGATCGATCGCGTCGTAATCATCCGACCGCGGCCCGCACTGAGAGGCGTGAGGGGCAGTCATCCAATCTCTACCTTGACCTTGGGGCTCATGCTTTCGCTCGGCGTCGCCGCCTGCGACTCGGGCGGCGATAGCACGCAGGACGTTGCGTTCAGCAGCGACACCGGGGACGGGGTTGGCAGCGGCGATGGCAACGGCGATAGCGACGGGGACTCGGGGGCGACCGACGGGGGCTCGGCCGGCCAGGAAGGGGACTCCGGCAGCGAGGAAGGGGGCTCCAGCGGCGACAATGGGGATTCCGGCAGCGGCGATGGCAACGGGAACGGCAATGAAGGCCCGATCTACGCCGTGGGGGACTCGGTGCTCGAGTTCCATATCGACGAAGGAGGCAGCATTCCCGAGGTCGCCGCCGAGGTGGCCGGCTACGATGTGGTGAACGCGGCGCTCGGGGGCGCGATGGTGCTCGAGGGCGAGAACCGGATCCCCAACCAGTACGAACCTGGTGGCTGGTCCTGGGTGATCGTGGAGGGCGGCGCCAACGACCTGGGGGACGGCTGTGGCTGCGGCGACTGCATGTTCGTGGTGGACCAGCTCATCAGCGCCGACAGCAGCGAGGGGGCCATGGTCGAACTTCTCGAGCGGATCGAGGCGGACGGGCACGACATCCTACTCGCGGGCTACTACCGGATCCCCTCCAACGCCGAGGAGTTCGTCGAGTGTAGCGAAGAGTTCGAGGCGCTCAATGCCCGCTATGAGGCCTACGCCGACAGCCATGACCAGGTGGTCTTTGTGGACATGGGGGTGGCGATGGACGGGACCGACCAGTCCCTGTATGCCGAGGATCTCGTCCACCCGTCGCTCGCCGGAAGCCAGGCCGTCGGTACCCTGGTCGGCGAGACGATCCTGGCCAACTAGCCGAACTGGCCAACTGGCTCGGAGAGGTGATGGACAACGTGAGACCCAACTGGACATACGTCGTGGCCCTGGTGGGCACTCTGGGGACCGCTTGCGCGGAGGATCCTGGGGTCGAAGACGCTGACGACGCTGGCGATACCGGCGATAACGGCGACCCCGGCGGCGATCCCAATCGGCCGACCCCTCATGCGCCGATGCCCCCGGACCGCGAAGAACCCAACCTCAGCGGCGAGGAGGCCGCGCGGCTCGTCACGACGGGCATCGAGGCGTTCTCCGACATGAACGCCGCCGGAGTGATCCAGCTCGTCGAGGAGCTCGCGACCGAGTTCTCCGACCAGTGCCCGCCTCCCCTCGAGGAGGAGCCCGAGTTCGAGGCGGATTCCTTCGTACGGTGGATCGTGCCGGAGCCGTGCACCACGCCCAGCGGGCTGACGATCTCGGGAGATGGCAGCGTGAGGCGCTCGGCGGACGAGTCCCCGGAGGAGACGCTCTCGAGCGTCATCCTGATCGGCGAATCCACCCGGTTCGAGCACAGCGACGGGCGATGGATCGAGCTCAACGGTTCGATCTCGATCAACACGGTGACGGGGAGCGAAGAGGTCAACGCCATCGAGTTGGAGGGCACTTTCGTGGGCGATCCTACGTCGCGCCAGGCCACTCCCTTGCTGCGCCCCGACGTGCAGGCCTCCGGGGAAATGTCGACCCGCAATGGCGAGAGCCTCTCCTTGACGGGTGGCATCACGTCTCCCGCGCTCGCCCCCGCGATCTCGATCGACTTCAATGCGGTGGGCATCCAGCCGGCCCTGTGCCAGAGCGAGCCTTCGGGGGTCGTCTCGATGCGCGACGCCAACGGCTACTGGCACGAGCTGCGATTCACGGATCCACCGGCCCTTGGTGAGCACGAGATCGATGACCCCTTCGCCGAAGGGGACTGCGATGGCTGCGGACAGCTCTCGGTCGACGGGCAGATGAGCGGATCGGTCTGCCTGGCCTCGGGGGCGCTCGAAGGACTCTTGTCGGACTGAAGGGAGCAGATGATGAATATCGAGACGATTGGAGCGCGGATCCTGGCCATCGCGGTGCTCGTATCGCTGGCCGCGTGCTCGGACGAGACCACGCCGGGCGATGATGCGCTGGGCGACGATGCGCCGGGAGGTCGCGATACCGAGACAGAGCCGGGCGAGGCGGACTTTGAGGGGCTGACGGCCACGCAGCTGCTGGTTCGGGCAAGCCTCGACCTGCGAGGCGTGCGGCCTTCGGTCGAGGAACTCGCCGCGGTCGAGGCCGACGAGGGAGCCATCGACACGCTCACCGAGGGCTTCGTCGACGACTCCCGCTTCGGAGACCGGATGGGGGACGTGTTTGCCGGGGCCTGGCGCACGCGGATCGACAGCTACGAGGGCGGGGGACCCGAGTTCATCGGCGGTGACTTGCCGCGCTACGTGGGGGACGAACCCTCGAACCTCATCGCCTTCATCGCGCTCAACGACCGACCATACACGGATCTGGTGGACTCGGAGTACACGTACGTCGCCGAGGAGCTCGCCACCCTCTGGGGCCTCGAGACGGTCGCAGCGGGAGAGGACCTCTTGCCGGCGGGCACCGTGCGTGGGCGATACGTGGACGGCCGGCCCCAGCAGGGGGTCCTGTCGATGAACTCGGTGTTCTGGCGCACCGAGTCCACCATCGAGAACGCCAACCGCGGTCGCGCCAATGCCCTGTCCAGCGCGCTGCTGTGCCAGTCGTTCCTCGATCGGCCGATCGACTTCCCCACGGATCTCGACCTCACCGACTCGGAGTCCATTCGAAACGCGATCCGCACCGACCCCGCATGCCAAGGGTGCCACTCCACCTTGGATCCGCTGGCCAGCTACCTGTGGGGCTACATGTACCCCGAGGCCGCGTTCTACCAGTCGACCTACGACGTGCCGGGGGAACTGGGGTGGACCGCCCATACTGGCGTCGAGCCCGGCTACTTCGGACGCCAGGGCTCGCGCATGACCGATCTGGCCGGGTTCGTCGCCGCCGACGAGCGCTTCGTGTCCTGTGCGGTCCAGACCGTCTACGAGGGCATGATGGGGCGGCCCGTGCAGCTCGCCGACGAGGGCGCCCTCGCCGAGCATCGGGAGGACTTCCTCGCCTCCGGCCTCAGCCTCAAGTCGCTGGTCCTCTCGATCCTCCGCTCGCCGACCTATCGCGGGATGGCGTACGAGCCCCGCTTCGGGGGCTCGCCGGCCCCCGTGCAGGGCAAGGTGGTGCCGGTCGAGGTCATGTCGAGCGCGATGAAGTCGCTCACCGGCTACGAGCTCCGCTACTTCGGGCGGGAGGCCATGACGGTGGACTTTGCCCTGCGTCGGTTGGCGGGAGGATCGGATCGCGGCAGCGCGTACGACGTGTCGACCGGGGCGGTCCTCGTGCAGCGGCGACTCGCGGAGGGCGGGGCGGTCTACGCCGTGCAGACGGTGCTCGACGGAGGACAGAGCTCTGGGCTCCTCGACGCGTACCTGCGCGCGGTCGACCTGAGCGCCGAGCCCACGGCCGAGGATCTCGCAAGCCTGGTTGCCCTGGTCCGCAGTCGGCAGGTCGATCCCTCGGACGAGGCCGTGACGGCCCTGGCGACCTTGTGGCGGGATGCCCAGAGTGCATCGAGTGCGACCGACGCGTGGGCGACCGTGCTGACGGCCGTGCTCGCGGACCCTGATCTCCTCCTTTACTAGATCCACCAATAGGCCCACTCATAGGCCCACAAACGAAAGGAATTCCACTGTGTTCACTCGGCGAACGCTTCTTCGGGGCTCGATCGCGGCCGGCGGACTGCTGGCGACGGCGGTTCCGGCCCTGGCCAACCCCACCAACGGCTGTCGCTTCCTGTTTGTCCTGGCCGACGGCGGGTGGGATCCCCTGTGCATCTTTGCGCCGCTGTTCGATGCGGGCTCCATCGACATGGAGGAGGACGCGGAACCCTGGACGCTGGGCAACTTCAACCTCGTGGACAGTCCACAGCGGCCCCAGACGCGAGCGTTCTTCGAGCGCCGCCACCAACAGATCGTGCTGCTCAACGGCGTCTCCACGCGAAGCGTCAACCACCGCACGTGCTTGACGGTGGCGATGACCGGTTCGACGTCCGTCCAAAAACCCGACTGGGCGTCGATCCTCGGCTACGAGGCCCGCGGACGCACCACGCTGCCCCACCTCGTCCTCAGCGGGGACGCGTTCCCGGGACCGTATTCGGTGTACGTAAGCTACGCCGACGGCATGCTCCAAAGCACGATCGACGGCACGATCCTCATCGACAGCGAGTCGCCGGTCACCGCTCCCCCCACGACGGATCTGCTCGACGCCTTCTTGCTCGCGCGCGCCGAGGCCCGCGTCGCCGAGCCCGGCGATCCCACGAAGCTGAGCGACTACGATCAGGCGGTCCGTCGATCGCACGCGCTCGTGAAGGGCAGCGGCGAGCTCCCGCTGGTGACCGCCGATACCCTCGAGGGGCAGCTCTCCACCGCCATCGCGGCCCTGGCGGGCGGGATCTGTCAGTGCGTGACGGTGAGCCTCGGCGGCTGGGACACGCACGCGGACAACTCGCAGCAGACGCCGCTGTTCGAGGAGCTCTTTGCCGCCGTCGACGGTGCGCTCGACCATCTGGCCTCCACCCCGAGCCCCGACGGCGGGATGCTGTCGGACGACACGGTCGTCGTCCTCATCACCGAGATGGGCCGCACGCCTGCGTACAACGGGTCCCTCGGCCGGGATCACTGGCCCTACACCTCGATGATGCTGATCGGGCCCGGCCTCGACGGCGGCCGAAGTTATGGGGGATATACGTCGCTGTACACCGGCATCGGCGTGGGCAGCGACGGGGGCCTGGACCCGAGCCAGCCGGGAATCCCCTCCGAGGCCTTCGGCGCCACATTGCTCGCCCTCGGCGGGCTCGATCCGGCGCGATACGTGGGGATCGCACCGATCGGCGGGGTGCTCACGTGAAGCGCTTGGCCTTCGCGGCGGTCACGGTGCTGGCCGTTCAGGGATGCGGCGACGACGAGGGGGATGATCTCGCCGATCCGTCCGACACCTCGTTGGGCGATACCGGTGGACTCGATGACACGGGCAGCGAGCTCGGAGCGGAGATCGACTGCCGCGACCAGCCGCTCATCACCCACCAGACGTTCGGCCAGGGCTTTATCAGCGGCTACTGCGGTGGCTGCCATGGCGGGGAGGTCACCGGCGACGCGCGTCAGGGAGCCCCCCCCGCCACCATCTTCGACACGGAGCCGGAGGTCCAGATGTGGGCCGACCGCATCTACGCCCGGGTGCTTTGGGGCGAGGACTCGGAGCTCACGCCTATGCCCCCGGTCGGCGGGGTCGTGCAGGCGGACATCGACCGCTTTCGCGTATGGATGGTCTGCGATCTCGGCGTGAGTGAGTGACTCTCTGACACAGGGTTCGTGCCTGCCGCTTGGGGTAGGCTTTATCCTCCCATGATATCTGGATGAAGTGCACCAGGTTGAACTCCTGGATCTTTTGGTCGACCGTGGTGAAGAACCGGTCGATCCACGGGTGCGCATACACAGGGTCGTAGAAGGTGCCCTTGAAGGTGGCGATCCAGGCCTCAAGACCGCGCGTAGTCATATTGCGTTGGTGCGTGGACTGTTCCTCCACCGCTTCTCTCGCGAGGAGTTGCAGCACTTGGCGTTATTGTGGAGTCGATTGGAGGAGGACGGCGACCAGGCACTAGGACGCCGCCCGTCGGTGGGAGGCTCAGGTGACCGAGGCGTGCGGCCTTGGCCGAGCGGTGAGATCTGGTGCTTGACTCGACGTCGTCGCGAGACGGGCGAGCCAACGGTGGGGCCCGATGAGCGAATCCTCGGGAGCCATCGGGCCCCACGGGCGATCCTAGAGCATCGGCAGGGGGCCAGCCTTGACGCCGGTCCGCAGCGTGACGCGCTCGGTGGACTTCTTGGAATCCTTGCTCTTCGAGGATTGATTCTTGGTCTTCATGATGGTCGTTGTCTGTGCTTTTGAGGGAGACCGGACACCCACGCTGCCGGTCCCAGTGGTCGTCGATTCGTCGGAACTCAGTGGGACAGTCCCAGGCGAATCGTACACCGATGAGCCTGTGCACGTGCGGGTGGCACCGGGGTCGGGCCTCATTGCCATCTGGGCGCAGCGCACGAGGGCAAACGCCTGGATCTGCGGCTTTATCAACGCGGTGGCGCGGTGCTCGGGTCATCCTCGATCGTCTCGTGCACCGAGGCGGTCATCCCCAGATCGCCGAGGAGCGCGTACATCGCGGGCAGCACCAGCAGCAAGAGCACGGTGGAGGCGAGCATCCCGAATACGATGCTCGTGGCCACCGGGATCAGGGTCTGGGCCTGCTGGCTGCGCTCGAACATCAGCGGCACCAGGCCGGCGACGGTGGTGGCCGAGGTCAGCAGCACCGCCCGGAAGCGGGCGCGCGAGGCCCCGCGGGCGGCGTCGGCGGCCGACTTGCCCTCGCGCACCCCGTTCTTGATGAACACCATCAGCAGGATCGAGTCGTTGACCACCACGCCGGCCAGGGAGATGAAGCCGAGGATCCCGGGCAGGGTGAGGGGGTCGCCCATCAGCACGTTGCCCCACAGCACCCCGATGAGCGCCAGGGGGATCGCGAGCATCACCACCAAGGGCTCGAGGTAGCTGCGGAACTGAAAGCTCAGCAAGAAGAACACGCCGAACAGGCCGATCCCCAGCGCGGTGAGCATGGAGCGGGCGGTCTTGCCCGATTCCTCGGTCTGGCCCCCCACCTCGAAGCGTAGGCTGGGGTAGCGCTCGGTCAGCTCGGGGACCAGCTCGGCCTCGAAGCGGGACATCAGCTCGTTGGCGTTGGCGACCGCGGTGTCGATGTCGCCGGTGACGGTCACCGTGCGCACGCCGTCGACCCGGGCGATGGCGGCGTAGGTGCGGTCGGCCTCGACGTCGGCCACGCTGCCCAGCGGGATCCGCTGGGCGCCGAGCTGGAGCTCGAAGTACTCGAGATCCGACAGCGTGTCCCGCCCGGCATCGGCGAGCTTGACCGTGACCTCGTAGTCCTCGGCGCCCACCTGCACGTCTTGGGCGCGGTCGCCCGAGAACGCCGAGCGCAGCTGCTGGGCCACCGCGGTACCCTGGGCCGAGGTGCCCAGGGCTCCGGGGCGCAGCTGGATCCGCACCTGGGGGGTGCCGGGCTGAAGGTCGGTGCTCAGGTCGAAGGTGCCCTCGAAGGTGGCGATCCAGGCTTCGATCTCCGCCGCGGCGCGGTCCAGATCTTCGAGGTTCTGGCCCTGGATCCGCAGCTCGATGGCCGCGCCCCCTGGCCCCGGTGCAGGGGCGGTGAAGCTGGCCGACGTGGCGTCGGACAGCGGGCCCACTTGCTCGCGCCAGGCGGCCTCGAGCGCGTCGAGGGTGGTGCGGCGGATCTCCACGCTGAGCAGATCCGCTTGCACGGTGACGATGTGGGATCCGGTGTCGGGCGAGTCGGGGTTGTAGTTGAAGCGAACGGTGATGTTCTCGACCAGCGGCTGCTGCTCGGGCTGCTCGGGGGTCAGGGCCGCGTTGACCCGCGCAAGCGCGTCGACGACCCGCTCGGCCTCGGCCTCGGTGGTGGCCAGCGAGGTGCCCGCGGGCATGCGCAGCCGAAACTCCAGGATGTCGCCGTCGGTGGAGGGGAAGCCCTCGAACTTGAGGATCCCTCCGGCCATCAGCCCCAGCGAGAGGATGAACAAGCCGATCGCGCTGCCCAGGGTGACGGTGCGGTGGCGCACCGCCAGATCGGCGGCGCGGCCCACCACCCGCTCGCGGAAGCGATCGAACGCATCGTCGAAGCCCCGGCGCAGCGCATTGCGCTGGTCGATGTCGTGGCCGCGCAGCGAGTGGGCGATGTGGTTGGGGAGGATCCCGAACGCCTCGACCAAGCTGACGCTGAGCACCGCGATCAGCACCACCGGGATCACCAGCAGCACCCGGCCGATCTGACCCTCGAGCAGGGTCAGCGGGGTGAACACGCAGATCGTGGTGAGGAACGAGGAGACGATCCCCGGCCAGACCTCCACCACCCCGTCGATCGCCGCGCGGTACGACGACTTGCCCCGGCGCAGGTGGGCCGCGATGTTGTCGGCCAGCACGATCCCGTCGTCCATCAGAAGACCCAGCGCCAGCAGCAGGGCCATCATGGTCATCATGTTCAGCGTGTAGCCGATGAGCGACATGATCCAAAGGCCGCCCATGAAGGACACGGGCAGCCCCGCGGCGACCCAGACCGCCAGCCGGGTGTTGAAGAACAGCCACAGGGTGATGAACACCAGCAAGAGGCCCTGCAGGCCGTTGGTGGTGAGCAGCTCCAGGCGCTCGGCGATCGGGGCGGCCGCGTTCTCGGTGAGGGTCAGGGTGACCTCGGGCGGAGCGGTGGCCGACTTGGTCTGGACGAACTGCTCCATCGCGGCCAGCACCTTCAGGGCGTCCTGGGTGCTGGTCTTGCTGACCCGTAAGAGGCCCGCGCGCTGGCCGCCTACGCGGATCTGCTCCTCGGCGTCCTCGAAGGCGTACTCGATCTCGGCGATGTCGCCGAGCATGACCTCGCCCCCCAGCTGACTGCCCACCACCGTCAGCTGGGCGAACTGCTCGATGCTCCGTCGCTGCTCGGCAAAGCGGATCCGGATCTCCCCGTCGAGCGTCTCCAGCGAGCCCACCGGCAGATCGACGCTCTGGGCGGCGATCAGATCGGCCAAGTCGCCCAGGCTCAGGCCGTACTGGGCCGCCGCCGATTGCTCGAGTCGCACCAGCATCTGGGGGGTGGAAAAGCCCGCCACCTCCACCTGCGAGATCTCCTCGTAGCGGGTCAGCTCGCGCTTGAGCTGCTCGCAGTAGAGCTTGAGATCGGGGGCGCTCATGGGCCCGGTGACCGCGATCGAGGCGACCGAGGTGCGCCCGCTGACGTCGGCGACCACCGGATCCTCGACGTCGGCGGGGAAGTCGGAGATCGCATCCACCGCGCTGTCGATGTCGGTCTTGAACGACTCGATCTCGCCCTCGTCCTCCATCTCGAGGGTGACCACGCCCACGCCCTCGCGGGCCGTCGCGGTCATGCGATCGAGGTTCTCGATCCCGTCGACCGCGTCCTCGATCCGCTGGATCACCGACTCGTCCACGTCCTGCGCCGAGGCCCCCGGATAGGCCACGGTCACGGTCACCTTGTCGGCGGTGAACTCGGGGAAGGTCTCGCGGCGCAGCGCGCTCAGCCCCAGCACCCCCAAAAGGAGGAACGTGAGCATCAGCAGGTTGGCCGCGGTGGGGTGTCGCGCGAGGTAGGCGATCACGAGTCTTCCTCACCGGTCACGGCGGTTCGTAGCGCGGCGGCGGCGGTGTCGTCTGCTCGTGGCTCGAGCAGCATGCCCTCGATGGCGGGGGCCAGCTCGGTCAGGACGACCGACTCGCCCACCTCCACGCCAGACTCGATGCAGGCGTAGCGGTTTTGCACGAAGGCCACCTCGACCGGACGGATCTCCAGGCGGTGATCGGCCGTGACCACGTGCAGGGCGTCGTCACGGAGCGCGGCGCGGGGCACTGCGCGGCAGCCGGGCCGGGGGATCCCTCGAAGCTGTACCTCGACATACATGCCGCTGATGAGCGGGGGGCGACCGGGGCGGGCGCGCGCGTAGGGCTCGTCCACCGCCACGACGATGCTCACCGTGCGGGTGTCGCTGTCGACGTTGGCGAAGCGGTCGAAGCGGGCGTCCCACTGCGCGCGCACCTGGCCGCTCTCCAGCACCACCGTGGCCGACAGCCCGGCGGCGGCCGGCGGCAGGCGCCGGCCCAGGGCGCGCGGGGAGATAGAGCCGTCGCGGCTCTGCTCGGGCCGGGGCCGCGGGAACAGCGGCTGGAGGGAGCCTATCGAGAACTGCGCGGGGACCTCGGCGAGATCGATCCCGTCTCCTTCGGCCAGGGTTGCGCCCACGGTGACCAGCTCCGACAGATCCACGTTGGCCGAGCGGATCCGAATGTCGAACGGGGCCTCGATCTCGGTGCGGGCCACGTCGAGCTCGGCGGTCTCGACCCCCGCCTCGTACTGTTCGATCTGCGCCCGTAGGGCCCGACGGTCGCTGGGGATCTCGGCCAGCGTGTTCTTGTAGGACTGGACCGTCTGCCGCTGGTTGAGCACCTTGACCTCGGCATCATCCACCTCGGACGGCGACGCCGAGCCGCTTCGCTCCAGGGCCTGGACCCGCTCGAGATCCTTCTCGGTCAGCTCCAGCGTGCGCTGTGCGATCTTCAGGCTGGCCCGGGTGTTGCTCTCCTTGGTGTTGAGCTCGGCAAGCTGGGCCCGGGCGTTGGCCACGGTGGCCTTTTGTTGCACGGCGCTCAGCTCGAAGCCGGTGGGATCGATCTTGATGAGCGGCTCCCCCTTGCGAATGATGCGGCCGTCCTCGAGCTGCTCGTTGAGCTCGATGACGCGGCCCGAGACCTCCGCGACCAGCGTCCACTCGCGTGACGAACGGACCACGCCGTAGCCGGTGGCGCGAGGCACAGCCTCGATCTCGACCACCTCGAGCACCCGCACCGCCCGGCCCTGCTCCTCGGGGGGGCGCCGGGGAGGCTCGGTGCGCGCGCGCTGCATCATCAGCAGAGCGGCGATGCCCAGCCCGATCGGGGCGCCAAAGCCCAAGATGCGCCGTAGCACGGATGGTCGTTCGTTCGTCACCGCGGATCCCTCGCCTGAGGCTCGGTCGACCGGTCGTCGCGCTCGAGCGTCGCCGAGGATAGGACAGGTGCGGGAAGACGCGCGATCAGCGGTCAATGGGCCCCGGATCTTGCGGGGACGAGGGCGCGGCAGTTGTCGACGTCGGTCGATGCATGCGGGACTACGCCTCGTGCTCGACAAAAGCGCTTATGGCGCAGTTTGCGGGTCCAGACGGCCCTGAACAAAGATCGTTGAGACAAAAGCGGGCTCGCGCAGCACAGAGGGTTTGACCCCGGCGTATCGCCGAGCCTCTCGTCATGAACCGTCGCGCTCTTTGCGTGCCCGTCCGTCCCCCCCTTGAACCCGCGGCTGCGTCGTACGCGGCGGGCTCAGCTGGCGTCACGGGCCGCGATTGCGACGAGTCCGACGGGACAAAGGCCGGTGGCGGGCATCACCGCGACCCAATGTCGGTGATGCTCGGTTCGGGGTCACCGGTCCCGTGCCCGGATCGTGCACCGAAGCGTCGACCTCATCATGTCCCAAGGTCGTGCGCTCGTTGCTCGGGCCGTCGTGGGGCCCCGTCGAGAGGAAGGGGACGAATATGGAGCGATTCAATCCGCGTAGATCGAAGGCTCCGCGCGTCGTGGGTGCGACGGCGGTGCTGGCATGGGGGCTCGTGGCCTGCGGTGGGCCGAATGAGGCCTCGGACAGTGGTGACGACGATGGGCTCGGGGGGATCACCCTCGGGCCGTCCACGGGAGCCTCGGGCAGCGGCACGGGCGATGATGCCGATGACGGGCTGGGTGCGGACGAGACGACCGCGGGGGTTTTGGACGTGGCGGCCGAAGGTGGCATCGAGCCGACCGAAGGTTGCCAGGCGGTCGACTTCCTGTTCGTGATCGACAACTCGGTCTCGATGGAGAACGAGCAGGCCGCGCTGGTGGCTGCGTTCCCCGGCTTCATGGACGCGATCGTTGGCACGTTGGAGGCGGGCAGCGACTATCACGTGATGGTGGCCGACACCGACGCGTGGGGCCGGTGCGATACCGCCAACGGCTGGGAGGGTCACAGCCCCAACCATGGCACCTGCGACGACTACATCCAGGCCACGAGCTTCGAGGAGTGCGACGGCGTGCTCGGGGCGGGCGTGGTGCACCCGGCGGGGGCGCTGGCCAGCAACCAGCCGTGCGCACCGGCCGGGGGCAACCGCTACATCGTGGAGGGAGAGCCACAGCTGGAGCAGACCTTCGCGTGCATGGCGACCGTCGGTACCGCGGGGCATCCGGCCGAGCGACCAATGGACGCGATCGTCGGTGCGCTGGGGTCCGAGATCAACGGCCCCGGCGGCTGCAACGAGGGCTTCTTGCGGGACGACGCGCTGTTGGTGGTCACCTTCATCAGCGACGACCCGAACTTCGAGGACGAGGGCCAGCCCGCCGACTGGTACCAGGCGGTGGTGGATGCCAAGCTGGGCGATCCCAACGCGGTCGTCGTGCTCGGCATGACCCCGGCGTGGGACGATTGCGGGGGCAACAACCAGGCCATCAAGGGCGAGCACTGGGCCGAGTTCGTCTCGATGTGGGGCGAGCGCGGGCTGCATGGCAAGGTGTGCAGCACCGCTGAGGAGTATGTCGCGTTCTTCGAGCAAGCGGTCAGCTCGATCGATCAGGCGTGCGACGAGTACCAGCCGCCCGGCTAGGCTTCGGACGGGGCGCCCGACTGGATGAAGCGGGTTCGCCCGCCCACGGTCCGCCCGTCAAGAGGTGGACCTCGTCGACCTCGACCTGCCGGGTGAATCGTCCCGTGGTCGAAGCGCGGTCGTTCGATCGTTGCGACTTCGTTCATCGTCCGTGCTCCCGTGCCCAGGTGAGGCTCGGTGTCGTCAGTAGGTCCCGTTGTCGTTGCGGACGGTGCCGCCGACCATCAGGGCATAGAGCCGGCCGAAGCCGTCGATCGGCTGGATCGAGTCCCAGTGCTCGACGATCACACCGTCGGCGATCCGCCACCGGTCGGTGATGTTGAAGCCCTTGCGGGCATTGCCGCGATGCGCCCTCCGAAGCGTCGCGTGAGAGTGAAAGACCACCGTGTCACCGTCGACGAGGATGTGCTTGACGTCGTAGGTGTAGTCGGGGAACCGCTTCACGAGATCGCCGACCGTCTGGATCACGCCGTCGATCCCGTCGGGGATCCCGTGGTTGTGCTGCCGGTAGGCGTCGTTGCCGTAGCGCGCGCGGACGGCGTCGAAGTCGTGCTCGTTCATGAGCAGACGGACGAAGTCCGCGACGAGCGCGGCGTGGCTCGCCTCCTGGGGCGTCCAGTTGGGCCTGCGGAGCGTTTCGAGGTCGATGCTCAGGGTTTCCATGGGGTGGGCTCCTTCGATTAGGTAGCGTTACCTAGAAGTTAGGTTGTACAACCTAATCACGCAAGCTCCGTCTGACCGGAAAATGACGATGCCCCATGCGCACTGCCGACCGCATCGCTCAAGCCGCCCTCCGCCTGTTCAACCGCAAGGGCTACGCGTCGACGACGTTGACCGAGATCGCCGCCGACGTTGGCATCTCCCAGGGCAACCTCACCTACCACTTCCGTACGAAGCTCGACCTCGCCCTGCATCTGAGCGAGACCGTACGTGTCGCGACCGAGACTCGACGTGCCGCCTTCGTGCCGGGCGAGATCGAGGACGACTACATCCACAGCGTGCGGACGTCGATGGAGCTCTCGTGGCACTACCGGTTCTTGCTGCGCGACCGCGGCATCTTCGAGGACGCGGATGCCGTCGTGCCCCCCAGTGCGATCATGGTCGCGTCGTTCGAGGAGCGGCGACGGCTCATCGGCCGCATCGACGAGGAGGGCTTGTTCCGAGGCGACATCGAGCTCGACCTCGACGTCCTGTCGCGTTCGCTGTGGATCCTCAGCCGCCACTGGATGGACCACCTGCGCGAGATGGAGCAGCGCGACGAGATCGAGTGGGGCGACGTCGAACGCGGGATCGAGCACCACTTCGCGGTCCTGCTGCCCACGCTGACGGCCGCTGGCCGACGACGGTTCACCGCGGCCTTCGAACGCCTGGCCTGCTAGACCTCCGCGTCC
The DNA here is from genome assembly GCA_039194325.1 of Myxococcota bacterium. Taxonomy (GTDB): domain Bacteria; phylum Myxococcota_A; class Polyangia; order Nannocystales; family Nannocystaceae; genus Paraliomyxa. Next base: position 27,415 of record JBCCWC010000156.1, read on the forward strand.
GGCGGATCTGCCGGCGCACTGGCGCCTCCGTTTGTGCGTTGGCTGCCGAGGGGGTGGGGGGTCGAGGCCCACACCACGCCATGGCTCGCGCGATCGGCCTCGCTCACCCCTTGGGCCCACGCAGCAGGCGCTCGCGGACGCGTTGGTGCTGGCGGTGCTTGTAGCGGGCGTGGGAGCGCTCGCCTTGCTCGTTGGCTTCGGCGCGCTTGCGGTCGCAGACCTGGAACTCGGTGAGCACGAACACCACCGAGCCCGGGGGGGCGAACTGAGCGGCGGAGGTGCCCGCGAGCAGTCGATCCACGCGCACCGGCAGGTCAGCGATGAAGTTGAGCACCTGGTAGCCCTTGCCCGAGAACTCGTTGGCGGGCTGCGGGGCCCCGCGCGCCTGGGTCATCACCGGGCGCGCCTTGGCGCCGCGTTTTTCGAAGGGGGCCAGGTTGATGAGGGTGTTGTGGGTCTGCCCGGGCACCACGTAGTTGAAGGGGACGAAGCGGTGCAGCATCAGGTTGATGGTGGGCACCACGTCGCTCTCCCGGGCCACGATGAGGCGGAAGCGCAGGCGGTCGAAGACCTGGGCCGCGTTGGTCTCACGCTTGACCAACATCTTGGTGACCAGCGAGCTCTTGGTCTTGCGCGACCAGGCGAACTCGACCACGGGGACGTTGCAGTCGCGCAGCTCCTCGAACAAGGCGACCACGCTGCGCTCGACCTGAGAAAACAGCAGGTCGTCTGCGATGGGCAAAAGCGTGCGTCGCTCGCGGGCGTCGAGGTGATAGATGATGTGCATCACCTTGAGCAGCACGCACGCGTTGCGCTGGTGCTTGCCGCGACCCGAGGCGATGAGCGGCAGCTCGGTGGCCGGCGCTCGGGTGGCCAGCGCCGGATCCAGGCGCAGGCCGAGCGGGCCGCTGATGTAGCGCACCGCCTCGGCCCGCAGCGCCTCGACGCGTTCGATGTCGTCGCCGTCGTCGGGGTCGAAACCGTTGACCCGCAAGAGCCGGCGGACGTCGTCCTCGGTGCGCATCGCGAGGCGATGCCAGTCGACCACCGAGTCACCCCGCAACAGCAGCCACAGCTCGTGGAAGTCTTGGAGCGGGAGGCGACTAATCGTCCGCCCGGGGCGGGTGGCGTCGTCCTCGTCTTCCGTGACGAGAAACGGGCCCGTGTTGCGCTTGCCTGGAGGAGCCACGGGCGAGTCCGGACGGCGGAGCGCAAACTCCGCCCGTTCGGGGGTCAGCTTAGCCGCCGCGTGAAGCGGAGGGTCCCGACCAAAAGACCCACCGTGACGAGGGCGGCGCAGAGGTTACCGATGTAGTACGCGGTCATGGGAGAACCTTGAGGGAGGGGGGGCTGGGGATTGGCTTGGGTCCGTCCGGGGCTCCGGAAGACCTACATCGTGTAGGTTTAGAGGGCCTTGGGTAATCCGATGTAGGTTGATGTGTGGTAAGTTTGGAGATGGTACTGGACGAGGGTCCGAAGGCCAAAAACGTCTCGCAAAGGCCAGGTCGTTGTCTTGGGCAGGACGCGGGCGCTGCCTAGCACATTCCGAATCCTGTTGGGAACCCCTTGGGCGCCCACCAGAAGAACGCCCGGGGAACAGGGGTTTGGGGGCAAAATTCCCCAGATCAGCCGCTCGGTGGGGTCCGCCGGGCGCGGATCGGGTCGCGATTTCGGCGTGCGATCTCGGGTCGGAGGCCGCCGTCGAAGCGCCTGAACGGGCCGATTGGCCCGTCGTTCACCATCCTACAGGGACCGTGGATGCATGGTCGGGTCGCGGTCCCACCGACGTGGTCGATGGCGCGCCGACCTGGGGCGGCTGGCGGTTGCGTGTGGTACACCGCCGCTCGTTGGTGTCTATGACGGACGCACCCGAAGACCCGCCCGAGACCGAGGAGGAACCACGCGAGCGACGGCGCTTTCAGCGCCTCGGCGAGCAGCTGACCGGCCTGCTCGACCCCGAGGCCGCCTTTCGGCGTGGCTCAGGGCTGGTGACCGGGGTGACCCAGGCCACCAAGGACGAGCTCATCCGCATCGTCTCGCACGAGGTCCGCAACTTCCTCGACCAGATGGATGCAGCCGATCTGATCCAGCAGGTCATCGCGGGGCTCGTCATCGACGTCAACATGCAGGTTCGGTTCTCCCGCGAGGGCGATGGCCCCGCGCAGCCCGAGATCACCCGCAACGAGGCCAAGATCCGCGTCGACCAGGACAAGGGCGACGCGAAGAAGGGCGCCGCGGCTCGACCCGACGAGGGCTAGAAACCCGTGCCGGATGCCCGAGGCGCTAGCTTGCCCGGGACCAGAACTTGAACAGGCCCTTGGCTTCGGCCTCGCCTCCGCCGTCACCACCGTCGTCGCCGTCGCCGGGAGGGTTGATGGGGATCCCGTCGGGGAGCTCTTCTTCGGCCTCCTCGGCCTTGGCCTTGTCTCGCTCGACCAGGCCGATCTTGGTGGCCACGTAGCGGCCTAGCTCGGAGCCGATCTTGTAGCCGAAGCCGGTGATGATGGCCCGTACGATGAGAGGCATGCGCATGCGGTCGATCTCCGTCGGTCCGGGTTCGCGCCCGGTCGGCCAAGAGCATGACACGCGAGCCGCCGTCGTTCATCGCGCGGGTGCCTCACCGGTCGAAAACGCGCCAATTCGGCCGCGAATGCCCTCGTTTCGGCCCGGGTTGGCGACTTTTTTGGCATCTCTTGACCGGTGGGGCATTATTGCAGTACACGTGTTCAGTACAGAGCGCTACGAGCGCTCACCTGAACGTTCGACGGCCCCTTCGGGGCAAGAAGACGTCCTTTTCACCCCACCCCTCCCGCCCTTCCGGGCTCGGTCGGCCGATCTCCATCACCCTGGAGATCGCATCTCACCCGTCGACCCAAGGAGATCGCTCGTGCGACCTGCCCTCACCCAACGGCAACGCCAGGCGCTGCAATTCATCACCGACTGTCTGACCGACCGCGGATATCCCCCTACCTTGCGCGAAATCGGCGAGCACATGGGGATCCGTTCGACCAACGGGGTCAACGATCATCTCAAGGCGCTCGAGCGCAAGGGCTACCTCGTCCGCGAGGAGCTCAAGAGTCGAGCGCTGCGCCCGGTGGATTTCGAGGCGTCCTCCAAGTCCTCGGAGTCCGCGGACAACAAGCGCGGGGACGAGATCGAGATCGCGATTCTCGGTCGGGTCGCGGCCGGCGAGCCGATCCTGGCCGATCAGAACGTCATCGATCGTGTGGTCGTCGACCGCTACTTCCTCGGATCGGTCAAGGCCAAGGAGGTCTTTGGCTTGGTGGTCCGCGGCGAGAGCATGATCGACGCCGGGATCTTCGACGGCGACTACATCTTCGTGCGCAAGCAGAGCACCGCCTCCGAGGGCGAGATCGTCGTCGTGATGATCGAGGGGGAGGCGACCTGCAAGCGCTTCTACCACGAGGGCGACCGGATCCGACTCGAGCCGGCCAACTCGACCATGAACCCGATCTACGTGCATCGCGACGAGTTCCGGGCCATCGATATCCTGGGCAAGGTGGTCGGCGTCTACCGCCGCCTCCACTAGGCCTCGCTGGGGCGCAACGCGCCGAGGGGGGGTGGAGCTTCCAACGCTCGCCCCCGATGCTCTCCGTGCGGCTCGTACTCGTCGTTGGTCTGCGCGTTGCTGGAGGCTGGCGGTCGAGCAGGACGAGCGGCGCCGGACGAGCGGCGCCGGACGAGCGGCGTCAGACGAGCGGCGTCGCTCGAACACCGAGCGCCACCTCGGACCGAGCCTGGCGCGTTGGCGCAGGCACTGGGCTGACGCTCGGTGTTCGAGGCGAAACGAAGGGCACGGCCCGATCGTCGATCGGCCGCGGGTCGGGGTCCCCATGGGGACCGGTGCGAGAAGCGCCGCTTGGTCAGGTCGAGGGTCGAGCGTACTGCTCGGGGTTGCTGGCGGCCCATGACCGGGACCGGAGGGGATGGACGTCCCCGCGCAATGGTGGGGGCGCAGGGCGTCGGCTACCCTTGGGAGGTGCCTTTGCGCCGTCGTCGCTCGGTCGTCGTGCTCGCCTTGTGCGTGCTCGGCTCGGCGGCGATCAACGCGGGCGCCTTCTACTGCATCGGCTGGCTGATGGAGGCCAAGATCCCTCCCCAGGCCGAGGAGATCACGTACCTCGATCTTCGTACGGAATCCGATCGGCCCGATCCGCCGCCTACGATCGAGCCCGAGCCGCCCACACCTAGGCCGGAGCCCGAGCCGCTGCGGCCCAAGCCGGAGCCCAAGCCGGAGCCCGAGCTCGATGAGCCGGAGCCGGAGCCGGAGCCCGAACCCGAACCGGAGCCCGAACCCGAACCGGAGCTCGAGCCCGAACCCGAGGAGCCGATCGATCCGCCCGACTTCGTGCTCGAGCAGCTCAAGATGGTCGAGCAGCCCGATGAGCTCGACGAGCAGGATGCTCCGCAGGACGTCGAGTACCTCTCGAACATCAACCGCGACGTGGCCGAGCAGACCCGGGCGCGGGTGACCAACCTCGAGCAGGATTCGGTCGAGACCCAGGCCTCCCAGCTCGAGGCGAGCGATCAACCTGACGTGGGCACGGCCAACGAGGACGTGATCGCCCAAGACGAGCAAAAGGAAAGCAAGCTGGCTCGCGAGGCGCCCAACGTCGAGCCCAGCCCGGACAACCAGCGACCCGAGCAGGACGATCCGCGGCAGCAGAGCCTGCTGGCCATGCGGGAGCTCGAGCATCGCGATCACATCATGGCGCAGGAGGCCTACGAGGCCCTCGCCAACGAGGCGACCGACGGGGCGCTGCGCCGGGACCAGGAGCATCAGTCGAGCATCGCGCCGCAAGAGCGACAGGCACGGGTCGACAGCACCGATCGGCGGTACCGGTTCAAGCTCAGCCACAAGGATCTCGACGCGGTCTTTGGCAAGACGGCCAACGCCAAGAAGCGGATGGAGGCCCGCGAGCAGAGCAAGCGCAAGGGGGTCTGGGACGACGCGCGGGCGGCTTGGCAGTCTCCGCTGGAGAACATGGTGCCCGAGGTCAAGGTGGGCAACCAGACCGCGCTGCGCTCCCGCAAGCACCCCTTTGCCCGCTACATCGCCCAGATGCACCGCAAGATCCACGAGGCGTGGGCGTGGGGCTTTCTCGAGCAGCTCGACACCCGGGGGCGTACCCATGCGCTCAACGACTACGACCTGTGGACCCGCGTGGAGATCGTCCTCGATCGTAGCGGGCGGATCGACAAGGTGATCACCGTGCGCTACTCGGGCAACACCGCGTTCGACGGGGCGGCCCGGGAGATCGTGCACGCGGCGGGGCCCTATCCCAACCCGCCCAAGGCGATCCTCAGCGGCAACGGCAAGATCTACATGCACTGGACCTTCCACCGGGACAACCGGGCCTGCGGGACGTTCGGGGCGCAGCCCTTCATCCTCGACAACGCAGGGCAGGGGGAGCGACCGGACGCCGGCGTGGAGGTGCGACCGGGCCGAGGCGAGCGGCTGGCTCGACATCGACCGGGCGGTCACGACCACAGCGGCCACAACCACAAGGGAGGGGGCGGGCATGATCATCGGCACCCGGCGCCGGTAGGCCCGCCCGGGCCCGCGCTGCCGCCCGGGGCGGGCGGCGGAACTGGCAGTGGTTCTGGCAGTGGTTCTGGCAGTGGTTCTGGGCCGGGGCCCAAGGGGCCCGCGCTGTCTCCGACCGGCAAGTCTGGAGGCGGCTCCGGGAGTGGAGGCGGCTCCGGCTCGGGTCAAGGCGATGGTGAGCACAAGGTCATCGTTGCGCCGCCGTCCGAGGGTGAGCCCGAGGGGCCGCTTCTGCCCTCGCCGCAGGCGCTGGCCGCCGATCCTCAGGCTCGCTCCTCGGCGCGTGAGTGGATGAGGTTGCTGCACGAGGGCAACATCAAGAAGCTGGCTGCCCGCTCCAGCCTGCCGTTCTACTCGGGGGAGGCGATCGTCGCGCGTACCCGCGACGAGCTGTCGGGGATCGTCGGGGCCATGGTCGAAGAGGCCAAAGGAGCCGGCAAGCCTACCGCGGCCAAGGTCTACACCGCCGCGGGGCTTCGCAAGGTGTTCGGCAGCGTGCCGGCCGGGGTGCAAGAGGGCGGCGCGCGAGTCTATGGGCTGAGCAAGGTAGGCGGCGAGTACCTGGTGCTCATGCTCGAGAAGAAGTTCGGCCGCTGGCGCGTGGTGGGGATCGCCCGGTAGCCCGCGGCTGGTGAGGGTCGGCCGGGCCTACTGGGGGCAAGTATCCGAGGCGGTGGCGTAGCCGAAGGTGACCTGGTTGGTGTCGTTGCCTGCCGGGGCGTCGCTCGGGAGCCACTGCAATCCGCCGTCGTCGCTGCGGTAGAAGTCGTCGCCGTTCCAGGCGATCCCCACCAGCGTGCCCGTGTCGCCGCGCGCGAGGCGACGGATCGGATCGCCGTCGAGTGCGAAGGCGTGGGATTGCCAGTCGATCCCGTCGGCGCTGGTCCAGGCTCCCGAGCCACCGGCCGCATAGAACCCCTCGTTGGTGACCACCAGGTTGGAGCGAACGACCGCGCCGTTGCCGGGGCCGGGGCCCACGACGTGGTGGGTGAAGGTCTGCCCTCCGTCGTCGGTGCGGCAGACGTTGCCCGTGTCGGTGACCACCACGAACAGATCGCCGTCGGCGACCACGCCTCCGCGGCGGGAGACGTTGCCCTCGCACGATCCCTGCACCGATCCCGGCGCACTCCAGGTCTGGCCATCGGAGCTGACGTGGATCTCCCCCCCGCCGACCGCGTAGTAGCGGCCGCCGTCGTAGGGGCTATAGCCCACGGTGCGGATGATCTCGCCGGGGGCCAGGTTGTCACCCGGGGTCCACGCAAGGCCCCGGTCCTCGGAGTGCCACGTTCGCCGGCCCTCCACGGCTACGAAGCGGCCGCCGCCGTAGATCACCCCCGAAAGCCCCGTCGGGTCGTGATCGGGCGGGGGAAAGGTCTCTTGCCAGTCGAGCCCGTTCTCGCTGCGCCACAGCTTGCCGGGGTTGCCCCAGCCCATGCCGATCATGAACGTGCCCTCACCCCAGGTGATCGAGCGGGAGCTGTACGGGCCGTGGTCGTCGTCGTTCATCTCGACAATCTGCTCGCCCACCCACGAGTGCCCGTCGTCGCACGACAGCAGGCGTCGCCCGCCCTGGCCCAGGGCCACGAACATGGGGACACCCTCGGGCTGCCCCGGCGCGCCCGTGGAGCTCTCGTCCTCGCCCTCGCCGGTGGGGTCTTCGCCCGTGGTCGGGTCGTCCGTCGTGTCGTCGGGCGTACCGTCCGTCGCGCCGGTGGAGCCAGCACCCGCCGTCGTCTCGCCGGGTCCGGCGGTGTTGGCGTTGTTGGCGGTGTCCGCGGTCTCGCTATCGGCGGTCGCGCCTGCCGGCGATTCGCCCGCGTCCGCGGGATCGATGCACGCGCTTACGGCCAAGAGTGCGCTCACGAGCCATTGGGGGGTGCTCGGTCGTTTCATGCGAGTACCCGATCCGCCGGTCCTCGGCAGTCGATCGTCGAGCCATCCTCGGCCGCCACCGCGTCGATCCCCACCACGTCGACATCGAGGTCGAAGGCGCGGGCGATCGCGGTCAGCACCCGGTTTTGGGGGAAGCCGCTGGGGCGCTGCGAGTTGAAGTGGTTGCTGCCCATAGGGGTCGGCCCGTCGACGGGCCAGCGCACGTACCGGCCCCAGCGAAGCGGGATGTTGCGGCCTCCGACCAGGACCATGGGGTAGGGATCCTGGCGGTGGCTGCCGTTGGCCATCTCGTTCAGCCACACCACCAGGGTGTTGTCGAGCATGGTCCCGCCCTCTTCGGGGACCGCGTCGAGCAGCTCCACCAGCTCGAGCACGTGCTCGGCGTGGTGTCGGTTGTAGTTGGTCATCTGCTCCACCGCGAGCGCCGAGGGGCTGGGTGGATCGCACTGGTGAGCGAAGTCCTGATGAACGTCCCCCGGGGGGGCGCCGAAGGCCGAGTTGGGCATCTGCCCCAGCGTGTAGGTGGCCACCCGGGTCATGTCGCAGGCGAAGGCCACCGTCAGCAGCTGGGCGAACTGGCTGAAGCGCTCGTTGTAGGCGTCGGGATCCTGGTGCGAGGGGTTGTCGGGCCGCGAGGGCGCGCTGCAATCGATGTTGGCGAATCCGCCGACCTGCTGCTCGAGGTCCCGCACCATGTCGCGGTGCAAGTCGAGCTTGTGTCGATCCTCGGCGCTCAATCGGGGGCGCAGAGCCTCGTACTCGCCGGCCACCTGGTCGAGCACGCTTTGCTGCTGGTCCTGCAAGCGGGAGGCGATCGTCGGCGGGGCGCCCGGGGTCTGCTCGCCCTCGGGGAACAGGCGATCCCACAGGTGGTCGGCTCGCGTCTCGCGGGGCAGGGCCTGCCCCGGGCTGGCGTAGCTGATGGGGTGGTTGCCGGTGCCCACCTCCAGCGAGCGGAAGTGGTCGGGGCGGGCGATCTGGTCGGCGATCATCTGGTCCAGCGAGGGCATCGTCGCGCGAGCGTCGGGTCCTTCGCCCGTCCAGATCCCGCCGGTCATCGCGTTGATCGGCCCCACGAAGTGGCCGATCCCGCCGCCCTGGGGCTTGGCGGTCACCTGGTCCAGACCGTCGAGCACCATCATGCGGTCGGCGAAGGGCCCAAGCGGGGCGAGGATCGGGCTCCACTGGCTTTGGTCTAGCGCAGTGAGATCGGACTCCCACGCCTGGTCTTCGGGCAGGCCCCCCGGTCGCATGCGCCACGAGTCGTAGACCGTACCGTGATAGGTCATCACGAAGAGGATCCGGCGGGCCGGTCCCGTGAGCCCGTCGTTGCCGTGGCTTCGGGGCAGCAGCGAGGGGAGGAACAAGGAGCCCGCGCCCAGCCCGAGGGCCTTGAGGAGTCGACGGCGGCTGAGGAACGTGGGGTCGTGCGTCATCGTCGTGGTCCTTGGTCGTGTCCTTGGTCGGGTTCTTGGTCGGGTTCTTGGTCGGGTGTCTAGTCGATCGGGATCCGGCGCTGGCGGAAGCCGTCCGACACGGCGATCTGCACCAGCAGCTCGCGGATGTCACCGCCGGACTCGGCCAGCGCAGTCTGCAGATCGTCGGTGGTGCAGGTGTCCGGACCGTCGGCCTCGGCCTCGCGGGCAAAGGCGTAGCGGAACCACTGGGTCGCCACGCAGTGCTGGACCGTGGTCGAGCCCGCGAGTCGGTCGATGAGCTCCATGGGGCCGTCGACCGCCCCGTCGGCGTCCCCCGCCGCGACCAGCTCGCCCGAGGCGTCGATCGGAACGCCGCGGTCTTCGGTGCGGAAGGCTCCGATCGCGTCGTAGTGCTCGAAGGGAAAGCCGATCCCGTCGATCAGCGAGTGGCACCCGGCGCACTCGGGATCGATCGAGTGCTGCTCGTAACGATCGCGGTTGGTCCTGGTCTCGCTCGGATCGTCGGCCGGGGGGATCGCGTCGACCTCGTCGGGGGGCGGGGGCAAGGGGGCGCAAAGGATCCGGTCGCGGATGAACACCCCGCGCAGCACCGGGGAAGGGTCGACCGGGTGGGCCTGGGCCGCGAGGAAACCGGGCAAGGTCAGCACGCCGCGGCGTTGCTCGGGAGGCAGGGCGATCGTCTCCCAACCCTCGCCGCTGACGCTCGCGCCCAGTAGCGTTGCCAGCCGCGCATCGACCGGGATCTCGTGGCTGGTCAGCAAGGCGGCCACCGTGCCCTCACCGTCGAAGATCGCGGCCTCGACGAACCGCCCCAGCTGCTCGTAGGCGGCGTCGAGCAGGTCCTGCGACCACTGGGGATGGGTGGCGGCATCCTTAGTCTCGTCGAGCAGGTCGTCGAAGCCTAGCCACTGGCGGTGGAAGCCCCGGACGGCCGCGCGGGCCGGCGGCGCTTCGAGCATGCGGCGGACCTGCGCTTGGAGCTGCGCGGAGGTGCGCAGCGCGTCGTCCTCGGCGGCCGCAAACAGCACGTCGTCAGGCATCGAATCCCACAGCAGGTAGCTCAGCCGGCTGGCGACCTCCCACGAGGTCAGCGGGATCACCTCGCCGGGCTCGGCCTGCGCCTCGCCCTCGCCGTGCTCGATGATGTAGAGGAAGGCCGGCGCCTGCATCATCGCTTGCAAGGCCACCGCCAGCGCTACGATGAAGTCGTCGTCGTGGTTGCCGGTGTCCTCGAAGGTGCTCTGAAATAGCGCGACGTAGCGCTCGCGCTCGTCGTCGGTCATGGGGCGCCGGAACATGCGAGGGCCGTAGCCCTCGATCGTCGCGCGGCCCAGGGTCAGCGCATCCTCGCGCGTGGCCGGGATCGCCTGGCCCAGAGTCTGCGCGGCGGTGGGCGCGTCGGCGAACACCGAGCGGGTGACGGCCAGCGCGGCGCGCTGGTAGCCCTCGATGAGCGCCGGCGAGGGCACCTGCATCGCGGCGGCGTTCTCAAAGCCGTGAGCGGTGGCGTCGGCGGGCATCATCGAGGCAACCTCGGAGAGATCCCAGCCGGGGAAGAGGGCCTCGACGGTGTTGATGTACTGGGTTTGGGTCAGGCGGCGCAGCGGGCTCGAGTGGGGGCCACACTCGATGTCGAGCTCTTGAGCGTCGTCGTCCTCGGCGTCACTGGTGTCTTCCGGGTCACCGTCGTTGCCCACCGGAGCGTCGTCGGCCCCGGGTACTGCATCGAGGCGGCCCTGGTAGCACGCTGATGCGGTCAGCGTCAGCGTTAGCGTGGACAACAGCGCGGCTGCGAGCCGCGTGGGCGAGGGCGCCAGGCCCATGTCGCGCGTGGTGATCGTCGTGGTCATCGCACCTCCCCAATCCCCGATTCGAGAGTGAGTGACGCGAGAGGGCCGGTGTTGTCACGCTTTGTTCGTAGTTGGGGTTACGGCTCGAATTGAGGGCGGGAGGTGGGGGCGGGGGACATCGATAGGGACGGTGCTCCGGCGAGGAGCAAGGGCATGTGCCAGCCGCGGTCGCGGGATGTCGGCGGGGACGGTGCTCCGGCGAGGAGCAAGGGCATGTGCCAGCCGCGGTCGGCA
>JBCCWC010000157.1:0-37829 GCA_039194325.1 Myxococcota bacterium
GTGCGTGCTGTCATCTATGAGGGCTCCTGCTGGGTCACGCAGTGGAACGAGCCGCCGCCGGCATCGCCGCTGCCCATGAGCCCGCGCGATGGGATGCCGACGACTCGACGATCGGGAAACACGGCCTGCAGCGCCTGTAGCGCTTCGTCCTGGGTGGGGGTGCCGTAGACCGGAACCACGACCACGTCGTTGGCGATGACGAAGTTCAGGTGGGAGGCGGCGCACAGCTCGTCCCGCGCGTTGCGGTAGGGGCCCACGCCGGGGATCCGCACGACCTCTAGCCGGCGGCCCGTGGCGTCGTTTGCCTCCTCGAGCGTCTGGCCGATCGCGTCGAGCACGGCCGCGTTGGGGTCGTTGGAGCCCGCGGGGCTCTGGCACACGACCCGTCCGGGCGCGACGAAGCGCGCGAGGTTGTCGATGTGGCCGTCGGTGTGGTCGTTGTGCAGGCCCTGGTCGATCCACAGGACTCGCCGGGCGCCGAGCGCCTCGCGGAGGGCTGCCTCCGCGGCTGCCTCGGTCCAGGCGTTGCGGTTGGGGTTGAGCAGGGTCTGCCGCGTGGTCAACACCGTCCCGGCGCCGTCGTGGTCTACTGCGCCTCCCTCGAGTACGAAGTCGAAGCGCCGAACCGGCGCCCCCGCCAAGGATGCGATCGCATCGCCGACGGTCGCGTCGTCGGGCAGGTCGAACTTCCCACCCCAGCCGTTGGTGGAAAATCGCAGGGCGAGCGGTCCGTCGAGGTCGCGGGCAAAGATCGGGCCGGTGTCGCGCAGCCAGACGTCCCCGTAGCGCGCGGGGACGATCTGCGCGATGTCGCCGAGCGCGTCGCGGGCCGAGACCTCGGCCTCGGCTCCGTTCACGAGCACCCGGACCCGGTTGGATGGCCCGAGCGCGCGCACGAGCGCGGTGATGTCACGGCGCGGCGCCTCGAGATCGTCGTTCCACTCGCGTGGATCGGCCGGCCACGCGGTCCATAGGGCGCGCTGGGGCGCCCACTCCGGCGGTATGGCGATCGCGGCCTCGTTCGTGCACTGCCCCATGGTCGGCGACCGGAAGCTTGTTCGCCGCGCTATGGTCACGTCAAGGCCCTCGATCTACGGTTTCGCTGCGTGACGAGCGATGGGCATGGACCACTCGAGGTCGCGGGAGCACAGACCGCACCAGCTATCGTGTGAAGCGACCGCCGTCGCGCCTTTGTGAGGGGTGCGTCGCAGGGGTGTCATTATTCCGCGGAGCAGGGGGTCGTAGTGCGTCAGATCCGCAATGACCCGCGGACGCCCCCGCTTGCTCAGCTCGTCGAGGGTGGCGAGGTCTGCGGGCTGGAGATCTCGGCCACGGGCAGCGAGGCCAGCCCCCGGCCCGAGCACACGGCGTGCAGAAGAAAGAGGCCCTCGTTGGTCACCAGCCTTCGCGTGGTGGGGACGTCACGCCAGTCGACCTCGCCACGCGTTGGATCGACGACCTGGTCCGTCACATAGTCATCACGCTGTGCCTCATCGTCCTGGTACTGATGCACGCCACGCGGGTCATGCCGCACACGGGTGCGTGAATCGGCGACGGGGAGGGGCTGGTGATGCCCACCCGGTCCCGTACCCCGATCGCCTCAGCGCATGCGGTATTCGATCCGCTAGATCTCGATTTCGGCGAGGTCCGCGTCCTATCCCTCGGTCTTGGCCAGGGGTCTCGGGTCTGTTGCGCAAGCGCCCGGGCTCGCTCGGGGGTCGATGCTGCTCGGCTCGATGTCGGCGCCGCTGGGAGCGTGATCGCGATCGTGGGCGAGCGGCGCGCTCTCGACACCGATCGAGTTGTGGAGCGCGTCCATCGTCGACCATGGCTTTGTCCGAGTGACCGACTACGCTTGATCTAGGCACGACCAAACACAGACAATATGTCGAAACTTCAAGATTTGTCGATTTCAACCGGATTCATCCATTGCTGAGTGTCCTCCTCGTGAGCTGATATTCGCCCGAGGTCGAGAACATCTCGGTTGACGACTCACTGTACGAAGCGTATTTGTATCGGGCCAAGATGATGTTCAACTGGCGCCGTGAGTCCCTCGGAGCATTTGGCACCGAGGCGCAGGAGGCTCGTATCGAGACCGAGGCTCAGCTCGCCCTACAGCCAGCCGGCTTGGGTGACCGGAGGGGTCGGTGCGGCACTGGTGGTCTTGGGGGCGACGGTCATCATCGTCGCGCTGTTTCAGCGTCGGCGGTTCGAGGTTCGAGAGCACGCTCGGGTCGCTGCTAGGGACTGGAGGTATGGCTTGAAAGACTCGCATTGTGTCGTTGGTCGAGTTGTCCTTGCCCTGCTCGGTGTGGTGGTCTTCATCGGGTGCTTTCGCGGCGACTTCTTCGCGGGCCAGCCCTGCCGCTCGGACGACGATTGCGGGTCTCGGCTCATGTGCGTGGATGGCTACTGCGGGGGCGGCGTGGCGGGGTCAGGTGGAGGTAGCTCCGATGGGGTGGGAGGCATGTCTAGCGGAGGCAGTACCGGGACTGATACCACCTGTGGAAATGGCATCGTGGAAGCAGGGGAGTTCTGCGACGATGGCGGTGAGTCGGCGATCTGCGATGCCGATTGCACGAAGGTGAGCTGCGGAGATGGGCTGGTCAATCATGCCGCCGGTGAAGATTGCGAGGGCGCGGAGCTCGAGGGGGCCATGTGCGAGAGTCTGGGTTTCTATGGTGGCGAGCTATCGTGTGACGGAGGTTGCTCCTACGAACACAGTGGTTGCTACGATGAGCCCGGTGTCCCCGTGCTGACGCTGGATTTCTCTCAGATCAAGCGGTTCAATTTCAGCTGGGAGCCGGTGCTGGGAGCCGAGTATTATCAACTGCTCGAGAGCCCTGCTCCAGAGGAGCCGCTGGTGCCCTTCGGCGAGGTGATGCTCGTGGGGGAGTCGGTTTCTGCAACGATGTCGTTGCACTTTCGGTTCGAGGCGAGCTATGTGCTGCGCGCGTGCAATGGAGCCGGTTGCACGGACTCAGAGTCGGTGGGGGCGGCGGGGTCACTGGCCGAAGCGGTGGGCTATTTCAAGGCATCCAACACCGGCCGACACGACAGGTTTGGCAACAGCGTAGCGTTGAGTGGTGACGGCAGCACCCTCGCCGTTGGTGCTAAGTGGGAGGACAGCAGTGCCACCGGCGTTGGTGGCGACGAGGATGACGATAACGAACTCGACTCTGGTGCTGTATACGTGTTTGCCCGGAATGGCAAGGGCCTGTGGTCCCAGCAGGCCTACGTCAAGGCCTCCAATACCGACACCTATGACTATTTTGGTCAGAGCGTGGCGTTGAGTAATGACGGCAGTACCCTCGCTGTTGGTGCTCATGGGGAAGCCAGCAATGCCGGTGCTGTGTACGTATATGCACGAGATGGTAAGGGCACATGGTCGCAGCCGGCCTATATCAAGGCTTCTCACGCCGACGCGGGTGATGAATTCGGCTGGAGCGTAGCGCTGAGCGGTGACGGCAGCATCCTCGCCGTGGGCGCTCAGGACGAGGATAGCAACGCCATCAGCATCGATGGCGACGAGGCCAACGACTCCGCTGGCAACGCCGGTGCGGTGTATGTGTTCGTGCGCGACGACATGGATCAATGGGTGCAGCAAGCCTATGTAAAGGCCTCCAACACCGATGAGGGTGACTCGTTCGGTGGGAGTGTGGCACTGAGCGGTGACGGTAGTACCCTCGCCGTGGGCGCCTACAACGAGGACAGCAATGCCACCGGAATCGGTGGCGACGAGACGAATAACTCCGCTATCGACGCCGGTGCGGTGTACGTATTCGTGCATGAACGTATAGATCATTGGGTGCAGCAAGCCTACGTCAAGGCTTCCAACACCGGCGGTGGCGATATCTTCGGCAGGATTGTGGCGCTGAGTGAGGACGGCAGCACCCTCGCTGTTGGCGCGTATCAGGAAGACAGCAGCGCGATCGGCATCGGCGGCAACCAGGTCGATGACTCCAGATCCTGGGCCGGTGCGGTGTACGTGTTCGTGCGCGACACGAAGAAGGGGTCGTGGTCCCAGCAGGCCTACGTCAAGGCCTCCAACACCGACGAGGGCGACAATTTTGGCGGGAGCGTGGCGCTGAGTGAGGGCGGCAGCACCCTCGCCGTTGGTGCTAGCGACAACGGCCTCATTCTTTTTGCGGGTATCAACAATGCGGAAAGCAGCGGAGCGATCGGCATCGGCGGCGACCAGGCTGATAATACCGAGCCCGAGGCCGGTGCAGTGTACGTGTTCGTGCGTGACGGAAATGATACATGGTTTCAGCAGGCCTACGTCAAGGCATCCAACACCGACGAAGGCGACAAGTTTGGCTGCAGCGTAGCGCTGAGTGATGATGGGAGCACCCTAGCCGTTGGTGCCTTCCAAGAAAGCAGCGAGGCGATCGGCATCAGCGGCATGCAGAACAACGACTCCAAGGACTCGAGCGGTGCGGTCTACCTCTACTGAGCGGAGTCGGGCATCCGATTTCCGCGCAATGCGCATCACGGAGCGGCCCATGCGAGGGCGGTTGCAGCTGAGGGTGAGTTTTCGACGAAGACAAACAGCATCATTTGTGAGCTCTACATGATCGGAGTAGAACTTTGAAGAATTCACGGTGGTATTTCGGTCGAGGGTGCCTTGGCCCGCTGAGTGTTATGTTGATCGGGTGCTTCAACGGCGAGTTCCTCGCAGGTGAGCCTTGTCGATCGAGTGCCGATTGTGGTCCGAGGCTGAGTTGTCAAGGGGGCTATTGTGGTGGTGGCGTGGTGGGAGCCGGTGGCGGCAGCTCCGACGGGGTGGATGTCGCCTCCGGCTCCAGCGGCTCGGGGGCCGAGCCCTACTGCGGAAACGGCATCGTGGAAGCAGGCGAGCTCTGCGATGCGGGAGGTGAGTCGGCGACCTGCAATGACGACTGTACCGACGTGTTGTGTGGAGATGGCTTGATCAATGAGGCCGCTGGTGAAGAGTGCGAGGGCACGGAGCTCGAGGGGGCCACGTGCGAGGGGATGGGCTTCTACGGCGGTGAGATGGCCTGTCGCAGAGAATGCTCCTACGATCGCAGCGGTTGTTTCAATGAGCCCGGTGTCCCCGTGTTGGCGTTGGGGTTCTCGCCGGTCAAGCAGTTCAATTTCAGTTGGGATCCAGCGTTGGGAGCCGAGTATTATCAGTTACTCGAGAGCCCTGCGCGAGGGAAGCCGCTCGAGGCGATCGGGGAGGAGATGATCGCCGGTGAGTCGGTCTCTATGTCGATGCCGCTACACTTTCGGTTTGAGGCGAGCTATGTGCTGCGCGCGTGCAATCGAGTTGGGTGTACGGACTCGGAGCCAGTCGATGTGTTGGGTGCGATCACAGATGCGGTTGGCTACGCCAAGGCGTCTAATGCCGACTCGAAGGATAACTTTGGTGTCAGCGTAGCGCTGAGTGATGACGGCAGCACCCTAGCCGTTGGTGCCTACCACGAAAGCGGCGGCGCGACCGGTATCAACGACGACAACACTGGCTCCTCCATACACGAGGCCGGTGCTGTATACGTCTTCGTACGTGACCGGAAGGGCACGTGGTCCCAGCAGGCCTATGTCAAGGCGTCCAACCCCGACGAGTCCGACATCTTTGGCCTCCACGTGGCGTTGAGCGATGATGGGAGCACCCTCGCCGTTAGTGCTCGTTGGGAACGCAGCAACGCGAGGGGCATCGACGGCGACGAGACCAACAACTCCGCCGTCTGGTCCGGCGCGGTGTATGTGTTCATTCGCGACGACATGGACCAATGGTCCCAGCAAGCCTACGTCAAGGCCTCCAACACCGACTCATACGACTATTTTGGCCAGTGCGTAGCGCTTAGTGGTGACGGTAGTACCCTTGCTGTTGGTGCGGACCGTGAGAGCAGCGATGCGATAGGCATCAACGGTGAAGATATGAACAACCTCAGATACCGGTCCGGTGCGGTGTACGTGTTCGTGCGCGACGACATGGACCAATGGTCCCAGCAGGCCTACGTCAAGGCCTCCAACCCTGACGCAAGCGATGAATTTGGTCACAGCGTAGCGCTAAGCGATGACGGCAGCACCCTCGCCGTTGGCGCTCGTTGGGAAGACAGTAGTGCGAGAGGTATCGGTGGCGATCAGGAGAATGACACCGAGATCAACTCTGGTGCAGTGTACGTATTCGTGCGCGACGACATGGGCCAATGGTCCCAGCAGACCTACGTCAAGGCGTCCAACACCGAAGCCTCCGACGAGTTTGGCCACAGAGTAGCGTTGAGCGATGACGGCGGTACCCTCGCCGTTGGTGCGTATAAGGAAGCCAATGGCGCTGGTGCAGTGTACCTCTATGTGCGAAACGAGAAGGATGCATGGTCACACCAAGCCTATATCAAGGCGTCCAACGCCGCCGAAGGCGATCAGTTTGGCCACAGCGTAGCACTGAGCGATGACGGCCGTATTCTCGCCGTTGGTGCAGACAGGGAAGATAGCGGTGCAACCGGCATCGGCGGTAACGAGGCCGATATCTCGAAACCCGATGCTGGTGCGGTGTACGTGTTCGTGCGCGATGGGCAGGACGTGTGGTCTCAGGAGGCCTACGTCAAGGCGCCCAACACCGATGAAGGCGATCAGTTCGGCTATGCCGTGGCGTTGAGAGGTGACGGCAGCACCGTCGCTGTTGGTGCGGTTAGGGAAGATGGCAGTGCGATCGGTGTAGGTGGCGATCAGAACGACGACGACGAAGGCAATGCCGGTGCGGTCTACCTCTACTGAGCTTCGGTCTTGGCCCCGAGCACCCGGCACGAGATCCACGTGTGCTCGCCGTCCTGCAACGGGAGCGCCGTCGACCCTTGGTGACTTTGACGATGCCTCACTTGTTCGGGGTCCTTCCGGGTCGCCAGAAGTTGCCCAAGCCGGCCGCACGTCCGTCGAACATGTCGTGTCGTGCGAGAATGCCCCTGCTTCTGCCAGCGGATATGGCGAAATCGCGCTGAAGAGATCTTGTCCAACGAGACCTCATGATTCCTTCGACAAGGATAGGACAGTGCTCGAATTTCGCCTGCGATGGCGTGGCGATTTCGTGCGCGCGGATTCAAACTGTATGTGGGGGTAACTTGTATGATTAACCGATCAATGTGGGGCCAGATGTCGCATGAAGGGGAATTTTGCTACGAATTCGCGCGATTTTGTGTCGGATCGCCCCGGGCTCGGACGGGGATAGTGCCATAATCGCAAGAGTTGGCGCCCGCCGCGGAGCGCGGAAATTTATGTTGTCTATCCTTCTTTTATAGTTGTGCGTTTGGGTCATATCGGAGATACTTTTCAAGCAAGGAATCCGCTCTCGGTAGGAACGCTCGGCAAGTCACCTCTTCGAGTGGGGGCATGGCGAACGAACCTTCGATCGATGGGTCTATGTTCTGTCGTGCGAGTCTGCTTGGGTGAGTGCGATAGTCCGTAGTCGGTAGGTGAGGAGGAGATCTCCTCTGGTGTTCACAACCAGGAAGTCAGGGACGACGTATGAGTTTGGAAAATACCCTCAAGACTGTGCAGCGCACGGTGCCCGAGTGTCTGGCGGTGGGAGCCGTCGATATCACCAATGGCATGCTGCTGTCCATTCGGACCGTCGACAGTCATCCCAGGGAGGTCGTCGATCTCCTTGCTGCGGCCACCGGAGAGCTGTTCAACGGTGAGAACGTCTTGGCCATCGAGGACATGTTCAAGCGTATTCGAGGGATCAAGGATGATGATCTGCACTATTTTCAAGAGGTCGTGATCTTCTCCCAGAATCTCTTGCACGTGTTTCAGCGCTGTAAGCGGAATTCTACCATCGTCCTCGTGGCGGTATGTCGCCGGAAGGCCAACCTGGGCATGGTGATGGTCAAGGCTCGCGCCATGATCGACGCGGTCGATCGCGCCCTGTAAAGAACAAAGAGCAAGTCCAATGGGCTCTGAACGAAGTTCGAGGTGTTTCATTCGTTGCGAGTGGATCGCTGGGGCGATGCCACGCTGATAGGAGCGTCCGATGTCGACCGCTTCTTTGTTCGAGCTTTCCGACGCCCACGCCGAAGGTCCGCTAGGACTCGCGCTGCGCTCGGTGAACCTGGTGATCCGCGATCGAGCGGTGACCGCGTTGGTCGGGCCAACGGGCAGCGGGAAGAGCACGATGCTGCGGCGGATGAGCGGCCGGCCCCTCTCGGATGGTTGGTCGGTGGCGGGGCGGTGGTCGTTCCGTGGTCGTCCCTTGCCGAAGCGTGATCCTCTGGGAGGCGTAGCCTGGGCGCCGCAGATCCGCAACGCTCCTGCGGGGGAGTTTCGTGACCCGCATGCGCGGCAATCGGCGTGGGCGAGGCTGGACGCGGCTCTTTTGGGGGGCTCGGTCGTGCTGCTCGACGAGCCCACCCGAGGCCTGAACGCTGGCGATCGCGAGGCGCTGACCAAGCGCGTTCGCATGAAGGCCGAAGCCGGTGCTGCGGTGGTCATATCCCACGATCTGCGCTTCGTCCGAGACGTCGCCGACGATGTTTGCTTGTTGTGTGACGGGGAAATGGTGGCCCAACTGAGTGCGGATGACTTCTTCGCGGGCAAAGGGTCGGCGCTCATCCGGCAGTTCGTAGAGCAGGGCACGTGCGCACGAGATCCTGAGCCCCCCGTGCTTCCTCGGTATTTCCATTGGCACATACCGCAGCGCTTGGCCGGGATGGGGCGGCCGGGGCTGATGCGTGAGCTCGATGATGACCTCATGGCGATCGCGTACGCCGGGGTCACCGATCTGGTCAGCCTCACCGAGGTACCGTTACCGACCTCCCGGCTGCGTCCCTTCGGTCTCGCGGGACGGCACTTTCCCATCGCGGACATGGGGATACCTGGGCTCGGGGAGACCCTGTCGCTGTGCCACGATCTTCGGCGGGCGATGGACCGGGGTCGGGTGGTGGCGGTGCACTGCCGGGCGGGCCTGGGCCGCACCGGGCTCATCATCGCCTCGCTCGCGGTGTGCGGGGGCATCGGGGCCGCCGAGGCGATCGCTCAGGCTCGACGGATCGCTCCCGGCTCGATCCAGACGCAAGAGCAAGCAGACTTCGTGGTCCAGATGGAGGCCCGACGATGAGCGGCATGTCGCTACGGCTCGTCTACGATGCCGACGCCCCCGGACCTCCTCCGCATTCGGGCGACGCCCTGGACCGACTCGACTCCGTCGACCAATTGGTCCCCGCGCTGCGGCAATGGCTACGCGAGGGGCGGGATGGTGAGCTTCAGCTGCACGGCGCGGGCTCGGCGTGCGTGTGCCTGTTCGAGGGGCGCGTCGCCTGGGTGCGCGTTCGAGAGTACCCCTGTAACCTCGGTGATGTGATGCGCGACGAGCTGGGGGTGTCGCAGGTCGCGCTCCGCCAGGCGATCGCCCACTGTCGTGCGACCGGTACGCGCCTGGCTGAGGGGCTGCTGTCGCTGTCGCTCGTGACGTCCGCCGAGCTGCGTGACTGCCTGCGGCGCCACCTGACGGAGAACCTCGCCGACTTGCTCGCGTGGTCGGGGCCCGTGACGGTCGAGCACGGCCTGTGGCCCCATCGCTATGATCACACCTATACCTTCGAATTGGACGAGCTGCTCGCGTCGCCGCCGACCGTGTCCGAGCACGAGCGCGAGCGGCTGACGATGGTGCTCGACGAGTGTCGCCAGCGCATCGCGAAGCTGTCGCTGGCGTGCATCATCGAAGTCGAGCACGGCCTGTTGCTCCATAGCCACACCAACCCCGAGGACGACGCTCGCGCGGCGGAGGAGCTGCTCAGCCTATGCACCGCAAACCTGCGGCGGCTGACGCAGAACCGAGTGACGTCCCGCGACGATCCGCCCGAGGCCATGCTACTGGCCGAGGCCGATGGAAGTAGCCTGGTGATCCAGCCGCTCCCGTGGCGCCCCAACTGGATGCTCGTGCTCGGGGGAAAGGCGCAGCTGGGTCGGTTGCTCGCCGTGGCCACGGCCGCGACCGCGCCGTGAAGACCCTGCCGATCGCACGCCATTGGCACGCCATGCGCACGCGCGGCGATCCCTGCCGATCGTCAAGACTCGACCCGGGCAACGGCCGAACCCGGGACGGCAGCCGAGGACTCAGCGCACCCGCGAGGGGCGTCGTCGTCGGAGCCCGAGCAACAGCCCCAGCCCCAGCTTCAGCCACGCGGTGTCGTCCGGGTGATTCCCCACCGAGCAGCGACTCGCAGAATCATCGGGCGGGACGAGGTCGAGACAATCGCCGAGCTCGCAGCCGACGGGGAGCAGCTCGGTGTGGGTGTGGTGGTCGATCCACGGCAGCGCGGCAAAGGCAACGCCGTACCAGCCGCCGTCTCCACATGGGTCCGATCCACGCGACGTGACCCCGGCCAGTCGCAGCTGCCCTTCGCGGGTCCGCACGATGACCGGACCGCCGGAGTCACCGTTGCACGTGTCGCGGGTGACCTCGTCTTGGCCGGCGTAGAACTCCAGCCCGTAGGGCGAGAGCTTCTCGATGATGGTCGTGACCTCGTGCTTGGAGCGACCCGGGGAGGACGAGCCGCCCAGTGGTTGGGTCTGCCCGTACCCGACCAGCCGCACCGTGCTCCCGATCTGCATCGTGTCGTTCCACTCCTGCTGAGAGGTCACCGGAAGCAGGAGGCCATCGGCGGGGTCGTAGCGCTCCGACAGCACCACATAGGCGAAATCGTAGCGCTCGCCGTAGTCGGAGCCGAACTGCTCCGCACAGGAGGTGCAATAGTTCGGGTGGATGCCGTAGCCGCTGGCGGCGATGGACGTGCCGTTGGCCCCAAAGTACACATGGACGCTCTGGTCGTCGCGGCTGGCGTCGAAGCAGTGTGCCGCCGTGAGTACGAGCCAGGGATCGATGAGGGTGCCCGTGCATTGGCCGAAACCATCGATCTCGATGGCCGCCACCGCGTCGAATTCTCCCTCCTCCGTCTCGGTGCCGCCCACGATCCGAAATGGCTCGGACGGCGCCGCCAACGAGGGGCTCGCGGCCGCCGCTGCGCCCGGAGCCGTTGGGGTCACGACCACCGAGACGAACAGCGAGGCTACGAACATTGCAGGGAGGGTACTCATGGCTGTCCTATGGCTCGTCGTCCCACCCACTAGAACCGGTACTAGAACGTGATGGACGGCCCGACGTTGATGTCGACGAGCAGGCTCGCCCTGTTGGGGAACCACCCGCCGATGTTGGCCTCGCCGTAGATGCCAAAATGTTTGTATGGCTGGTAGCGGAACCCGAGCAAGATCCCGGCGAACCCGGAGCCGAGCCGGACCGTGTCGATGCGTCGGTCGCCATCCGGCACGCTCCTTTGCACCGCCATTGCGAGTGACTGGTCGCCATTCCCCGGGTTACAGCGCTCGTTGTAGGGCCACACCGGGGTGCAACTTTGCGCCGAGGCCTTATCCGACAGGATCTTCTCGTACTCGTCGGGCACGCTATTGCCGTTGCGATCGTTGGAGAATCCCATGTTGACCCTCAGGCGGGCGTGGCCGTAGCCGCCAAAGAGCCCGAGCATGCCGTGGAATTTCCCGCCGCGCTTGGCGATGAGAAACTGGAGCTTGCCCCCCGCGGCCCAGGTGAAGTCGTGCTTGCGCCGGGTCCCGGTGGGCTTGGGCGAGCGGACTTGATTCTCGAAGGTGTGCAGATCTCGCGGCTCATCGGGGTCGTCGGTGAAGACACTGGATCCGGTCACCACCTGCAGGCGCCCGAAGGCTCCGATGAGCACCGCGAGCGAGCGGCGCTTGCCGATATTCCGATCGTGGATCCGCACCATCACCTCGGGGTTGAGGTGCAGCGGCGCGCTGGCGGTGCCGAGCGTCACCGAGTGCCGCTTGGCGCACTCGGTGGGGTCGTAGTTGTCCTGCAGGATCTCGACGTTGCCCCCCGGGACCATGGCGGGGTCCACGGACTCGGCAAACCGGGTAGGGCTGGTGGGCAGTTCGCCGCTGCCCGCTTGCCATCGGGCAATGGCACAGGCCTGCTCGGCGACCCCATAGGTGTCTTTGGGCAGATACTGCTGGTAAGTCTGCTCGACCGATCCGTAGGAGATGCCGATGCCGGTGCCGATCCCCAGGTTGAGGTAGAGCCGCGGCCACCGAGTGGTGGTGGCCTTCAGGGGGGTCGGGTCGTTGGGGAGTCCGGTCGGGCCGGGCGGTGTATTGCGCGTGCGCTGCAAGGTCAGCGGTGCGCTCTCGTCACCGAGGCTCGCCAAGCGCTGCCCGCCGTCGGAGACGGAGAAGAAGTACTCGATGCTCACATCTGCGTGCTGGGTCACGGGAATGGTGCCGATCCCCAGGTTGCCGAAGGTCTCGACGGTGGCCCGGACGAACTCGGCGTTGGTCGCTGCCTTTCGCCACCACAGCGCCATGGCCACGTGTTTGGACAGCGGCACCGAGGAGACCGCCTCGAACGTGATGTCCTGGCCGTCGAGTGCGGTCGGTGGGGTGTGATCGATCGGACCGCGACGAGGTCTGGGTACGCCGGCCCTCGCCTCGTCGAGCAGGGCCTCGAGCTCCTCGGTGCGCATCTCGACGGGGAGACTGACGTGGTATTCGGCGTGGACCGCCTCTCGCAGCGCAGCCACCGTCCGTGACCTATCGGAGGTCATGGAGTGGATGAGGCCCCCGCGAAGGGCCAGCAGGGGGGCCAGCACGGGATCGTGAATCATGCCCGCCCGTCGAGCGTGCACCAGCTCGAGCTCGACGGTGGCAATGGCGGAATCGAGCTCGAGCTCGGTGAACTGGCGTAGGGCTCGCGAATGCGCTTCTTTCGCGTTCTCGAGTGGTCCGGCGAGCGAGACCCCGGGCAGGCCGAGGATGAGCGCAAGGGTGAATAGTAGGAGGTGCAGGCGCGATCTGGATCGGATCCGGGATCGCGGTGCATGCACCGGTTGATGCGCTTCGACGCGGGTCATCCCCGTGATGAGCAACGGCATTCTTCGATGTATGGAGTCACAAGGCGCCTCGTGAGTTATTCATTATGTGCGATGTCCTGCGACAATCGCGGGTTCGCAGGCTCATCGCCGCCCAGACCCGGGGCGTCCAGGACCTCGGATGCTCGATGCTCGCGGGTGGCGCGGCTGTTGGGCCGCGCCCGATGGCGAGCGGTTGGTCGGGCTCCGGGCTCCGGGCTGCTAGGGTGAGCTTCGATGGGTGAGCCCGCCTACCTCGAGCGCTACCGGTCCGGCGAGCAGTAGGGACGGATCGAGCGAGCGCTGCGATCACTGGCGCGCTGCCGCGTGTGCCCGCGCGAGCGCTCGGGACGAGTAGGTACCGGTCACCGCGAGCTCGACGAGCGTGCGTGCGATCTCCCGCCGCTCGGAGTCGAGTACGAGCGGGCGCCTCATCGTTCTGGCGAGCTCCTCGAGGATCTGCGAGTCTGCGCGTCATGAACTCGCAGAGTATGGTGGTCGCGACGTTGGTCGGACTCGTCGGAGGTTGCAACGATGGGGTTTTGGGCCCTGGGCTCGAGACCTTCGGCACGAGTAGCAGCACGGGGATGCCTGGTTCACAGACTCTGTCGGATACATCCGCGAGCGGCACGGGAGTCGCCGACTCCAGCATGGGCTCGGCCACGGTGAGCGACGACACCATCGGCTCGACCGGGGTCAGCACCGGGCTCGGCCTGGACTCGGGGTCGGACTCGGGGTCGGACTCGGGCTCGGGCTCGAGCTCGGACTCGGGCTCGACCGGACCGGAGGCCACCGGCAGCGGCTCGTCCGGTGATTCGGGCACCACGGGGGGGGCTCTGCCGCCGCTGGCCCTCGACGTCACCTGCGAGAGCGGGGTGCTCTCGTCCTACGAGGCGATGATGTGGGAAGCACCCGAGCTGCATGTCTTCGGGGTCTACGAGGCCAGCAGCAATCACGACATCACCGCCCCGGCTGCGATCTTCGTCGACCGGGGGACCAATGTCGTGCTGGTGCTCTCCTCCTATGAGTCCACCGAGTGGACCGTCAACGCGGCGCCCGGGACCACGATCGATCGGGTGATCCTCAACGGCTACGAGGAGCACCTGGCCAACGTTCCCCCCGGGGTGATGGTCGATGATCGCTCCGGGATTGGGAACTATATCGTCAGCAGCGCGTACGACTACGGCAACGCGCAGACCACCCAGCTCATCGCGCAGGTCGAGGCCGATACGGGGCTGACGCTCACGAGCTTCTCGGGGTGCTACCGCGCCACCAATTATGTCGTGGGGCAGCTCTAGCCGCCCGTGGTTTTACCCTCGTGTGGTCGACCCGCTGCGTGGGAATGAAACCCGCGGACCAGGGTAGGGAACACCGAGCGCGGGCGGCAAGCCACTCAGTCGACGGTGTCGGCGAAGAGCCACCGCAGGTCGTCGCCGAACTCGTCGCGCGGGTGCGAGCCATCGCCGTGCTCGCTCTCGCCGAAGCCCGACCGGTAGGTATAGCCGGCGCAATCGAGCGCGGTGGTCATGGCCATATGAGCATCACGCCAATTGCCGAATTGGTTGTCGAGATCGTTGGTGCCGCTGAGCAGGGTGACCCGCAGAGGTCGCGGCGCCTCGCTCTCGATGAGCGGGGGATATCGGTCCGCGTACTCGCCCCGGTCGTTGGCGCGAAGCTGCACGAAGCTACCCAGGGTGGTGTAGATCAGCCCAAAGGCGTCGGGACGTTCCCAGCCCGCGGTGAAGGCCGCGGCCCCCCCCGAGCTGCGACCGCCGATCGCGCGGCGGTGGGGATCGGCGGTGACCGAGTAGCCGGCGAGGGCCTCGGGCAGCAGCTCGTCGAGCAGGAACGTGACGTAATTGGCGTCGGGCGTGTTGTACTCGAGGCTGCGGGTCGACTGGCCGTTGCTCTGACCGGGATCGACGAAGACCGCGATGGTCACCGGCATGGCGCCCTGATCGATGAGGTTGTCGAGCACGGTGGGCGTGCGGTACGAGGCACCGTTACCGTTGCGTCGGTAGACTTCGCCGTCGGTCAGCACCAGCAGCGCGGAGGGCTCGGCCCCGTCGTACTGCGCGGGGACGTAGACCCAGTAGTCCCACGTAGTCTCGGGGTAGACCGCGCTGCCGGAGAACATGCCCTGGGTCACCACGCCGGTCGGCACGCCGGGTACGGTCTCGGCGTCGGCCGTGCGCATGTAGGGCGGAGGCTCGTAGTAGGTGCCGCTGCCGTCCGCGAGCTGCTCGGCGCACATCTGGAACGAGCCGGCGTCGGGGGCGGGGTTGTCGGTGGAGCACTGGCAGAACATCGACGTGGGACCGCCAGGATCGCCGGTGCTCGAGCTGCTCTCGCCGTCGGGCGGCGGCCCCGAGGTGGACGAGCCCTCCGAGCCCGTGTCGAGGGCTGCGGAATTCGAGCCGCTCGGCGGGCGACCCGAGGAGGTCTCGGCGGCCGACGCCGAGGTCGACCCCCCCGATCCCGATGTCTCGCCCTGCGGCGGTGAGGTCTCGTTGTCCCCACATCCAAGCGTGAGGGCGAGGAACATTGGGCATAGGACTCGAATAGCGACCATCACTAGTCTTGTAGCAACTACTATACTTCAATATTGCTCCGAGGCGAGCGTGCTTTGTTCGTGTAGCGAACTGAGCGAACTGAGCGAACTGTAGCGTGACGTTTTCGCTCGTCGAGTTGGCGACCGGGTGCCTTGCTGTGCGTTGCGAGGTGTGCGTTGCGATCGGGATGCTCGTGGGTGCGAACCTACGGGGTATACCTCATCAGAGGGCTCTAGCCCCCTTGTTGGCGCCCCGGTAGCGCGCGAAGGATGAGATCTGCAGGCGATGTCGCCGACTTGGGCACGAAGTCCTCAGATTCTGCTCTGAGGTTTTCGAGAATATATTGAGACAAAACCCATCATCGACGGACACCCGATTCTTGGCCCTTGTCGCCGTCGATCTGCGTTGACCTGATTCGCTCGCCGAGGCGCTTGTCGTGTTGGCGTCGCGCTAACGTCGGTCGACGGCCGGGTCAGTGGCCGGCTCGACCGGCAGCCGACCGCCTGTGGCCGGTGGGCGGTCGCCCGATCCATCGGTGGCCATCGGTGGCCATCGGTGGCCATCGGTGGCCATCGGGGGCCGCCGTGGAGAGTAGTGGGGAGCACCGTCGACGGTGATCCCCTCCACGTTGGCGACCATAACCCCATGTGAGCCCACCGCGGGAGGGGCGAGGGGGAAGCCGGCCCGGCTCGCTGCGGGGGACCTACGGGATACGATCGACCCCCGCGTGGGAATGAAACCCGCGGACCAGGGTTCGGTGCCAACATCGTGCCGGCCGCTCGTCGCTCGGAGCCCATCCGGGTATCGTCGGCCCCGAAGACGCCGCCATGTCCAAGCGAAACCTAGCGATCGGTCTGAGTGTCCTCGCCCTCGTCGCCTTGGCGCTCTATTGGGTGCTCGGGCGGGACCATGACGGTGCCGCGCCCGAGGACGCCGGCGCCAAGGGGCCCGACGCGGCTGAGCAGCGCCGTGCGCTGGTGGACAAGAAGCGCGCCGCGCGTCAGCGTCGCAAGCTTGAGCTCGACACGCCGCGGGTGGTCACCGGGATCGTCACCCGCAAGACGGACGGGCGTGGGGTTCCGGGCGCGGTGGTCCTGCTGACCCGCAAGTCGATCACCCAAGGGGCGACCGACGAACCGGGCCAGTCCCCGGCGCCGCTGCAGGTGGTGACCGACGACGCGGGCGAGTTCTCCCTGACGACCGTGCCTCCCGGTCGCTACGTGATCTCGGCGACGGCGCCCGGCTTCCTCCCCGCGGGGCGCAACGACGTGCGGGTGCTCGCGTCCGACGATCAGCCCCGGATCACGCTGACGCTCGAGCCCGGCGGCCACCCGCTGCGCGGCACGATCACCGACATCGGCGGCGGCCCGATCGAAGATGTGTTGGTCTCGGTGGGCGACATGGAATCGGGCAACCTCTTCGGGGTGAAGGTGGCGCCCCCGGCCACGCTCACCGACGAGGAGGGGCACTACGAGGTCAACCTCCCCGACGGCTCGTACGTGCTGACCACGTATCACCCCGACTACGTGGCGTCCTATCGGATCACGCAGATCATGGATGGGCCGCGGGTCGAAGACTTCGAGCTGGCCCCGGGCGCGAGCATCGAGGGGGTCGTGCTCGCCCGAGGATCGGGCGAGCCGGTCGCTGACGCGATCGTCACGTTCCAAGACGGGCGCAACGGCAATACGGGGGGCTTTCGTATGAACATCTCCGCCGATGGTCGGATGGTCCGGACCGACGCGCGAGGTCGCTTCCAGCTCGACGGGGTCCATCCCGGCGTGGCGCAGGTCGAGGCGCGCGCGCGTGGCTTCGGCTCACGGGAGGCGCTGGCGGTCCCGGTGGGGATCGGCGAGTCGGTGACCGGTATAGAGCTCGTGATCGATCCGGCGTACACGCTGTCGGGCTTCGTCGTGCCCAAGGGCGACCCGGAAGGCGCGGTGGAGGGGGTGTTGGTGGGGGCCTACTCGATAAGCCCCCCCAGCCTCACGGCGGCGGCCGTCCCCACCGACGAGGACGGGTACTTCGAGATCCTGGGCGTGCTCCCGGGCAACTACACCGTGGGGGCGATCGGTGAGGACGTGCTGCCCAACATCTCGGGGACCGCGGCGGTCGTCCACGACCACGATCTCACCGACCTGCTCGTCGAGATGGACGTGGGCTTTTGGATCCACGGGCGCGTCGATCCCCCGGCGCCGGCGAAGGTCAGCCTGTCGATCGATACCGACGAGATGAACCTGGGCAAGATCCTCGATGCGATCGCGGTGGCCTTTGCTCGGACGACGGCCCAGCCGGACGGGCAGTTCAAGCTCGGCCCGGTCAAGGGCGGCACGTACCAGCTGGTCGCCGAGGCTCCCAATGGTGATCATGGCGAGCTGGAGGTGACGGTGGAGGAGGCCGACCTCGAGGGGGTCACCCTGACCATGGAGCCCCGGGCGAGCGTCTCGGGGGTCGTGGTGGACGAAGCCGGTACGCCGCAGCCGGGCCTGACCGTGCGTTTCAAGAAGGTCGAGGGCGGATCGGTCAACTTCTCCGTCGCAATGCGGGGCCCCTTTGGCGGCGGCGGTGTCCCCAGCGGCGAGGACGGGTCGTTCGTGGCCCGGGGCCTCGATGTGGGTCGCTATAGCGTGGTGGTGCGGGACAAGAAGGCCCGCCCGATCCCGTGGGTCGACGACGGCGAGTCGGCCGAGCCGAGTCCGATGGTCGTGGATGTGGCGGACGGCGAGCACCAGACCGGGGTGGAGCTTCGGGTCCAGTCGCGCACGGGGGTGCTCTCGGGCCGGGTGGTGGATGCTCAGGGGGCTCCGGTGGCCGATGCCTGGGTCACGGCCAGCCTTCAGGTCGACGCCGAGGAGTTCGGCGCGATGATGACCGGGCCCAAGGTCCCCGCTCCTGGTGAGCGAGAGCGACGCCGAGGGGTCAAGCCCCCCAAGGACGGCGCCAAGGACTTCGAGATGCCGGCGTTCTTCGCCGAGCCCCCGGTGCTGACCGACGAGCTCGGGCAGTTCACGATCACGCAGCTTCGCGCGTCTCGTCGGTACAACGTGGTCGCCGAGGGCGAGCGGGGCGGGGCTCGGGGGCGTGTCGAGGATCTGAAGCCCGACCGCCGCGATCTGGTCGTTGCCCTGGAGCCGGTGGCGGGGATCTCCGGGGTCGTGACCGCGGGCGGCAAGACGGTCGAGCAGTACAGCGTGGAGCTTACGGGCCCCAGCAAGCGCAAGAAGAGCGTGTTCTCCAAGGACGGGAAGTTCCAGATCGAGCGGATCGAGCCCGGCGAGTACACGGTGAGCGTCAACGCCAAGCAAGGGGTCGCGCGACAGGGCCCGATCGAGGTGAAGGCCGAGCAGGTCACCTCGCTGCCGATCGAGCTGGAGGACTATGGCGAGATCGAGGGCACGCTGGTGAACGCGTCGTCGGGGGAGCCGATCGTCGGGATGGTGGTCCTCGTCCAGCCCGACAAGGGGCGGGGTGATCCTTCCCAAGCCCTGGCCATGGTGATGGGCGGAGGGACCAAGACCGACTCCGACGGGGAGTTCGTGGCCACCAAGGTCGCGCCAGGGACGGGGAAGGTGGTCTTGCTCGACCCCACGGTGGCATTCTCGGGGGGCGGCGGGTTCGTCGCGGCGCAGGAGTACGAGATCGATCCCGGCGAGCACCTGGATCTGGGGACGATCAACGGGATCGTCAGCAAGGCGCTCGGGGAAGACGAGCGCGGGAGCTTTGGCTTGGGGGTGTCGGTGGCGACCTACGCCAAGCGAGTCCGACCGCCGGGGACGAAGCTCAAGGACGACGAGGACGAAGACGAGGGCGAGGACGATGGCGAAGGCGCGGGTGGCCGCGCGACCGATCCGGACTCGACCCCGCGGCTGTGGGTCTCCTACGTCGAGTTGGGCGGCCCGGCTGCCGAGGAAGGGATCGAGCCGGGCGATGAGGTGCTGTCGGTCAACGGGCAGTCCGTGTCCCTGCTGGGACCCCACGCCGCTTCGATCTTGATCGAGGGCGGCGGCGTCAAGACCGGCGAAGAGATCACGCTCGAGCTGTCCCGCGAGGGGAGCTCGCGCACCGCGAAGGTGCGGGCCGAGCCGAAGACCCCGCCCAAGGCCGAGGACTGAAGAGCGTTCCGATGAGGGCAACGAGGGCCGTCAGGGCAAGATCTGGCGGACATACGCGTTGATCGAGCGATCGGCGGGGCGCTGACGCGGATAGCCGAACGAGACCTCCTCGAAGCGTACGCCGTCGATCACTTGCGTGCGCGGGACGTGCAGGTGCCCCGAGACCACCACCCGGGCGCGGTATCGCTGGTGCCAGTCGTGGGTCTGCGTGGTCCCGCACCACAGGCAGTAGCGAGGGACGCGAGGGATGTAGACCAGGTCTTGGCGCAGGGGATAGTGGTTGATGAGCACGGTCGGCAGGTCGGCCGGGGCCTCATCGAGGCGGGCTTGGGAGTAGCGCACCCGCTCGGCGCACCAGTGGTCTCGGCCCGCGAAGGGGTGGGGGTCCAGGAGCATCTCATCGGACGAGACCACCCCGCTCTCGGCGGCCCACTCCAGAGCCCGCTCCCGACTCACGTCGGGCGGTCGAAAGCTATAGTCGTACAGAGTGAACAGGGGGACCAGCAGGTGCGGGCCTCCCTCACCGGTCCACGTGGGGTACGGATCCTCGGGCGTGAGGACGTCGTAGTCTCGGCATAGATCGATAAGGCGTTGGTACTTGTCGATCCCACGCGGCGAGGTCGGATCACGGCGATCGCAGTAGAGTTCGTGGTTGCCGGGCACCCAGATCAGCCGACGAAACCGGGGGCCGAGGGTATCGAAGGCCGCGCGCAGGTGCGCTTCGGTCTCGCCCAGATCCCCGGCGAGGATCAGCCAGTCGTCGCCCGTGCCCACAAGATCATCGAGGGCGCGCCGATTGGTCGAAAATCCCAGGTGGAGATCGCTGATGGCCAGCAGCTTCATCGGCACCGATCCTCCCGACGGAGTATAGGCGCGTGGACGAGGGACTCCTAGCTTGACGGAGCGCTGGGTCCGGCGTATCCGTAAGTTGTGGCTTACGCTCAGGTGTTGACCGCGCTGGCCGATCCCACCCGCCGGCACATCTTCGAGGCGTTGCGGGATCGGCCCATGACGGTGGGCGAGCTGGCCCGAGGGCAGCCGGTGAGTCGACCGGCCGTGTCGCAGCACCTGCGGGTGCTGGAATCGGCCAAGCTGGTCAGCGTGGAGCCGCGCGGCAATCGTCGCCTGTATCGGATCGAGCGTACTGGCCTCGACGAGCTGCGTGGCTACCTCGACCGCTTCTGGTCCGATGTGCTGTCGGCCTACGGGGCCGAGATCGCGCGGCGCAAGAAGACCGGCAAGCGCGGGGCGTCGGGGCGATGATCGAGCCGCTGGTCAAGACGATCGAGGTGCCCTGCGACCAGGCGGAGGCGTTCGAGGTGTTCGTGGACCAGATGGGCACCTGGTGGCCGCTGGCTCGGTTCTCCGCGTCGGTCAAGTTCGGCATGTCGCCCCAGGGGTTGCGGGTGCAGCCGCGGGTGGGCGGCACGATCGTGGAGACGAGCACCGACGGCACCGAGCACCTGTGGGGCACGATCCTCGAGTATGACCCTCACGACTACGTGCGTATGGATCTCCACATCGGCTTGCCGCCGCAGACGGCCAGCCGGGTGGAGGTGCGCTTTGTCGCCCTGGAGGCGGAGCGCACCCGGGTCGTCTTGACCCAGAGCGAGTGGGAGCGCTTTGGTCGGTTCGCCGAGATGATGCTCCAGGGCTACCCCAGGGGCTGGGTCGTCATCTTCGAGCAGGCCTACCGGATGGCCTGCGGCGGTCGGGCTCCCGAGGATCGGGCGGGCGAAGGGTAGAACACCCCGTGGAGCAGGGCACGCGGCTGGACTACATCACCGGGGCACCGGTCCGGGACACGCCCAAGGAAAAGGTGCGGCAGCGGATCGCTCGGGCGCTGGTACACGAGTACGGTCTGTCGGTGCAGGACATGGTCCCCGGCTTCAAGATGAAAGTCGGCGGGCACCGCAAGGCGATCGACATCGCGATCTTCGAGCCGGGCGCCGACAAGGTGCTGCCGAACCTGCGGCGGATCGTGATCTGCGATCGGGAGCCCAAGACGGGGACCAAGGGCGCGTACCGGATGCGCGACCATCGGCAAGCCGAGCACGAGCTGGGCCTGCTCCATGCGGCGATGAGCCAGCCGCAGAGCGCGGGCTGTCGGTGGGGCCTTTGGACCAACGGGCTCGATCTGTTCTTCTTCGAGAAGGAGACGACGCCCGCCGGCCCCGTTTTTCACCCGCGAGGGGACTGGCCGCCGGCGGAGGGCGCGGTGGGTCGTCGTGCGGCCGCCGACCGGGCGCCGCTGCGTCGGGCCGAGCGCGACACGTTGATCGCGGCCTTTCGTCGCTGCCACAACTACATCCACGGCAACGAGGGCATGCCGAAGGACGTGGCGTTTTGGCAGTTCCTGTACCTCATCTTCGCCAAGCTCCACGACGAGCAGCACTGCCCACCGCGGCCCCCTCGCTTTTGGGCCGGCATGCTCGACAAGGTCGTCGATGGTCGTCGGCAACTGGTCGACGAGCAATTCGACCCCGACGGCCAGCAGGCTATTCGCGAGCGGGTCACCGGGCTGGTCGACGAGGTGGCGCGGGAGTATGCCGACTCCCTGTTCGGGGACGAGCCCCCTCGTATCACGCTCTCCGATCGCGCCCTGGCCTTTGTGGTCGGCGAGCTGGCCAAGTACGATCTGAGCCATACCCCGCTGGACGCCAAGGGGGCCGCCTACCAAGAGCTGGTGCGGCACAACATTCGAGGGGATCGCGGGCAGTACTTCACCCCGCGGGCGGTGGTGGATCTGATGGTCCGGATGCTCGACCCGCAGCCCCACGAGCGGGTGATCGATCCGGCGTGCGGGACCGGCGGGTTCCTCGTGTCGGTCCTGGAGCATCTGGGGGCGTCCATGCGCGGCGCGGCCGCCGTCCCCACGAGCGACGAGGCGGCCGCGGGGCGCAGCGGCGCGGTGTCGTCGTTGCGGGCATTCGCCGAGCGCAACCTCTTTGGGGCCGACTTCGATCCCTTCTTGGTGCGGGCGGCGCAGATGAACGTCCTGATGGCCAGCAATGGTCGGGCGCGGGTGCTCAACATCAACTCGCTCGAGTTTCCCGCCGGTGAGCTTAGCGGGGTGGCCGATGCCCGGGACCATGCGCCGCTCGGGTCGATGGACGTGGTCGTGACCAACCCTCCGTTCGGATCGAGTATCCCCATCACCGATCCGAAGATCCTCAGCCGCTACGAGCTCGCGCACGTCTTTACGCGTGGCGACCACGGGGGCTTCGAGAACACCGGGCGTCGGCACGCACGCGTCGCTCCGGAGGTGTTGTTCATCGAGCGCTGTCTGCACTGGTTGCGGCCGGGGGGACGCGCGGGCCTGGTCTTGCCCGACGGGATCCTCGGCAACCCTGGTGACGAGTGGATCCGGTGGTGGATCTTGCGGCACTTTTGGGTGCTGGCCAGCGTCGACCTGCCCGTGGAGGCCTTCGTGTTCGAGGCCAACATCAACATCCTCACGAGCTTGTTGTTGCTTCGAAAGAAAACCCCCGAGCAGCTCGATGCGGCGCGCGAGGGTCACGGCACCGACTATCCGGTCTTCATGGCGGTCGCCGAGAAGATCGGCCATGATCGCCGGGGTCGGCCGCTCTACCGGCGTGGCCCCGACGGCGAGGAGCTCGTCGAGCAGGTCGAGCACCGCGAGCGGGTGCGGGTGGGCGACCGATGGGAACCGCGGGTGCTGTGGCGCTCGCGCAAGGTTCTCGACGACGATCTGCCGGGCATCGCCCGGGCGTATCGACGGTTTCGCGACGAGCACGGGGAGCCCGGAGCATGAAGTATGGCGCTGTCCCGGTCGATGAGATCCTCGACGAGGGTGCTCGGCTCACCGGGGGATTTCACCTCTCCGAGGACAGGCGCGCCATGGCGACGATCCGCCGGGCCGGGCTGCCTACGGTGCCACTTGTTGGGCTGACCCGGGATCCCGGGATCTTCCGCGGGCCGATCTTCAGCCGGCGGCTGGTCGACGATCCGCGGCACGGCGAGCCCTACGGCTCGGCCAAGGATCTGACGGCGGCCGACGTGCGGCCCGCGGCGTACCTGTCGCGTACCCACGGTGCTCTACTCGACACGCTGCGCCTTCGCGAGGGCATGATCCTGGTGACGCGCTCCGGGGTGAACCTGGGCCAGGTGATCTGGACTCGCCCCGATCTCGCCGGCCTGGTGGCGAGCGACGATCTGATCCGGATCTGCCCCGATCCCGCGGCGATCGCCCCCGGGTACCTCTATGCGTTCCTCGCCGGTCGCTATGGCCGGGCGCTGATCCGCAAGCAGATCTACGGTGGTCACATCAAGCACATCGAGCCGCAGCACATCGCCGCGCTCGCGGTGCCTCGGCTCGGTGCCGATCTCGAGGGCCAGGTGCATGCGGGGGTCGAGCGTGCCGCGCAGGAGCGCACGCGGGCCGCGGCGCAGCTGCGACAGGCCGACGCCGCCGTGCGCTCGTGGCTGGGGGCCGACCACGCGGCGCCGGCGGCCTGCTCCCCGCAGCTGCCGTGGACTTCGGTGTCGGCAACCCAGCTGCAGGCTCGCTGTGATGCCTACTACTGGAGCGGCAAGTGCCTGGCCGCGCGCCGGGTATTCGACACGGCGGGGGTCGGCGAGCACCGGGCCCTGGGCGAGGTGGCCGAGGTCTTCGTGCCCGGGATCTTCAAGCGTCACTATGTCGAGGATCCTCGCCACGGGGTTCCGTACATCACCGGCGCCGACGTGTTCTCGCTGACGCCGAGATCCGACCGATTCCTGCTGCGTCGGGTCGTCGTCGAGCACCGGCTGGATGTCCACGCGGGGACGATCCTCGTCCAGGAAGCCGGCCAGCTGGGGGGCTTGCTCGGGCACTGTGTGCGGGTGGGTGCCGCCCTCGACGGCTTTGCCGTGTCGAACAACATGGCCCGCGTGCGCCCTTACGATCGTCGCGACGCGGGATTCTTGATGGCTCTTTTGTCGACCGACGAGGGGGTCACGCTGCTGGCCCGCGAGGCGGCGGGATCGAGCATCCCGCACATCGAGGCGGCTCGCCTGCGTGCGCTGGTGCTGCCCTGGCCGAAGGCCGAGGTACGGCACGAAATAGGCGCGCGGGTCGATGACGCGATCGTCCGGCGGGACACCGCATCGCTCCACGATGACAACGCCCGCACCCGCGTCGAGCAGGCGATCGCCGCGGCGGGCTCGAGGGACGACCCCGCCGGGTGAGCCCCGCCGGCGCGCGACCAGCCGAACGCTGGTATCGTCGATCTCGCAATGCGGGGGGCAATCGCGATCGGGCTCGTGTGCGGGGGACTTTTTGGGGCGTGCGGCGAGGATCCGAGCACGAGCGACGGTACGACGGGTGCCTCGGGGGGCTCCTCGGCGGGGGACAGCGTCGCCACCGGCGACGAGGATCCGACCGCGGCCACCGAACCGGACCCGGTGGGTGACTCGACCGCGTCGAGCGACGAGGCTGGCGAGACCACCTTCGGCTGCGCCCAGACCTGGTATCCCGACGAGGACGCCGACGGCTATGGCGACGTGCAGTTTCCGGTGGACGCGTGCCTTCAGCCCCCGGGGCACATCCCGCAGGGCGGCGACTGCGACGACACCAACCCCGACGTGCACCCGGGGGTCGACGAGGTGTGCGACATGGCCGACAACGACTGCAACGGCCTGGTCGACGAGGCTTCGGCGCAAAATACCGAATGCCAGGGCTGCACCCTGGGGCTGATGGGCGACCACGCCTATTACTACTGCCCACAGACGATGGCCCACGCCGACGCCCAGCTAGTCTGCGCGGGGTGGGCGGGCGACCTGCTCAAGCTAGACGATCAGGCCGAGCAGGACTTCGTGCTCGCCGAGCCGCTGCCGGGGGATGGGCAGTACACTATCGGGCTCAACGACATCGAGGTCGAGGGCACCTTCGTGTGGCCCGACGGCACGGTGCCGCGGTTCTTGGCCTGGGGCATGGGTGAGCCCAACGACGCGCTGGACGGGGAGGACTGCGTGCAGCTGTCGGTGCCCGCCGGCACCTGGAACGACATCGCGTGTACGACCGCGGGGGCATTCATCTGCGAGGCGGTAGGATCCTGAGCGGGTGCCGGGTTGGGGCCAGATCCAGGCCGTGAGGGGCGA
The DNA here is from genome assembly GCA_039194325.1 of Myxococcota bacterium. Taxonomy (GTDB): domain Bacteria; phylum Myxococcota_A; class Polyangia; order Nannocystales; family Nannocystaceae; genus Paraliomyxa. The sequence goes on from JBCCWC010000157.1 coordinate 25,657, forward strand.
TGGCGCGGTTTGGCGCCGGTTTGGGCGCCGGGTGGGACGACTCTTTGCGGGTGCCGGGCGCGGGCCGGGCGCGGGTGCGTTACGATGCCGCATGGGCCGGAGGATCGAGGTATTGGCGTGCGCAGGGGCGGTGCTCGGGTTTGGCTGTGCCGAGCCCCGATCGGGCGGATCCACACCGCCGGACGACCAGAGCGCTGCCGTGAGTTCCGAGGACAAGACCCGCTCGACCAACCCCGACTGTGCGCCGGGGGGACCGTCGGTCTCGGTCAACGTCAGCCGGGAATCGGGGGACCGCAGCATCTCGCGGGACGATCTGGGGGTGCTCTTGGGCTGGGTCGGCGGGTTCGTGCAGCCGTGCATCGACGAGCCCTCGCAAGCCCACCACATCACCCTGGTGTTCGTGTTTGGGGGGCAGGGGCAGGCCCCCACCTTCGAGTTCGTCGAGCGGGAGCAGCTGCCCACCATGGCGGCGTGCCTGGACGAGGGCTTCGCTGGGGCTCCTGCGCCGCCTCCGGGTGCCAAGCGGGTGTCGATCGTGGTCCCGTGGGGTTGCCCGACCTTGGGTCCCGGATATCAGGGCGGCGGGGTCGGACCCGACGAGAGTGCGCCGCCGGCCGAGGGGGCCGAGGGGACCAAGGGGACCAAAGATGCCGAGGATGCCGAGGCCCCGGCGGCCGACGCTTCGGCGGCCCCCTGACCAACCCCAATCAAGCAACGACGCGAACGACCGACCGCATTCCGACGCGTCGGTCTTGGTCTAGACGCAGTCCCAGCTGCTCTGGCACTGCCCCGCGCTGCTGCAGATGCAGACCCCGGTCGCTTCGTCGCACGTGGAGATCCCACAAAAGACCCCGGGGGTGGTGCAGTGGACCATGCAGTACTGGAGCCCGTCGTCGGTCATGCCCTGGCAGGTCTGCTCGCTGGACGCGGCCATGCACGGCGCATCGTCGCCGTCGCAGGGGAGCACGCAGCTGGGTAGGCCTCGGACCTCGCGGCAGATCTCTGCCGGGCCGAGGCAGTCGGTGTCGGCCGTGCAGGGGGGGAACACGCACAGCCCCTCGTGGCAGGCGTAGTTGTAGGGATAGCTGGCGCCGGGACAGGTGCCCGCGGTGTTGGGCGGGCAGCAGTCCGAGGGAAACTCGCAGGTGCGGACGCAGGTCAGCAGGTCGTCGTCGGTGGGCAGGGGCCAGGGAAAGCCGGTGCTCGACTCGGCACCGGCAGACTCGTCGTTGCCCGACGTGGTGGTGGCCTGGCCTTGGGTGGTCCCCATGCTGCCGCCGATGACCGGCGGCTCGCGGTCCTCCGAGCATGCCGAGCCCAGCAGCAGGGCCAGGCCCGCCATCCAAGGGGCGCCGCGCATCTAGCCGGCCTTCTTCTTGTCAGGCGCGGGCTTGGCCTCGCCGGCGGGCTTGGCCTCGCCCTCGGGCTTGGCCTCGCCCTCGGGCTTGGCGCCGTCGCCCTTGGTGAAGCTCCCGACCATCACCCCATAGGGGTCGGCCCACAGATCCATGGTGGCCTTGGGCCCCACCGCCTTGAAGTAGTAGGGATCTACCGAGCCCTCGATGATGGCGGCCATCATGCGAGAGTCGGCTTCGTTGTGCTTTTGGTCGCCTCCGGGCATCATGGCGGCCACGTAGGTGCCGCTGACATCGACGAAGGTGGTCTTGAGATCGCCCTCCTCGACGGTCTTGGTGGTGGTGACGTCGTCGATGGTCTTGCCCTCGGGCGGCTTGAACTGGCCCTTCCAACGGTTGAGGTTGGCCTCGATCCCGCCGGCGCCGCCGGGAAAGCGGAACACCACCAGCTCGGCGTCGCCCCCGGGTCCGGGGAGCACGTACTGCGCCTGGCGCATCTGGTTGCTGGGCGTGCCCTTCTCCCACTCCTTGGGCACGGTGAACGCCAAGCCGGGCAGGGTCTGCGCCGTGACCTCCCCCGACGGGGTGATGTCGCGAGGTGGACCCTTGGGAGGGGCAGACTTGCCGGCCATGGGGGGCATGCCCGCATGAGGGCCCGCGTGGGGGTTGGCCGCGTGGGGGTTGGCCGCGTGGGGGTTGGCCGCCTTCGCGTCGTTGGATGCCTTGGCGTCGGCCGTCTTGTTGCCCTCGGTCTTGGCCGCCTTGGTCGGCGCGTTGTCCTTGGGCCCGGCCGAGTTGTCGCAGGCGCCCGCCAGCGCGAGAGTGAGCAGCAGGGGCAGGGTGCAGCGTCGTTCGGTCATGAGCCTGGGGATGCTAGCAGGTCGGCTCGACGCTCGCGCTGGGCGATGGCGCGAGGAGCGGGGCGCTCATCCGCCCGTGGCCGCCCGCGTCCGCCCGCGGCGGAAAAAACGGTGCGTTCGTTTACCCCCCCGGCGGGGCCGACGGCTTCGTCCGGTCACGCCGCAGACGTGGAGCCGGGCGCCGATTCGGGGCGCGGGTGCTCGACGATGGCCGTGAACATGTCCGAGCACTCGTCGATCGAGCGCTTGACCACGTGTGCGCGCCACAGCGCGTTGAAGATCGAAAAGGCCTCGACGACCTCCGGCCCGTGCCCCAGATCGCGCACGGCCGTGGCGAACAGCGCCTGGCGCAGCTCGAAGAGCTCCTCGGTGATGTACATGTGGGCGTGTTCCTGTTGCAGGTACTGTGCCTGCATCTCCGGGTAGGCCCGGTCGTCCCACGACATCTGGAAGAAGCGCACCAGCTTGGTCTCCTGGTTGCGCTGGTCGACCTTGGCGAAGAACTGCCCGATCCACGGGTGCGCATAGACCAGGTCGTAGAAGCGAGTGACGACGGCGTGGAGCTGCTCGGGCGGGAGCAAGGGGATCTAGGGCAGATCGTTCACCAGGGCCTCCTGGGCGGTAGGGTGCTCCGGGGCGGGGTGCGCCGGGGCGGGGTCTTCCGTGGCCGGGGACGCTCCAGCACGAGGCCGGGCCGTGGGCTCGCCATCGAGGGTTGTACCGCGATCAATCGGCGGTGGGTCCGCCTTCGTCGTCGGGCCATGGTTGTAGCGCGCGCAGGTGTTCGACGTCGACGTGACCTTCGTCGATCTGGCCTGTTTTGGCGTCGTAGATCCTCCACGCCTGCCGAGCCCGATGGATCGGCTGCGACTCCACGAAGATGCAGCGGAGCTCGCCGTCCTCCCACTCGCACTGGGCCTGCAGCGTGGCCAGCAGACGCTCGTCGTGCAGATGACCGTCCCCGAAGTTCCATCCCAGGGCCAAGCCTGCCACGAGCTCGCCGTCGGCCCAGAAGCAATCTTCGACCCGATCAACGGCGCGAGGCAGCAATATTTGCAGTGCCCGGCCGTGTAGGTGCATCAGGCGAAAGGCGATCACCTTGCCCACCAGGCCCACCGAGGTGCGGCGGTCGTAGAAGCGGTCGAGCTGGTCGTAGACCCACGGGGCGCTCTTGGTCAGCCGCTCGAGCTTGGCGTAGCTGTCGCCCCGAAACAGCCAGACGCTGTAGGCCCAGTTGCCCGCGTAGTACCGCATGGACAGCAGAAACGAGACGGCGCGGGGGACGAGGTTGCCCAGCACCGGCAGCGCGAGCCCGAACACCAGCAGCAGCCCGACCAGCGGCAGCGAGTCCACCGTCCACGGCGAGACGTGGGCGTGGGCCCCAAACAGGAAGAACCCGCCGTAGACCACCATCACGTTCCACTCGATCGGGACGCCCATGGGGACGTTGCCGGTGATGTAGCCGTGCAAGAACACCATGAGTACGAGGCCCACGAAGGTGGCGGGATCCGAGCCGGCGGCCAGCAGCAAGATCAGGGGGACGCCCAGCTCGAGCCCGGTGCCCGCGTGGCCGAGGATCTCGGCCAGCCGGGAGGGGCGCAGATCCTCGGGGTAGTTCCGGTACATCCGCCGACGCAGCCACGGCCAGCGCAGGATCGGGCTGTTGCTGGTCATCACGCAGACCACCGCGGGGAAGTGGTGGTTGAGCTTGGAGACCCCGGCCCAAAACCATAGCGCCAGCTGGATCCACTTGGCGCCGGCGACCCAGGCGGGGGTCAGCACGAAGCACATCACGGTGACCCAGTAGTGCTCGGCCCGGGCGGCCAAAAAGAGGGTCTTGTCGGCGATGCCAGCCAGCGGCACGAGGACTGCGATCGGGATCGTGTGCTCGAGCCCCACGGTGGGGGCGAGCAGGGCTCGCAGCAGGGCGCCCAGCAAGAGCGCGTAGAGCAACACGTCGATGACGCTGCGGGTGCGGCCCCCCAAGACGGGCAGCCGCGGCCACAGGGCCAGCTTGGTGGTCCCGGGGCGCAGGAAGTAGAGCAGGCCGCCGACCGGCGGGGCGTAGCGTCCGGTCAGGGGACCGCTGCCGCAGCCCAGGCCCATCACCTCGAACATCAGGCTCCACACGATCGCCTTGACGAAGGCGATCGGCTCCGACCACCACGTGGCGATCGCCAGCGGATCCTCGAGCCCGGGGCTTTGGCTACAAAAGAAGAGCCACGCCCCGACGTAGACGCCGATCTTGAGGGCGTAGAAGCCAAAGGCCGCCGGCGGCGTGCCGTAGCCCTGCTCGGCCCACGAGCGGCACACCATGCGGCTCTTGGGACCGAAGGGCAGCCGGTCCCACTCGAGCGCGTCGTACGGCGGCGGGACCGGTTGGAGCAGGCCCATGGAGCGCAGAGCGTCAGACGCAGGTCGCGCCGGTGACGCCGGCCATCAGGTCGGCCTCGGGGGGCTGACAGGTCGTCAGGCCCATCATCATGCAGTCGGCGTCGGTGAGGCACTCGCCGCACACGCCCGCGGGGAACAGCCCCCCGAGCATGGCCACGCCGCAAAGGCCCGACATGCACACAGCGCCATCGCCCACCGCGCCGTCGAGCGGGCAGCCACCGCCGTTTTCGACCGACATCGGCTCGACGCAGCCGTGGTAGCCGGCGAGGTTGGCCAGGTCATAGACCGGGGCGCATAGCTGCATGGGATCGGGGCACGGCACGTCGTCGTTGCGGCACTCCGAGCAGAACTCGTCGGGGATGAACCCGCCGGTGTTGATGAGCTGGGTGCACACCAGGTCGCCCATGCAGCCCTCGTCGGTGGTGCACATCAGGCCCAGGGCGCCGTCGGTGCAGATCGCATAGCCGGATCCGGTGAAGTCGATCGCGCACGTCCCTTCGTCACAGTCCTCGTCGGTGACGCACTCCGAGCAGATCCCACCGCCCTCGAGCGGGTTGGGGTAGCAAAACCCCGACTCGCACTCGGCTTCTTCCATGCACGGGCTGCCGTTGGGCTGGGGCTCGGGGGGAGCGTCGTCGCTGCTGCTGCTGGGGTCGAGGAACGAGCCATCGGCCATGCCGGTGGTGCTGTCCACCGCTCCGGTCGTAGAGTCGGCGCTGCTCATGCCGATGCTAGTGGTCCCGGGGGTAGGGGGCGTGCCGGCCGTCGTGGTGTCGTCGCCCCCGCTGGACTCGCCCGCCGGGGGCGAGCTGTCGTCGCCACACGCCAGGGTCAGCAGGCTGGCGGCCATCATCATCACCAGGGCCTTCGATCGCATCGATTGGTAGTGCAGGTCCATCGCTTGTGCGCCCCCCTGGGCGTGTGCGCATCATCCAACCCAGACCGCGGGGCTGTAAAGCGTAGGGGCGCTCGCAGGCCATCGAATCGATGGGGATCCATGTGAGGTTCGCGGAGGTTCGCGGAGGTTCGCGGAGGTGACCATTGGCCTTCGTGCGCGAACCGATAGGCGAGCGCCGAAGCCCGTTGGGGGGCGGCGCGTGAACGCCATCGGTTCCCCAGGGGGCCCACCCGGGGAGCAAACCGTCAGTTTTGAGTTGAGTCACGATGGAGGCATGGTGGGGAGATCGATCCGTGGATCGAGCCGGCACTCCAGCAAGGCCCCCCGCTGCGCCACGCTCCAGCCCATGTCGAGCAGGGCTCGGGTCTGCGGTGCATCGGCGGGCAACAGCGGCAGCACCAACGGTGCGGCCAAGGGGATCTGGGCCCGTAGCGTTGCCGCCAGGTAGGTCAGCGGCACCGAGCGAGGGGCGACCAGGCGCTGGACCAGCCACGCCACGCCCTCCTGGGAGATCCATGCCGTGACCGGGCCCGCGCGCGTGGGCCAGCGCAGTCCTCGGCGGTGGGTCCGCTCGGTGCCCGCCCAGGTCTCCGGGAGCCAGGCGACCGGCTCGTGCTCTTGGGGTCCGAGCTCCCCCCAAGGAGGGGGCGGCACCCATGCCGTACGTGTTCCATGGCCGAACGCCACGGCGGTCACCGTGGGGTGGCGGCTCGAGAATCCGTGGCGTCGGTAGAAGGGGAGCGTGGCATGCTCGGCCAACAACTCCACGCGGCGATAGCCGGCGTCTCGGCTCCACCGGATGACCGTCTCCAGCAGTCGTCCGCCCACGCCCTGTCCGCGTGCCCGGGGTTGCACCCCGGTGCCGGCGGTCCGCACCGCATCGCCCCGGCTCGGGGGGGTGCCGACCAGCACGTAGCCGAGCCAGCCCGCGGGGTCGTGCGCGGGCGCGTCGGCCTCAATCGCGACCGGGGATAGATCCGGATCGACCCGCTCCCGCCGCAGCTTGCGAGAAAACCAACCCGCGGGTCGATCGCCCGGGCCGAAGATCTGCCGGGCCAGCGGCTCCAGCCGACGTGGATCTCCCAGCGTACGCGCGGGGACGATGCGGGGCTCGGTCGGCATGGCTCGTTTCGGCCCGACCAAAGACCCGCCGGCGAGGCTCGTCAAGGAGCGACCGGAGACCGGGCGGCCGTGGGCTCGGGTCGGCCGGTGACCGGAGCGTTGGCGCGCGCACCGACCCGCGCGCTGCGGGGATGGCGGTGGCGCAGCAGGGGCAGCTGATGGGGGGCGGGCGCGGCATTGCGTACTGAGCGCATGTTTGGGCTCCTGATCGGGGCGCGCTCGATCTAGAGTCGGGACCCGCTCGCCGTGCGCGGCCACCGGTCCGTGAGCCGCGGCGTCACGCCGGGCGCTCCTTGGCCATGAGCGAGACGCTCCAAGCCTTCCTCGCGCAGCCCTTGGTGGTGGCGTCGCTCGTCGTGCTCGGATCGATCGTCGGGGCCTACGTCATCGAGTACGTCATCGGTCGCACGCTGGTGGTGATGGCCCGTCGGACGGTCACCGATCTGGATGACTACGTGATCGCGGCCGTTCGCCGGCCGATCTTCCTCAGCGTGATCTTCGTGGGGCTGGCCTTTGCGGCCCGAGCGGCCGGGCTGGGCCCCGATGGGTACTTCGTGGTGAAGGCGGGGCTCGAGACGGTCGCCGTGTTCGTGTGGATGGTGGCGCTCATCCGGATCGGCTCGCAGGTGCTGACCTCGATGGGCAACCACCCCCGAGCCGCCTCGATCCTCCAGCCGCGCACGATCCCCGTGTTCGACATGCTGATGAAGATCGTCGTGGTGGCGCTGGCGATCTATTTCATCTTCGTGGCCTGGCACGTGGATCTGACCGCGTGGCTGGCCTCGGCGGGGATCTTGGGGATCGCGGTCGGATTTGCCGCCAAGGACACCCTGGGCAACCTCTTCGCGGGGATCTCGATCCTGGCCGACGCGCCCTACAAGCTCGGGGACTGGATCATCATCGACGGGACGATCCGGGGCAATCTACGCGGGCGGGTGACCCACATCGGCGTGCGCTCCACTCGGATCGTCACCCGGGACGACATCGAGATCACCGTGCCCAACGCCATGGTGGCCAACGCGCAGCTCATCAACGAGATGGGCGGCCCCGACATCAAGCAGCGGGTGCGGATCGCGGTCGAGGTCGCCTATGGTAGCGACATCGATCTGGCGCGTCGGGTGCTCATCGAGTGCGGCCAGGCCGAGGAGCTCGCGGCCGAGCACCCCACGCCTACAGTGCGCTTTCGTCAGTTCGGCGCGTCGGGCCTGGCCTTCGAGCTTTTGGTGTGGCTCGAGGATCCCGCGGTGCGGGGGCTGCTCATCGATCGGCTCAACGTGGCGATCTACAAGGGGTTTGCCGAGGTTGGCCTGGAGATCCCGTACAGCAAGCACGACGTGTACATCAAGCAGATGCCCGGCCCCGACGCTGACGGTCCCGCGGAGCGGCCCGAGGGTTGACGCCGAGCCTTCAGTGCGTGGCGCCGCCAAAGCGCCACTCCAGGTACTGGATGATGGTGGCCGACTCGGGCATCCAGCGCACCGAGCCATCGGGTCGCTCGCAGCGGAGCACAGGTACGGTGGGGCGGTCGCGGGCCTGGATCAGTTGTGTACGGAAGTTCGGCTCCGCCCAGATGTCCCGGATCTCTACGTCGGCCTTGAGCTCTTCGATGACCCGGGTGACCCGCAGGCAGAACAGGCAGTAGTCGAGGTAGTAGAGCGACAGGCGCTCGTCCTGCGTGCCGACGTGTCGCTCGATGGTCAGCTCGGCATAGACCTCGTCCCAGGGGCGCCCGGGGGCGCGCGTCCGGTGCTCGCGGTCGACGTTGACGAGCAGGGCGACGATCTCGCTGCGGGTCAGCGGGGTGAACAATTGCTCGTCGAAATGCGGCTTGAGGTGGGCGGCGTACCAAAGCGGCCACTCCTGATCTTCGCCGTCGGTGGCGGCAAACGCCTCGCGGTGTGCTTGGGCGGTGTCACGAAATAACTGGGCCAGGGTCCGGGCGCGGGTCATCGCAGCGAGGATCCTACCAGGGTGGGGCGAGCGAGCGGGCCCGCGCTCGACGAGCCATCGGGTCGGGTCGAGCCATCGGGTCGGGGGTCGGGTCGCGCGGACCTCAGCCGCTACCAGACCTTTACAGCCTCGCGCTGCCGGCCGTAGAGTCCCGCGCCATGGCCAAGCTCCGCGCCCTCGCGATGTCCGTGCTGCCCCTGGTCGCGCTGGCGTGTCCTACCGAGACCACGCTGCGTCCCAAGAGCCACCAGCTGCCGTCCTCGCCCGAGTCGACCCGTACGCCCAAGCCCGGACAAGGCAAGGACGGGGGTCCGGGGGTCGCTGGCATTGTGGCCGAGGCTGCTGAGGCGGCCAAGGGCGCCGACGGGGCCGACGGGGAGGGCAAGGCCGAGGCGCCGGCCAAGGAGCAAGCGCTCGCCCGGGCCGAGCCCCCGGCCGGGGACATCCCCGCGCCGCCCGACGTGGCCGCGCCGCCGGCCAGTGCGACCAAGACCGCCTCGGGCCTGGCCTACCAGGTGCTCACCAAGGGCACCGGTACCGCCAAGCCGCGCGAGTACGACAAGGTGGAGGTGCACTACACGGGCTGGACGACCGACGGCAAGATGTTCGACAGCTCGGTCAAGCGCGGCCGGCCGGCGACCTTCCCGGTGGGTCGGGTGATCAAGGGCTGGACCGAGGGCCTGCAGCTGATGGTGGTGGGGGACAAGACGCGGTTTTGGATCCCGGCCGAGCTGGCCTATGGCGACCGGCCCGGTCGCCCCCAGGGGATGCTGGTGTTCGACGTGGAGCTGCTTTCGATTACCGAGGGCACCGCACCCGCGCCCGCGCCTCCCGCTCCCGACGACGTGGCGGCGCCGCCGGCCAGCGCGAGCAAGACCGCCTCGGGCCTGGCCTACCGGGTGCTCACCAAGGGCACCGGCGGCGAGCACCCGGGGCAGGATAGTCGGGTCTCGGTGCACTACACGGGCTGGACGACCGACGGCAAGATGTTCGACAGCTCGATCACCCGGGGCAAGCCCTCGACCTTCCCCCTCGGCGGGGTGATCAAGGGCTGGACCGAGGGCCTGCAGCTGATGGTGGTGGGGGACAAGACGCGGTTTTGGATCCCCGAGGCGCTGGCCTACCAGGGCAAGCCGGGCAAGCCCGCCGGGATGCTGGTGTTCGACGTGGAACTGCTGTCGATCGAGTAGGGAGCACGCCGTGAACAAGAGCATTGAGTCGTGGATCGGGTACGGTTCGGTGGTGTTGGCCTGGTCGATGGTGTCGGCGTGCGGCTCCGAGGAGCCGCTGCCGGGCCACGAGACCGGGCCGTGCTCGGACGACACATGCCTCGAAGGCTTGGTGTGCCTGTCGGACGTGTGCGTCTCGCCCGATCCGACCGAAGGCGGCACGGCGACCAGCGGCACCGCTCCGGTCACGACCACGGTCACCAACGGCAACGGGCCCGGGGGAGATCCCAGCACCGACCCGGGGACCAGCGATGGCCTGGACGGAACGACCGAGCCGGGGGATGGATCGGAGACGGTGGGCGTCGAGACCACCACGACCGGAGGGCTCTGGTCGGGCTGCGATGCCCTCGACGTATTGTTCGTGATCGACAACTCGGGCTCGATGCTCGACGAGCAAGGCACCCTGGTGCAGGCTGCGCCGGATTTCCTCACCGAGGTGGAGGCGCGATCGGGCTCGTCGGATCACCACGTCATGGTGGTCGACGTCGACCGGTGGGTCTTCGAGGGGTGCGAGCTCTTTTGCGCGATGTTCGGCCAGTGCATCGTCGCCCCCGAGTACGTGTGTGGGGTGACGATGCCCGGGGAGTGCGAGGACGTCCTGGGGGCGGGGGTCGTGTATCCCCAGGGGGACAACGCCAGCAACATGGACTGCGGCTTTCCCGGTGACGATCGCTTCGTGCCGCTGTCGGATCCCGATGCCCTCGAGCAGTTTAGCTGCGCCGCGACGGTGGGCACCGCCTCCACCGCAAGCACGGAGCTGACGATGCAGGCGATGGTGAACGCGGTCGATAGCGCCACGCCGGCCGCTCCCTGTAACGCGGGGTTCTTGCGTGACGATGCGGGCCTGGTCATCGTATTCGTGACCGACGAGAACGACAGCGCCGAAGACTCCCAGGGCAACCCGGCGGGCTGGGAGGCGGCGCTGGTCGCCGCCAAGGGCGGCAATGCCGATGCGATTGCGGTGCTGGGCCTTTTTGGCGACAACGACCTTCCGGCGGGGATCTGCCAGCCGCTCAAAGGTGACATGGGCGCCGAAGCGAGCCCACGCATGGTCGAGTTCGTCGATCTGTTCGGCCCGCGCGGCGTTCGGCACAGCGTATGTGCCAACGACTTCGCCCCGGCCTTCCAAGATCTGCTGGGCGTTCTCGATGACATGTGCCAGTGAGCGGCCAGCGCGTAGGATGGGCACCGCGATGCGACCTGCCGCTACTCATGCGCGGTCGAGGCAGCGCATGCCTCTGCACGGATGGGCTGGAGGCCCTCATCCTCGAGGTCGATGCGCTCGCCCGCGCTGGCAACGACCTGGCCGACCAGTAGCCACGGCGGAGGTGATCACGAAATAGCGTCGGTCAAACCGCCATCGCCGGCTAGAGCCGCTCGCCCTCGAAGAAGGTTCGGATATACGTGGAGACGATCTGTGGCTGCTCGGAGGCGGTGAAGTGGGACGCGCCTTCGAGCATCACCACTTCATTGGCTTCGTTGGGGAAGAACTCGGCCGTCTGCTCGTACTCCTCCGGTTTTTGCCCCGGGTCGAGGGGACCTTGCAGGAATAAGATCGGCATCGTCATGGTGTCGATGAGGCCTCCCTCGCCGATCCGATCCTCGAGCTCGATGTCGAAGTTCGTGGTCTGAAAGTTGGCCCTCACCGCTTGGGCGATGCCCTCGACCATGAACTCGAAATCGAGCCGTTCTATGATCTGCGGCGGTAGCGGGCGCGCGACATAGTCGCTGTCGTAGGTGGCGGCTACGAACCCCGCGCTGGAGAACAGTTGAGCCCCGTACTCGCTGCCGAACAGGAGATGGGGAGGGCGAGGATAGCCGTGCGGCTCGTTCGCCGACTGCTGCATCCGAACCCACCGGATCATGCGCGCTTCCATGCCGGGACCCGCGGTGAGGTAGTCGCCGGTCGCGCTCCCGCGATCGTGGGTCACGAGGTAGAAATCCTCGATGCCCAGCACATCCAGCAACGCGGCCGTGCGCTGGGCGATGGCGGGGTTATCGAAGCCGAGCTCCAGGCGCTTGTCGCTCTGCCCGTAGCCCAGCTGGTCGATCGCGACCGTATAGTACTCGTCCGAGAGGGCGGCGACTTGGTGGTGAAAGCCGTACCAAGACTCGGGCAGACCATGGATGAATACGATCGGAGGGTTTTCGGGGTCTCCCGCGGTGACCAGGTGCCACGTCGCCTCCCCCGCCTCGACGAAGTGGTGGGTCATCTCGACGCCGCGCAGGGTCTCCGTCTGCCCGTGGCGATTGAAGGAGCACGGAGGCGGGGTGGCCGGCTCGAACGGGGACTGGTGATCGGGCACCGGGCCCTCGACGTTCGCGTTGCAGTGCGTGCCGTTCGGGAGCGAGAGCAGCGGCTCGA
>JBCCWC010000158.1:0-37656 GCA_039194325.1 Myxococcota bacterium
CGCACTCTGAACCGGCCGGCAGGACTAATTGTCGCCGGACCCGATTGAACCATTCAGCAGAAGTAATTGTCGCCGGACCTGATTGAACCATCCGGCAGGACTAATTGTCGTCGAGCCGGCAAAAGTAATTGTCGCTGATCACGTGTTCGACGACGATACGTAGGCAGCAAGCCTACCTCCGCGCGTAGCACCAGAGCGCGGCGACCACCCACGGATCGTTCGAACGCGTGAAACGCGGCATAGCCTACGACGAGCCCTCCGGTGCGGAACACCTGGATGCGGGTGCGTACCGCTGGCGTGTCGATCACGTAGGCAACGAAGGGTTCGCGCTCGACTCCCTCGAAGATCCGCTGGTGCGCGGTGTAAAGCTCGTCGGCGAGGCGCTCACGCTCGGTGGAGGACAAAGCCTGGGGATTGATGATCTCCTCGGTCAGTATGGCCATCGTTCGGTCTCCCTTCCTGGGCGGCGCGGACACACGCCAGGCGCTGGATCAGGAGTTCCCGGCAAACCGGTATGGATTGCGCAAAGGCGCGAGCAAAGCGTGGGCAACTCGCTCGGTGCTCGGCAAAGACTGCGTCGGCGAGGTATTCGAGGACGTGGACGCGGTCCGGATCGATCCACCGCAGTCGAGCCCTGACGCGAGACAATAAGGGAAACCCTTGGGTGCTTGCCGCTGCGGGCCAACCCGAGGCTCGGCGCTATAGTCCACGCGTTGTCCTCCGCGTCCGAGTCATTGTCCGCGATCCCTGATTTCCACCACGCGCTGCGGGAACGCTTTGGGTTCGATTCCTTTCGCCCCGGCCAGCGAGAGGCCATCGAGGCGTTGTGGCGCGATAGGAGGCTGCTCTGCATTCAGCCCACGGGGCACGGCAAGTCGCTGCTCTATCAGCTCCCGGCCACGCTGCTGCCCGGGGTGACGGTGGTGATCTCCCCCCTGCTGGCGCTGATGCGCGATCAGGTCGGGCAGCTGCGCTCGCGCTTCGGGATCGAGGCTGCGTCGATCAACTCGGATCAGACCGACGAGGAGAACGAGCAGGTCGTAGAGGACGCCCGGGCCGGCCACCTTCGGATCCTCTTCGTGGCCCCCGAGAAGCTCGACAACTTGGCCGACTTTCGGTTCCTGCTGTCGCTGTCGGTCTCGCTGCTGGTCATCGACGAGGCGCACTGCATCTCCACCTGGGGGCACGACTTTCGACCTTCGTACCGGCGGATCCTCGATGCGGTGGTGCAGTTTGGGCAGCGGCGGCCCGACCTGCGGGTGTTGGGGCTCACCGCCACCGCGGACGCCCGCACCGAGCACGACGTGGCCGAGCTTTTGGGGGCCGGCGGGGCGCCGCTTGCCGTGCATCGCCAGGGCATGGATCGGCCCAACCTCGCGCTGAGCGTGCTGCCGGTGCGCGGCGTGGCCCACAAGCTGGAGACGCTGTTGGCGGTGATACGCGGTGTAGAGGGCTGCGCGGTGCTCTACTGCGCCACCCGGGACCAGACCGAGATCGTGGCCGGCTATCTCGCGGCCAACGATCTGCCCGTGGTTGCCTACCACGCGGGGCTCGAGCCCGCGCGCAAACGGCAGCTACAAGAGGGCTTCAGCTCGGGAGCGGTTTCGATGATCGCGGCGACCAACGCCCTGGGGATGGGGATCGACAAGCCCGACATTCGATTCATCGCTCACGTCGACGTGCCCGGCTCGATCACCGCGTACTACCAAGAGGTCGGTCGAGCGGGCCGAGACGGCGAGCCGGCGACGGGGGTGCTGCTGTTCGATCCAGCCGATCAGGACGTGCAGCGCTACTTCATCCGCTCGGCGCAGCCCTCCGAGGACGACTTTGCCGCGGTACGCAGCGTGATCGAGGACGCTCCCGAGCCGCCCGGGTTGATGGCGATCAAGGCCCGAACGGGGCTGCATCCCACCCGGGTCACCGTGGTGCTGGCCGAGCTGTGCGAGCAGGGCTTCGTGCAGAAGGTGCTGATGGGTCGACGGCAGTGTTATGTGTGGACTGGGAAGCCGGACAAGCCCGACCTCGAGCGCTATCGTCGGCAGCAGCAGGTGCGCAACGCCGAGCTCGACGCCATGCTTCGCTACGGTCGTGCAGAGCCCGATTGCTTGATGCAGGCGCTGCGGGTGGCGCTAGGCGACAGTGAGGCCACCGCGTGCGGCCGCTGCGATCGCTGCGTGCCCGAGGGCGTGGTGCGTATCGATGCGCAGCAGGTGGTCGCGCCGGTCGTCTCCGCCGAGGCTTGGCTCGACTCGCGGAGCATCCCGGTGGCGGGCTTTCGCTCGCCCAAGATCGCCTCGGGCTACGCCCTGCTCGATGGGCCCATGCGTGGCCGCCTGTTTGCCGAGTTCATGCGAGGGCGCGCCGCGGGGCATATGCCGCCGGTCCGCCTGGTGGCGCTGCTCGAGCGCACGCTCGACCATCTGTCCGAGGAGTACAACTTTGGCTGCGTAGTCACCGTGCCCTCACGAACGTGGACGCGACGCCAAGAGGTCGGTGATCTCATCGCTCGGGCGCTGGGGGTCGAGCACCTGCCGTTGGTTGTCTACGGTCAGCCACCGGCGGCGCGGCAGGGGCAGCTGCACAACAACGATCAGCGGCGTGACAACGTGCGGGGCTGTTTCGAGCCCAACCTTGACTATTCCGAGCCGGGCGTGCGCTGGCCCGGTGGGGCGATGTTGCTGGTCGACGACTACGTAGGCTCGCGGGCCACGCTCAAGGAAGTCGGGACGGTGCTGCGCAAGCAGCTGGGGTGGGAGGACGAGATCGTGCCGCTGGTGATGGCGCGCGTGCGGTGGAAGCTGGGGCAATCGGGGATGATCTAGGAGGTGGGCTCGCGCGTCGCTTCAGGGTCTCATGGGCACCCACGGTTGGTCGCCGTACTGAGATCTGCGGAGCCGCGCTCATCGTGCGGGGTTCGTGCGCATCTTGTCGATATGCGTCTCGATGAACGTAATGTCGGGTTCCTCGAGGAATGCGTCGTATAGGGGGCGGGCCAGTCGCTCGACCACGCGCGGTAGGGCCAGCTTGATCTCTTCGCGGTCGGTGAGCACGGAGGATTCGACCTGCGCCTGGGCAGCCTCGGTGCCCTCGGACGTACGCAGGTAATCATTGTGCGAGGGCCAGGAGATCATTCGCCGGCCGCGGATCCCTTCCCATCGGGCAATAAAGTAGATTGGCGAGGCATTGGCCGAGAGCTTCTCGGCCATCTGTGCCGCATGATTGAGGGCTTCTCCCGTGCGCCAGATTGGGAGCGAGCGTGAGAGACGGGTGCCGGGTTCCAGGCGATCTGGATTGCTGTCTTCCTCGTATCCGCGCAGCAGATACGAGCGCCCGCTGACCGAAGCGCGCCAAAAGTCGCTGTGCGCTGGGTCTGGGAACATCTCCTCGCCGGCGAGCATCCAGCACTCCAGCGTACCTGGATCGGCGGAGTATGGAACGTTGTTGTTCGACGGGACCCACCATGGGGGCCAGCCGGTCCATCCTTGCACCTGCCACATGGTCTCCCGTAGGCGCTCGAGCGGGTACGCGCTGTCTCGCACGTCGAGCTGATACGCGAACGAGTAGATCCCATGCCGATAACGTTCATGTGCGCCCGGGCGGACCTCCACCTTGGCCTCGAATGCAGCGCGGGATCTCTGTGTCCATTCTCTCAATTGCTGGAGCGTTTGGGTCGAGAACGAAGGAGGTGGGAGCACCACCGTCGAGCTTCGAATTGACCATAGATCCGGCGCCTCATTCGCAAACAGCACGCGCCCCCGCAGAGGAAGCACGATGACCAGCGATAGGTCCTCATTCTCGCGCAGCGTGTCCCGACGTCGGTTGAGTACCGTGAGCTCGTTTGTCGCTGCACACGTACCACCGCTCGAACCATCGCTATAGTCGAGAATGACGATCGTTCGTGTTCCTCTCGCGGCCACAGGGACTTCGGTCGGAAGTTCCTGAGCGTAGTGCACCACGACCGGGCTCGCTATCGACTTGGCAGCGCTCATGATTTCTCGTGCTACGTAGGCTTGGGCCGCGGATGCGTCGCCAAAGACTGTACAAAGCACGAATCGCTCGGCGAGCTCGAGTGGGCGAGCGAGCCGACCCGCATTGCCGTCAGGGGGAAGAGAGGTCACACCTGATCCCCTCCGGTCGTTCGTAGTCGCTCGATCGCCGCCTTGACCCCCGGTATCTCGGCCACAGCGGGGTGGAGATCGTCCCAGGAACGATCGTTCTGATACCGAAGCACGACACTCTGGGATAAAAAGCGTTCTTTGTCTCGGCGTTGGGTTTGATCGGGCACGGTCATGTGCTTGGTCAAGGCAATTCGAGCCAGCCAATCGAAGTCCGCCGCCGTAACCATCTCACGATAGTCGTCGATGGCGCGCGCGAACAGCCGGTCGACGAATCGTTGATCGACCGGCAGATCCGGCTCTGCAATCGCCTCCTGGAGGGATCGGATGAGCTCACGTAAGTAGCCACCCGAACGGCGGATCATGTGCTCGACTAGTCGGATCTGTCGTTCCCCTCGACCAAAGAGCTCGACCCGCGCCTCTTCGGGAATCCGACGCTCTACGAGCCGCCGAAGCGCGTTGATTCCGACAGGGTTCGGCCGACCATCGCGGTCAGCGACCTTGATGGCTGGCATGAACTCTACCTGTTTTTGGCGAGCGACCAGCGCCGCCGGCACGGTGTAGACGATGTGGATGGGCAGCCGTACGTGCTCGGCATGGTGTCCAAACACCCTCTCGGCACTATCGAGCACTTCCTCCCAATTGGTGCTCATTCCACGGAGTTTTTCGAGGGAGTCTAGCGCCACCACGAGCCCGGCGCGGCCGGTGGATTCCCGCGCCCGTTGCTCCAGCATAGTCATGTACGATCTCGCATCTTCCAGGAACCGGGTGAGGCGAGATCCCACGGCGCTGCGCACCTGTTCGCGGAAGCTTGGTCGGTTCTTCAGCTCGATGGCGAGGTTGGCTCCGGTGACGCTTGCTCCGATCTTGCCGAATTCGACTTCCGAGTTCAGCCATTGCCACAGCCGGGATAGATAGCCCTGCTCAAGAGCATCATTGGCGTCCTTACCTTCTTGGTCAAGGACGGCGCGTTCCACTTCATGGATCACAACCGCCATGATGTCCGGTACATCGATTGGGTTGGCCAGATCGAGCGTTCGCTCGGCATCGATCAACACCGGCAACAGGTTGGCTCCCGATGGATCCGCGAGCCGCTCGAGCAACCGTCGCAGCTCGGTCGACTTTCCTGAGCCGGGTAGCCCGGTGAACAACATGGTTTGAGGCTTGGCGGAGAGCTCGAAGCTGCGCGCGACCTTCTGAACCCAGACCATGCCTCGTGGTGACTGTTCCGCCAGGGCATCCAGATCCACGTTGCGGGGGTCATCGGGATCGAGCGGCTCGGCTGGATCGCATTCGTTGTAGAGCTCCTTGCGGGACGCGGTGTCCATCGCTTCCTCTGGACCGAGGGTAGCACGCGCTTCCTCGATCCATACTCACTGTCTACAGCGGTGGCAGCTCTACCACCGGACTGGCTGGCGGCCACTCCACGTCGGCCAGCCCCGTCCTGATCTCGATGGTCGGTGTCCCGGGCCGCCACCAGGGTCGGTCGGGTCGATAGGGCTGCGAGTGCTCGAAGGGTGGGGGCCATACCGAGATCTGCGGGTAGGGCGCAACGTCGAGGCCGGGGTCGGCGGCGGGTAAACGCGTCGACGGGCGTCGAGCGAGCGGTGAGGATCGATTTCAGAAGCACGCCTGCTGACGCTATCGTCGGCTTCGATGCGTCTGCCTGGGCCCGGCCCCTCGGATTTTCGCCAGCTGCGAGAGGAGGGTCGCTTCTACGTCGACAAGACGGGATGGATCGCCGAGCTGCTGCGTCGCCCCGAGCAGGTAGTGCTCTTGCCCCGGCCTCGTCGCTTCGGCAAGACGCTCAACCTCAGCGCCCTGCGCTACTTCCTCGAGATCACGGCCGAGGATCGCTGGCCGTTGTTCGAGGGGCTGGCGATCGCCGACGCCGAGCCCGAGGTACTCGAGCACCAGGCGCGTCATCCCGTCGTCTCGCTCACCTTCAAGGACCTGGGGCTGCCGGACGTCGCCGGCTTCGTCGACGCGCTGCGGGGGCGGATCGCCGAGGTCTGCCGGGTTCACCGCGCGCTCCTCGATGGCTCGGGGCTCTTGCCCGACGAGCGCGCGGCCTTCGGCCGACTGCTCGATGGCAGCGCCTCGGCGGCCGAGCTGCGCAGCAGCCTGCAGCGTCTCACCCGGTGGCTGCACCTCCACCACGGCGAGCGCTGTGTGCTGCTCATCGACGAGTACGATGCGCCGATCGAGGCGGGCTTCTCTCACGGCTACTACGACGAGGTCGTCGACGTGATCCGGGGTCTCTTGGGCGGGGGGCTCAAGGACAATCCGCACCTCTACCGCGGCGTCCTGACCGGGGTGCGGCGGGTGGCCAAGGAGTCGCTCTTCTCTGGGCTCAACAACGTGGTCGTGCTCAGCCTGCTCGCCGATCCGTTTCACGCCGCCTTTGGCTTCTCCGAGGAGGAGGTACGCTCGGTGCTCGAGGCGGCGGGTCAGGGCGAACGCATGGACGAGGTTCGGCGCTGGTACAATGGCTATGTCTTCGGGGGTCAGGTCGTCTACAACCCGTGGTCGGTCCTGAGCTTTGCGTCCACCGGCCGGGCCCGGCCCTACTGGGTGGCGCCCAGCGCCGATCACCTGCTGCGCTCGCTGTTCCTCGCCGGAGGCCTCGATCTGGCCCGAGAGGTGCCCGCGTTGCTGGCCGGCCAGGCCCTGCGTCGCTCGCTGGACGAGCACGTCGTGTTGCCCGATCTCGAGCGCAGCCCGACCGCGATCTGGAGCTTCTTGGTCTTTGCCGGCTACCTCCGAGCCGAGGGCATCGAGGACACCACCAAGGGGATCGTGGCCGACGTGTCGATCCCCAACCTCGAGGTCGACGGCCAATGGCGTGAGGTGTTCGTGCGCTGGCTCGGCGATCGCATGCACGGACTGGGGCAGGTCGACGCCGTGGCTCGGGCTCTTTTGGGCGGCGACGCCGAGACGGCGGCGGCGCTGCTCGGCGATCTGGTCCGAGACGTGCTGTCCGTACACGACACGGGCACCGGCCCCACCGCGCCCGAGCGCGTCTACCATGCCTTCGTGCTCGGGCTGCTCGCGCACATCGAGCCCGAGTATCGGGTGCGATCCGAGCGAGAATCGGGCTACGGGCGCAGCGACGTGTTGATCGTGCCCGACCGCCCCGGGAGGCCCGGGGCGGTGCTCGAGCTCAAGCGGGTGCTCGAGGATCGAGGGGAGTCGCCCGAGGACGCGCTCGAGTCGGCGCTGCGTCAGCTCGAGCAGCGGGACTATGCGGCTGAGCTGCGGGCGGTCGGGGCGGAGCCGGTGCAACAGGTAGCGATCGCGTTCGCGGGCAAGCGGGTGTGGGTACGGTGCCGGTGAGCGCGGTGCGACCGGCCAGCACTTCGGCCCCGAGGTGAAGGACCTCGGGATCGCCCATACGTCCGTCGTTCAGCATGGCCGGACCCAGCGTCCCGGGCGAGCACTACATGCTCCCCCCGCAGCGCTGGTTCTACAGCAGCGGCAGCTCCACCACCGGGCAGGCCGGCGGCCACTCTACGTCGTGTCGCTTGGTAATCCTCACCGTGGAGGCCGGCGCCGGTATCTCGCACCACCCGTCCGCGTTCGGCTCGCACTCGCACTCGGTCTCGGCCTCGCACTCGGCCTCGTCGATCAGCCCCGTCCTGATCTCGACGGTGGAACCCCGTGGGGGGACTCGGCGCTCGCAGGGCCCGGCGCACGGTCCCACGCAGGCGTCGGAGGCCTCGATGACCTCCAGCACGAAGCCTGCCCACTGCGTCTCGAACATGCTCCCCGGCTCCAGGCGGATCGTCGGTGGTGTGGAGCACAGCAGCGTGGAGCAGTCTCCTTGCACCGAGGCCGCGCACAGCGGGACGGTGTCGCTTCCTGGAAACCAGCTGCCGTCGATGTCGCGGACCGCCACGTAGTACGGATCGCACAGCGAGGGCGTGGTCAGGTACAGGGGGCTGCCGCCGTTGTTGACCAGGCGGAACGTGATCGGCGCGACCTCTTCGAGGTTGACCAGGTGACGGCACTCGGGCCCGGGATCGAAGACCCCGGGCAGCGGCCGCGTCACCCACTCGCAGCTCTGCTCTTGTTGCGTGGACTCGCTGGTACCTTCTTCGGACGATCCGCTTCCGGTGCTGCTGGTCGAGGTGGGGTCGACCGCGTCGAGGTTCACCGGCTCACCTCCGCAACCGAGCCCGAGCCACGCCGCGGCGCTCAGGCTCGTGATGATGCGCGTCGTAGGATTCATGCTCATCGAGCGCTCCGCAGTCGTCCGTGATCCTGCCATCATCCACGTCATCGAGTAACGCACGAATACGGGTCGTGGAGTGCCCAGATCCTCGGTTTGGGCCGGATCTCGGACGTTGCGGCGGGTCCGCCCACGCTGACGACCCGTAGTGATCCGGCGCTCGTCTGGCGCCCTGGCGGTGCGGGCTTGCACCTCGGCCCCCGCGGGTCGATAACCGGGCGTCGTGTCCACGGTCTGTGTCACCCGGATTACCTGTCTGACCTTGCTGCTGGCGGGCTGCGCCGCCCGAGGAGCCACCACGCCCGCGCCGGCGACCGAGGCACCATCCGTCGCGTCCGCTCCCGAGGGCCCCGAGACCTCCGCGACCCCCGAGCTCGCCAGCGAATCGCCGACCGGTCCGGCCGAGACCGAGGCCGACCCCAAGCCCGAGCCGGCCGAGCCTGCGCCGACCGAGCCCGAGCCGCCACCTCCGGACGACCCTGCCACTCGTGGTCCGCTCACCGACGCCCAGGTCGAGATCCTCTTCGGATCCGCTGAGGATCAGCCGGCCGAGTATCGCGGGGGCGTCACCAAGGCGCAGGAGAACAAGCACTACCTCGCGGGCAACGAGCGCACCCTCCAGATCTACCACCCGGTGCTCGATGGCCTGGGCGGAGGCTACATCGGAGTGGGCACCGACCAGGCGTACCTGTTCATGAGCTGGGCCCGGCCACAGATCGCGTGGCTCATCGACTACGACGCGGCGGTCATCGAGGTCCACGAGCTCTATCGGTTATTCTTTGCGGCCGCCGAGACTCCCGAGCAGATGGTCGCGCTGTGGGATCGGCCGGCCAAGGAGGAGGCGCTGGCCATCATCGCCAACGCACACCCCGGCCGGCGGGCCAAGAGCCTGCGTCGCTGGTACCTGGGCTACCGCGGCTGGATCCACCGGCGCCTGGCCTTCGTGACCCGGACGATGCGGGCGGCCAAGGTCCCCACGTACCTCACCGATCAGGAGCACTATGATTTCGTGCGGCAGATGCTGGAGCAGCGTCGGGTTCGACCCATGGTGCTCAACCTGCACGACGACAAGGGGCTGCGCGGGCTGGCAAAGACCGCGCGTGAGCTCGGGGTGCCCATTCGCGTGCTCTACCTGAGCAACGCCGAGGAGTACTGGCCGCGCTACCCCAAGCGTTACCGCAAGAACATCGCCGATCTACCCTACGCCGACGATGCGATCGTGGTGCGGACCCTGCTGACGTGGAAGCTCAACCACGACTATCGCTACAACGTGCAGCCGGTCGCCAATTACCTGGAGTGGCTCAAGCAGCCCTACATCGACGACGTCTACGACATCACCCACGCCCGGCCCAAGGCAGATCCGGAGATCATCAACTTCTTCGAGACTAAAGGATCTCCGGAGGACTCGCCCTCGGCTCGGCGGTGGCGCAAGGCGCAGGCCCAATCGGGCAAGGGCCAATCGGGCAAGGGCCAGCAGGGCAAGGGAAGGGGCGAGCAATGAGATCAGATCCGGACCGGGAGCACTCGGCAGCCGTAGATGATCGGTGACTCGACCGGGATGATCTCGCGCTCGTCATCCACGCGTAGCGTGGGAAAGCGGCGGTAGAGCGCCGTGAGCGCGAGCGTGGCCTCGAGCTTGGAGAGCCGCTCCCCGATGCACTTGTGGATCCCGCGACCGAAGGCCAGCGTCCCCTTGGGATTGCGATCGGGGATGAAGCGCCCGGGCTCGGAGAACACCCGGGGATCGTGGTTGGCGGCCAGCAGCTGAGGCAAGACCCGGGCGCCTGCCGGGATGGTCACCCCTTGCAGCTCGACCGCCTGCCGCGTGAATCGGAAGTTGCCGAGCACGGGGCTTCGATAGCGCAGGACTTCCTCGAGCAGGACCGACATCCGATCGGGATGCTCGCGTAGGTAGTCGCGGGCCGCGGGGTGCTCGCTGAGGCAGCGCACCGTATTGTTGATGAGGTTGGTCGTGGTCTCGTGGCCCGCGATGAGGAACAGCCCGCCCATCGCTTCGAGATCGGCGTCGCTGCACGCGGCCCCGTCTTGCTGGGCACGGATGAGATCGGAGGCGATGTCGTCGCCGAGGCGTCCGCTCGCGCGGCGTTCCTTCAGGATGCCACCATAATAAGCGTTGAGCTCGCGGAGCGCTCGTACGCCGATCTCCTGCTTGTCGGGCGTGCCGACGTGGATCGCGTCGCTGGCGAGCCGTCGGAACTCGCCGAAGTCATCACGAGGGACGCCGAGCAGCTCGGCGATGACGATCGCGGGCAGCGGACCCGAGAAGGCATCCACGAGATCGAAGCGCTCGCCTCGGCCCTCGACCTCGTCGAGCATTTCTTCGCACAGCGCTCCTATCTGGTCGGCGAGCTTGGCGACGCGCCGAGGCGTGAAGGCCGGCTGGACCAGGGTGCGCAGTTGAGCGTGGCGGGGATTGTCGAGGTCGAGCATGGTCGGAGCCCCGATCTGCTCGGCACAATACGAGGGATCTTCCGACGAGAAGGTCTGGGCATCCTGCAGCACCCGCTTGACGTCCTCGTACCGCAAGATCAGCCAGGCATCGAGGGCCTCGACGCGAAGCACCGGAGACTGCTCGCGAAGCCGGTCGAGGGTCGAGATGGGCTCGAGGAAGGTCTTGGCGTCGAACACGAGTCACAACTATAGGAAGCTGCGCTCGACCGACCACGCCCGCAAATGGGCGGCTGCCGCCCGTATGTGGTCAGTGTAGGTTGGCGGAGCGCGCAGGCCGCTTCTCCGCTCGTGGCTGAGGTGTGGAACCGCCGCTATGCTGGGTCCATGCTCGATCTCGATGCGGTGGTCGTGGTCATGACCCTCGCCCGCGAGGGCTCGCTCGCCGGGGCGAGCCGAGCCCTGGGTCAGCCCCGGAGCACGCTGACCCGACGTCTCGAGCAGCTCGAGCGGGATCTGGGCGTGCGCCTGGTCGAGCGAACCTCTCGGCACTTTCGCCTGACCGAGGCTGGGCATCGGCTCGTCGAGCGGGGCGCCGCGGTGGTCGATGCGGCGCGACAGGTCGAGGCCACGCTACAGGCCGGACGGCGGATGCGGCTGCGCATCGCCGCCCCGCCGGGCTTGGGCCTCGACGTGCTCCAGCCCTTCCTGCGCTTCGACGAACAGAACGTCGCGGACCTCGGCTTCGAGTTCGTCTTCACCGATCGGCAGCTCCACCCGATCCGCGACGACTTCGATCTGGTCGCGAGCTTTGCCCCGCCCACCGACGGCGACCTGTTTTGCCAGACCGTGGAGCGCTTTCGCTGGCAATGTGTGGCGAGCGCGGCCTACCTCGAGCGCTACGGCTCCCCCGCAACCCCTGCCGACCTGACCGCGCACGCCTGCATCGCCCTCGATGTGCACGGCGGGATCTCTCCCTACGCCTGGCCGCTGTACACCGGCGGGGTCCAGCACCTCGACCCGCGCTTCATCTCGACGAGCATGAGCGCGGTGCTGGAGATGATCTTCGCCGACCAGGGGATCGGGCTACTACCTGCGGATTTCTCGTTCCGCATGCGAGAGTTGGTCGCGGTGCTTCCCTCGCAGATCGGCGCCGAGGGCAAGCTCTACCTGAGCATGGGTCAGCGCCTCAGCGATACCGAGCGCGGCCGTCGAGTACGAGCGTTCGTGGACCGGTTCCAGGCCTACGAAGCCATGCTCGAGTCGGGCCAAGATCCAACGTCGCCACCGAAGTAGCCGCTCAACCTCGACTATCGGCGCAGCAGGATCCGCGTTCGCGCTGGCGGGTGGGTGAGCGGCACGTACACCGGCGAGGGCATGCGATCGGAGCGAAGCGCCGGCCGCAGCCCGGCGTCGTCGAGCGCTCGGGCCGCGGCGATCGCCAGCTGCACGCCCTCGAGCAGCGCGAGGTGGTACCCGAGGCAGAAGTGGTGGCCTCCGCCGAACTGGGAGGTCTCGATGGGCGTCAGCTTGTGGTCGCGCTTTAGCCAGCGCTGGGGATCGAAGCGGTCGGGCTGGTCGAAGGCCGCGGGATCCCGGGCCAGGTGATAAAGGGAAATGTGGATGCGAGTGCCCGGGGGGATCGTGCGACCATCGAGCTCGATCGGCTCTCGCACGCGGCGTGACTCGGCGTAGACGGGCGGATACATGCGGACCGACTCGCGAAAGAGCGCACGAGCCAGGGGGCACTGGCTCAGCTGCTCGTACGACGTGGGGACGTCGTCCAGCCCCCGAGCTTCCTCGCACAGCTGGTCCCAATACCGCGGGTGGTGGGCGAGGAACAGCATCATCCAGGCCAGGGCCGAGGCGGTGGTCTCGTGTCCGGCGAGCACGAGGAGCCGGACGTTGTCGAGCAATTCCTGCTCGGTGAGGGCCAGGCCCTCTTCGTCGCGGCCTCGGACGAGCTCGGCGAGCAGCCCGGTTGCGTTGGGATCCCGGCGGGTGGCCTCGATCATCGAGCGCAGTTGCTCGTCGATCCACGCGCGGGCCCGCCGGGCCAGCCAGGTCGGAGAGCCGATCACGTCCACGGGTACGTTGAGCGCCGAGAGCATGTAGAGCCGAAACTTCTTCCTCCACACCGAGAGCTCCTCGGGCCGGATCCCGATGATCCCGAAGATGATCGCGAGGGTGATCTCCTGGGTCTCGGTGAGGATCGTGAGCTCTTTTTGGCGGGGCCAGGTGCTCACTCGGTCGATGATCGCCTGGCGAGCGATCCGGCTGATCCCCGCCTTGTGCAGGCCCATGGGGGAGAAGGGCTTGTTCATGGGGGAGCGCATGTGGCGGTGCACAGCGCCGTCGACCACCAATAGCGATCGCCCGAAGAACAGCGGCAGGTCCTCCCAAAAGTGGCTCGACTCGACGCCCGCGCTGCGGAAGAGCTGATGAGCGTCGTTGCCGGCGTAGACGAGGGTCCTGTGTCGACCGAAGCCCATCTCGAACCAGAAGAGCTTGCCGAGCTGCCGGGTGCCGGCCGCGACCACGCCTGGGGGGTCGCTCATGACCGCGGGCACGTGGCCCACCAGGGGGAAGGCTCCGGTCAGCACCGGGAGCCCGAGCTCGTATCGAACCTTGCGCTGGAGCGGGTTGAGCGGGAGCACAGACCTCCCACCCTACCCTAAATGCGGGGCGGCGATGATCGGTGATCCCTTGATGATCGTCGCCGGCGCCAGCCGAGCAGGGCCAGCACCCACAGGCCGGTGCTGGTGGGGGGCGGCGCGCTGGAGCGGCATCCACAGCCTCCGCCTTCGCTGCCCCCGTCGGCGGCCGCGGAGTCGGTTGCACCGGTGGCCGTCCCGTTGGCGCCTCCGGTCGCGCTGGCGCTGGCGCTCATGCTCTCACCGGCGGTGTCGTCTACGCCCCCGCTCGCGCCGCCGGTCTCGGTGCCTCCGCCGCTGTCCCCCACCTGCTCCTCCCAGATGCTCGATCGCACATAGAACGTAAAGGTTGCGTCCGCGCTGTAGGGATCGTCGTCGGCCGCCACCACTCGGATCTCGTGGGGGAGCTCGTCGGGCATGGTCCACGACAGCGAGCCACCGCTGCCTGCCTCCATGTCGTCGACGGTCCAGGTCATGGTGATCGGGTCGCCGTCGGGATCGGTCGCCGTGGCCGACAGCTCCACCGTCTCTCCCATGTCAGCAAAGGGTGCGACGTTGGCTGGCAGCAGCTCGGTGAACTCCGGGGGAGCGTTGCTCACGTCGACCACGATGCTCGCCATGGCGATGTCGCGGTGGGTCCCGTCGTCGACCTCGGCTGCCACCACCATCAAGCCAGGGGCGACCGGGGTGTACTCCACGTCGGCCCCCACCCCGTCGTCGAACTCGCCGTCGCCGTCTAGATCCCAGGCGTACGAGAGCATGGCGTCCCCGTCGATGTGGGCGGCCGAGGCTAAGAGCGTCAGCGAGTCGCCCACCGATCCGGCCGGCGGCGCATCGACCAGGGCCACCGGGGCGTTGCGCAGCGCGTAGCCTTCGTTCTCCACGCGGATCGCCTCGCTCTGGGCGATGATGTCTTCGAGGGCGGGGCGCATCGCCAAGAACTGGCTGCGCGCGTCGTCGAGGATCGCCTGCCAGCTCAGCGGCCCCGGCACGGGCAGCGAGCCGGCCAGCGCGATCGCCTCGTCGATCTGTGCCTCGGAGTAGCCGAAGCTCTGGATCAGCGCGTGGTCCTCCTCGGTGAGCTCGCCCGCCTCGATCTGCGCAAAGAGGCTGGCTACGTCGACCTCGGTGGAGTACGTCCCTGCCGCCTCGAGGGTGGCCTGGAGCGCGTCGATCTCGGTCACCATCGCGTCGCCGGCCTCCATGGCCAGGCCCGCGTAGGCCTGGGTCTTCTCGGCCTGGATCAGCAGCCCGAAGTGCGAGCCGGCCTCTTGAGCCCCCTGGAGCTTCTCGACCGTGGGCAGCAGGGCCTGGTAGGCGGCCGCCTGCGTGGCCATGAGCTGGGCGACCACCGTCTGCCCCGTGGGCAGCGGAGCGCCGGCCCCTGGCGCCCAGGGGGCCCCGTATGCGAGCGCGTCGTCGAAGCGCAGCGGGACCACGTCTTCGAACATTGGGTCGGGTGGGTCGGCGATGATCGCCCCGTAGTGCAGGGTGAGCGACTGACTGATCCCCGAGATGATCGTGGTGCCGATCCCGATCACCGCGCTGTTGTACGAGGTGGGGCACTGGGTCTGCGTCGCGTAGCAGACGATCCCCAGGCCGATCGCGGCCAGGGCCCCGCCGGCGCCGAAGGTTCCCGCCCAGTCCGCGGCCGTGCTCAGGGTGTCGATGATCGTCAGCAGATCGGACAGGTGCTGGAGCGATTGCGCGTAGGCCAGCCCGTCTTCTGCGGCCGACTTGATCATCGTCACGTCCACCGAGTAGACCAGGGGGGCGTTGGTCACCGTGAACGCGTTGTCGAGCCGGTAGTCTTCGGCCGAGAACGATCCGAAGAACGGCCACTGGTCGATCACCAGATCGTACTGCCCGGGGATTAGCGACGGGTTGGGTAGCCACACATACTCGTCGAAGAACGCCCCTGCTCCCGCGCAGCCCTGGATGTAGTTGGCCCCGCCGTAGGTGACGTCGAAGAAGGCATTGGGCCAGCCGGCTGGGGTCACGATGACGTAAGCCTCGGCGCAGATCGATCCTGGCGGAACCACGTCGAGCTCGCCGGACACGCAGACCGCGTCGCCTGGGTTGTAGGTCTCTTGGAATCCAAAGTTGCAATCGGAGGCCCAGATCTGGATGGCCTGGGCCTCGGCGGGCCACAGCAGGGTGCTGGCGGCGAGCAGTGATGCGGACGTGATCGTGATGGCACGCATGGGAGACTCCTCGACCCGAATGGGGAGCGAACTATCCCCAGAAGCGGCTCTTCGGCCGTCCACCATAGCACCGGGATCCCGGTTGCGGAGGGGCCAAAGATCGCACTCTAACCTACATATACGACGTAATTTGCGCTGATTTCTGGGCTTTGGGATCGGATTGAGTAAGGGTCTGCTCGATGAACGTCGCCGCCCCCGAGCTCGACGAAGCCGCCCGGGCTACGCAGCCCTTTGCCACGGGTTTCGACGACGCCCCGACGCTCGATTCTCGTCAGCTGGTCATCCACTCCAAGCAGTATCGGATCGTGGACACCCTGGGTGAGGGCGGTATGGGCACGGTGTATCGGGCCTACGACCCGGTGCTCGAGCGCGATGTTGCGCTCAAGGTGATGAAGCCCGGGTTGCCCGATCCCGCGCGTCGCTGCTTTCGTGCCGAGGCGCTCTACGGCGCGCGCTTGTGTCATCCCAACTTGGTGCGGATCTTCGACCTGGGGATCATGCCCGATCTCGGGCTCGAGTGGTTTGCCATGGAGTACCTACGGGGCAAGGATCTCGAGCGTCTGTTGACCGGGGCGCGTCGGCGAGGTCTTCGGTTCTCGCTGAACTTGGTGGCCCAGGTCTTCGACGGGATCCTCGATGCGCTCAGCCACGCGCACCGCCAGGGGATCGTTCACCGCGACGTCAAGCCGGCCAATATCTTCGTCAGCCGCGAGACTCATGGCACTCGGGTCGCGGCCAAGCTGCTCGACTTCGGGGTGGCCTGCGACGTTCGTCGCGGAGGCGACGACGAGATCGAGCGCTGCGGTGACCCTCGCTACGTCGCGCCCGAGCAGGCGCTCGGGGGCTCGCGGCCCGACGCGCGCACCGACGTCTACGCCGCCGGGATCAGCTTGTTCGAGGTGGTGACCGGTCGGCATCCCTTCGAGGAGCTGCTGTCCGAGCCCACGCCAGATCTTATCGCGGCGCACTGCGAGCGGGAGCCTCCCTTGCCCAGTAATTTGTTGCCGCGCGAGCTATCGGCCGCGGTGCGCTGTGGGCTGGATGTGGTGTTCTCGAAGGCGTGCGCCAAGGATCCGGCCGAGCGCTTCGAGAGCGCCGCGGACATGCGCCGGGCGCTGCTGGATGTGCTGCCGGGGTGATGTGCGGGCGGGTGCCGGGGTGCGGGCTGCTCGGAGGCTGGCTGACGGCTGGCCGATACTGGTAGCGTTGGAGCGATGATCGAGCGCCTGCAGGTCCGCGGCTACAAGTCGCTCGTGGACGTCGAGGTAGAGCTCGGGCCGCTGACCGTGTTTGTAGGGGCGAACGGGAGCGGGAAGACGAGCGTACTCGAGGCGATCAACTTGCTACAAACCTTGCTGCTGTGGTCGCGGTTTACTGAGCTCTATCAGCTCGATTATCCAGACTGGTTTGATCTACCTCGTGTCGCGTCTCGGCAGAGCAGCAAAGACTCCATCGAGATTGGGTTCTCGTTGCCCGAGGTGTCGAGTCGAGGTTCGCTGGAAGGCGCCTTCGGGCTCGAGCAATTCCTTGTTCGGTTCGATAACGCCACCATCGTGCAAATCGATGACGATCCGCAATCCAAGGGCAAGTGTTCGGTCTCGGACCAACTCTACGGCTCTTTGCTAGGCATTCGGATGTTTCGTCTCGACACCCGGGCCATGGCCGGTGCTGCGTACTCGCATGAGACCGATCCAACGCTGGGATTCGACGGAAAGAACCTGGCCGCTGTGCTCGATGCACTTCAGGGCGAAGCCCGCGAGCGCTTCGACGAGATCGAGCGGCGGCTACGCGAGTTCGTGCCCTCGCTGCGACACTTACGGGTCAAGCGGGCGCGGACCCGGCGGAGCGATGACGTCGAAGTTGTTGGTCATCAAGTCTCCTTCGACTTCGAGCACGCCGCGAACATTCGTGCCGACGATGCCAGCGAGGGGACCTTGCTGCTGCTCGGCTTGCTCACCGTCATCGAGGCCAATGCGCCCGATCAGCCGATGACCATCATGCTCGACGATCTCGATCGCGCGCTGCATCCCAAGGCCCAGCGCGATCTGGTCGGCTATCTTCACGAGTTGATCCGTTCTCGTCCTGGTCTGCAGATCATCGCGACCACGCACTCCTCTTACCTGGTCGAGCACCTCGAGTTCGAGGAGGTCCGTGCGATCACCCAGGCGCCCGACGGCACCAGCGTGATCGGCTCGCTCATCGACCATCCCGAGGCCGAGCGCTGGCGTGACGAGATGAGCGCGGGCGAGTTCTGGAGCAGCGTGGGCGAGAGCTGGGTCGCGGCTCACGCTGCCCGGAGCGTCTTCGTGGCGACGACCAGCGCAGCGTCAAGCGGGTCCTCGAGAACCTGACGCGGCGTCATCACGATCGGGAGGCCGAGTGCCTGGAGGTCACTGCGATCTCACACCTGCGTGACCGAGGGGCCCGTTGCGGCCTCGCGGAATTCCTCGGCGAAATCGAGCAAAAGGTCGTCCCGGCGATCCTCTGACCCTCGGTGTGGGGCGGGCGACGACCCCGGCTCCAGGAAGGGGATCCCTCGCCTCGGGTATCCGCGGTTATTTGTGGTTTCTGAGCCTCCGAGGGGGGGTCTGCACCAGGATCCGTGGACGAGTCGGCTTGCCCGTACCCAGCATGCTCCGCTAGCCTCCGGCCGAGGACACCCTCGCGTGGGCTTGAACACGAGAGCCTAGACGAGCCTAAGGAGCCTAGTGGTCATGGATAAGAAAGACATCAACTCTCAGAACTTACTCTTCTTGTTGTCGGCCGCGCCGTTGAGCCTCGGCTGCATCATCACCACCGGGGACGACACCGCTACGAGCGTCACGGAAACGGTCGGTAACTCGACGGGGATGACGTCGGGGACGACGTCGGAGATGACCTCCGGGAACTCGACGGGGATGACGGCTGGCAACTCGACGGGGATGTCGTCCGGGATGGTCGACAGCTCGGGCACGGCGTCCGTAGACACCACCTCGGCCGAGACCGACGGACCCGTGACCTACTGCGAGATCTACGCCGATCTCGCGGTCGAGTGCGGTCTTCCGTACACCTACGAAGAGATCTTGGGTTATTGCGAGGCCGATGCCGCCGCATACGCAGCCTATTCCGATGAGTGCTTCGCCTTGTTCGAGGATTTCGTGGCCTGCCTCAATGCGCTGCCCTGCGATGAGTTCGTAATGGAAGATGCGTGCTCCAAGGAGAACACGGCGCTGACGGAGTCCTGCTCGGCGAAGTGATCGCAGCACGCACTGCGAGCAGGCATGAACCAGGTGGCCGCGTCGTGCGTCGACGCGGCCGCTGTTGCATAGAAGAGGACCCCTGATGATCTTCGTTTCCGGAACCAAGCGCAGCGGCACCTCGATGTGGATGCAGGTGATGCAGGCCGCCGGCCTGCTGATCCTGGGCAAGGCGTTCCCCCGCAACTGGGGCGATAGCGCTTTGCGTGACGCCAACCCCGATGGTTTCTACGAGAGCCTGTTGCGCAACGGGGTCTACTACCGCACCAACCCGCATCCGCAGACGGGCAAGTACTTCTTGCCCGAGCACGTGGAAGGATATGCGGTCAAGGTCTTTGTGCCGGGGGTGATCCGCTCCGAGCGGGCCTACATCGAGTACGTGCTGGCCAACGTTCGCGAGTGGCGGGAGTATGAAGCTTCGATCAATCGCCTCTACGCCATGGAGGCCGAGGGCCGCGACAAGCAGCGAGCCAAGGGCGTCGAGGTCGACGAGCCTTTCAACTTTCCCCCCGCGTACGAATGGTGGATGGAGAACTTCGCCCTCGTTCGCGACATCTCGCTGCGGCGCTACCCCGCGTTGCTCCAGACCTACGACCAGGTGCTCGAGGATCCGGCTACCGTCATCGGCCGGGTGCTTCGCAAGATCGGGCACGGCGACGTCGACGCGGCGGTGGCCGCGGTCAAGCCCGAGAACCGCACCCAGGTGCGGCCCGAGTCCGACGCCGTCGAGCCCAAGCTCGCGCAGGTGTTCGACGATCTCTACGCGGCGGTGGCCGCGGGCAAGGGGTTTAGCCCGGCGCTGCTGCGCACGCTCAACGACACCAACCAGGCGCTGTTGTCCGAGCTGACCCAGCTCCAGCACAAGGTCGCGCACTCGCAGCTCCAGCGACAGG
Organism: Myxococcota bacterium; assembly: GCA_039194325.1. Taxonomy (GTDB): domain Bacteria; phylum Myxococcota_A; class Polyangia; order Nannocystales; family Nannocystaceae; genus Paraliomyxa. The sequence goes on from JBCCWC010000158.1 coordinate 19,743, forward strand.
CCAAGGCGGGGCAGCGAGTCAAGCCGATCGAGATCGAGGGCCTACCCAAGCTATAGTCAGCTATAGTCGGGCGTCATGTCTCGTACGCTCGCATCGGCGCTGGAGGATCACCGAGGGCTCGGCCTGCTGCTTGTGTTGTCGAGCAGCGCCGGTTGCTTGGGTTTGCCCCGCTTCGAGCAGCCCGACGATGGCAGCGAAGGGGGCAACGAGACCGGCTTTGGCACCGACGCCGACGAGACGGGACCGACGCCGACCAGCGCGGGGCCGGGGCCTGGGCCGACCAGCGGCCCGTTGCCGACCGGCGGCCCGTTGCCGACGACCATCACGACGACCGGTCCGGGACCCTCGCCGACGACCACGTCGACCAGCGGCCCGATGCCCACGGTCACCACGACCCCGCCGCCGCCCGTGCTCGACGTGGGCCTCCCCACGTACAATAGCTGCGCGGCGTATGCGGAGCTCGCGGAGTATTGCTATGGGAGCGGGGAGAGTGCTTATGAGTTTTGTAATGATTATTTGACGTATCTGGAGAACGAACAGCCCGAGTGTGCGCCTATTCTCGATGCATTCTTCGCGTGCTTGTCGACGCTAGAGTGCGGGGAGCTGTTCGAGCCAGGGAGCCCGTGTGAGCCGCTGTTCGAGCTGTTCTTTGAGTGTCGCGACGGGTAGGGGGGGAATGCTCGCTCACTCACTCATCCTCCGAGGCTTCGAGATCGGCAAAGAGTAGTGCAATCGGAAGCTCTACGTCGAAGGGCTCGGCTTGGATGGTCTCGGTGATTCCCGCCGAGCGGGCAATGGCATAGGTATCCGCTTGTCGGCGGTATATGACGAGTGTTTGATGTTCGGGGTCGACGACCCAGTAGTGGGGGATCTCGTTGCGGTGATAGCTACGGAGCTTGGTGCTCAGATCTCGGCCAGCGGTGGATGGGGAGAGAACCTCACACACCCAGTCCGGTCGCAGTCGTACGGGGACTTCCTTGGGAATCTCCGGAACGCGCTCGCGCCGCCATCCGGCTAGATCGGGCCGGTAGACCTCGTGCGGCTCGAGCTCGATGTCGGGCTCGGTGACCAAAAACCACCCGCGCGATCCGCGACCACCCGCCCCAAACCGCAAGAAGCCACCGAGCTGCCCCTGAACGTAGCCATGGCTGAAGCTGGGGCTGGCTTTGTAGACGACCTCGCCCCCCACGACCTCTGCGGCCGCTTCCTCGGGGAGGTTGGCGAGATCGGCCGCGGTGGCCAGGGTTGGCAGGGGGGTGGCGCCCATGGAGGGAGGGTAGCATGAGCGGTGGGCAGGGTGCAGTCAGTAGGCCAGCTCTGCATCGCTTACTTAAATGGTCAATCCATATCGGATAGAATCTCAAACTTTGTTTTGGGCGTATTTTCTTCTCCGAAATGGAAGCTTGGGACTATAGATTTGAGGAGTTACCCTATTTGGCCACCTATCGATCGGAGCCAGTCAATGAATCCTAGTTGGTGTTGGTGCTAGTATCGGTGCCGAGGGGTGCTAGAGATTCGTTGTCAGTATCCTTAGGGTGACAAGCCCATCCTCGGGGTTTGCCTCCGTTGGAGAAAGTCTCAATGGCTTGTTTGATCGGGTGCAATGGAATGATTAGTGGGCCAGTGCCATTGCCTCGGTTACAGGGCGTTGGGGGAGGATCGATGTCGATGACATCGTATTGATTGTCGAGGCATACGATTTTGTTTTCTCCGTTGCCGTAGATGATGCCAAATAAACTCCATTCTTCTGCTTCTGATGGTTTTGATGTTTTCGGGATGTAGACAGGAGAGCCACTACTTCTTGCGAGTGAGTCGAGAGTTGCGTGCGTCTCTCCAGGTTTTTCAGGCTCTCCAGTATCGCATCGCTGTATTTTCGTGTGCTCGTTATGCCCGGTCATCAGTCTAGACGAACCCCAAGGGTGGCCGAACGCAACCACCGGGGTGGGGTGCTCGATTGCCTGATCGTCGAAGTCGACGGCTTGCACTAGGGATGATAGCGAGACGCCGTCGAGTTGAACTAGTGCAAGGTCGGTGTTGGCGTCGCGTGAATGACAGATCCTCGTGATAGAGTGAATCTGGAGTTGTGAAGGTAGACGGCCGTTGACAGGCTCTGCTTGAAAGCCAAAGACAACTCTTGCATTGTCGATGTCGTACTGTAGGTTGTTTGTGACGTGTCGGTTGGCTGCGACGACATGTTCGCTAACGACGACGCCGGCGGCAATGGCGCCAGTCGGGAGATTGCCAAGTTCCTCGCGGATTCCTTTGATATTCGCGCCGCAGGAGTCTCCGCACTTCTGGTCGGCGACAGACTCCATGGTAGGCCAACCTTGGTCTCTGGCGAAGGCGAGTTGTTCGGCCCAGAAAAAAGCAGCCGTGGAATCAGCTATCTTTGACAGCGGGGGCGAGGACGGCGGAACTCGAAAGTCTGGGGGATTGAAGATAGCCCCGTCGTGCTCCGGTTTCTTGTCTGCTGATCTTAGGCTGGCGAAAAGAGTGCATAGCTTAGATTTCGCGATCTCCTTGATCTCCTTGAGAGTGATGTGGGTATTCTGGGGGTCGTTTGCGGGGCTCGGGTTCGTGCTTTCGATCGGCTGAGTTTCATCCCCATACGAGGCTGACGCAGATAGGTCACATGCCGCTATTAAGATCGGTATGAGGCCGAGAAGTGAGAATGATCGGAAAATCATTAGCCTTTTCTCGTAGCCTTGACCGTAAGATGGAATCCGGGATCTCCGCTTTCGATGCGCCAACTGGAATCGCCATTTTCTGGAACGTCGAGCATGAATTCCGTCTTTCCGTTCGAATTCGTAACAGGGTCGATCTTCTCGTTCGAGTCGATTTTCCTGCAGATGATTCTTTCTACTGTTCCACTTCTCCATTGTATCGTGATCGTTACTTGTTCGTTAGGTACATTGAAAGTTGCAATATGGATTTTGTCGTGACGAGTGCCGGATGTGTGGATATAGGTGAGGTGGTTGTCATGGTCCAAGCACCTTTGGGTTCGAATCTGAAATGTCGCTAGTGGCTCTGGGAGTTGATCGGTATAATGTGTACTCCTGGAAGGGCAGTTGGGGATGAAGGTCAGATCAGTGGATTCCATGGGGTATTCGCTCACAGGGGTGAAACAAGGTCTTCTATCTGCATTACGGTAGTGCAGCAGCATATGGATCCCGTTACATCAAAATACTTTTTCGCGTACCTCCTCCGCCCACCCATCGATATTCCCTGCCGTACTCTTCATCACCTCCGCCGAGACCGCGACCTTCTTCAATGCCCCCTTGAGCAGCTCCTTCCCCCGCCGGATCCGGCTCCGCGCTGTATCCTCGGGGATCCCCAGCGCCTCGCCGATCTCCGGCCCCGTCATCCGCTCCCAGAAGTACAGCTCTAGCACCACCTGAAATTTCAGCGGAATCTGCCGCAGGGCCATCAGCAGGGCCTGTTGCTCCTGCTTGCCCTCCAGCGAGGTCGAGGGCCCCACGCCCAGGTCGACGACCGAGTGCTCATCGACGTCGTCGTGTCGTTTGGCGCGATCCTTCGCCCGGAAATACTCGCGCAAGATGTTGTGGGCGATGGCAAACAGAAACGTTCGAAAGCTCGACCGCCCCTCGAATCGCTCCTGCGCATCTACGCAGGCCAAAAAGGTCCGCTGGACGAGCTCGGCTGCGTCGTTGTCGCATTTGTTGACGAAGAACCGTCGCACCGGCTCGAAGTGCCGCTGGAACAGCTCGTTCCCCGATCGACGGTCGCCTCCACGCCATGCCTCCAGCAGTGCCTCGTCCGTTTCCATGGAACGCTCATGCATCATGCCAGAGCTCGGGGTGAGGAGCTATACGATAGCGTAGCGCTTTTTTTGGGCCGCCCATATCGGGAAAGAGCTGAGAGTTGACGGTTTCGATGCATCACTGCACTACCATGGCATCGGGCATCTCATCGGGCCCCGAACATGACGACGAGCGACGATTCGATCTCGGTTGAGGCCCCCGCCTCGCAAGAGCTCGGCGCCAGGGTTATGAAGGCCCAGGTGGGGGAACGCTTGTTTGGTGAGGCAGCCACCCCGATCCGCGTTGGATCCTACGAGATCATCGAGACCCTCGGATCTGGGGGCATGGGCGTGGTCTATGCGGGATGGGACGAACAGCTCGGTCGACAGGTCGCCATCAAGGTGCTGTCGGCGGATCTGGTGGGTGACGAGCGAGAGCGGGCGCGGCTGGTGCGCGAGGGACAGGCGCTGGCCAAGGTCTCGCATCCCAACGTGGTGCACGTCTATGAGGTCGGAACCCACGATGGTGGCGTGTTCGTTGCAATGGAGCGAGTCGATGGCCCTTCTTTGCGTCAGTGGCAATCCGACCAAGTACGCTCGATGTCGGAGATCCTCGAGCTGTACATGCAGGCCGGCCGAGGCCTGAGCGCGGCGCATCAGGCGGGGCTAGTACATCGCGACTTCAAGCCCGCCAACGTGCTGGTGGGCAAGGACGGGAGGGTTCGCGTGGTGGACTTCGGCCTCGCGCAGGGCCCGGGGTTGACCGTTGGATCGACCAGCTCGTCGGGGCGTCGACTCGAGGCGTCGTCGCCCGGGTCGGTCACCCGCACGGGCGCCCGGGCGGGTACCCCGGCCTATATGGCGCCCGAGCAGTTCGACGGGCGGCCGATCGATGCGCGGGCCGATCAGTTCAGCTTCTGCGTTGCGCTCTACGAGGCGCTGGTGGGCTGCCGACCCTTCGAACGGGCGGCGCTGCTGATGGCCTCCGAGCGACCGGTGCCCGCGCCCACGAAGGGAGCGCGAACGCTGCCATGGGCGGTACGCCGAGCGCTCTATCGGGGCCTGGCGATCGAGCCACAACGTCGCTGGCCCGACATGGATGCGCTGCTGCGGGCGCTCTTGGCGGGATCGCGCTGGCGTCACCAACTGTGGACCTGGGCCGGGCCGATCGCGCTCGGCATGGGCGTGCTGGCGCTCGCTGGTCGTCAGCGAGAGCCTGCCTGTGAGGTGCCGCCACGAGGGCCGTCTGTAGAATGGAACGAAAGAGTCAAGGCGCAGATTCAGCGTGCTCTGGATGACACGGGTCAGCCCTATGCAAAAAAGACCTGGGAATCGGTCGAGTCGCAACTCGACCGGCATGTCCAGCAGTGGGGCGAGGTGCACGTGCAAGCCTGTCGGGCGGGTAATGTTGCGCAGTATGCACAAGTGACCGAATGTCTCGATCGGGACACGAATGCGTTCGTCGAGGTCGTCCGCGGTCTGCGGGCTGTCGATGTGACCACGGTGGCGACGGTGGGTCAGGTGCTTGAGACGCTGCGCTCGCCGCGACGTTGTGCGCTGCGTCCGGAGTCCGCGTCTTCCCTGGATCGACCGCCGTCGACCGCGTTCGTCCGCGGCCTGGCCCGGGCTAGGGTGACCTTCGCCCAGGGGCTGTACGCGCAGACGAATCAGGAACTCGAGCGTCTAGGGACCGAGTCGTCAGTCGTTGATTCTCCCCAGTATGCCGAACTGCTTGAGCTGCGGGGGCGTACGTTGGCCAGCCTCGATCAGACCGACCGCGCCCAGGAGGTGCTGGCCGAGGCGGTCGCGAGGGCACCACAGGGGGAGACACGGGCGCGCGCTCTGCTGGCCACGATGGAATTGTTGCTGGCCCGTGAGCGTTGGGACTCAGCCGAGGATCGCTCGAAGGATGTCGAGGCTGCGATCGAGGTGCTCGGTACTCCCGTCGAGCTGCAGGCGGACTATCTCGACCTCGAGGGCAAGCTCGTGTTGCAGCGAGAGCCAGGTTCCGACCCGGACCGAGCCGTGGAATTGCACCAGGCCGCGCTAGACCTTCGAGATGCCAAGTCGGTACGAGCTTGGGCCAAGACCAAGCTGCGCTTGGCCAACGCCTACGCCGAGAGTGGTGATCGACCGATGGCACTTGAGTTGTGCCGAGAAGTTCTTGAGAGACGGAAGGACGAGCTCGGGCCTCGGCATCCAGAGGTCGCCGAAGTGCTCTTTGACATCGGGCTGGTCGAACTGGACTTGGGAAATCCAGCTGAGGCGAAGGACCAACTGCGGCAAGCGCTGGAAATCGAGCACGAGGCGCTCGGCGACAAGTCGACGTTGGCGGCTCGAACAGAAGCAATGCTGGCCGAAGCATCGCTCTTGCTGGGGGAGTTCGACGCTGCACTGCGATATGCGAAGTCGGCATTGGCGGTACAGTCCGCCCTGGACGAGGGACATCGCGACCGAGAATTGGCGTTGCGCGTACTGGCCTCGGTCGAGCTGGATCGAGGTGAGCACGCATCATCCTTGAAACACCACAAGCAGCTCGAGCAGGAATTCGGAGCCGAACAAGACCCGTTTGTCTTGCAGAACATCGCGTGGCTGACATGTCAGGTGGGTGACTGCCGAGCGTCTCGCCCTTGGCTTGGCCGAGCCCGCACGGAGCTCGAAGCTTTGTCGACGCAAGACCTGCCCGTCGAGGCTCATCGGAAGCTTCAGCTGCTCACGCTATATATCGAACAGACCGAGGCGCTCGCGCTCGATGCCGAAGGAGATCGACGCGGGGCGCTGGAGCTCCTCGAGCAGGTCCAGCGAAGAGCCGAGGTCTTCGAGATCCCCCCCGAAGATGAACAGCTGCGCGAGCACGTGGACAAGCTAGTCGAGGAGAACGACGCCGTCATCGCAAGGCTCCGCGCCGAGCGCTGAGCGGCCGCCGTGTTACTCCTTGTTACTCCTTGGGCGTGTCCGGGTCGCTGCCCCACTCGGCCCAGCTGCCGTCGTATAGCCGCACGTCTTCGTAGCCCGCCGCCCGCAGCAGGGCCCAGCTCACCGCGGCGCGCGAACCGGTGCGGCAGTAGACCACCAGTGTGTCCGCCGAGGGGTCGGCGTGGAGCGCTCGCACCTCGCTGGCGTCGAGGAACGTGCCGTCTTGCGAGAGGTTGGTGGTCCAGTTGACGTTGATCGCCCCGGGGATGTGTCCCTCGGTGTACTCCTCGGGCGTGCGCACGTCGAAGATCGTCACCCCGTTGTCGTCGAGGTGCTCGAGCATCCACGCCTTGTCCACGCGTAACGCCTCGCGAGTCTGACCGCCCAGGTATCCGGTCGCTCCGCGTGGTGCTTCGTCGGTCACTTCTTCGCGCCCGGCGGCGGCCCACGCCTGCATGCCGCCGTCGAGCAGGGCCACCGAGCCCTCGTGTCCGTAGTAGCTCAGCGTCCAGGCTACGCGCGCGGGGCTGGTGCCGTTGTCGGCGCCGGCGATCACGACCGAGTCGGTGGCGTCGAGCCCCGCTTCGCCGAAGATCACTTCAGCGGTGGCGCGCGGCGCCACCTGACCGTCGACGCCATCGACGGTGGCGCGCAGCGTGCCTGGGTCGAGCCAGGCCGCCCCCGGCACGTGCCCCGCGTCGAACTCGGCGCGATCGCGGACGTCGAGCACTACGGTGCCCTGCTCGAGGCCCGCAGCCAGCTCGGTCACGTCGACCGCCCGCAGCGGCTCGGGCTCGGTCGGCGCCTCGACTCGACAGGCGGCATGACACAACAGGGTCGCAGACAGCGCCAACGGCAGGGAGCTTCGCACGCAGCCGAAACGGTCGAGCATGCGTGGAGGTTACCCTCGATCGAGGCTCGCCTCGTGTCGTTTCCGTGTCGGTTCGTCGCTCGATGCTCACTGGCGTGGCCGAGCCTCGAAGGCTGCCCCTTCGAGGCTCGGCCACCGGACTACCGGGCAGAGCGCCGCACGCGACGTCCCAGCGGGAACAGCGTGACGTCCACGGCGAGCGCAGCCCCGAGCTGGACGACCCAGGCGTCGAAGGGTCGATCTTGCACGGTGTCCTTGACCTTCCGGAGATCTGGCGCCGCGGATGCACCGATCAAGAGAGTGATGGGGGTCTCGAACATCCCCCAGCGAAAGTATGCGCCGGGTGAGAGGACCTGGGTGATCCCGATGTTGGGGCTCTCTTCCACGCCCTCGTTGTCGTCGGTCAGCTCGTCTTGTGCCGACCCGGCCACCCGCTCGGAGGCGAGCTGCCCGAGATCCAAGGCGGAGAAGAACACGCCCAGCGAGTGTCGTCGGCGTAGCTGACCCTTTGCGTTGGTCTTGTTCTTCCCGACCGGTCCCGCGAGGTCCAGGCCCACGAGGGCTCGCGGCGCCAGGTACAGGCCCACGTCGCGACTGGTCCCCTCCAGGACGAACTCTGCGCCCAGCCCCAGGCCTGCCATCGCGCCGAATGACGCCGAGAACCGCTCGGTCTTCCGCCTCCACCCGCCCAGCGGGGCGGCCGCCGTGTCCAGCGCGGCCTTGAAATCCTCCGGGGTCTCAGCCCCGGCCGCGTCGACTACGAAGGTCAGCGAGCGGATCGTGGTGTCGATGGCTTCGGAGATGGCCTTGTTGGATTCTCCGTACTCGTTGATTTCTTCCTTCTTGCACTTCTTCTGCTTGCCTTTTGATGATTTGGTCGCGCATTTGGTCTTGACATATCTGGCGAATTGTGCATCGTGTTGATTCTTTCGTGCTTTGCGTACCTTCTGTAGCTCCACGAGCATCGCGAGTGCATCCAGTCCTCCTTCGTGCCATTCTTGGCGGGCGAAGTGCTCGATGGCGGCGACCGCTGCGTCGCGGATTCCCTGGATCTGTGCTCCAGAGCTTCCTGTTCCGAGGTCATACGCAAGATCGAAGATCTTGGCCGCAACATCCACGCTCGCGACGAAGATCGCGAGCCGCTCTTCTCGGTCGACCTTGCCGGCTCCTAGCTTGATCTTTTCACGTAGCTCGCTGGCCGCCGTGTAGACTTCGAGGATCTTCGGTAGATTATTTTTGAGCGCGTTGAATGCAACTCGTACTCGCTGTGCCCGGTCAGTCAAGCCTCTGGCTGTCCCGAGTTCGCTGAGCATTTGCTCGAATTTGCTGCGGCCTGTGTTCGGGATGGAGTAATTGGCGACGACCTCATCATGCAGTACCTTGATGAGATTGGTGTTGGCCAAGATCGCCTTGAGATCGACCGCGTTTACTGCGCCGTCCGCAATGGCGTCAGCTGCGTGTTCGGCGATGATCTGCATCGACACGAGCACACACTTGACGGTATCGTTCGCGCTGCACGTTATATTTTGATCTTGAATGGAGTGATCGAGCGCTTCGAAGAACGATCGGCCGTCTTGTAGCTTTCTCAGCAGCGAGGCCACGAGTTTACCCACGACGTCGGCATCGGCGCGTCTTCCCCCGATCAAGGCGAATGCATCGGCCATGATGGAGTTGGGCAGCGCTTCTAGATCGTCGCGAAACGCCGACGCTAGCATGCCGGACGGTTGTTCACCGCTGTTCTTCACGAGCTCGCATGTCTGAGGGAACCACTCATCGATCTTCAGCTTTGCGCTGGGGGCGCCCTGAGTACATAGCTGTGCGCTGAAGTCGGTCACGAGCCACAGCGCGAGCTCGGCTTGTGCTCGGTCGGCGATCAAGGCGGCGGTGCCTTCGATGGCGGTGCTGACGAACGCGCTCGACGCGAGACCACCAGAGGCCGCGTTGAATTTCCACTGGAACGGTTGCGTCTCCAGGACTTCGATGTATGCGAAATCCGGATCTACGGAGTTGCCAGGAGAGCTACAGAACGCGTCCATCTTCGCGATCGGGCCCGGCTCGCTCAGCTGGAAGTTCGCGATGTCGCCTCCCCAGTCGACCTCGATGGGCTCGTCTCTGGCCGTGGTGTACTCCCGGCAGGCTTGATCGACCATGGTGATGGATAACTTCTTCAGCTCAGGGTCACATGGGCCGATGCTTTGATTTGCGATCTCTGCGCTTTTGCTGCGCCAGAACGCGTCTAGCTTGGTCCTCTGTGCAGGGGTGAGAGTTGCTCGGTTACCGGTGTTGCCTTTGCTAGGATCGAAGCCCTGAAGGAGAGTGTCGAAATTGGCCTTCTTTGTCGCGACCTCGTTCGCAGCCGCCTGCTTGTCGGCTTGATACTCCACGCACGAAGCACGGAGCTGCTGCTGAGAGGGTACAGCCGCTTGCGCGCTCGTGGAAAACAGCACCAGTCCTGAGAAGGTCAGGAGGTAGGTGGCGACCTTCAGAAGAGCTCGGCACGAGGAGGACCTCGTGCTCTTGATCAGTGTCGATTCAACCATTGGAACAATCCTGTTGTGATGTGATCGCGGAAGGTAGATGTTTCGTTCGTATTCACACCAGTTCGAGTCCGAGCGCCTCGAACACGAAGCTGATCGGGCAGAAGAGGCTGTGTGATGCCGATCCCATGAAGTGGAGTCCCATCAACTTGCCCGAGCGAGAGAGTACGGCCGCGCCACTGTCTCCGTCGGCTGCCGGCATCGCGCACTCGACCTGTTCGCGAAATCCCACGCGGCTCCTGTAGCGGGAACCGGGCCGGGGGAGCTTCTTCGCGATCTTGACCCGAGTCTTCTTTACGGTGCCGAAGACGTTGTTCGTGGTGCGTCCGACTCTCAGCACACGATCTCTTTCCTTGATCCGAGAGGCCGCGACGATGCCGGACGGAATCAGTCCAGTCAGGCGAATCGCCGACCGCACCTGATCCGGTCGTACGCGGGCAATCGCTGCGTCGACGAGATTGGGGTATCCCTGGGAGGAATACTGGAACTCGACAAAGTCGGCGAGCTTGCCGAGCCGTGTCTGCGGTGATGGGGGTTTATCCGCTGGTCCTGGCTGGAAGATCGGATCACCGATGTCCGCTCGCCCGCTATCCGCCAGGACGTGGGAGTTACTGAGGACGTACAGGCTATCGGGATCTCCTCGACGCCGCACGACGCACCCGAGGGTCCCAGAGCCCACGTTGGCGTGACCGATGCTGACACCGGGCATGGCCGGGCGAACGCGGCCGGTGAACGAGTTCAAGCGAAGAGTTCCGATCTCGACGACATCGGTCGTCACGGACCCTACGCCGGGTATCTTCACTTGGCGGGGCACGGGAGCGTCGAGCGACTTACGAGGACGCTTGCGGTCGACGGAGATGCTGATGCACAGCTCGTCGGTTAGCTCGCCTCGCACTTCCTTGAAGCCCAGGCCGATCGTTTGAACACCATTGGCGGAGATCCAGGCATAGGCACGCTCGCGGATCCTCTCCATCCGTGCCTCAAGCCGAGCGTGCTCGGCGGCGCTCGGCTTGCCGAGCTTCGGGGGCATCGGAGTCGGACCATCGGTCAGTATGTCGAGCGCAAAGGTGAGGGCAGTCTTGTCCATTGGTTCATTCCATCGTTGAGATGCACTGGCAGATCGATCGTGGAGAGGCCGGGCACGTCGTGGCAGTGACGCGCGCTCGCGATCCCGTCAGCCCTATTTGGGACGCAGCCGCGGAGGACGCGAAACGACCAACAATGAAAGTCGAGGTGACGGAATCGAGGACTGCGCGCACTACCCCAGCGAGATCCGCCGGTGGCCCCCTGCCCCCGCAAGTCTTGCGGTGGCCCCCCTGCGCCACGAGCGCTATCGTCTCCTCCGTGACCCGAACCTACGCCGCTTCCCCTCGCGCCGCCGAGGCTCTTGCCCTGGTGCGTGCGCTTCAGCTGCGCTTCGCGACCAAGCTCGAGGCGGTCAGCCGTGCCCTTGGCGAGGATCGCCCCTTCGAGTCGGTCGAGTGGCTACGCGACGAGGGCGTCCACGGCGGGGGCATGCGTCGGGCCACGGGCGACACGCCGATCTTCGATCGCGCCTCGGTCAACGTCTCGCAGGTGCACTACGACGATCTACCGGACAAGCGCCTGGGCTCGGCCACTGCGCTGTCCACCATCATCCACCCCCGCAACCCGCACGCGTCCTCGATCCACATGCACATCAGCTGGACGCAGATGCGCGACGGCTCGGGCTACTGGCGCGTGATGGCCGATCTCAACCCTTCGATCCCTTACGAATCCGATCGCGAGGCGTTCGGTCGCATGCTCGAGCAAGCCGCGCCCGAGCAGTACGAGTCCGCGGCGGCCCAGGGCGATCGCTACTTCTACATCCCCGCCCTCGATCGTCACCGCGGGGTCAGTCACTTCTACCTGGAGGGCTACGCCACCGACGACCCCGCCGCCGACGAGGCGCTAGCTCGCCGCGTGGGCGAGTCGACGATCGAGCATTACTGCGATCTGCTCGCCCGCTCGATCGAGACGCACCCCGAGCCTACCGCGGCCGACCGGGCTCGCCAGCTGGAGTACCACACGCTCTACCTGTTCCAGGTGCTCACTCTGGACCGTGGTACCACCTCGGGGCTGCTGGTCCACGACCAAAACGACGTGGGGATCATGGGCTCGCTGCCGTCCCACGTCGATCGCGCCACGCTCAGCTCGTGGCGAGGTCGCATGCCTGCCCCGCAGGGCGAGCTACTCGACGCGCTCGTCAACGCGTTGCCCGACCAGACGCCCAGCCCGGTGACCGTGGAAGCCAAGCGCGCGCTGGCCCAGGCGGTGCGGCAGCACTACCGGACGCATCCCGAGGCACTGTCGCTCCAGGCCTCGGGCAACGTAATCCCGCCGACGGTCGCCAACCACCGCTAACCGTCAGCCCCCTCCTGGGTGCCACGTAGACAAGACCGAGGCCGGGCGCGACGTAGTCGCGCATCCCGAGCCGGCCTCGGCATAGAGAGTACGCAGTCGCGCATCCCGAGCCGGCCTCGGCATAGATAGCCTACCCTCTACTCCGCCTTCAGCGTGTCGACCCGGTAGTACTCCTTCACCGCCGCCCGCGGCGCCCGAACGCTCCGGGTCGGCGCCACCAGCTCGATCTCCGTAGCCGTGTCGAACGTCGCGGTCAGCGGCGCCCGCACGGTCACCCAGGGCCCTTCCGACCACTCGCTCACGTGCACCGGCGTTTGTTCGAGCACCTCGTCCCCGGCCAGCAGCCGCATCGTGTGCCCCTCGGTCGGCGTGCTCACCGTACCCCGGTCGGTCCACCACTGGGCCTCGCCCGTCTGGGGATTGACCGCCCCCACCAGCACCGCGTGGTCATCGAGCTCGCGCATGCTCGTCGCGTCCCAGCTCGACAGCGTTCGGATCCGGTTGAACGTGGCGTTCCACTGCCAGTCCGACACCCAGGTGGGGTTGCAGTAGCTCATATAGTCGGTGTGCTCGGCGGGAACGCGGATCTCGGAATCCACGACGCCGTAGCCCCACACCCCGATCTTGCCCTCCGCGTGCGGGTAGGTGGGATCGGGTCCGCCGGCCTGGACCCCGGGGCACTCCACGTGCTGCCGACCTTGGGTATGGCCGATCTCGTGTACGAAGGTCGACACCCCGATCTCCAGCAGGCCACCCATTTCCGGTACATTGAGCTCGCTGGCGCCGATCGCCGCCCGCTCGCCCGCGCTTCCCATCGAGTCGTCGGGCAGGCCCGCGGCCACCCCCAGCACGCAGCCGCCGAACCCCTGAAACCCGACACACTGGGCGCAGTTGTCGAAGATCCCATAGTAGTAGACGTTGGGATCGGGCTGCTCCTGGGCCCGCAGCTGCTGGATCCTCATGAGCAGCTGGAAGAAGTCGTTGGCGTCGGCCAGGTTGAGGTCGTTGACCGGATACGGCGCGTGAACCTCCATCTCGATGCGCTCAAGCGGATTTTGCTGGAACATCGCGTCCTCGTACTCCGCGAGCACCTCGGGCGAGGTGTCGAAGGTCGCGCTACAGCCCGGGCCGTCGTACTCGATCGGGACCAGCATGATCCGCATGTTCATCTCGCTGGACTCCACCCCCACGAAGCCGGGACCGTCGGGGGGCAGCCGGTTGTCGGAAGCCCCCGGCTCGGGCAGATCCTCCCAGCCGGAGTCCGAGGCCTCCAAAAGCTCCACCTCGAACTGCAGCAGGTTCACCATCACCTCGGGGGGCACGGTAATGAGGAAGGTCGACTCCAGTGTCGGCGTCACCGCGGGCGAGTCGCGCTCGACCCTCAGGATCTCCGAGAACGTCTCCATCGTGCCGTCGGGCAGGTACAAGTTCAGCCGTGCCTCGATGTCCCGGGGGATCCAGGTCGCCTCGTCCACGTCCACCGCGACCCGGAAGGCCGTCTCACGATTCCTGGCGATCGAGGCGTTGCGCTCGGAGCCGCTGACCCACTCTCCGTCCCGACCGATCGCCGTGGCTACCCCGGCGTTGACGTCGACCTCGCTCACCCGGATGCTGCGCGCGGGCACAGCGGGCGCCTCCGGAGCGCCCGTGGAATCGTCCGCGATCCCAGTGCCACCGGGACTGGTCGAAGAAGGCTCGCTGCTGGTCGTGCCACCAGTACCGCCCTCCGACTCCTGATTGTTGGGGTCGGCCGAGCAGCCGGCCGCGAGCAGCGCCAGGGGGAGAAGGCGGGACATTGGTGTCGACATGTGCGGAATGATGGGACGTTCAGAATCTCCCCTACAGGAGGGATCTCAGCTCAATATCGAAGATAGGACAAATAAGCTTCGAACACTGTTCTTCGGCGGTTTGGTGAGGTTTGTGCGATGTCGCACCTAATACCTGTTCAACTGTTTTCGTATGCGTTGCTTGCGTTCTTCCATACTCAATCGGCAGATCTTGGCGTTCATCGGAGCCGTTCAGGTGAGCTCGACAGGGGTCGAACGGCGCGGCTATTTCTTGGGGATTCCGAGCTTGCGGTCGAGCTTTTGCAGTCGGCCTTGCGCGGTGCTGCTGCCCAGCTCGAGCGCTCGCTGGTAGGCCTTGCGCGCGTCGGAGTAGCGCAGGGTCTTGAAGTACGCATCCCCCAGCGCGGTCCATCGCTTGGAGCTGCGAGGCCCTAGCCTCACGGCTTGTTCGTAGCGCTTGGCGCTCTGTGCATAGTCAGCCTTGCGGAAGGCGATCGAGCCCAGCCCGTCCAGGGCGTCGACGTTGCGTGGGTCGGCCTCTAGGGCCTGGTTATAGAGCGTCTCGGCGCGCGATCGATTGCCGGCTGCGGCGGCTTTGGTCGCCTCCGCGACGAGCTCGCGAGCCGCGGGGGGATCTCGGCGAGAGCGAGGAGGGTCGCGCTTGCCCGCAGAACTGGCACCAGCTCCGTCACCGGCTCCGGCACCAGCTCCGTCACCGGCTCCATCGGCATCGGCCCCGTCCGAGGTCGACGACGGGAGCTCCGTCGTGTCCTCGGGAGCTTCGTCGGAGGCTCCCGTAGACGGTGCGGAGGACGATGCGGAGGGCGATGCGGACTCGGTTGCGTCGGACGGTACCGTTGCGGGCTCGCCGGGCTCGCCGGGCTCGCCGGGCTCGCCGGGGGCGGTCGGGGTGGCGAGCGCGACGCGCTCGTCTTGGTGCTCGGGGTGCTCGAGCACTCGGTCGAGCGAGGCCGCGAGCGAGGCGGGAATGACCTGCTCGTCCTGCAACGTCTGGAGCTTCTCCACCCGCTTGTCCGGGTTGGGATCGGCGAGGGCCACCAGGGGCTCGGTCGCCAAAAGCTCCAGCTCGGTGAAGTCGGCTGCCGCCGCGCGGCTCCGCAGCCGCTCCAGCCCCGCGGGTGACAGGCCGGTTCGCGAGCGAGCGTGGTCGCTGCCCACGAACACCAGGGCCGACGCGTAGTATTCGTAGGCAAAGGGCCGAGCCCCTGCGAAGTCCCAGTAGCGGTCGCCCAGGCGCACCAGCGTGTCGGCGAACTCTTCGCGGAGCTCGGCCCCACGGGTGAGTGCGGCGTCGTAGCCCAGGGCCTCGAGCGCTAGCAGCTCGCGGTATGCCGTTTGTCGCTCGGGGTCGTTGCGCGAGGGATAGACGAAGTAGAAGCGAGCGGCGGCGCGCTGGGCCGCCTGCTCGTGGCGCTCGAACACATCGTCGACCGCCGGCGTCTCGGTTTGGGACCACACGATCACGGCGGCGGCCATGATGACGGCCAGGGCGGCCACCAGCACCCACGGCCAGGGGGAGCCGCGACGTGAGCGGTCGCGGAGCGCCCCGATTCCGGCTTCGATCCGAGCCTGGCGCTCGGGCTCCACGTTGGGTGGAGGCAGGTCGTCCCACTCCGTGGCCCAGCCCTGGGCGATCTGAAGCTCGCATAGGGCCGCCTCGAGCTCGTCCATCGACTGAAAGCGATCGTCGGCGTTCTTGGCGAGGCACTCGAGCACCAGCGCGTCGAAGTCCGCGGGGACCGAGCGGTTGGCTTGCTGCGAGGGGGGCCGCGGATCCTCGACGCGCTGCTTGTCCAGGACGTCCGAGGGGGTGTCGCCTCCGAAGGGAGGCTCGCCGACCACCAGGGCGTAGAGCAGGCAGCCGACGGAGTAGATGTCGGCTCGGTTGTCGCTGACTCCCGTGATCGACTCGGGCGCCATGTACTGGGCCGTGCCGCTCATCCGCACCCTGCCCCCGTCGTGGGTGAACAAGGCGACCCCGAAGTCCAGCAGCTTGACGAAGTCCTCCCGCCGGTCGCGTCGGGTGACGATGATGTTCTCGGGCTTGATGTCGCGGTGGATGATGCCCGCTTGGTGAGCCGCAGACAGACCCTTGCAGACCTGGCGGGCGATCGCTATCACCCTCGGCCAGGTCAGCCGCTCGTTGCCGAGTTCCTCGTGGAGGGTGGGTCCGTCGAGGAATTCCATCGCGATCAGCAGGCGGCCGTCGTCGAGCTCCTTGAAGTCGTAGATGTCGACGATGTTGGGCGAGCCGATCCGTGCGCTGGCTCGTGCCTCGTTACGAAAACCGTCGACCACCCACTTCAGCGAGCGGCGCTGGGCGTGCAGCACCTTCACTGCCACCCGGCGCTCCGTGTCGATGTGCTCGGCCTCGAACACCGCGCCCATGCCTCCGTCGCCCAGCCAGCGGTGGAGTCGGTAGGGCGTGCCCGGGACGACCGAGCCCACCCCTAGCGCCAGGCGCCGGGGGACCTTCGACGAGCCCGCGGTCGTGGTTGGCTCGGGTCGCTCGCCCGATCGCGCCGGGTCGGTATCGGCCGACACCATGGGCAGATCCCCCAGGTCGACGTCGAGGGTCGTCCGGGGACCAGAGGAAGGCGGCTTCCGCTGGATGTCCATGGATTGTGCCATTGTGCCCGTCGGGAGCGGTGCCGTCGACCGACGTGCCCATCGGGGGGCAAGAGCGCTACGCTTCGTCGGGCCACGATGCTCGACTCGAGTTCGATGTTCGCCCTCGGGCTGCTAGCGCTTGCTCCCCCGGATCCGGGTGTGGCTCCGAGTGTGGATCCAAGTGCGTCCCCGAGCGCGTCCCCGAATGTGTCCGTCGTAGTGGCTCCCATGACGCCGACCACCAGCGTTCCGGGGGTGGTGGCGCTCGAGCAGCTCGACCGCGCTGTCGAGGAAGGCTTGGGTCGGGGTAACGTCGATATCCCTTCGCTCGAGGGGGACTGCCAAGATCGCGCTTGCTGGATCGACCGAGCGCGTGAGCGCGGTAGCACGCACGTGCTCTTGCCCTTCGTCGAGCAAAGTGGGCCCGATCATCTGCTCCGCATCGAGGTCGTCGATGTGGCCAGCAGCGCCGTTGTCGTGATTACGGACGAGGTGTGCGAGATCTGCGGCGAGGACGAGATCATCGCCACCACCGCCGACGTGGCCGCCGAGCTGATCCCGCGCCTGCAGCGGCTCGAGGGTGAGCCGGCCCAGCTCGTGGTCAGCGGTCGCCCCAAAGGTGCGATCGTCGAAATCGATGGTCACCAGGTGGGCACCCTGCCCTGGGCCGGCGAGGTCGCGCCGGGTGAGCACACCCTCCGCGTCTCACGTGAAGGCTATGTCGTCGTGCGTCGATCGATCGTCACCAGCTCTGGAGTGCAGGAGCTGGTGGATCTGGACCTCCAGCCGCAGCCCACGGGCGCAGATCCGGCTCGGCGTACGCGTCGAGTCGCGGTGAGCTCCAGCCTGATCGCGCTCGGGGTTGTAGGGGTCGCGACCGGGGCCGGCTTGTTCGCGCTCGACGGCCAGCCCTATCGACGCGACTGTGCACCCGAAGAGGTCGACGTCAACGGTCGGTGCCCTCGAATGTACGAGTCCACGGCTCCCGCAGTCGCGAGCGTGGTCGTGGGGGGGGCGGCGCTCATCGCCG
>JBCCWC010000159.1:0-37215 GCA_039194325.1 Myxococcota bacterium
CTACAACGCGACTACGAAGCTTCCAACGAACTACGCGCTTCACTACAACGCGACTACGAAGCTTCCAACGAACTACGCGCTTCACTACAGCGCGACTACGAAGCTTCCAACGAAAAGCGCGCTGCACTACAACGCGACTACGAAGCTTCCATCGAAAAGCGCGCTGCACTACAACGCGACTACGACGCCCGCAACGACAAGCTCGCTTCACTACAGCGCGACTACGAAGCTTCCAACGAACTACGCGCTTCACTACAACGCGACTACGACGCCCGCAACGACAAGCTCGCTTCACTACAGCGCAGCCTCGACGCCTGCAACAATCAGCGCGCTTCCCTACAACACGACCTCGACGCCTCCGACAACCAGCGCGCTTCCCTTCAACGTGACCTCGACGCCTGCAACGACCAGCGCGCTTCCCTTCAACGCGACCTCAACGCCCGCAGCGAGCAACCTGAGGCACCCAAACACGAGCCTCTAGACCAAGAGCCTCCAGACCAAGAGCACAAGCTGGCCTCCTCGGAGCAAGATCCAGCCCCGCAACCTACCGTGAAACCCGATCGCCTCGCCGATATCGAGGGAATTGGACCGAAGATCACGGAGATCCTGAACAATGCGGGAATATTCACCTTCGCACAGCTCGCGGGGGCCGATGTCGAATATCTTCGAACGCTGCTCTCGGACGCCGGCCCCCGCTTCTCGCTGGCCGATCCAACCACCTGGCCCGAGCAGGCCCAGCTCGCCGCCGACGGCGATCGAGAGGGCCTGAAGAAGCTCCAAGACGAGCTCGATGGCGGCCGTCGGAAATAGGGTCCTCGCTCAGCCCGGCAGCCAGCCCACCGTGATGTCCGTCACCGCCAGGTTGACGGTGATCGGCGCGGGCCCAGGGTAGTTCTCGCGAGCCAGCACCACGTCGACCAGCTGCACCGTGGCCACGGGTAGCTCGAACTCTCCGGGCACCACGTCGATGACCACCGTGCCCCCCGTGGGCCCCCAGGTCTCGATGATGTCCACTCCGGGCTCGAGCACATCGTTACACTCGTGCATCGTCACGTTGAACCCGGCGCGTGCCTCGAGCGCCAGGGCGGGATCGGTCGCGGTGAGCTCGACATGAACGGGCACCCCGGTGTCGATCACATCCTGGACCAGGCCCTGGTTGATCGACAGGACGATCGCCTGCTCGTCCATCGCATCGTGGGCATAGATGACCATGTCGGCACAGCCGTTTTGTACGCTGAGCTCCTGTTCGAAGCCCGACTGGAGCTCACCCTCACAAAAGCCCAGCAGAGGCGGCGGCGCGCCCACGCACTGGCCATCGGCGGTGCAGAGCCCACCAAGACTGGCATCCGTGCACTCGGGCTCCTCCTCGGTACAGCACGGTGCACCGCAGGCTTGATCGGTGCAGTCGTCGACGGGCTCTTCCGGACAAACCCATCCACCGGCAACGCACTGGCAATCGCACTCCATGCACTCGGGAGTGAGGATAGCGGGGCAATCCACCCCGGTCTCGCCCTTTGGTAGTTCACCCGGCCCGTCGGAGTTGGAGCCGCCAGCTCCGCTCCCGCCACTCTCGCCAGTCCCACCACTACCTCCCGACTCGGTCCCGGCGCTGTCGGGCTCCTCGCCGATCGATCGAGGATCGATACACCCGGGAACCATGGCGATCGCGCCGAGCCACAGGGTCAGCGCAGACTTACGATCGAACAAGCAATGTGTCATGCCCGTGGGTGTCCGCCCAAGAGGCGACCCGTCACGGCCTGCTCAATTTTTCTTACCGGAGCGACAGGCATCGTCGACCCGCTCGGCGAGGGGCGAGCGAGGATGCGCCCCATGAAACGCCGCAGCCCGGGCCAAAGGATCGCCCTCGCCCCGACGACAGCGAGTGATCGCCTCGATCGCCTCGCGCTCGGGGGTGAGCAAGCCCTCAGGAAACCGACGCGCGTGCTCGGCCGCGGTCGCCAAAGCGCCCGCGGTATTGCCCTGGGCCAGCGCCCGCCAAGCCTTGGCGACCAGCGCACGCTCGGCGGCGAGGGTGCTCGTGGAGGCCGCCGGCATAGGCAGCTCCACTCGTGATCTGCGGGGCGGGTCGGGGTGACGGCGCAGTCTCGCCGCGGGCTCGCGAGCGCTCTCGGATCGCTCCCCGCGCCCGAGCTCGGTCACCGGAGGTACAGACTCGTCCGGCGAGATCGCAGCACCCGCGGACGACGAAGCCGACCGACGCTCCCCCATTGTGCGCTCCACTCGGGCCCGAGCGCGACCCTCGGTCGGTTCGCTATCGGCCTGCATCACCGCGGCGGGTGACGTCGCCTGGGCGTCCCGTCGCTCCGCCAGCGAGCCACCGATCCGCCACGCGAGCGCCAGCGTGGCCGCAATCGCCAGCCCGACCCCCACCCATGCCACCCCGCGCCGACCCGAGGGCGCGGGCTCGTCCAGTGGATCGAACGCCGGCGCGGGAGCATCCTCGGCCCCCACCACGTCCCAGATCCGATCCCGCATACGGGCGGGGATCTCCTCGGCCTCTCGATAAGCCGCCAGGGCGGCACGAGCGTCTCGGGGAAGCGGAGCGGGGGAGCGACGCGGGGTGGTCATGGCGACTCCGAGGCTGGGGTCGAGGCTGGGGTCGAGGCGAGGAAGCGCTGGAATTTGCGCCGAGCCAGGCGCAGGCGCGAGTAGCCGACGTTGAGGTTGATCCCGAGGGCCCGGGCGATCTCGGGACCGCTCAGTCCCTCGATATCGGCGAGCACGAAGACCTCGCGCTGGTCGGGCTCGAGGGTGGCGAGAAACCGCCGCACCTGGCCGACCGCGTCGGCTCGTCCGACCACCTCCTCGGGCGAAGCGGCTGGGGCTGGCTCGGACACGACCCGCAGACGCCGTTGCGCTCGGGCTTCGCCGCGGCGGTAGTTGGCTGCGACCCCCCGGGCGATCGCGTAGAGCCACGACGTGGGCGCGCCTCGCCCCTGATAATCGGGCAAGCGCCGGCGAACCACCAAGAAGACCTCCTGGACCACGTCCTCGGCGGCGGCCTCGGGCACGCCCATGCGCCGGACGACGCGCCACACGAACCCCGCATGCGCCCGATAGAGCCCGGCCAGCGTCAGACGCGGCGAGGCCGTAGACCCGGACGCGGTCGCGGTCGAACGAGCGGCAGAGGCCGGCACGTGCGGTAGGTGTCCGCCGCCCTCGCGATCCGTCACGGCCATCGCAACTCCACGCCCAACCGCAGCGAGCCGCCGACCGGTGCCCCCATGAATATGGGCCCAGAGGGCTCCGAACGAAGTTCTGGACGAGCCAGCGGGGCATGCCCGCGGGCGCGGATCCCCAGACCCCAGCGCGATCCCACCCACCAGACCATGGCGGGCTCGACGGCGACCGCCACCCACCGCGTGGTGATCTGGGTCGCCATTAGCTCGCCGACCCCGCGGGCCTGGACCGCTCCCGCCAGCAGGCCCGCGCACAGCGGGAACGAGAGCGTGCGCCAGTGGGGCTCGCCGCAGCCCTGCAGGACCACCGCCCATAGCTGGGCGCGCGCTCCCACGTCGGGGTTGGCGGGTGAGGTGGCGGTCCCGGGGGTCCAGTAGCTCGCCCCCAATTCCGCCCGCCAGGTGCGTCCGCTCGCGCCCACGATCAGATCGAACACCCCGGATGGACCGGGCACAGGGCCACCACCGATCCCGGCGTCGACCCGCCCGACAAAGCTCGGCCGACGGCGAGTCTCGGGCGCCGGTGGCTCCACTGGCTCGGGCTCCACTGGCTCGGGCTCCACTGGCTCGGGCGTTCCGACGACCCCCTGCTCCGAGGCAACCTCCGGTGGAGGCTCGGGCAGCCTCTCGGGCTCGGCCGGCACTTCCGGCTCAGCCGGCACGCGCTCGAGCAACCGCGGATCGATCGCCATCGCGATCACCAGCGCGGCGGCCTCGCTCAGCTCCCGGCACGAAGGACCGGACAGCTCTCGGGTTCCCGCCTGCCCGCCGTCCAGCTCGAGCATCAACCGGTAGCCCTCGCTCGGATCCTCCCGCAAGCGCCCCCGAACATCGAGCGCCCGCCGGTCCCGCTCATCACCCTCGTAGACCTCGCCCAACGTGGCCGCGACCAGATCGCGAACCTCCGCTCCACCGGGACACCGCGCCGGTGCCTCCCAACGAAGCGTGAGCCCGGTCGGACCCGTCGCCGCGCCCGGCTCCACCGCGGGTTCCACCGCAGGATCGATCGCCGGGCCCAGACCGACCACCAGCCCGAGTGCCGCCTCGCGACGCGAGGCGCGACATCGGGCCCAAGACAGCTTCGAAGAACAAGCGCATCGCCAAAGACGAGTCACGAGGCCGAGGGCTCGGGGCATCCGCGAGGTCGCGATCGTAGTCAATCTCGCCGAAGATTTCTCCTTGACGAGCGCAGAGCATGGCTCATAACAAGAGAACCATGACCACGAAGGATCAGGCTCGGAACTCGCGACAGGGCAGCCAGCATACGCTGAGCCGCCGGTTGCTTGTTCGCCTGCGCGTGGTCGGCCGACGCCTTCGTGGCGCGGCGTAACTCGCCAGTTGGGCGAGTAAGACCACAGCCCGGCCAGTACATCTGGCAAGGCAGCGAGAGCGGCTGCGACGGCCCGACATGTCCGGGTCGTCGTAGAGCGTGGGCCCGAGACGTTCGGACGACCTGCTGTCGTACGAGCGAGATCGTGGCTGGAGCAAGCCTGGTCGTAGAAGCGAGTCTTGGTGCTCGCACGACCACGGCCCAGTGAACCAGCACCGGTGCTCGAACGATCGGTCGTACCCGACGAGCGCCGACGGTCGTAACCCTTGCGGTGTTAGCTCAGTCGGACAGAGCGCCCGATTCCGAATCGGGAGGTCCGAGGTTCGAGTCCTCGACACCGCACCAACCCACGCTTTGGCTCTAACAATCCCCCTGCGGTTTTAGTTCAGACGGATAGAACACCCGATTGCGAATCGGGAGGTCCGAGGTTCGAGCCCTCGATTCCGCACCGGTCCGCTCCTGCGGCGTTAGCTCAGATGGATAGAGCACCCGACTACGAATCGGGAGGTCCGAGGTTCGAGCCCTCGACGCCGCACTCACCCGCTCCCGCTTGCCGAGCTGTGCACAAACAACCACCGGACGGATAGCCCAACTGGTAGAGGCGCGTGGTCGAGAGCCACGTGGTTGAGGGTTCGAATCCCTCTCCGTCCATTCCCGCCTGGGTAGCCCAATTGGTAGAGGCGGCCGGCTCAGACCCGGTCTGTTGGGGGTTCGAATCCCTCCCCAGGCACCACGCACTCCTCTCCTTCTCGTTCGCCCTTCGTCTTGTTCGTCCACCCGCCCGGGTAGCCCAATTGGTAGAGGCGGCCGGCTCAAACCCGGCTTGTTGAGGGTTCGACTCCCTCCCCGGGCACCGCACACGGCGGCGTCGATCCAACCGCTTGGTCGCCGGCGATCTGAGGCACGCTCCAGATCATGCCGCTCACCGACCTGTCGAACCCCGACGTATTGCTTCGTGAGAATTGGGCCTCGGGCTCGGGTCGAGCCCGGGCTCGGACGGGCTGGGTGCTTGAGTCTCAGGTATTCCAACCAACGAGACAGCGCTTGCTGTGGGTCCCGATCTTGTAACGTGGGGTGACGTCGAGCCCGTGGATGAACACCTGCTGTAGCATGGCGATCTCTTCAGCGTTGAACTCGGCATAGGCCGCGCAGAAGCCCGAGTCACCATTGTAATAAGCCTGTCCGTCGATCGTGAGGTACAGCCGGAAATTGCCGGTGTAAGAGCTCGAGTCGCCGATGTACGTGAACGCGGTGATGGGACCATCGGTCCCCATGGAATCGGCCGCCGCGAAGGCGACGGCGGGGGTGAGCATGGCGGTGACACCCAGAGCAGCGACGAGAGACTTGATGGACTTGGTCATGAGCTTGTTCCTTGGGGCTTGGGTCGAAGGACCACGCTCGCTCCGGCGAGCGCACTGTCCAAGAGTCCCCACCGCTTCGATGGATCATGAAAAGATCGCTTGTGCCGTCACCCGACGCGAAATCGATCGCCGCGGGACCCAGGAACCCGGAATCGCCGCAGGCTCAGCTCGCGCGGATGACCACCAGCGCCACCCCGCCCACCGCGAGCAGCACGAGCGCCAGCGCCACGTACCACAGGGTGCGGTCGGGCCGGGCCCGCTTCACCCGCCGCATGACGACAGCGTGCGGGCCGGTCGTCTCGGCCTGACCCATCGGCTGTGGGCCGGTGCTGTCGGTGAAGACCATGCCCGCGTAGCTACCGGGATCGGTCCCCGGTCGCTGACCAAAGGTCGCCGGGTGCATCGCCACATGCTGTTCCGAGGCCACCGGACTGCTCGGAGACAGCGGACCCGATGGCGTCATGGGCATCACGGTCACCTCGGCCGCGGGCGGTGGACGCTCGGACGCCGACGAGGTCATCACGGAGACCTCGCCAACCACCGCGGGCGGATCGTCGCGCGTGGGTGGGACCGGGGCCTGCGGCACGGGTTCGGTCGACTCGCGAGATCGAGGCTGCGGTCGTGGGTCGAACATACCGATCGGCTCGGGTTCGACCACTGAGACTTCCCCCGACACTGCCGGTGGTTCGACGCGAGTGACCACCGGCGGTGGAGGTTCGTCCGCGGCCATCTCTTCGGGCACGGTCGGCGCATTCGACCGCGACACGGGCACACCATCACCCACCGGCTGGAGCCTCGAAGGATCGACAACGACCGGTCCGGTGATCGGCCCTGCGGCATCGAACCCGGGCATGTCGATCGAGGCGGGTGTGGGCACCCGCGCCCGGACCGTCTGCTCTCGCGGCGGGATCGACTCGGGCGCAGTAGGGATCGGAGCGCGCACCGTGCCCTCTGTCGCTGGTGGATCGGGCAGCGGGGCTCGGACCGTGCCCTCCGTCGCCGGTGGATCGGGGATCGGTGCTCGCACCGTTCCCTCCGTCAACATCGGGTTCCATGCACGGACCGTCTGCTCGCGTACGACTTCCCCACCACTCGGCGACAGAGCGTCGGTCGATCCATTCGAACCGTGAGCCGAGGTGTTTGTCATGAACCCTGCCCGACTTTACCAGCCCGCTGGCGTTTCGGTCGGCCTTGCTCGCGGTCGCCGTGCTCTTTACCCTCATCACGCATCAGCGCTGATCGCGAGCGTGCGTGACCGCTCACTCGTCCACCCGTTCATGCATCTGTTCGTCTATGGAACCCTTCGGCGCGCCGCCGGTCATCCGATGCACGCGTCGCTGCGCGCGGTCGCGAACCTCGTGGGCGAAGCGCGGGTGCGTGGTCGCCTCTATATGATCGAGCAATACCCGGGATTGGTGCTCGATGAAGCTGCCGCATGGGTCGTCGGCGAGCTGTACCGCCTGCGAGATCCCACCGTACTCGCCGACCTCGACGAGTATGAAGGCATAAGCCCAGACGACCAGCCACCTCATGAATATAGGCGCGTGCGACGACTGGTGCAGCTGCTCGACGGTGGCGAGCATGCCGCGTGGATCTATGAATATGACTGGTCGACCGAGGGCCGAGCGCGCATTCACTCGGGAGACTTCCTGCGACGTCAGTGATCGCCTGGTATGCGCACGTCGTTGTCCGCGATCGTCGCCGTGCTCTCGATGGCGTGCACGGCCGAGCCATCCTCGATGACGGCGCCACGAGCCGAGTCGACCGAAGATCCGCGGATCGTCTGTGTACGCGAGCATCCTTCTTCACCGGCCTACGAGCCTGTCGTGCGGGCTCTATGTGCCGAGCTCACCACCCATCGCGGGGTCTCGGCCGGCGTGGCCATCGCGGTGGACGGCCGAGTGCGGTTCAGCACCGCGATAGGTCCGCGCTGCCGCGGACAGGCCGAGCCGCTCGATTCCACGACGGTGCTGGGCATTGGTTCCATCACCAAGCTCGTCACCGCTCCTCTGGCGATAACGATCGCCGAGCGTCACGGGATCGATCTCGACGAGCCGCTCACCCGAGCCCTGCCCGAGTTCACGATCGCCCCGACCCTCCGGGGCCTGCTCACCCATACCGCGGGGCTGCGCGATCCCGAGCCAGCCGCGCTGCTCGCCGCCGGGGACGCATGGCCCCGTGTCCTGGCCGAGCACCGTCGGCCATCGGGGGATCATGTCTACGCCAACGCCGGCTACCTGCTCGTGGGTCGCTGGCTGGAGGACACCACCGGTCGCCCCTTTGCCGATCTCTTTGCCCATGAGCCCGGGTTGGCCCCCGTTCGCGAGCACGTGGCGTTGGAGATCGACGCCTCGATGACGCTTGGGTGTGGTCATGCGCGGGGGCTGGGCTGGCGAGCGATCGAGCCCACCGCCGTGCCTCCGCTTCCCGCTTGGACGCTGCCGGCGGGAGGAGGGCTGGCTTCGGTGGCGGAGCTGGTGCAGCTGCCCGAGGCGCTCGAGCGAACTGGCCGGCTGACCACGATGATCGAAGGCCGGGTGCCCTCGGATCGGATCGGGTGGGACTATGGCCTCGGGATCCGCGTGCGGGGCACGGGCGACGAGTTGGTGCTCGCCCACGCGGGGAACACCGGGACGTACTGGGCCGAGCTGCAGTGGTCGCCCACGCGACGTGTGGCCGTGGCCGTGGTCTCCACCACGCCGCAGGCCTTCAAGGCCACGTTGCACGCCGCGTTCACGGCGGGGTTGGCGGGTGGGCCTCAATAAAAAGACTATGGATGCGCGGGTCTACGTTCTCGGAGTGAGTCCGATCTCCGAGTGAAGCAGTTGGTACCCACCGTGACTTCCCGACCGCACAGATGAGAAGATGATGTTCGAGGCCCGCGTCCGATGTCGATGACGGACAGCCACCGACAAACCTCCCGCCTGGCTCTCCCCAAGATCTGGCCGTGGACACTCGCGGCCCTCACGACGTACGTCGATCGCGTCGTGAGGGCCGAGCGTTGGTCGCTCGACGACGCGGAGGCACGACGCCGACGCTTGTTCGTGGGCGCGCTACTCGCGATGTGGTCGACCACGTTCTTTACCGCAGTCGTCTTCGGAGCGAGCGGAGACCTGCTGTCCACGATGTTTTCCACGATTGCGCTCGTGATCATCCTGCTGCTGCTCGGGCTCATCCGCGCCGGAACATCCTCCATAGTCGCCGCCAATCTCGTAGGCGGCTTCTTCCTGGTCCTCATCACTAGCTCCTCGCTCACTGGCAACGGGATGCTCGCGCCAGGAGCGCTCTCGATGCTCATCGTGCCGGTGGTGCTGATCTTGGTGCTCGGAGGGCGCTCGGGGTGGATCTGGTGCATGGCGACGATCTTCGCCAGCGGGATCCTGTATACGCAGACCGAGTGTTCCCCGAGTGATCTGCGCGCTCACGCGGTCGCCAATACGATGCTCATCGTGGTGCTCACCGGGATCGGGCACGCCTTCGACGTGATGCGCAGGCGCGCCCTGGCCAGCGCTCTACAGGCCCAGCGCAAGGCCGAGGCCGCCGCCCTGGCCAAGAGCCGCTTCCTCGCGAATATGAGCCACGAGATCCGCACCCCGCTCAACGGGGTTCTGGGCATGCTCGGGCTGGTGCTCGACGGCAACCTCGGCCGCACCGAGCGTGAATACGCCAACATTGCCCACTCCTCGGGCGCCACCTTACTCGACCTCCTCAACGACGTCCTGGAGTTCTCCAAGCTCGACGCGGGGCAGATGCAGCTCGAATTGGTGGCGTTCAATTTGCGCTCGACCGTCGAAGACGTGCTCGACCAAGTCGCGCTGCAGGCTGGCGCCAAGGGCATCGAGCTGTTGTCCCAATACCAGCCCCAAACCCCCGCCGACGTGGTCGGCGATCACGGTCGCATCCGTCAGATCGTGCTCAACCTGGTGAGCAACGCGGTGAAGTTCACCGAGCGCGGGCACGTGCTGGTGTCCGTGGAGCACGATCCCAAGTCCGATCCGCCGTGCTTCCGGATCGAGGTCCAGGACACCGGGATCGGAATCCCGCCCGATCGCCTCGAGTCGATCTTCGAGCATTTTCAGCAGGCCGACGCCTCGACCACGCGGCTCCACGGAGGAACGGGGCTAGGCCTGGCCATCGTGCGGGAGCTCGTCATGGTCATGGGGGGCGAGGTGGGCGTTCGCAGCACGCTCCAGCAGGGCTCGACCTTCTGGAGCACCCTCCCCCTGTCGCTCGCCAATGAGCCCACTGCCCGCCTCGACCCCCCCGAAGAACTCCACGGTCTACGGGTGCTCGTAGTCGACGACCACCCCGTCAGCCGATGTATTCTGGACGAGCAATTGGGGAGTTGGGGGGTGTACTGCACCACATGCAGTTCTGGCCCCGAGGCGTTGCAGCACCTACACGATGCTGTCGCCAGGGGCTCTCCCTTCCAGGTTGCCATCGTGGACTACCACATGCCGGCCATGAACGGGCTCGAGCTCGCGCGTCGGATCCAGGGGGAACCGACGCTGGGCAACACCGTGTTGGTGATGCTCAGCTCTGTGGTGCACGGAGCGACCGATCCGCAGCTCCAGGCCGCGGGGTTTGCTGCCTGCCTCGTCAAGCCCGTGCACCACAGCGACCTGCTCGGCGTGCTCTTGACGACACGGGCGAGCGGCAACCGACCGAAGACCCGGGAGGTGATGACGCGACCGACCGGTCACGGGCGCCCACACGACCGCCTACACGACCGCCTACACGATCCGGCGCCCACCGGATCCAGCCGAGCGCGGGTACTCGTGGTGGAGGACAACGCGATAAACCAAAAGGTCGCGCGCCGGATGCTCGAGCGGCTCGGCTGTCGGGTCGACGTGGCCGGCGACGGCGAGGAGGCGCTGGAGATGACCAACACCGCTCCGTACGATCTCGTGTTCATGGACGTCCAGATGCCCCGCATGGACGGTCTGCAGGCGACCGAGCGGATCCGCGAACGCGAGCGCGGAGGACACCTGCCGATCGTGGCGATGACCGCTCACGCGATGGAGTCCGATCGGACACGCTGCCTCGAAGCGGGTATGGACGGCTACTTGAGCAAGCCGGTGCGTCGCGCTGAGGTGCTCCAGATCCTCCAAGGCCTCCCGAGCTGGCAGGCCGCGGAGGCGCCGAGCGGCTCGACCCCACCGGACGGGGTCGAGCTCGAGACCGATCGTTGAGCTCCTCAACCCGAGGCGGGCCCTCGAGCCCGCGCTGGCAACAAAGCCCCAGCGATCGCCCCTCCTGGA
This sequence comes from Myxococcota bacterium, assembly GCA_039194325.1. Lineage (GTDB taxonomy): Bacteria > Myxococcota_A > Polyangia > Nannocystales > Nannocystaceae > Paraliomyxa. The sequence continues at coordinate 11,153 of JBCCWC010000159.1, forward strand.
CGCTCCATGCGCAAGACCGAGGCCGGGCGCGACGAAATCGGGCATCCCGAGCCGACCTCGGCATCGATACCTTTAGCCCACGAGGGCCGAGTGCGGGGTGTTGGAGTACCCCTGCTCCGAGCCGAGCTCGGTGACCTCGGGCGCCACCGTGTGCACACACGCCATCAGGATGTCGGTGGTGTTCTCGCCGGAGTCCGAGCGGTAGTGCACGCCCGGGTGGGTCAGCGCCCCGCCGCCGCCGCCAGCCACGATGATCGGCATGTCGTCCACGCTGTGGGTCAAGCCAGAGGAGGCGTCGCTCGAGGCCAGCAGGCAGGAGTTGTCGAGCACGTTGCCTGCCCCCTCGGGGACCGCCGCGAGCGACTCGAGCAGGACCGCGAGCTGCTCCATCGTGAAGATCGTGGCCGCGTCGATCATATCGTTGCTGCCTGCGTCATGGGACAGGTCGTGATGACCCTGCGTGGCCCCCACGTCGCTAAAGACCGTGTAGCCCACCGATCCGGTGAACTGCACGCTCACCACCCGCACCACGTCGCACGTGAACGCGAGCGCGACCAACTCGGCCATGGCGCGGTTGACCGGCTCGAGCTGCTCTTGGCCGTCGATGTCTTCGTTGTCCTGGGTCGCGGGGCTGGGGATCTCGCAGAGCGGGGCGAGGGCGTCGAGCTGGCTGTGGACCTGCGCGATGCTCTCGAGGTGAGCGTCGAGTCGCTGGCGGTCGGCCATGCCCACGCGCTGCTTGAGCCGCGCCACGTCGTCACGCACCGCGTCGAGGCTGGCGAGGCGGTGGGGCTTGGTGGGATCGTCGGGCACGGTGAACGAGCCAAAAAGCCGCTCCCAGGCCTCGCGAGGGTCGAAGATCTGCTGGAGCGGCTCGTCAGGCCCGCGATGGGAGAGGTACTGCAGCGTGGGGCCCTCACCGCCGATGATGCGCTTGGACACCGCAAGCTGGATCGAGGGCAGGTAGGTCTGGTTGCCGATGATCGAGGCAGCGACCTGATCGACCGTGGGCCCGCCGAACTTCGAGGCATAGTTGGCCCCGTTGGGCGGCAGCTCGATGAACGGGTGCCCCGAGAACAGCACACAGCCGTCGTGGTGCCCACGGCGGTGCTGATAGGCCGCGCCCACGCTGAAGTCCGATAGCACCGAGACGTAGTCGCGCACATTGGCAAAAGGCTGGAGCTGTGGGGTGAGCGCGTAGTCGGGCCCGGTGGTCGACGGGGCGAAGCGCAGCCCGCCGCCGCCGTTGCCGGGGTCGGCCAGCGCCACGCCGTTGCCCCAAAACCAGGTGAGCAGCCGCTGCGGGAGCGCGCTCCCGTCGGCGTGGGCGTCGCCGTGGGCGTTGAGCATGGCCTCAAGAGGAGGCAGCGCCAGCGCGACGGTGGTGCCCCCCACCACGCCACGAAGCATGGTGCGGCGGCTGAGGGCGAAGCGTGAGCGTGAAGGCTTGCGGTTCATGATGCGTTGCTCCCGTCAGCTCGGGTCCCCGACCAAGCGGAACGCTGGGCTCGCGACCAGCTCCACCAACAGATCTTGCATGCGATAGCCAGACTCGCCGAACGCGGCGTCGATCCGATCGAGCGCGTCATACTCGCCTTCGAGCTCGATGTGCCCCGTCCCGTGCCGGAACAGGTTGCGCACCAGGCACGCGCTGGTCTCCGGGGCGGCCTTGACCAGCGCCCCTAGCTCGGCCGCGCCCGCGAAGCGCTGCCCGTCGAGCTCGGACTCGGCGTCGATGGGCTCGCCGTTCTCGGTGGTGCGGAACCGGCCGATCCCGTCGTAGTTCTCGAGCCCGAACCCGATGGGATCCATCAGCATGTGGCAGCCCTTGCAGTTCGGGTCGCTCATGTGGGCCTCGAGGCGCTGCCGCATCGTCTTCCACTCTTCGTTGGTCGGCAGCGTGGTGTCGACCTCGCCCGGAGCCGCGGGGATCGACAAGCAGTAGATCTGCTGACGCAGGAATTTACCGCGGTGCGTGGGCGAGGTGGTGGTCACGTGCGCCAGCAACGAGAGCAAGCCCGCGTGGCCAAAGAGGCCGCCGCGCCGCTGCTCGTCGGGCAAGGTGACCCGGGTGAGCTCGTCTCCATACTGCTCGGGCTCGGGCAGCCCGTAGTGCGCCGCGAGCTCGGCATCCACGAAGGTATAGGGGGCGTCGAAGAGCTCGCGGAAATCCGCGTCTTGCTCCCACGCCAGATCGTCGATCAGGGCCAGGGTCTCCTGGACCATCGCCGCCGACAAGCTCGGGCTGAACTCGGGGAACACCGTCGGATCCTTGGGAGTAGCGGGCAGATCTCGCAGGCGATAGACCTCCGAGAAGAACTCGGCCAGGGCCGCGCGGGCCTGTGGGCGCATCAAGAGCGCCTCGGCGGCCTCCCGGACGCCTTCCTCGGTGTCGAGCGCGCCCGCCTCGGCCTGCGCGAGTAGCTCGGCGTCGGGGATCGTGTCGGTGAGCAACAGCGACATCCGGGTCGCCACCTCCAGGCCGCTGAGGCGCCGCACCCCCGGGGTCTCGGTGGGCTCACCCACCTCGACCTGGTACAGGAAGTGGGGCGACTGCAAGAACGTGGCGATCGCCGTCTGGACCCCGTAGTCGAAATCGTCGAGATCGGCCGCCGCGGCCAAGCCCACCGCGGTGTAGCTGGCGATCTCCTCGTCGATGAGAGGCCGGCGGAATGCCAGGTGGCCGAACGACTCGACGAACTCCGTGAGGCACGCCTCGTCGCCCGGGCCCATGGGCGTGCAGCCGTAGTACGACCCTACCCGCCCGGGGTCGGCCTGCATGGCCGCCTGGGCCACCGCCTGGGCCGAGCGCTCGTAGGTATCGACGCTGGCGCTGCTCAGCACCAGCTGGGAGGCCGCGACCGCGTCGAAGCCGTTAATCGCGGTATCGGGCGGGGGTGAGGCCACGGCGGCGGCCTCTTCGCCCAGCAGGTCGCCGACCGCATTCACGTACTGCCGCGACAAGAGCGTGCGCAGGCGGACCGGAGCCGGCTCGAGATCCGCGGGCACGGCCCCGTCGTCACCACCTTCACTATTGGCCCCGCTGCCATCGCCGTCGTCCGCCCCGTCGAGGCCGGCCGAGTTCTTGCCGTCCAGGCCCGAGTAGCAGCCGACCGGCGTCGAGCCGAGCAAGAGCAATAGCCCCGCCAGGGAGCTTCGTCGAACGTTGCTCACGTACACCACCTCTGCTCCCGAGGCTCGCACGAACCGAGCGCGCGAGGGTGCACGATGACGATGAAACCTCGTCGGGCTGGCCTACGCTCGATTCACCCACAGAGGCAAAGACGGAGCCACGCCGTCGCCATCGTCGTCGTCATTATCATCGAGGCATGTCGTTGGTCGGCGCCTGCGATCGGCGTCTGCGGTCGGCGCCTGCGGTCGGCGCCTGCGGGCGGCGCCTGCGATCGGCGAGGATCGTGAGGTGTCCAGACCCCTAGCGCTCGCGGGGGCCCCCGCCCTCAGCCCAGCCCCAACGCCCGCCCCCCTTGAAACACCACCAATGCCGCCAGGTACGCGATCGCGGTCATCGACACGAACATGAACACCGGCCACCGCCACCCGCCGGTCTCTCGCCGCACCACCGCCAGCGTCGACATGCACTGGCACGCGTAGACGAAGAACACCATCAGCGCCAGCCCGGAGAGCCAGGTGTGCTGCGGCTGACCCGTCTTGGGGTTGACCTGCTCTCGCAGCGCCGCACGTAGCTCGGCCGGATCGTCATCATCGGCCTCCATCCCGTAGACCAAGCCCAGGGTGCTCACCAACACCTCGCGGGCCGCGAAGCTCCCGATGATCCCCACGCCGACCCGCCAGTCCTGACCGATCGGCTCTAGCGCAGGCTCGAGCCCCTGGGCCATGCGGCCGCCGTAACTCTGAGCCACCTGGACCGGGCCCCCCTGCCCCGCCCCGGTATCCGCCGCGGGGAACGACAGCAGCGCCCACAGCACGATGGTGAGCGCCATGATGATGGTCCCCGCGGCACGCAAAAAATCCTTGACGCGGTCGAGCACCATCAGCAGCGTGTCGCGCACCCGGGGCAGCCGATAGGGCGGCAGCTCGAGCACCAAGGGCGGGGTTGGGCTGATCAAGATCGTACGCTTGTAGATGAACCCCATCGCCAACGCAGACAGGGTCGACAGCAGGTACATCGACAGCAAGACCAGCCCCTGATCGATACTGCGGCCGAAGACGGGCTCGCTGCCAACGAAGAGCGTACCGATCACCAGCGCGTAGATCGGCAGCCGGGCCGAGCAGCTCATGAAGGGGATCATGAGGATCGTGACGATCCGATCTCGCATACTCGAGATCGTGCGAGTCCCCAGGATCGCCGGGATCGCGCACGCATACCCCGAGAGCAGCGGAATGAACGCGCGCCCGTGCAGGCCCAGCCTCGCCATGAGGCGATCGAGCAAGAACGCGGCCCGGGCCAGGTACCCCGAGTCCTCCAGGAGGCCCAAAAAGAGGAACAGCAGGGCGATCTGCGGGACAAAGACCACCACGTTGCCCACCCCGGCGATCACCCCATCGGTGATGAGCTCGGTGAGCAACCCAGGCCCCAGCGCATCGACGACCGCCTCGGAGAGCGCGCCGAAGGCGTCTTCGATGAGCCCCATGAGAGGATCGGCCCACGAGAAGATCGACACGAAGATGAACGCCATCACCGAGACGAACGCGACGAGGCCGAACACCCGATGGGTCAACACCCGGTCGATCTGCTCCGAGCGCCCCATCGCGGGGGCCTCGTCGCGCACACGCTCGCGATGACCCAATAGCTCGAGGATCTCGTCGACCCGCCGATAGCGGGCATACACCAGCTGATCGGCGGCGGCCTCCACCTCGTCTCGCGACCGACCACCAAGGAGCCAAGTGGCTCCTTCGCTCCCTGCCGAGCCGGCTCGATACGCCAACAGGGAGGTGCGCACGGTGGCCGGAGGGAGCTCCTGCTCCAGCTCGAGCAACTGACGCAGCGCCTCGTCGTTGGGGCCTGGCGAAACCGTCACCGGCGCCCAGGGCTCGGGCCGGGCCACCGCCTCGCGCACCGCGGCCACCAGCGCCTGCACCCCGTCTCCAGTACGCGCGACCGTGGGCACCACGGGCACGCCCAGCTGCTTGGACAAGATCTCGGGCTCGACGGGCAGGCCGACCTCTCGGGCCATGTCGGCCATGTTGAGCGCCACGACCAGCGGTAGGCCCAGCTCGAGCAGCTGCAGCGCCAGGTAGAGGTTGCGCGCCAGGTTCGACGCATCGACCACCAGCAGCACGGCATCGGGCCGAGCCGACCCTGCCCGCTCCAGCCCTAGCAATAGCTCGGCGGCGACGACCTCGTCCTCCGAGGTCGGGCTGAGGCTGTAGACCCCCGGCAGATCGACCAGCCGGATCGGGTCCCCGGCGCCACGTAGCCTCGAGGCCAGGTCGCCTTCGAGGCACTCGACGGTGACCCCCGAGTAGTTGCCCACGCGGTGCCGCGAGCCGGTCAGCACATTGAAGAGGCTGGCTTGCCCACGTTGGGGTTGCCCGCCAGCGCCACGCGTAGGATCGAGTCGCTCATCGACGAACCCGTATATACGAGGCCTCGGCCCGCCTCAGCGACAGGTGATAGCCGCGGATCCGCAGCTCGAGCGGATCGCCCATCGGCGCCCGCTTGACCACCTCGACCCAGGTACCGGGCACGAAGCCCATCTCGAGCAGGCGCACGGCCATGGCTCCGGTGCCGCCCACGCCGATCACCTCGGCACCTTGGCCGACCCCGAGGGCATCGAGCGTCATCTCGGCGGACACGGGCCGCAGAGCATAGCACCATGCGACCGCTCCAGGACGAACGAGCAGTCCTTCACTATCCCCATGACCGGGTAGACACCCGATGACGTCCGCGGTACCCGATCTTGGCGGGGCTCCGACCGATCCAACGAGCCTCTTACTCCGATCCCCCTACTTCGATCCCCACTTCCAAATCCTGGGCCCCCTCGGCGCCCGCCCCCTCACGCACGGATTTCCCCATGGAACATCGCAAGCTCGGATCCAGCGGCCTGAAGGTCTCCAACCTCTGCCTGGGCACCATGACCTTCGGCGAGGCCGACGACAAATCGTTCATGCACCAGGTCGGCTGCGACGAGAAGACCTCGTTCGCGATCATGAGCCGGGCGCTCGACGCCGGCATCAACTTCTTCGACACCGCCGACGTCTACGGCCAAGACGGCCTGACCGAGCGGATCATCGGCAAGTGGTTTGCCGAGACCGGCCGCCGCGACGAGGTGGTCCTGGCCACCAAGTTCCGCTTCATGATGGGCAAGGGCCCCAACCGCAGCGGCGCCTCGCGCTACCGGATCGTCCGCACGGTGGAGGAGAGCCTGCGCCGGCTGCAGACCGATCGGATCGATCTGTACCAGATCCACATGCAGGACATCGGCACCCCCGAGGAGGAGACCCTGCGGGCGCTCGACGACCTGGTGCGCGCGGGCAAGGTGCTCTACATCGGGTGCAGCAACTACGCCGCCTATCGCCTGGCCGACAGCCTGTGGACCAGCAAGACCCTGGGCCTCGAGCGCTTCGTCTCGGCCCAGATGCAGTACAGCCTGGTCACCCGCGACATCGAGCGCGAGCACGTACCGCTGTGCCGAGAGCACGGCGTGGGGATCTTGCCCTGGTCTCCCCTGGCCGGCGGCTTCCTCACCGGCAAGTACCGCAAGGACCAGCCCCCGCCCGAGGGCACGCGCATGGACAAGTGGAAGGACCGCTGGAACCGCTTCGACAAGGAGCGCAATTGGAAGATCCTCGAGGCGCTGGACGAGGTGGCCGAGCAGACCAAGCACTCCCACAGCCAGGTGGCGCTGGCGTGGCTCTTGCGCAAGCCCGCGGTCACTTCGGTGATCTTCGGCGCGCGCTCGCTCGAGCAGCTCGAGGGCAACCTCGCCGCGTCGGAGCTGTGGCTGACCAACGAGCAGATGGACAAGCTCGACGAGGCCTCCAGCTACGAGCTGGGCTACCCCTATGACTTCATGGGGCGGATCCAGAACCGCTGGTAAATTCCGAGCTCGTCAATACACAGCGCGGGGTCGTCGATGATCGGGTTGATGATCGGATTGATCATCGGGTTGATCATCGGGTTGATCATCGACGGTCGCACGCACGGATCCTCACGTCCCAGAGCTCCAGGGTCAAAGTTCTCCAGGACGACGACATCGCCGTGTCGTCGACGTCTCCTGGACCGTGCTGATTTCCCGAACGCCTTCGTCGTCGTTGCTGCTGCTGCTCGGCCTGGGACTGGCCACCACCGCGTGCCAACAAGACCCTCGGGCGGCGCTCTGGTCCGAGGACGACCGCGGTGACGGCCCAGGCGGCAAGGCTGACGACGCCGACGGCGCCGCGCTCATGGAGGCCGATCGCACGCAGAGCTGCGACGTGATCGTGGCCGGAGGCTCGACGGCCGCGCTCGCGGCTGCGATCACCTCGGCCCGCGAAGGAGCGGCCACGTGCCTGGTCGAGCCCACCGACTGGCTCGGCGGTCAGATCACCGCCGGGGGCGTGCCGGCGATCGATTTTGCCTGGCACCAGATCGATGGCTACCGGGTGGGTGACATCGCCAAGGACGAGCGCAACCTCCCCGCCGAGTTCGTCGACTGGATGGACGACGTGGGCAACCCGGGCCAGTGCTGGGTGTCGAAGAACTGCTTTCGCCCCGACGCCTTCGCCGACGACGTGCTCGACCCGCTGCTGACCCAAGATCCCCTGCTGGCGGCCAACCTCAGCGTCCTGCGGCGCTCGGTGGTCAAGCAGGTGGGTACATCGACCGGAGAGCTCGGCGCGCGGATCGACGAGGTCACCGTCATCACCCGCACGCCGCTCACCGACGACGAGTGGGGGGCCTTCCTCTCGGAGGACATCGAGGACTGGTATAGCCCGCAGGACTCCGAGCGCTTCAGCAAGGAGGTGGTGCGCCTGGTCGGACCCGAGGGGGCCGCGCCGGTGGTGATCGACGCCACCGAGTTCGGCGACGTGATGGTGCTCGCGGACGCCCCCTACCTACAGGGGGTCGAGGTGGTCGACGGGAGCACCGAGATCGCCGACGACACCTGCGGCCAGGCCTTCGTGTTTCCCTTTGTCCAGCACTACGAGCCCGGGGTGCGTGACGAGCCCGCCAACCCCTTCGCGGTGGATCACCCCGACTTCTACGATATGGGGACCCACTCTTGGGATCAGATCTGGACCTACCGGCGGATCCTCAACGGGGACCACGATAGTGGCCACTATAACGACTTCTCGCTCCAGAACTGGTACCCCGGCAACGACTACGGGTTTGGCTACCTGCTGCTCTCGCAGGCCGAGGCCGCCGCGCAGCGCTCGGACTGGCGCGGCGGGGTCGACGTGGGCGCGCTGGCCGGCGCCGAGCGCCACGCCTACGGCTGGCACTACTGGCTCAAGGATCGCGAGCCCAACGGTCGCGGCGACTTCATCACGCTCGACCGCACCATGCTGGGCACCGCCACCGGGCTCTCCAAGCTGCCCTATGTCCGCGACACCCGGCGTAGCGTGGGATTGAACGACTTCGTGCTCGCGTCGCGGCACCTACGGGGCGAGGCCGCCGATCTCACCGGCACTCGGTTCGCGGATCGGGTGGCGATCGGCAGCTACGCGGTCGACATCCACGGCCTGTCCACGTGCAGCCTGCCCGGTTACGTAGGCCAGATCCCGCACGAGACGATGCCCTACTTCATCCCCTTCCGCGCCCTGACCAACCGGGACGTGGACAACCTGCTGGTGGCGGGCAAGACCATGGCGCAGAGCTTCGTGGCCAACGCCGCGATCCGCCTGCAGCCGATCGAGTGGAGCACGGGGATCGGTGCCGGGGTGGCCGCGGCCCACATGCACGACCAGCAGCTGGCCACCACCCGCGACGTGCTGCTCGAGGTCGAGGCGGTCCAGGACCGGATCCGCGCCCACGCCCCACTGGAGTGGACGATCGAGGGCGCCGTGGTGCCCGCCCCCGGGGAGACGCTGCCGCCCGCCCCGGTGGAGATCCACTGCCCGCAGGGGGCCCACTTCGACGAGGGCTATGGCTTTTGCGTGACCGACGAAGACGCCTACGGCCCGTTCACGCACACCATGACCGACCGCTGCATGCAATTCGGCGGCGGCCCGGCGTGTACCGACGAGCGCGAGGTCATCGTGGCCGGGCGCACGATCGAGATCCCCCGCTGGGGCAAGACCTTCGCCCGCAACATCCGCGGCGACGGGCCCTGCCCGCGGGGCGCCGAGCCCGACGCCGCTCTGCTGGGACACTGCGCCGAGCACTACACCGGCCCGGGCGGCGAGGAGTACCACGAGGTCTACGGGCCCTTCGGTGACCTGCTGGTCCAGCGCTGCTTCGACCGCGGAGGCGGCAACGCTTGCTACACCCACCGCTGGTCGGCGTCGTTCTTCCGCTCGCTGCTCGACTAGCAGCTCGGGCGGGGGATTCGTTCCGGCACGGAATACGAGGATCCGTCGCCCGCGCCACCCGGAGTCTAGTCCTCGAGACGGGCAGGGCACTGCATCGATCGAGGGTGCTGGCCGGGTGTTATGATGCTCTTGATGCCTGCCGAGCCCGCCACTCGCACGCGCTACGCGGACTACCTCGAAAGGGAACGGATCGCAGCGACCAAGCATGAGTTCGTCGATGGCCTGGTGATCGCGATGGCGGGCGGCTCTCCCGAACATGCCCGCCTCGCAGGCAGCTTGGCTCGACTACTCGGCAATGCAACGACCGATCGCCCTTGTGCAGTCTTCTCGTCCGACCTACGCGTCCGCATCGTCGAGACCAACCGCTCGACCTATCCTGACCTTACCGTCGTATGCGATCGCCGTGAGACCGCGCCCGACGACAGCGAGGCGATCGTCAACCCGACCATCATCGTAGAGGTGCTCTCCGACTCCACCGAGGCTGACGATCGCGGCGAGAAGTTCGCCCATTACCGTCGCCTCGCTTCGCTACGCGAGTATGTCCTGGTCGCCCAGAAGACCCAGCGCGTCGAAGTTTATCATCGTGAAGCTGGGCGTGAAGCTGGGCGTGAAGCTGGGCGTGAAACCGACCGCTGGGTGCTCACCGAATATGGTCCGGGGATGCGTGTCGAGCTGTCGTCCATCGAAGCCCAGATCCCCGTGGACGACATCTACCGCGACCCCCTCGCCGGATGATGCGGATGATGCGGATGATGCGGATGATGCGGATGATGCGATGGAGTGTCCGCCACGCTCACGATGAGGCTGCGAGCGGATCTCATCGCGACCGTCGGCGTCGTCGCCACGCGAACGCCACCATGACCAGCAGGGGGGCGACCCGACCCTGCGAAGAAGACCCGGCCACGCAGCCGCAGCCCGAGTCGTCGCCGACAGCGGGCGGCGCCCCTCCGTCCGAGCTTCCCGTGTCCGGACCCGGGCCTTCCGTTCCGCCAGGCAGGTCGCCGGTCGTCGAAGCACCCCCTGTGGAGGTCCCCGGCGAGCCGGTGGTGTCCGCTCCATCGGTAGTGTCCGCGCCGTCGGTGGTGTCGACTCCACCGGTGCTGCTGCTGCCAGCCGGGGCATCCTGCGGCGTCATCGAGAACTGGTAGCCGAACTGTTCGGTGTCCCAGGTGGGCGGCAGGGGGTCGTCGCTCCAGGCGCCCACGACCAGCCAGATCGCCTCTTCGTCGCCCACGCCTTCGACCAGCACATCAGCCTCGTAGGGATCGCCGGGCATGAAGGGCACGGGCTCGTACTCGACGTGATCGGAGAACTGCCGCACGATCCGGGCACCCCAGAAGGCTGGGGTCCCCGCGTTGCCCTGCGCATCCCCCAAGACCTGCACCCGCAGATCGTCCGTCGACGGCGTCTGCATGCGGATCGCATTGCTCCCGTAGCGCCGCGGCTGCCGCCCCACCGGCCCCGCCACGAACCCCTCGGTGCCCTCAGCGGGGATCTCAGCCATCACGAGGTTCTCGCTCTCCTCGAAGACATCGAGGAAGCCGTCCACGTTGGCCTGGAGCAGATCCTGATCGGGGTAGTCCCACACCACGTTGCGGGCCGCGTGGTCCAGCCAGACCTCGCCGAGCTCGAACCCCTCGGCATCCAGCGCGTTTGAGATCAACCGCAGGGGATCGGGCTCGACGCTCGGGTCGAGCCAAATGTCGCGGATGAGATCGCGATCGAGCACCTGGTTGGTCAGGTAGCGGGGGAAGATGAAGGATCCATATTGATAGTACTCGGGCAGCGCCCCCGTATCGAAGTAGTCGAAGAAGTTCACCGGGTACTGGGGCAGGTACGCATAGCCGAACAGGAACACCGCGTAGGACGAGATCCCGGGGAATACCTCGGCCTCGATCCACATCGCGGTCGACTCGAAGAACCAACCCGACGCCCCTTCGTAGATGAAGCGATCGGTCGAGCCCTGCACCGCGTGGTAGAACTCGTGCGCCGCCACTCCCTGGATCGATGCCTCGCCTCCCGCGACGGTGCCGGGCCCCATCACCAACATGGGATAGCCCTCGGGATCGAGGGTGTAGTAGCCACCTGCCCCGAAGGAATCCGGGGCGCCGTCGCCCGAGTCGCCGACGTAGACGTTGAGCAGGTAGGCCTCGGTGCCCGCGGGCACCGGGTGACCCATCTCGGTGAGCTCGACATTCCAGGATTGCTCGTAGGCCTGGAGCAGCCAGGTGGCCTCGGTGGGACTGATGGGGTTACCGTTGCCCCACAGCACCTGAAAGTTGGCAGACACAGCCGAGTTGGGCACGCCAAAGGGATCGCGGGGGAGCTTGTCCCCCCCAAAGGTCACGACGGGAGACAGAGGCGGTGATGGCCGAGGGACATGACCGATGCCCGGTTGCCCGCATGGAGGAGGAGGAGCGACAGCCAATAACGAGAGTCCAACCAGCGACGCGGCAATCACTAAACTCAATTAGCACCTAAAACTCACTTTTCCAGCGCAAAGGGCCAGCACAAGGGATAGTTTCGCTAGGAGCAGCGGCTGGATGACTACACCGAGGCTTGGGCGAACAAGCACCTAGAGGTATGCGAGGCGACCTCGGTACGGCAGGAGCAGTCGTTGGAGGTGATGGATCTTCGGATGGGTTGCATGGAAGACCGCCGGAGGGGCTTGCGGGCGGCGGTGAGCGTGCTGGCTGATGCGGACGCCACGGTGGTAGAGAACGCGGTGGAGTTGGTAGCTGGCCTGCGGGGCTTTGGCCGATGCGACGACCGGGAGGCAACCCGCCCCGGCGAGGACAACGCAGCCACTCCGCCGCAGCCCGAAACTTCGGTGTGACCCACGCTCATCGCGACCGCGGCCGGCGCTCAGAAGCCCGGCGCTCGCCGAGGCGTCCGGGCGCCACGCTGGGGCGGGCACCGTAGTATCATCCGCCCGGTCATGGACGGGCAGCGGAACCTTCGATCACAGAGCCTGCTTACGGTCGCCACGCTGGGCTTGCTCGCGGGCACGAGTGCCTGCTCGTTGGCGTTGGACTTCCAGCAGTGCGAGTCCAACGCGGACTGCGAGGGCCTGGGCGTGGCAGGGGCGGTGTGCCACGTCGACGGCTACTGCAGCATCTCCGGAGATGACGCCGGTTCCTCGCTCTCTGGTACGCCTCGCATCGGCTTCGTCTACGTCGGCCCGGTCGGCGACCACGGCTGGACGAAGACCCACGACGACAGCCGGCTCTACCTCGAGCAGGCGATCCCGGGTGTCGTCACGTTCTCGGAGCCCCTGGTCACTCCGAGTCGAGCGCCCGACGTGATCAGGGGCTTCATCGAGGACGAGGGAGCGAACATCGTCATCGGCACGAGCTTCGACTTCCTGGGGCCCGTGCAGGAGGCCGCGGCCAACAACCCGGACGTGAATTTCCTGATCTGCTCGGGCTTCGTCGGGGGACCCAACCTCGGGTCCTACTTCGCGCGCATGTACATGCCCAAGTGGCTCACGGGGCGCCTCGCGGGGCACATGACCAAGACCAATCGCATCGGAATCGTCGGTTCGGTCGTGATCCCGGAGACGGTTCGCCACGTCAATGCGTTCGCGCGTGGCGTGCGATCGGTGAACCCGGACGCGGTGGTCATGGTCCGCTGGGTCAACGAGTGGTTCGACATCGAGGCGGAGACGGCTGCGGCCCAGGAGCTCATCGACGCGGGTGCCGATTTCCTGATCACCGGCACGGATACCCCAACCGCCCTCACGGTCGCCGACGGCCAGGTCACCGCCAACGGCGACCCGATCTACGTGGTCGGCTACGACAACCCGGACACCTGCAAGTTCGCCCCGGACATCTGCCTCACGAGCATCTACTACAACTGGGGCCCGATGGTCGAAGAGATCATCAACTCGATGCAGGATGGATCGTGGGATCCGCTCACGCCCGTGTGGGAGCCGATGCGTGGCGACGCGGCGCGCAGTGGCGCATACATGGTCCCGCTCAACGAGAATATCGTGCCGGTCGGGACCATCTTCGACATCGAGGAGCAACTCGCGGCGGTGGCGGCCGGTGACGTGAACGTCTTTGCCGGTCCCCTCGTGGACAACACGGGCGCGACCCGGCTCGATGGAGCGACGGCCACCGACGATGACCTGCTGGAGATGTGCTGGTTCGTCGAAGGGGTCATCGAGCCCAGCGCAGACAGCAACGAGCCCGCGATCGTGCCGGGTGGTTGCGGCGGTATCTACTAGCAGGGCGTCGTGCAGGGCGTCGTGCCGGCGCCCGGCACGAGCGTTCGGCCCAGCCTAGTCGTTGCTCCTGAGCAGGGCGTCGGATTTCTTCTTGGAGTTCGAGGGCAGGAGGGTCGAAGAGCTCCGCTTCTTGTCGCTGAGCAACGAGTCGTTCGATGGCGCGGTCGTCGACTTGGCCGGCTTGGTCGGCTTGGTCGGCTTGGCCGGCTTGGCTGCGGGGGGCGGCGACGACGGGGCCTCGTCGTCCGGGGCGCGAGGTTTGGATCGAGTTCCACTCGATCCACGACGTCGCTTGCTCCGAACCTCGTCCCGCACGAGGGACACCACCAGGGGATCTGTGGCCTCCACGGCCACTTCGATCTGTGACGACCATCGGTGGTACCCCGGGGCTTCTACCGTGAGCGAATGGGTGCCCAACGTCGCCTTGCCCGAGTAGGGCGTCACCCCGACCAGCTCGCCGTCGAGCACAACCTTGGCGGCTTCAGGCGTCGACGAGATCACTACCGAACCGAGCGGGGGGTCTGCGGCCTCGGGCGCCGGAGCAACGCCCGCGGCCGCCCCCGGAGAGCTCGCTGCGGGCGTGGCGGAAGCCGCAGAAGCCGGGGTGCTGACCTCGGCCACGACGGCCGGCGGTGGATCGTCGCCCCCGCACTTGGCTACAAAGGCAACGGCCGTGCCCGCGCACCCAAGCAGCAGGCCGGCGAGCAAGGTCAACTTCGACCCCGTCGATGGCGGTGCGCTGGCAACAGGGGCCGCCGTCGTCGCCGTCGCCGTCGCCGTCGCCGTCGGTGGATAGACGCCGAACGGAGGCGTGTAGGGCGACGGTGCCGTGGTCGAAGGCCTCTGGATGGTCACCCCGTCCAGCGCGTCGAACGACCCCATGGGTCCACTCATCGAGCCGCCCATCGAGCCGGGCGGCGGTGGCCTCTCCAAGAGGCTGCTGTTGCCCAGCACATTCATCGCGCTCGCGCTCTCGCTCGGTCGACCCGCGTGCGACGGTGCACTCGGGAGCCGGAACATCGCCGCGGGCACCACGTCGATCATCTGCTCGACCAGCACGTTGGCGTCGGCCGGTCGGCTGTCGGGAACCTTGCGCAGGCAGCAATGCACGAGATCGATGAGGCCCTCGGGTATGTCGTGCCCATAGGGCAGGAGCTCCGTGAGGGGAGTGGGCTCGTTGTGCACGGTCTGGTAGAGCATGGCCGCGCTGTTCCCCGACTGGTCGTCGAAGGGCAAACGGCCGCAGAGCATCTGGTAGAACAGGACGCCCAGGGCGTAGACGTCGACCCGCAGGTCGGGATCATGACCCGCGACCGTCTCCGGGGCGATGTAGCCGAGCGTGCCGAGCGTCTGATCCTGCGTAATCGGGTTTTCGTCGTGCACGAGCTTCGCGAGCCCGAAGTCCAGCATCTTGACGTAGTTGGCCCGTCCTTGCCGCTCGCAGAGCATCACGTTGCCCGGCTTGATGTCCCGCACGACGACCTCACGCGAGTGGGCGTAGCCGGTCCCCTTGAGGATCTGCGCCGCGATGGGGACGAACTCTGGCAACGGGAGAATGGGCCGATCCCGCAGGTACTTGCTCAGCGGCACCCCGATGAGGAACTCCATGACGAGGTAGGCGCGATCGCCCTCCCGCCCGAAGTCGAACATCTCGACGATGTTCGGGTGTCGCAGCGAGCTCAGTGCCTGGGCCTCGCGATCGAAGCGTCGCTTCGCCGCGTCGTCGTTCAGCCAGTGGGGCGCGAGCACCTTGACGACGACCTCGCGCGGCTTGCCCGCTTGATCGGCGAGGTACACCAACCCCATGCCGCCCGCGCCGATCAGACGACGGATGGTGTAGCGCCCACCGAGCGTTGCGCCGATCAGAGGATCTGCGCTTGGCGACGGGGCCGAGTAGGCCGGAGGAGCGGGGGTCACTGAGGTCATGGGCTGAGTCAGATGCGGGTCGAGAAGCCGAGGCCAGCGAAGGCCGGACCAGGCCCGAGTTGCCAGCGTCTTCGTGCCGTAGAGTCGGAGCGGCGTTTGTTCTTGATTACGCTGGTTACGACCATGGCCACGCCGGCGGCCGCTAGCGCGCCGCCCACTCCGAAGAGCACATCGGCGGCGATGGCCTTGCGCTGACCACCCTCTTGCAGGTCGCTCGCGTCGAGTCGCACCTCGTCGCCGGTGACCCTGCGGTGGTCGCGGAAGGCTAGCCCCGCCATGATCCCGCCGGCGATGAGCGTGGCGCCGCCCACCCCGAGCAGGCTGTAGCCCGCGATGGCGAGCTTCGAGGGGCGCTCGCCAACGTCAGCGGGCTGACGCTCGCCAACGTCGGCGGGAGGGGGAAGCTCGACGGGCTCGGCGACGGCGTCCGTGCTGGAGTCGTCCTTGGACGCTGCTTCGCGCTCGAGGATCTCCCGTAGGGTATCGGCTCGCTCCGATGCCGCTTGGCGTTCTTCCAACCCCGCGCCGCGCGCGTGCACGAAGCGTTCGTAGTATTCCAGAGCCTCCTCGAGCTGGCCGTCCTCCTCGTAGATGCGGGCGATGTTGTAAAGGGAGTTTGCCGAGCCGTTCTCCTCGTAGAGCGCCTTGAACACCTCGATCGCTTCGGCGTAGTCGCCGTTCTCGAACAGCTCGAACGCACGATCCTCGCTCACAGCCGCGGAATCGGGCGCCGCCGCGAGGGCAGGTAAACCGGTCAGACCGACACCCCCGGCGAGTAGCCAAGCGAGTGCACGGTCTGCGAAGACGATGTGGCGGTGGTTCGATCTCATGACTCCAACTCTGGAGGGGGGCATCGACCGTCGGGCAGGCGGGGACGGACGACGCACGAGGGGTCCTTCATATATCAGGAGATCTCGACGCCGTTGTGCCGACGGGCACGTTGGCTGGCGGATTGTCTCATGCTCCGCATTTCGCCCTCCGAGGGTCGTGGTGGGAAGCGGCCGTTCCGTGCCTCCGAGGTCGAGGTGCGGGCAGCGGTTCGTAAAGTCGGTGACAATCGCGTGTTTGCCGGCGCAACGTCGACACCGGGAGCTGCCGTTCCCTAGCGCGTGATCGGCGGGCGTTCCCGCCCCTGCGTCAGAGCATTGCGCGTAGCGCGATGCCCGGTGACAGCGTGAGTCCGCCGCGCATCCGCGCGGCGGCGGGTCGGAGAGCTCCCGGCGTCGCCGCGGATCGATCGCCCGTGGCCTGGTAAGCGTCGTTACTGCTGCTCGGCTTGGGATTGGCCACCACGACGCGCCGAGAAGGCCCCAGGCATACCTCTGGAGCTGTTCGCATCATGGTCGACAGACGCATGCCATCCGGCGAGAACGCAACGGCTCGCACCAGCGCGTTGTGCTCCCAAACGGTCACCCACGTCTTGCCGGACCGAAGCTCCCACGACCATATCGAGGCGTCCTCGGCCGCCACCACCAAGCGTCGGCCGTCGGGCGAGACCGCCGCCGCCTCGTCCTTCTCGCTGAGCTGCTCGTTCTGCGCGCTGAGCATGTCGTTCTTCTCGCTGAGCTGCTCGTTCTGCACGATGAGCATGTCGTTCTTCTTACTGAGCACCTCGAACTCGCACAGCGCGCTCAGGCCGACGACTGCCGCCAGGCCCAGCCCCACGGACGCGAGCCAGCGGAAGACTCGGGGCACCACCAGGGCGTGCAGCTGCTCGACCAGCGCCTCCATCGACGGCCACCGCTGTGCCGGGTCGGTCGCCAGCCCGCGCAGCAGCACCGTACGCAGCCGAGCAGGTACTTGGCAGTCCTTGGGCATTCGTCGGATCCGCCCCTCGAGGACCGAGCGGCTCAAGGAGTTGAGGGTACGGCCCGGGTACGGGCGCTCGCCGTAGAGCGCCTCGTATAGCGTCACGCAAAAGCTGAATTGGTCGCTGCGAGCGTCCACGACGTCTCCACGCAGTTGCTCGGGAGACATATATCCCGGCGTGCCCATCACCGTGCCAGTGCGCGTGAGCGAGGTCGATAGCTCCGAGCCCGAGTCCAAGGTCGAGTCCGCGCACTGGACCGGGCCAGAGGCCTCACCCGGATCGACCGATCGAGCGGATCCACCGCTCACGGCTCGGGCCAGACCAAAATCGAGGATCTTCACCATGCCGTCGTCGCGGCGCATGATGTTGCTGGGCTTGAGGTCGCGGTGGACCAGGCCGGCCTCGTGCACGGCGGCCAGCCCTCGGCCCGCCTGAATCAGAGCTTCGAGCACCTCGCGCCAGCCCGGACGAGCGGTGCGTAGCCAATGGACGAGGGTTTGGCCCTGGACGAATTCCATGGCCAAGAACAGCTCGCCGTCGGCCTCCCCGACCTCGTGCACGGTCACCACGTGCGGGTGGGACAGGCGAGCCAGCGCTTGTGCCTCGCGCTGAAACCGAACCCGGTCTTCTTGGGCGGGGAGCTCGTCTTCGGGCAGGACCTTGATGGCGACCTTGCGGTCCAGCTGCGTGTCGTACGCCGCGTAGACCATGCCCATCCCCCCTCGGCCAACTTGCTCGATGACCATGTATCGAGCGATCCGCTGGGCCGAGGGCGGATTCATGGCCAGGCGCTGACTGACTCGCCACGCGACTCGTCGATCGAACTCGTGCTTCGATCCTGCCGAGTGCTCGGACTCCCCCCACGTGATCGTGCAGGTCTCCGCGTCGGGGAGGGTAGTAGACTCACCCGAGGGCGTGTTGCCACCCGGGCCCGAAGAGGCCCCCTCAACTATCGACCGCATATTGCCACATGTTAACGCATATTCCCGCGAGGACCAGCCTCTTGATGCGATCGTACTCGCGGTCTTTGTCTGCTCTCCACCGTATTGTGTCGTTCTGGGGCCGATATCATCGTTCCTCGAGTAATCTGTGCACCAAGGCGCGCGAAATCGTCGAGGGTGATCTCGCGGCGTTTGATCATCGTATAGCGACCCGGAGATCGGTGTTCGGGCCCGTTTTTCCGGATGGCACACTCGGCTAGTGGATTGGCACATGCGGCAGTTGAGCAGGCATGTTCGCTGCGTTAAGAACCTAGTATCGATACGGGAAGAGAACCTTCGCTACGTAGCAAGGGCGACACTGGTGTGTCTACCCTGACGGGCTTGGCCGGTTCCCTGTCAGATCCCGTCGGCAAGGCTCTGCGTCTCTGCCTCTATCTGCCTGCTATCTCGGGGGCCAAGTGGACTGATACTCTCCCCGGGCCATGCGCCCGTCCTCCGTCCTTTCGTCGTGCTTCGCTTCGCTCGCCCTTTGCGCCTGCAAGCCCACGATCACCCCGACCGAGCCGGCCAAGCCGCTGGCCAAGCCGTCCGAGCCGGTAGCCGCGGTCGCCACCGAGCCCGAACCCGAGCCCGAGCCGCCGGCTCCGGTGATCTACGGGCACTTCCGCGTCTCCGCGCCCGACCGCCTGATCGAGCAAGTGCGCGAGCAGCTGCTCCCACCCGCGCAGCGCCTCGTCTTGCACGAGTCGATGCTCCGACCGATGCTCGGCTCGATGCTCGGCTCGCGCTCGGGCGTGGCCGATCACATCGATCTGTCCCGCCCGATGGGCTGCGTGGTGGCCAGCCCCAAACGGTACGACCGGCCCCTAGCCTGCGTGGTGGGCTATCAGGGAGGGCTCGATCGCCTCGTGGAGGATCTGGGGGCCGAGGGCTATGTCTCGGGGGGTGACGACTACGCGGCCTATCGGATCGAGGGCCAGCCGCTCTACTTCAACACGATGGGCGAGCACGTGGCGGTGTCGTTTACGCCCGATCTGACCGCGGCCACCCGCGACCGGCTGCAACGTGACATCATCGGCAGCGCGGACGGCAAGGATCTGACCGGGACCGCGTTCTTGGGGGTGATCTTCGAGGACTCGCGGGAGCAGATCGAACAATTCATCGAGCGCGAGGTGTCGTCCACCCCCGACTCGGACGCGTATCAGCGAGCGATTAGAGACGCCCAGCGCAAGCAGTGGCTCAGCTACGGAGAGCTCGCCTCCGCCGAGCTCTGGCTCGACCTGACCCCCGAGCGGGTCGGCATGGGATACCGCGGCACGGCACGCGCCGACACTCCCACGCGCAAGTCTTACGACGCCAACCGCGATCTTCACCACGACCGGGCGCTGCTGGAGCGGCTGCCGGCCGAGTCGTTCCTGCTGGCGAGCATGACCTTCGAGCCATCCTCGATGTCGGACGACCCCATGTTCGGGGCGTACACGCAGACGATGAGCGCGCTCGACGACACGGGCTCGACGGCCGCGCTGGCCCAGCTGCTTCGCGACAACCTGGCCACGTGGCGGGACATGTCCACCGGCCAGGTCGCCGTGGCCATGCTCAAGGAGCGAGGCACCCTGGGGGGCGTGGTCTTCATGTATCGCCTAAAGCCTGATGCCGACGTGCAGTCGCGGCTGCGGGAGAGCTTCGAACGCTACCGCACGCTACCGGCCGACACCCCGCTGCCCTTCGAGTTCACGCTACGACGCGGGGCATTTCGCAAGGGCAAGCTCCGCGGCGACATCGCGACGATGAAGCCCAATGCCAAGACCCGCGCGCAGCTCAAGGACAACCCCGCGTGGCGCAAGCTGACCCGGGTGCTCGGGGGCCCGCCCGCGCTCCAGACCGCGTATGTGCAGCAAGGGGACGTGCTCTACATGGCGATCGCGCCCAAGAAGGCGGACCGCTACATCAAGCGCGCCATGGCGGCGAGCGCCGGGACGCGCAACGTGAGCGGCCGCAAGGACGCGATCGCCCTGCTCGAAGGGCACGACCGCGACTCGATGATGATGATGGCCGACGTCGGCGAGATCATCGACTGGCTAGTCGCGATCGATCTGATTGATTCGCCGCCCGGGCCGGTGGGCAAGGCGCTCGACGACGTGGTGATCTCCATGCGCTCGGGCGAGCCGGGGCAGCGGGAGGTCGTGTTCGAGGTGTCGCAGCCGTTGATCGACAGCCTGCTGAACCTGGCAAACTGAGGCGATCACGCCGAGGCTCGACCACACTCCGCGCTCATCCGGACAGAGCGCGATACATCCAGTTCACGACCCGCTCGGCGGATGCATCGACCGAGATCGACGTCGTGTCCACCAGCTCGATTCCTTCGATCTTCTTCAGCCCGGCATTGAAGTTCAGCTGAGCCTCGAGGACTTCGGGATTAGAGGCACCTCTCCACTCGGGACGCGCCTGGAGCCGCTTTTTGAGGGTATCTCCGTCGCAGACGAGGGCCAGGCGATGGATCTCCGAGAAGTACCGCCTCTCGACACACGGCTCGATGTTCTGTGGCACCACCAGGCCCCCATCGAAGAGCATGACCGGTTTTCCGGACATACCGATGTTCTTGGCCAGCCGTAACCACCGCTCCGCCACCCCGCGGAGCTCCTGCCGAAATGCCTCACACCACAAGATATCGCCGTCCAGCGGGATCACCGGCAGCTCGCGGTAGCGCAGTTGATTGATGACCGTGGACTTGCCAGTCCCCGATGCACCCCCGACCAGAAGCAGCGGCCCCGGCCGGAAGGCCTGACGGTCCCCACACGCGCAAACGGCGACCTGCTCCTCATGATGGATCTCGCGATCGGGCCGATAGTCTCCACAGTTAGGGCATACGTTAAACATCCGCGCATACTAGCGCGATGCTGCCAAGTGGCAATGTCTTGATCTCCGCGACCTCCCCGTCACCCCGTGAGCGCCTTCACCAGCGCCGGCAGTACCACCTCGACCCGGTCGTCCACCCGCAGATCCGCCTGCGGATCTCCCCGCGTCGCCCCCAGGTTGACGATCGCCACCGGCACCCCTCGCTTGGCCGCCTGCCGCACGAACCGATACCCCGAGAACACGGTCAGTGAAGACCCAACCACAAGTAGTACCTCGGCCTCGTCGAACAACGCCCACGCCTCGGCGGTGACGTCAGCCGGCACGTTCTCCCCAAAGAACACCACCCGCGGCTTGAGCGTGCCCCCACAGGCCCGACAGCCAGCCACCACGAAGCGACGCACGAGCTCGCCGTCGAGCTCGGCGTCGCCGTCGGGCGCGACCTCGGCCCGCGCCTGCTCCCAGCCGGGGTTGAGCGCGAGCAGGCGCTGCTGGAGCGACTCGCGGTGCTCGAGCTCGCCACAGTCCAGACAGATCACCTCGTGCAGCGCCCCGTGCAGCTCCACCACCCGCCGACTCCCCGCCGCATGGTGCAGCCGGTCCACGTTCTGCGTGATGATCCCCCGGAGCACCCCCGCGTGCTCGAGCGCGGCGAGGCCACGGTGCGCCGCGTTGGGCTGCGAGGCACAAAACCGCGGCCAGCCCACGAAGGCGCGAGCCCAGTAGCGCTGGCGCCCCTCATCCTCGCCAACGAAAGTGCGAAACCGGATCGGATTGCGAGCCCGCCGACGCGTCTCGGGCCCGCGATAATCGGGGATCCCCGAGGCGGTACTGCACCCGGCACCCGCCAGGGCCACCACCCGCCGACCTCGCAACATCCGAGCCAGCGCCTCCACGCCCGCCGCCCCCGAGAGGGCCGGTGCGTGCTCCCGAGCCATGGAACCGTCGTCCACGCTCAGAAGGTAGCAAGCATCCGCGATGTGCCACGCAACAGACCTTGGCCGGTGTGGTGTTATGCAACGTCGTGATGCGCGACGATAGGGACGGCGGTTTAGTTCCGCACGCGAGCAACCCATGAAGATCGTGACATTTTGGCACTCCACCGCGATGGCCCGCAACTTGGACGCAGGCCGGTGGCGTCCGCCAACGGGCTGCCGACGGGCCGCAAAAGCGCCACCGACGGGCCGCAAGCGCGCCACCGAGGCGCCGACGACGGGCCGCCAAAAGGGGAGCATGAGTGTGAGAAGACCAAGCTTTGAGTTCCGACCGGCGCTGAGCGCCCTGGCCCTGTCCCTGGCCCTGTCCCTGGCCCTGGTCCCGGGCTGCAAGGACGATCCGATCTCCGAAGACGACGCGGGCGACGCCACCGGCGACCCCGACCCGTCGGCGGGCAGCGACGACGACAGCGCCGACGAGACGGGAACCGACACCAACCCGCCGGTCGAACAAGAGCCCGAGCCGGTCTACCTGACGGCCGCCGAGCACCTGAGCCGCGTGTCGATGGCCCTGCGGGGCGTACGACCCACCGAGCAGGACTTGCTGGCGGTACAAGACGATCCGACCGCGCTCGAGAGCATCGTCGACGGCTACCTCGACGACCCCCGCTTCGGCGCGATCATCCGCGACATGCACAACGACGCGCTGCTGCTCAAGGCCGACTTCCCGATCTACCCGGTGGGCTTCTTGCCCCGGGGCCCGGTGGCCAGCGCGGACTACTATCTGCTCAACCGCTCGATCACCGAGGCGTCGCTGCGTCTGGTCGAGCACGTGGTGATGAACGACCTGCCCTATACGGAGATCGTCACCGCGGACTACGCCATGGCCGACGCCAACGTGGCCGGCGTGTGGGGCCTGGAGTACAGCGGCGACGGTGAGTCGTGGGAGCAGACCCAGTGGCCCGACGAGCGAGGCGGCGCGGGCGTGCTCTCGGATCCATGGCTCTACCAGCGCTACGGGAGCACGATAAGCAACGCCAACCGCGGCCGCGCCAACGCGATCTCCCGGGCCCTGCTGTGCTACGACTTCTTGTCGCGCGACATCGAGGTCGACAGCAGCGTGGATCTGGCCGACCCCGACGCAGTGGCCAACGCGGTGGTCGACAACGAAGCCTGCGCCAGCTGCCACCAGAGCCTCGATCCCCTGGCCGGCTTCCTCAAGGACTGGTTCCCGGTCTACGTGCCCTCGGACGAGGAGTATCCCTTCGACCCCTACATCCAGAACATCTTCGTGGAGATCGGGGCCAACGTGCGCGACCCGGGCTACTTTGGCCAGGCCGGCGAGGGCATGGACGCGCTGGGCGACTTCATCGCCGACGACCCGCGCTTCTCGCTTTGCGCCGCGCAGCGCTTCTACGCCTACCTGCACCAGATCGACCGCTCGGAGGTGTCGCTGGAGACCGCCGCGGAGCTACAGACCGAGCTGGTCGAGACCGGCCTGAGCGCCAAGGCATTGGTCCGGGCGATCGTCCTCGATGACGATTTCCGGATCTCGCACTGGGAGGAGCCGCCCGAGCTCGATCTGACCGGGGTCAAGAAGGCACGACCGGTCCAGCTTTCGATGCTCTTTGACGACCTGACCGGCTTTTCGTGGGAGACCGAGCTCGACCTGACCGACCTGGTGCTGGAGATCGAGCCCGACCTGGCCGTGCCTCCAGGCGAGGAGCAGCCCCTCTACATCGCTCGGGTCGATCTGCTGGACGACTCCTTCTTCGGCTATGGCGTGCTGGCCGGCGGGATCGACTCGCAGTTCGTCACCCAGCCCGCCCACACCTACGGGGCCACCTCCAGCCTGGTGCTGCGCAACCTGGCCCGCGAGGCGGCCCACGCGGTGGTCGAGGCCGACCTGGCCAACCCGGATCTCGGCTCGCGCCACCTGCTGACGCTGGTGACCGACGCCGACACCGACCCAAGCGCGATCCGGGAGCAGCTGGCCGCGCTCTACCTGCGGATCTTCGCCCACTTCGTGATGCCCGACGGGCCCGAGGTGGACGAGACCTACGCGCTGTTCCAGGCCGCGCTCGATCGCTCGGGGGACGTCTCCCGGGCCTGGAAGGTGACCCTGGTCGCCATGCTCCAGGACGTGGAGATCGCCTACTACTAGCCGCAGACCGACCAGACGAGACGAGACGAGAACAGGAGAGATTGACGATGCTGACCATCCCCCGCAGAGGATTCTTGCTCGGAAGCGCCGCCACCTTCGGCGCCGGTCTGCTCGCGGTGCGTCGTACCGCGCTCGCCAACGGCAACCGCCCCCCCCGTCGGCTCATCATCGCGATGGCGTCGGGCGGCTGGGATCCCACCGCCGCCCTCGACCCCAAGCCGGGGCTGACGTCGATCGACGTGCTGCCCGGCGACATCGAGGAATTCGACGGCCTGCCGATCTACGTGGACGGCTCTCGCCCCTCGGTGACCAGCTTCTTCCAGCAGTACGCGTCGCTGTGCACGATCATCAACGGCGTGCAGGTGCAGTCGCTCAACCATCCCGACTGCGCCAAGCGCATGCTCACCGGGACGTCATCGGACACCAACGCCGACGTGGGGGCGATGACCGCCCACGCGCTCGCGCCGGATCTGGCCGCCCCCTACTTCGTGCTGGGGCAGACCGCATTCTCGGGGCCCTACGCCTCGCTGGCCGCCCGCGCGGGCACAGCCAACCAGCTGGGGACGCTGCTGGCCCCCGAGCGGGCCTACCCGGTGGGTGACCCGCCGGACTACAGCGCCCGGCTGCCCCTGGACGAGGTCGAGCAGCAGCTGGTCCGCGACCACGTGCGCGCCCGGGCCGAGCGCGAGCTGGCCGCCCGCGGCTCGCTGGGCGAGAACCAGCGCCGGCTGCAGGACTTCGTGGACTCGCTACGGCGGGGTGACGACCTGGCCAGCGCGAGCTTCGGCGACTTCGCCTACACCGTAGATCTGAGCGTGCAGGCCCAGCTGGCCGTCGACCTGCTGGATTCGGGATTGAGCCACTGCGCCCAGATCGAGCTGGGCGGCTGGGACACCCACACTGACAACCTGGGGCAGCTCCCGCAGTGGGAGTACTTCTTCGCCGGCCTGCGCTCGCTGGTCGACGAGCTGGCCTCGCGCGACGGGCTGGAGGCGGGCGACAGCATGCTCGACGACACGGTGGTGCTGGTGGCCTCGGAGATGGCCCGTACGCCCAAGCTCAACGACACCGGGGGCAAGGATCACTGGCCGGTGACCTCGGCGATGGTGCTCGGTGGAGGGCTGCCGGGCGGCCGTGTGCTGGGCGGTACCGACGACGACCAGCTGGGGATCCCCGTGAACCTCGAGACGGGCGAGGCCGATGCCAACGGCGATCTCATTCAGTACGGGAACTTCGCCGCCGGCCTGCTCGAGGCGGTGGGGGTGGATGCGGGAGCCTACCTCCCGGGAGTGGAGTCGCTGCGTGCGCTCTGCGATTGACCCCCGCTGGGTGCTCGCGGCCGTCATGGGCCTGGCGCTGCCGGCGTGCAACACCGGTGATGGCGATGACGACGCCGCGATGGACGAGGATACCGGGACCTCCGGTGAGGGCACCTCGGCGACCGACGGGGAAGAGTCGGTCGACGAGACCGGCGACGGAGCTAGCGATGGAGCTAGCGATGGAGCGGGAGCCTCGGGCTCCTCGGGCGGCTCCGAGGAGACCGGCGAGGATCTGGGCCCCTGGGACAGCCTGGAGGAGCGCCCCTGCCCCGAGGACAGCATCCTGACCTACGAGAATTTCGGGGGTCCGTTCATGCTGAATTTTTGTACGGGCTGTCATCAATCCATGCTGCCCGCCGACATGCGTCAGGATGCGCCGCTCGAGGTCAACTTCGACGACATCGAGGACATCCGGGTATGGGCCGACCGGATCTGGGCGCGGAGCGCCGATC
>JBCCWC010000160.1:0-36933 GCA_039194325.1 Myxococcota bacterium
CGCCGCCGCCGCCGACGCCCGCGGGGTGCTGGAGAAGACCTGCGCCGAGGACGGCTCCGGGGGGGTCGCCGCCGACTCGGCCGCCACGGGGATCGACATCGCCGCGGCACTGCGACCCGACCTCATCACCCTCGACCTGATGATGCCCGGGCTCGACGGATGCAGCGCGCTGCAGCTGCTCAAGGACAACCCGGCGACCGCGGATATCCCCGTGCTGGTGGTCAGCATCGTGGCCGAAGAACGCCGCGCGCAGATCAAGCAGGCGGTGGGCGCCCTGCAAAAACCGATCGACACCGAGCACCTACTCCAGACCGTACGAGAGACGATCGCGAGCCAGAGCGCCACCGCCCTGGTCGTGGATGACAGCGCCGACTCCCGCATGCTGGTGCGCGAGGCGCTCGAAGAGGTGGGCCTCTCGGTGCTCGAGGCCCCCAGCGGAGGCCACGCCTTCGCCCACCTCAACACCCACGACGTCCACCTGCTCGTACTCGACCTGATGATGCCCCGCATGGACGGGTTCACCTTCCTCGCGGCGCTACGCGCCGACCCGCGCTACCGGGACATCAAGGTGGTGGTCCTCACCGCACAAAACCTCACCGACGCCGAGCGCGAGCGCCTGCTGGGCGGCGCTCAGCTGATCCTGACCAAGGGCGACGACATCACCCAACAGCTGCGCAAGGTGGCCCGCAACGAGCTGGGACACGGAAACCAATCCATCTGAGCCGCCCCGCACCCCCCGACCCCACGCACTCGACCCCACGCACCCGACCCCACGCACCCGACCCCAAGTCGCCGAGCCACGACCCACCGGGCCGAGCCGAGCACCCACGGGGCACCCACGGGGCACCCGCGGAGCACTCACCGGGCACTACACACTAGACACTAGGAATCGAGCACTAGGAATGGATCCGATGGACGCCGCCAAGAAGGCCCAGCTCCGCACCCGCTACCTGGCGAGCATCCCCGCCAAGGTCACCGACCTGCGGGTCGCCCGCCAGGATCTGATGGACCGTCGGCCGCACGCCCCCGAGCAGATCCAGCGGCTGGCTCGCGACCTGGCCGAGTCGGGGGAGTCCCACGGCTTCGCCAATATCTCGTTGCAAGCCAGCCGCGTACGGCAAGCCTCGGCAGACAACCAGCTCGAGGCCCTCGACCGCCTGATCGACGTGCTGGAGCTGGTCAACCGCTGCGAGCGCGAGGTGGTCGCACGGGCACTCATCATCGAGGACGACCTGTCGATGGCCCAGCTGGTGCGCGACGCCATGCAGTCGCTGTTCGGGGAGATCCACATCGCCGTCACCGCGACCGCGGCCCGCGGCCTGGTGGCCGCGCTCAACTTCGACGTGATCATCCTCGACCTGTTCTTGCCCGACACCGACGGGCGCGAGCTGCTGGTCGAGCTACGCTCGCAGGTCCGCAGCTCGCGGATCCCCGTCATCGTGCTCACCGGCGCCCGCACCAGCCACCGGGTCCGCCGCGAGTGCATCGAGCTGGGCGTGGAGCACTACATCGAAAAACCGATCGACATGCCTACGGTCGAAGCAGTGGTGCGCACCACCCTCGAGCGACGCTCGCAGTGGCTACAAGAGACCCGCAGCGACTGGCTCACCGGCCTGCGCAACCGCGCCGGGTTCCACGAGGCGCTGGGCATGCTGCAAAGCCTGGCCCAGCACTCGGGCCAAACCCTGTGCCTGGCGATGCTCGACATCGACCAGCTCCAGCGGATCAACGACGAGTACGGGCACCCCGTGGGCGACACGGTGCTCTCCCGCCTAGCAACGCTGCTCCGCGACCGCCTCCACCCCCACCACGTCCCGTCGCGGTGGGGTGGCGACGAGCTGATGGTAGCGCTCCCCAACACCACCGCCGCCGAAGGCAAGGAGCTGCTCGACCACGTGCTCGACGACCTGCGTCGCGAACCATTCGGCGACCCAGGACCCGGCGGCGTGACCTTCTCCGCAGGGATCGTCAAGGTCACCGAGAGCCTCGACCGGGCGATCTTCGAGGTCGGCCGCCGCGTCTACGCCGCCAAGCTCCTCGGGCGCGCTCGGGTGATCCACACGTTCTCGACCGATGAGCCCGAGCACCGGATCCTGGTGGTCGACGACGATCCGGTGGCCCTGACGCTGGTCGAAGAGTCGCTCGGCGAGGAAGCTCGGGTCGACGTGGCCGAGAACGGGGCCCAAGCGCTCGAGAAGATCGAGCACACCCGCTACACCGCGCTCGTCCTGGACTGGATGCTCCCCGACACCACCGGCGATGCCCTGCTCGCCTCACTCCGCGAGCGGCCCAAGACCCGCCACACGCCCGTCTTGATGCTCACCGGGCTCGGCGACGAGAAGAGCGTAGAGCGGGCGTTCGAGCTGGGCGCCGACGACTACATGCAAAAGCCCTTTCGGCCGCGGGAGCTGGTGGCTCGCATGCGGCGGCTGATCTTGCGCGATCGACCCCGGCCCCGACCCACGGGCGAGGGATGAGACGAGCGGACCCTCCCAATCGGCGTGCGACGAACCGCGCCGGCTGCTAGCGTTGGCCGATGCTCGCCTGGGCGCTCGGAGCCAGCCTGCTCGCCCTCGCCCCCGGCGTGGGTGGCGGCGGTGATGCGCCGCGCGGCAACACAGTGCTCACCCGCAACCGCGGCGTGATCCTCGGGGTCGCCGCCGTGCCCCGAGCCGCGATCTTGATAGGCGACGGACGACGGGTGATCCAACCGGCCGGGTTCGGCGCCGAGCTGCAGTTTCGAGCCTACGCCCTGCACCTACGGTGGCTGCGCTTTGGCGGCCAGGCCCACCTGGGGCACACGCGCGTGCTGGATCGGGTCGAGCTGATGCATGACGACGGCAGCGGCAACGGCTCCCAGCCGATCACCCGCTACGCCGCGCTAGGCCACACGGACTTCTCGCTGGGTCCCTCGTTCCAGGCGGCCCTCGGCCCGGTGCTACTCGAAGGCGGAGCCGCCGTGGGCGTGGGGATCTCCAATCTCGTGCGCCCCTTCGGCGCGTTCGTCACCAACGAGGAGCAGACCACCGACACCACGGCGATGCTCCGCGGGGGTGGACAGCTCGCGGTGCCGATCCGAAACAACCAGGGGATCGTGCTAGGCGTGCACGCCACCAAGTTCTTCTCGCGCGCCCAAGTGGTCGCCCAACCCGATCCCGCGGTACCCGATGCCGAGCCCGATGCCAACCCCTTCGATTTGGTGCTGGAGATCGGGCTCGGATACCAAATGTGGTTTTGAGCAACGGACCACCGCTCTTGGCCACGAGCACCTGACCGAAGACGCACCATGGTACGGTGACGACATGAGGCGGCTCGCGGCGGGGCTAGGGATCGCATCACTCGTGGCGCTCATGCCTTCGACCGCCACCGCCACCTGGTCGATCGCCGCCGTCGATCCGCAGACCCAGGAGGTAGGGGTCGCGGTCGCCTCCTGCGTGCCTACCCCCTTCGGGACCACGATCTTGCCGTACGTGGCCGGCCTCGCCCCCGGGGTGGGCGCGCTGGCCGCCCAGGCCCAGTATAGCCAGGTGCGTCGCGACCAGGCGCTGGCCCTGCTGACCGGCGGCGCCTCGCCCCAGGAAGTGATCGACGGCGTGCTGGCCGGCGACGGCCAGGCCGCGGTGCGACAGTACGGGGTCGTCACGCTCGACGGTCAGACCGCCGCCTTCACGGGCGCGGCCACCCAGGCCTGGGCCGGCGATCTGTCGGGCTTCGGGGTGACCGCGCAGGGCAACATCCTCTACGGCCCCGAGGTCGTGGGCGATGCCCTCGCCGCGTTCGAACAAGAGCCGCCGCGCTGCCCCTTTACGCTGGCGGATCGACTCATGCTGGCGCTCGAGGCCGGTGCGGCCCAGGGCGGCGACAACCGGTGCAGCATGGAGCAGAGCGCCCTGGCCGCGACCCTACGCGTCGCCCGACCGGGCGATGATCCGGATGATCCCAGGGCCTCGTTCATCGATCTGCGGATCCCCTCCCAACCCGATGGAGGGCCCAACCCGGTGGCGCTACTACGAGCAGAGTACGATCAGTGGCGCCTCCGCAACCCGCCCGACGACTCGGAGTGCGGGCAAGGCACGGGATCGGGAACCGCGGGCGCCGACGAGACCGCCGGAACCACGAGCGCCAACGAGACCACCGGAGCCACCGGTGTCACGAGCACCTCCCCCGATGAAGGCCTCAGCTCAGACGAGGGCCCAGCCCCCGCCAACGACTCGGGGACACCAACGACCACCACCGCGCCTACCAGCAGCAGCGGAGGATCGAACGCCGCAGACGGGGACGGCTGTGGCTGCCGCGCCCAACCGACGACTCCTTCCTCGGCGCCACCTTACGCCTGGCTCAGCCTGCTCCCGCTGGCGCGTCGACGACGTCCCGCCCCATTGTCGAGCCAGCCCAGCCAGCCCAGCCAGCCCAGCCAGCCCATCTGCTCCTAGCCTCCAACTCCACCCCTCCCACTCTTCCACCTCCGCCCATGGCCGACCCCCTCGCTTCGCACCCCGTCTTCACCGCTCCCGAAGGTCCCGTCGTCTGCGTGGTCATGGACGGGGTGGGCATCGGCGCCCACGACGACGGTGACGCCGTCCACCTCGCGCACACGCCCACCCTCGACTGGCTGCGCACGCTCCCCTCGGCGACCACCCTGCTCGCCCACGGCCCGGCGGTGGGCATGCCCAGCAACAAGGACATGGGCAACAGCGAGGTGGGCCACAACGCCCTGGGCGCGGGCAGGATCTTCGACCAAGGCGCCACCCTGGTCGCCCAGGCGATCGAGCGTGGCTCGATCTTCGAGGGCCCGGTGTGGCGCGACGCGGTGACCCGCGTGACGCAATCGGGCGAGCCCCTCCACCTGCTGGGCTTGCTCTCCGACGGCAACGTGCACAGCCACATCGATCACCTGCTGGCCCTGCTGCGACAGGCCGGCCACCAGGGGGTCGCCCGCGCCCGCGTGCACATGCTGACCGACGGCCGCGACGTGCCCGCGCGCTCGGCCCTGGGCTACGTCGACCAGCTCGAGGCCACCCTCGCCGAGCTGCGCGAGGCCGGACTCGACTACCGGATCGCCAGCGGCGGAGGGCGCATGCACATCACCATGGATCGCTACGAGGCCGACTGGGCCATGGTGGAGCGCGGCTGGCAGACCCACGTGCACGGACAGGGCCGGCGCTTCGCCAGCGCCCGCGAGGCCATCGCGACCCTCTACGACGAAAACCCGCAGGTCGACGATCAATTCCTGCCCGCCTTCGTGATCGCCGACGACCAGGGCCCGGTGGGAACGATCCGCGACGGCGCCGCGGTGCTGCTGTTCAACTTCCGCGGCGATCGAGCCCTGGAGATCTCTCGCGCTTTCGAAGACGAAGACTTCTCCGCCTTCGATCGAGGATCCCGCCCCGATGTCCTCTATGCGGGCATGATGCAGTACGATGGGGATCTGAAGCTCCCTCGGCGCTTCCTGGTCGACCCTCCGGCGATCGATCGCACCATGGGCGAGATGCTGGCCGCGGTCGGCCGGCGCCAGCTGGCCCTGGCCGAGACCCAGAAGTACGGGCACGTGACATACTTTTGGAACGGTAATCGCACTGACGCCTTCGATCCCGAGCGCGAGACCTACGTGGAGATCCCCTCCGACAACGTGCCCTTTGAGCAGCGCCCGTGGATGAAGGCCGCCGAGGTCACCGACGTGCTGATCGAGCACCTGCGGGCGGGCCGCTTCGACTTTGGCCGGATCAACTACGCCAATGGCGACATGGTGGGCCACACCGGACAGCTCGACGCCACCCGCGTGGCCGTCGAGACGGTCGACCTGTGCCTGGCGCGGCTGGTGCCCGTGATCCGCGAGCAACGAGGCGTGCTGGTGGTGACCGCCGACCACGGCAACGCCGACCAGATGTTCGACCCGGGACCCGACGGCTCCCGGAAGGTTCGCACCAGCCACAGCCTCAACGTGGTCCCCTTCACGATCTTCGATCCTCGCGCTCCTGGCGAGGGGCCACCGGTACGCCGCTCGCCGACCGACGCGCCCTTTTCCCTGGGCAACGTGGCGGCCACCTGCCTGGAGCTGCTGGGGCTGACCCCCCCGGAGGACTACCGGCCGAGCATGCTGGCCCCGCCGGCGTGAGCCCTCGTTCAGGCCCCGGATCCCGTCCTCCGATCCCGTCCTCCGATCCCGTCCTCCGATCCCGTCCTCCGATCCCGTCCCTTGATCGGGGACCGTCGGATCCGTACCGGCGCCCCCCTTGCTCGGCCGAGGACACCTCGATAACGTCGGGGTGCGATGTCCATGCTCGATGCCAAATGCTCTGCTCTCGGGGCGCTCGCACTTGGTGCGCTCTGCGTGCTCCCCCTCGCCTGCAACAAGGGCGGCGGCGGCAACCGCCGTGGTCAGTCCGAGATGGCCAAGTGGGTCGACGAGCCGTCCTCGGGCTCCCGCAAGGGCAACGTCATCAAGTTCGATCCGCTCCAGGTGAAGTTCGAGGTCCCCGACACGCTCTACGTGTTCAAGAACTGCGGCGAGGCTTCACACACCCGCGACGGCTCCAACGACTGGATCCCGATCATTACCTGCAGCTCCAGCGGCGAGGACGTCTTCGACAGCGAAGACGAGGAAGAAGACTACTTCGCCGACGACGACGCCGCCGACGCTGGCGCTGAGCCCATCGAGCTGACCTTCTACATCACCAAGAAGACCCGCCCGATCGACGAGCGCGCGGTCACCTGGTTCGAGGGCCAGTTCAAGCAGGCGGGCCTCGACGTCAGCGACATCAGCTACCAGCACGAGTACCAAAAGAAGTCGGGGATCTACGCCAAGCTGCACATCGTCGACGGCAGCACCGGCGAGCCCGAACGAGAGATCGTCCAGTTCATGTTCCCCCGCGAGGACGTCGTGTTCATCGCCAAGATGGACTACCCGTTTGGGGAGACCCGCTCGGTCGACCAGGACTGGCAGTACCTCATGTGGAACTTCGACTTCGAGAAGCCCTCCGCGGAGTAAGCGAGGGGTCAACCGGACCGGCCGAGCGCACCAGCTCGGCCGAGGTCAGTCGTCGAAGACCTCAGCCAGGGTGGCGGCGGTGACCGCACGATCGAACCAGCGTTGGAGCACCGCCTCGTCCTTGCAGCGAGCAATGCGTTGGCGGAGCTCATCGGTGAGCGCAAGCCCCCGGGTATCGAGCAGCCGTGCCAGCATCTGGGCGATGCCCTTGGCCATCCCCTTGGCCATGCCGTCGGCTCGGCCTTGGGCGATGAGCTCATCTCGGATGGTCATGTACATGTGGCGCGTCTCCGCGGTCAGTCGTCGAAGACCTCAGCCAGGGTGGCGGCGGTGACCGCACGATCGAACCAGCGTTGAAGCACCGCCTCGTCCTTGCAGCGAGCAATGCGCTGACGGAGCTCATCGGTGAGCGCGAGCCCCCGGGTATCGAGCAGCCGTGCCAGCATCTGGGCGATGCCCTTGGCCATCCCCTTGGCCATGCCGTCGGCCATGCCATCGGCTCGGCCTTGGGCGATGAGCTCATCTCGGATGGTCATGTACATGTGGCGCGTCTCCGCGTTGAGCGACCCCTCGATGATAGCGCGGATCGGCGTCGGGTTTGGAAAGGCAGACAACAGATACGTCAAAAAGGGCTGAACGGCGTCGACACCCCACGTTTCGGTGATGA
Organism: Myxococcota bacterium; assembly: GCA_039194325.1. Lineage (GTDB taxonomy): Bacteria > Myxococcota_A > Polyangia > Nannocystales > Nannocystaceae > Paraliomyxa. The sequence goes on from JBCCWC010000160.1 coordinate 7,656, forward strand.
ACTCCAGCAAGATCCCCAGGGCAGCGGCCCGCGCTCCGGTGCTGGCCTCGGGGTTCTTGTAAAGCCACAGCATGGTGCGCGCCATCTCGGCTTGCGCCAGGTATCGATCCCGAGCCAGCTGATCGCGGGTCACCTCCTCACCGAGCAGCGACTGTTCGAGGTCGTCGACCGCAAAGGTCAGCTCGATGGGGGACGGGTAGATCTCTAGCAGTTCGGGGGGGACGTCGAGCGCCTCGGACAGACGCCGGGGGAGAGTCCAGCCCGAAGGGCCCTGGTACAGCAGGATAGGGATCACCATCGGTACGGTCGCGCTGTCCTCGTGCTGACGGATGTAGCGCTCGTACAGCCGCCCGATATAGATGATGAAGCGAGCCGCCATCTTCGCGTCAGGGGAGCTCTGGTGCTCCAGCACCGTGTACAGCGAGATCCGACGCGTAGAGCCAACGATGGCGATCGTATAGAGGATGTCGCTATGGCGGGGCTTGAGCTTGGGATCGATGAACGAGCTGGACTCGACATGCAGCGAGTCCCAGTCGAGGCGCTCGCACAGCGTGGCCGGGAGCACCTGGCGAAGCTCGGCGGCGGCGGTCTTCGGATCGGTGAAGATCCGCTTGACCAGGCCGTCGTGGGGGTGATGGGCGATGTCGTACTCGTCGTCCTCCTGGGAGCCGGCCTTGCCGTTGACCTTACCGTCGCTGTCGTCGCCATCCATGGTGTCGTCGTGCGGTTCGGTCATCGAGATCGGTGCACAGTATCGCGTGGGTATGGCAGAGCTCGCGTGGTCCACGCTGAACCGCGAGGCCAAGCCCGGCGACTCGACCCGCACCGAGCTCGAGGCCACCGAGACCATGAAGCCTCGCCGATTTCGGTTTGACACCCCCAAGTCCGCCTGCTATCCGAAAGTGTCGGAACGTCCGATGACGAACCTCTATCAATTGCGCAGCCGCACACGCCGTACGAAGGCCCGGTCCCAGGGTTCGACGTGGTCGTGCGTACGCCCAGGGAGGCCTCCACCCGCCCGCTGACGCCGAGTTCGGCATCTTCTGCGCGAGTGGAGCCACCGGGACCCCTGGTGGCTCTTTTTTTTGGTCGCCCCCTCTTCCGGACGGGGCGAATGCGAACGAAGCGAGGACGCGATGTCCATCATTGCCATGCGAGTCAGCACCATCGGTGCCCATCCCAATGCCGACGCCCTGCGGGTACTCGAGCTGCAGTCTCCCCAGGTCGAGCGCCTAGTCGTGGTCGCCAACCTGGAGCGAGAGTACGCCCCAGGCCAGACGGTGGCCGTGGCCCGCGTGGGCGCGGTGCTGAGCGACGGGACGAAGATCAAGAAAGTCCGCCTACGAGGCCTCGACTCCTTCGGGATGATCGTCGGCGAAACCACGGCCGAGCCGGGCGCCGATCTGAGCGCTGAGTACGGCCGCGCGGCCCCGCCCGAGCCCGAGCCCGTGGCTCCAGCCCTGCCCGAGGGGGTGTCGCCTGAGGGGGTGTCGCCTGAAGGGGTATCGGTGGTCAAGTGGACCAGCATCGAGAGCCTGCCCCACGTACGCCAGGCGGTGCGAGCCCAGGCCCGTCTCGACCCCGAGGCGGTGGTGCTCCCCACGATCACCTACCGGGCCAAGGTCAAGCTCGACGGCACCAACGCCGGGGTGCACGTACTCCCGCAGGGGCGGTTCGTGGCCCAGAGCCGCACCCGCCTGCTGACCCCCCAAAGCGACAACTACGGCTTTGCGGCCTGGGTACACGAACACGCCGAGTACTTCGCCGGCCTGGGGCCACGGCTGGGCCCCGCGATCGTCTACGGCGAGTGGTGCGGGCCGGGGATCCAGAAGAACGTGGCGATCAACCGGGTGGACCGCAAGCTCTTCGTGGTGTTCGCGATCCAGCGAGGCGACCCCGAGAAGGAGTCGACGCGCCTGGTGGTCGAGCCCGAGCGGCTAGCGGCGCTGCTGCCCGAGCACCCCGACATCCGGGTGCTGCCCTGGCACGGCGAGCCGATCGCGCTGGACTTCCACGACGACGCCGGCCTGCAGCCGGGCGTGCACACGATCAACAAGCTGGTCGCGGCGGTGGAATCGGTCGACCCCTGGGTGGCCGAGCACTTCGGGATCGAGGGCCGAGGCGAAGGCGTGGTGCTCTACCCGGTCGGCGGCGGCGGGGTACGCTTCGACGACGAGGGCGGCACCGACCGTGACCACTATGCCGCGCTGATGTTCAAGGCCAAGGGCGAGGCGCACCGGGTCAAGCGACAGGCCAAGGCGGTGCAGGTGGATCCGCAGATCGCCGCCAACCTGCGCGAGTTCGTCGAGCAGTTCGTCACCCCGGCCCGACTCGAGCAGGCCCTGACCGAGGGCTGCGAGGGCGAGCTGTCGATGCGACGCATGGGCGACTTCCTGCGCTGGCTCGGGCGCGACGTGCAAAAAGAGAGCACGCTGGAGCTCGAGGCCTCGGATCTGACGTGGAAGCGTGTGTCACGAGCGGTGGCCGCGGCCGGCCAGCAGTGGTACCGGCGTCGCGTCGCCGAAGGCTAAACGTTGTCGACGGGAGCGCTTTTGGAAATTAGGCGCTCCCGTCTCCGCGCTTGATCGCCCGAATGACACCCAGCGCCTCCTCCAGGGTCGCGCCCACCAACCGCCGATAGGTGGTGACCGCCTCGGTGCGCCGCCCCGCCTTGGCCAGCTCGACCACCTCTCGGGGCGCGCTGTTCTCGGTGAGGTAACGAAGGTTGAGCTTTTGGAGGATGTCGTCGAGCCGCGACTCGAGGTGCTCCAGAGGCGAGGGCATATTCGGGCCCTCGCTCGCCAACTCGAGTGCATCGAGCAACAACTCGAGCTTCGCTCGGACCCGCCGCACCTGCACGGGGGAAGAACCCTTGCGCTCTAGAATCCTAGAGACGGTTTCGGCCAATTCGCGAAGGTCCATCGGCAATGCAGAGTCTAGCCGACCATGGGGCCCTCGCTGGACCCGTAGTGGTACGGCTTCCCACTCCTGCGCAATACACGCGTGGCCCAAAGGCCGGGACCCGCCCCTGGGTGAGGTCCCGCTGGAAGCCGCTGCGCCCGTCCGGCTACCCTGCCTCCGTGGAGCCGTCACCCCCGGTCTACCTCGACTACAACGCCACCACCCCCGTCGATCCCCGCGTACGAGACGCCATGGTGCCCTGGCTGGGCGAGCGCTGGGGCAATCCCTCCAGCGCCCATGCTCACGGGCACCAGGCAGCCGAAGCCGTGGCCCATGCCCGGGAGCAGGTCGCCACGCTCATCGGAGCCCGCCCGACGCAGGTGATCTTCACGGGCGGAGGCACCGAGGCCGACAACCTGGCCCTACGGGGTCCAAGGGTGACACGACGGAAGATCGTGGTCTCGGCGGTGGAGCACCCCGCGATCGATCTGCCGGCCCGGGCCCTGGAGGCCGAGGGATGGACCCGGGTCGAGCTGCCGGTCGATTCCCGAGGCCGGGTAGATCGCACCCGCGCCGCCGAGCTCTTGGCCAAACCGACCGGTCTGCTGAGTGTGATCTTGGCGCAGAACGAGACCGGCGTGATCCAGCCGGTGGCCGAGCTGGCCGCGATGGCCCGAGCCGCCGCCGACGACGTAGTGATCCACACCGACGCGGCGCAAGCGGTGGGCAAGATCCCAGTGGACGTAGAGATGCTGGGGATCGATCTGATGACGCTCGTCAGCCACAAGCTCTACGGGCCCGCGGGGATCGGGGCCCTTTACGTTCGCGACGAAGAGCAGACGCTGGCACCGCTGACCCAGGGGGGCGGCCAGGAGCGGGGACGACGGCCGGGGACCGAGCCGGTGGCCCTCATCGTAGGTCTAGGGGCGGCCTGTGCCGTGGCCCAGGCGGATCTGGCCGACGAGGCCCTGCGGATCCAGGGCCTGCGCGACCGCCTGTGGGATCGGCTGCGCGAGGAGATCCCGGGGATCCGCTGGACCGGCGAGGGCGCTCCCTTGCTGCCCAATACGCTCCATGTGCGGGTGCCCGGGCACGACGGGGGAGCGTTGCTCGCCCGAGCGCCGCAGGTGGCCGCGTCGACCGGCTCGGCGTGCCACGCCGAAGACGGCGCGCCCTCGGGAGTGCTGGGCGCGATGGGGCTGTCGGCCGACGATGCCCGCGGGGCGCTGCGGCTGACCCTGGGGCGGCGCACCACCGAGGCCGACATCGATCGAGCGGCGGTGGCGCTGCTGGCCGCCGCTCGTGATCGAGACTCACCCATGACCTGAACGACCAGCGAGCGAGCTGCGTCCATGCCCGCAGTGTGCCACCATGCGAGCCATGGCAGACGCCGGTGTGACCGTGGAGCGGCGCTTCGCGGCCCCCCGCGATCTGGTGTGGGCGCTGCTGGCCGACACCAACCGCTACGATCGTGCGCTGGGCCTCAGTCCGCCGCGCTACTCGTGGCGCACGACCGACGGCCGCCGCGAGCGGGTGGCCCACGCCACCCAGAACGGCGTGCCCATGTCGTGGATCGAGCCGCCCTACGAGTGGGTCGAGGGCCACTGGCTGTCGTCGATCCGGCGGTTCCTCGCAGGGCCGGTGAGCGAGGGGGGCCTGCGGGTCGAGGTGGAGGGCGTCGAGGGGGACACCGGCTGCCTGGCTCGGGTCACCGCCTGGGGCGACACGCGCTCATGGGCGCTGCGCGTGCTGGGCCCGCTGGTGCGCGCCCACCTGCGACGCAAGATCGAAGCCTATTTGGCGGCGGCGGCCGAGGTGGCCGAGGCGGCCCGAACCACTCGGTCGACCGGCGCCACCGAGGATCAGCCGGCCACCGCTCGGCTCCAGAGGCTCTTGGCCAGCGTCGACAACGAGATGACCTCGGGGCACCGCACCGCAACCGACCAGCTCGAGCTGCAGCGCCGCGGCGAGCAACTGGCCCAGGCACCCGTAAGCGACGCCATGGTCAAGCGGCTGGTCGACACCCTGGGGCAACGGCCCGACGAGGAGATCGCCCAGATGCGCCCCTTCGAGCTGGCCCATCACTGGGGTCAAGATCGACGCAAGGTGCTGCAGGCCTTCCTCCACGGCACGCGAGCGGGGCTGGTCGATCTCAACTGGCAGGTCAACTGCCCCGTGTGTCGGGTCTCGGCGCAGGTGGTCTCCACCCTCGATGAATTGGGGCGCGAGATCCACTGCGAAGGGTGCAACATCGAGTACGGCGTGGACTTTGGCGCCAACGTAGAGGCGGTGTTCCGCTGCAACAAGGCGATCCGTCCCGTGGAGCCCGCGGTGTACTGCGAGGCCAGCCCCTCGTTCCGACCCCATGTGCTGGCCCAGCTGCGGATCGAACCCGACACGACCCGGAAGATCGAGCTACCGCTCACCGACGGTCGTCTGCACCTTCGCACCCTGGGCACCCAGCGAGCCCTGGACCTGCTCGACGAGGCAGCCCCCGAGGCGATCGAGCTGCAGATCGACGCGGAGGCCGTGACCGGGGCCGCCCGGGGTCGCTCGACCGACGGCCACACGGTGCTGGTGGTGCGCTCGACCCTCGACCAGCCCGCCTATCTGCTGGTCGAGCGAGGTGCGTGGTCGACCGATGCCGTGCTGGGCTCGATCGTCGCCTCGCAGCCCGAGTTCGTGGATCTGTTCGCCACCGAGGCACCCGCCGCCGGCCTCGAGCTGACCATTGGGCGGATCACGCTGCTGTTCAGCGATCTGACCGGCTCCACTGCGCTCTACGAGCGGGTAGGAGACGCGCGGGCCTATGCGATCGTCCAAGAGCACTTCCGGGTGATGGAGCGGGCGGTCGCGCGGCACCAGGGCGCGGTGATCAAGACCATGGGCGACGCGGTGATGGCCAGCTTCGTCAATCCCACCCGGGCGGTGGCCGCCGCCATCGAGGCGGTGAAGCAGACCGAGGCTCAGCACCGCGATCACCAGATCGGGGTCAAGCTCGGCATCCACGAGGGTCCCTGCCTGGCCGTGCGCGCCAATGAGCGCCTGGACTTCTTCGGCACCACCGTCAACCTCGCCGCGCGGCTCCAAGGCCAAGCGGGCGCGGGCGAGCTGGTGCTCATGCACGAGCTCGCCGAGCACTCGGCGGTCGCCAAAGCGCTCGCCAACGCCCCCCGCCGCGCGCTGACCGCCCAGCTCAAGGGCATTGCCGAAGCGCAGACCTTGGTGGCGATCGATCTCCGTCCGCGCTGAGCTCTCTATGCCGAGGCCGGCTTGGAATGCGCGGGCCCGCTCGGGTCGGGCATGCGACGTTACCATCAGACAGGGTCCTCAGACAGGGTCCTGCGCAGGGCTCGGCTCGAGCTCGGCGACGGCTCGCGCTTGCACCTGGGCCTGCGACGGGTAGGATGCGTCGGCCCGGCATCCCGTATGGCCCAGGTCACCGACTACAAGCTCCATCGCGTGCTCGCCCGTTTTCCGTGGCGGCGCCGCAAGCCGCGGTCGGGACAGCGGGGCCGTCCCCCGATCGGCCTGGTGTTTCGCGAGGGTCAGACCATGTGGGCCGATCCCCGGGCCCTGGCTCGATTCGAAGATCCCGGCCCTGCGCTAGTGTGCGCGGCCATGCACGCCGACGACACCGGGCACGCCCTGCTGCGAGCGCTCATCGAGCACCATGCCGAGCAAAAGGGGGTCGAGCTGCCGGCTGAGGTCCCGGCGATCACGACCGCCGGCGTCGGCGTGCTCGAGACCCTCATCAAAGACGCCGGGCTCGACCCCGAGCACACCGTGGGGGCCCACGCGCTGGGCGACCTGCTGCTGGCGACCTGGGCGATTGCGGCCGCGGACAAGGGCGAGCCCGCCGCCCAGGCCTGAGCCGACCCCTCGTGCTCACTCGGCCGCCTCCTTGAGATCGGCGACGAAGTCGGTCATCGACGGGCGAAAATCGGGGAGCTTGCCCTCGATCATCCCCATCATCGACCCGGTCAAGACCTCGGCCATCGTCACGTCGGTGGTTCCGTCGCCACGGGACGTGAGCGTGAAGGTGCGCACCCCCTTGAAGGCCCGACCGCCGTCCTCCCACACCAGGCGCTGGCCGGGCTCGAACGTACTCACCGTCAGATCGAAGGTGCGCTTGGGGTCGATCGTGGCTTTGAGGGCGATCTGCTCGCCCGGGGCAATGGTTCCGTCGATCGAGATCACCGTGGAGTTCCACGCGGGGTACCCCGGCGCATCGGTCAGCAGCGCCCAGACCTCGTCGGGCGCCGCCGCGATGTTGACCCCCACGCGGTACTCCAGATAGCGCTGGCCATCGAGCAATTGGGCCTGACCATCGAGCAGGATCGGCGCGGCCGCCTCGGGCGGAGGCGTGGATGCGCACGCGCCGAGCGCGGTGGCCAGGACCAGCGAAAGACCTCGGATTGCAGTGGAAGCGTTCACGGGTTTGGTCTACGATTATTATCGATTGATGAGTAGAATGCTTATCAGCAAGACTTTGATATCAAAAAGGCAACAATGAAGGTCGATCTGAACGATATCGTGGTCTTCACCGAGGTGGTGGCCACCGGCGGGTTTACCGCCGCCGGCAAGAAGATCGGCCTGCCCGCCTCGGCGATCAGCCGCCGGGTGGCTCGCCTGGAGCAGAACCTCGGGTTCAAGCTGCTCAGCCGAACCACCCGCAGCGTGGGGCTGACCGACACCGGGCGGATCTACTACGAGCGGATCGCTCGGATCGCCCACGACGTGGAGGATGCCGAGCGGGCGGTCAACGAGTTTCGAGCCACGCCCTCGGGGCTCTTGCGGGTGACCGCGCCGCCCGACGACGGCGGGGTGATCTGGGCGATGTTCTCCGGCTTCGTCCGCGATCACCCCGAGGTGGATCTGGAGCTTCGGCACACCCTGGAGAAGGTGGATCTCATCGAGCAGGGGATCGACGTGGCGCTGCGCGGCGGGGCGCCGCCCGACTCGACCCAGCTGTGCGCGTACAAGCTGGTCGAGTCGCGATTCGTGTTGGTGGCCAGCCCCGACTACCTCGAGCGCAAGGGGGTGCCGCAAAGGCCCGAGGATCTAGCGCGGCACGATTGCATCGCGATGGACAACTGGGTGCCCAACGCGATCCGGGCGCTCGAGGGGCCCGACGGGCCGGTGCGGGTGGACTTTCGCAACCGGATCCGCAGCAACCGGCAAGAGACCGCCCGCAAGGCCGCGCTCGATGGTTTTGGGATCGCCCCGATGGTGGCGTTCACCTGCTGGAAGGAGCTGCGCTCGGGGGCGCTGGTCGAGGTGCTGCCCGGGGCCATGCCCATGCCCGCGCCGATGTGGGCGGTGTATCCGGCATCGCGGAGCAATAGCGCGGCCACGCGGGCGCTGGTGGACCACCTCGCGAGGACGGTGCCGAAGCTGGCGGAGGATGTTTAACGAAGCGGTGACGTCATGGGCCGAGTACACGGCACCTCCACCGAAGCCGTTTCGGGAGCCCGTCTGGCGCCCTGACCGACGAGCGAACTCTGTTCCTTGGTCTGGTCTGCGGTTCCGTTTCGGTCCTCCCATTGTCCGTTGGATCTCGAAGACCAACGTGCGGGCCGCGTAGAGCACGCCTCCTCGCCCACTATACTCTCGCGGGGCGTCGCCTCGAGTGCGCCGGTGTGGAGTTCCCGGCGAGCACGATCCCACCACCCGCCGGCGGCAGACGAGGAAATACGATGGAAGAACAGAACCTAGACCAACTCATCAAGCTCGGGACTCGCTACGAAACCGTCCATCAGGTCAACAACGCAGCAGAGGCGTTCAACTCTGCACTCGGGTTCATCCATGCGACGCTCACTCCAGACCAGCCCGTACTGCTCGACGATACAACACCCGGGCTGGTCGCGACACTGACAAAATGCGAGGGACAGGTCTTCGACACCAACCAGACCACCGCGGAGTACACCACACCCCTCCAGAACTTGCGCCACGCGCTCTCAAAGCTCTCAAAAATCTCAAAAATCAGTGCACCATATCAACGGTTCGTCCTCGGATTCAAGGTCCGCGACACCGAGGACTGGATCGTCGTCTTCCACAACCGCAAGAAATTCCTCTCCCAATCCTCTCTCGACCCGTCCGACTCTACCATCAAAGACACGGTCCCGTGTGGCGAGTCGTACTCCTACCTCCTACACCCCCGCGCGAACCCCATAGAACTCCTGACCACTCAGCTATCTCCGACCCAAGCCGAGCGCTTGTCCTACATCTACGCTCACCTCGCCGACGCGCGAGTCGTGGGGCTCATCAAGCTGTACTCTGAACACCAAATACTGAACACATTGGGCGAAAAGACCATACTCCGCGCCGCCCGAGGGTTCCGTGATGCAATCGCTCTCAACCCCAAACACGCCTGGGCGCTGGCCCACCTCGGCGAGACCTATCGCAACCTTGCCAACGGCTGGCCCAGCGACAGCAAACTGCTCACCGAATCCAACATCCACACACCAGCGTCTCACTATGTCACGGCAATGCTCTACTTCCAGAGCGCACTCGATCAGAACGAGTCATTTTGGGCCCATGCTCACCTTGGCGCGACCATCGTCAACGCCCGTTCATTTGCGGGGTTCTACAAACCCGACGATACATTCGGTGAACTCGTCCAACTCAGGCACCTCATCAAGAAATGGTTCCCCAACCGCCAATCCGAAGATATCTATCAATTACTCACAGAGAAAGCCGCCACATCGCTGTATGAGGCCCAAGTGCTCCTCGGCAATTTCTACCCATGGGCCCAAGTATACTATGCAGGAACCATGCTCTTGAAGACCGCCAGTATGGGACCCGACGAGTCGGAAGGATCTCTATCGTTGTTGACCATGGCCACGATGGCCGACGCCTACTCGCTGCAACCAGAGCTACTCACGGATACCTTTGAGCCAGGTGAGCTCTACGTCAATCCCTACCTGCAGATCGGACTACTCTATTTTCACCTCGGAAAGCGCGACCCCAACAGCGATAGAGCTGCGTGGAACTACAGAGCTGCGTGGGACTACGTACGCATTGGAATGGGTCGGCTGTTCAACTTTCACTTCATCCCCGGACTGCAAGCTCTGCTGGGGTTTCAGCTCCTGGCCAAGATCGCCAAGGCTACCCTCCTCCCCTCCCCCCCAACGTACGACTGCGGCGTTCCCATGTGCAAGACACTTCACCAAGAACCCAGCCTACCTGCCCCCGCTGGAATATCAATACCGTCGGCCCCTTTCAGCACAAATGTCAAACTCTTCGACTTCATCAAAGACGTGTACGAGAGGTCGTTCTTGCCCACCCTCGCGCCCTTCACCCACGCGGACTTCAACTCCAACACCAAGATCCAGATGGGAATCACCCAGGCGTTCTTCGTTCTGGCTGACCTCTTCAGAATCCTCGAAGATCTCCTCGAAGCCGTCAAGAAGGAAACACCTGCGGACACCACGCTGTGTCACAAGATCAAATTACTGCGCCAAAAGATGCAGGGCCGCATCAAGCACCCCTTCCCTTCGAGGATGGAGAAAGTCACGTGGCTGACGGTCGATCTCATCCAAGAATTGGGCGACTACGATCACCACACCGACGATATCTTCTCATTCTTGAACACCGGCAAGCCCAGCATCAACATGATCACTACAATCAAATCGATCCAGAAGACCGCCGTGGAAGCCGACTCCCCCTAACCTCCAAGCCGCTGGGACCACCACCACTTCGACGGGCGTCCCGCCGCCCACCATCGCGTCACGACGAGCGTAGCGGGCATCGAGCCCGCCGGCCCCTGCCCGCTACCCCTGCCCGCTCAGCTGGATCGCCGTGAACGCCCCCCCGTGCGGATCCTGCAGCACGGCAAAGCGCCCCACGGCAATATCTGTCGGTGGCACCATCATCTTGCCCCCGGTCTGCTCCACCGACTTGGCCGTCGCATCGCAATCCTCCACCGCAAAGTAGGTCATCCAGTGGGGCGGGATCCCCTCCCACTGCGGACCGTGCATCGGCATCAGCCCTCCGTTGTCCCGCTCCCCCACCTTGATAACGGTATAGGTGATCGCCCCCATGTCCTGCTCGGCATATCCCCAGCCGAACACCTTGTCGTAGAACGCCCGGCTGGCGTCCACGTCTCGGGTGGCCAGCTCGTTCCAGCTGAGCGTGCCCGGCTCGTTGACCACCTGGCATCCGTGGTGCGTGCCCGCTTGCCACACCGAGAAGGCGGCCCCGGCCGGATCGGTGAAGAACGCCAGCCATCCCGCGTCCATCACCTGCATGGGCGGCACGGTGATCGCCCCTCCGGCCGCCTCCACCTTCTGCGCGGTCGCCTTGACGTCCTCCACGGCAACGTAGTCGTTCCACAGCGGCGGCACCCCGGCCGCCTTCATCTCGTCGCTCATCTGCCCCATCCCGGCGACCGTCTTGCCTCCCTTGCGAAGCATCGCGTAGGGCGGCCCACCGCCGGTGTCCTGCGACGCGATCTCCCACCCGAACAGCTCGGCATACCAGCGAAGGTCGGCCTCCATGTCGTGGGCTACATAGTCCACCCAGCAAAACACACCGGGATCGTACTTGGTCATCTCGGTCATCCGGATCGATCCTCATTCACGGTCGTCAGCATTCACGGTCGTCAGCAAACCACACCAGCGGACGCCGCAACCCGCCGTCTTGTCACAGTCCTCGGCGCCAGAGGCCGTCGTCCTTCTCGAGCCGACGGATCGTGATGCCCACGACCCAGCCCATGCCCAGCAGCAAGAGCCACAGACCGACGAACGAGGCGACCGACCAGACGACGATGACCATGAGCGCGCGTGGTCTACCACGAGCGGGGCCCAGACCACAGCGGGCCCGATCGCCCCACCCGCGAACCCACTCGCAATCGCCGGTACGCCGTTCTAGGCTCGTCGGCCATGGAGCACTCGCGCCTGGCCCTGGCCGCCGCCAACGTCATCGTCCAGCACCTCCCGCAGGAGGCCAACCTCGACGTGCAGACGGTGGCCGGCATGCTCGCCCCACCCCCCAAGCCCGAGCTGGGCGACCTGGCGTTTCCCTGCTTCACCCTCGCCAAGATCCTCCGCAAGGCCCCGCCCCTCATCGCCAAAGAGCTCGCCGCAGCCCTGTCCGCCCCCTCGTCCGACGCCCCGTTGAGCGAGGGGGGTGAAGGCGGAGTGCTCCACGACCTCCGGGCGACCGGCCCCTACCTCAACATGCGGATCGACATGGGCCACGCCGCCGGCATGGTGCTCACCGATCTCGCGACCGACCATCCCCCCGCACCGCCCGAGCGCACCACTCCCGGCCCAGACTCCGGCCCGGATCCCGCCCTAGCCTCCGACCCAGCCGCCCCAGCCTCCGATCATGTCGACCGGGTGATGGTCGAGTACTCCCAGCCCAACACCCACAAGGCCTTTCACGTGGGGCACATGCGCAACCTGTGCCTGGGTGACGCGATCGTCCGGCTGTTGCGGGCCAACGGCTACCCGGTGGTCGCCGCCAACTACCTGGGCGACGTGGGGGCCCACATCGCCAAGTGCCTGTGGTGGTACCTCGACAAGCTCGACGACGCCGCGCGCACCCCTCCCGAGCACGGACGCGGCGAGTGGCTGGGCGAGCTCTACGCCGCCGCCAGCAACCAGCTGTCGGACTGGGAGGAAGCCGCCCAAAAGGGCGACCAAGCGGCCCAGGCCGCGCTCGACGCAGCGCGCGCTCGCACCACCGAGATCCTCCAAAAGCTCGAGGCCCGCGATCCCACGCTTACCGAGATCTGGACCCGCACCCGGCAGTGGTCGCTCGACGATTTCGACGAGATCTACCGCTGGTGCGGCGTGCACTTCGACCGCGTGTTCTACGAGAGCGAGGTCGACGAGCCGGGCCTGGCCCTCGTGCAAGAGTACCTGGAGCGCGGCGTATTCGTGCACAGCCAGGGCGCGGTGGGGATCTTCAACGAAGAAGTCAAGCACATGCCCTTCTTCATGCTACGCAAGCGCGACGGCACCAGCCTCTACGCCACCAAGGATCTGGCCCTGGCGCGGCTCAAATTCGAAGAACACGAGATCGACCGCTCAGTCTACGTGGTCGACACCCGGCAAAGCGACCACTTCCGCCACGTGTTCCTCACCCTGAAGAAGATGGGCTTTGCCCAGGCCGACCGCTGTGAGCACGTCCCCTACGAGATGGTCGAGCTGCCCTCGGGCGCCATGGCCACCCGAAAGGGCAATGTGATCCTCTTCTCGGCCTTGCGCGAGCGGATGACCCGACACCTCGTCGACCAATACCTGGGCAAGTACCGCGGCGACTGGCCCGACGAGGAGATCGACGAGGCGGCCCACCAGGTGGCGCTGGGAGCTATCAAGTTCGGCATGCTCGCGCGCGACGTCAACCAAAAGATCGTGTTCGACATGGAGGCGTGGATGGCCCTCGAGGGCGACACCGGCCCCTACCTCCAGTACAGCTGCGCGCGCGCGGGATCGATCCTCCGCAAGGCCGAGGCGGCGAACAAAGCCTTCGACCCGACCATGGTCGACGATCCGCTCCGCGTGCGCACGGCCGGCGCCACGCTGGTCCAGCCCGAGGAGCGGGGCGTGCTGCTCGAGCTGGCCGAGCTGGGCCCCGCGGTACACCGCGCCGCCCAGAGCCTGCGACCGTCGGTGCTGTGTACCTACCTGCTGGGGCTGGCCAAGGCGATCAACCGCTTTGCCACCTCCAAGAATTGCCACGTGCTCAGCTCGGAGGGCCCCCTGCTCGAGGGGCGCCTGCTGCTAGTTCGGGCCGCCCACGCCGGCCTGCGCTGGGGCCTACAGCAGCTCGGCATCGAGGTCCCTCCGCGCATGTGAGTCGACCCGGCGGCGAATGCCCACCGGCGCGGATCTCGTCCTTCGCCCGCGCCCTCGCTCGGATGTTTCCGCGGGTAGCCCCGCGACCGTTCTTGCAGCGAGCCTCGCGATTGGCCTCGCGGCCGTTCCTGTGGCTGGCCGTGAGCCGTCGCCGTGAGATTCCTGCATGCCCAAGTCCCAGGGCCTCTGCTCCGGTCGTGATACCCCAACGACCATGGCCGACGACGCGCGTACGCCAGTCATCATCGACGCGATCCGCACCCCCATCGGTCGCCTCCGGGGTGCGCTTGGACCGGTACGGCCCGACGACCTGGCCGCCCACGTGGTCCGCCGCCTGGTCGAGCGCTACCCCGCCGCCACCGAGCAGCTCGAGGACGTCTACTTTGGCGCGGCCAACCAGGCGGGCGAGGACAACCGCAACGTGGCCCGCATGGCGACCCTGCTGGCCGGGCTGCCGGTGGAGATCACCGGGGTCACCGTCAACCGCCTGTGCGGCTAGGGCATGGAGGCGATCGTCCAAGCATCCAAGTCCATCATGTCGGGCGAAGGCGAGGTCTACATCGCCGGGGGCGTCGAGAGCATGACCCGCGCCCCCTTCGTACTGCCCAAGTCCGGCGAGCCCTTCCCGCGCAGCGCCGAGCTCCACGACACCTCGCTGGGCTGGCGGATGATCAACCCCCAGATGGACAAGCTCTACCCGGTCGAGGGCCTGGGCTCCACCGCCGAGAACGTCGCCGAGCAGTACGAGATCAGCCGGGAAGACCAGGACAAGTGGGCCCTCGGCTCCCACCAAAAGGCGGCCCAGGCCCAAGACGAAGGCTGGCTCGACGACGAGATCGTGCCGCTCATGGTGCCCCAGGGTCGCAAGAAGGATCCGCTCCGGGTGGCCCAAGACGAGGGGATCCGCCGCGACACCTCGCTCGAAAAGCTCGCCCGGCTGCGCCCCGTGTTTCGCGAGGGCGGCACGGTCACCGCCGGCAACTGCTCGTCGCTCAACGACGGCGCCAGCGCACTGCTGGTCACCAGCCTCGCCCAGGCCAAGAAGCTCGATCTGTCCCCCATGGCCCGAGTCGTCAGCTGGGGCCACGCCGGCGTACACCCCAGCGTGATGGGGGTCGGCCCCGTGCCCTCCACCCGCAAGGCGCTACGACGCGCCGGCCTGGGGATCGGCCAGATCGATCTGGCCGAGCTCAACGAAGCCTTCGCAAGCCAGGTGCTCGCTTCCCTGCGCTCGCTCGAGCTCGATCCTGAGCGCGTCAACCCGGCCGGCGGCGCGATCGCCCTGGGCCACCCGCTAGGCTGCTCCGGCGCGCGGATCGTCACCACCCTGGTGCACAACCTTCGTCGAACGAACAAACGCTACGGCCTGGCCACCATGTGCATCGGCGTAGGTCAGGGCATCGCGTCCATCATCGAGCGCTTGTAGGCCGGCTCCGATCGCGCACCGGTATCGCGTGGACCCTTCGGACCAAAAGTAGCCACTTGGGTCTCTTCGGGCACCGAGACGGTGGATGTTCCTAGGTCCGAGATCCATCGGGACTGTATTCGGGGGGATCGTCTCGCTAGACTCATCGAATGTACGGACTCGACGAGGTTCGAGCCGGGCACGACGATCCGTCGCCCGAGCCCGCAACTTCACGGGCCTCGCCCAAGCCCCAGCGGCCGGACCCCGCTCCGGTTCGCGTCCCCACTGGAAACGGTGGGTTCCTCGTCGTCGAAGACGCGCCACTCGACGCCACCCTCATCCGCAAGCTCCTCGCCCGGAGCTTTCCCGAGGCACCCACTCGGATCGTCGGCACGCTGGCCGAGGCCGTCGAGACCCTTCCCGGTGAGTTCGAGCTGATCCTACTCAACCTCGGGCTGCCCGATGGTCACGGGCTGGACGCGGTCCTGCAGATGCTCGATGCGGCCAAGGGGATCCCCATCGTGGTGCTCACCGGCATGGACGACGCCGATCTGGCCCGGCAGTGCCTCGAGCACGGGGTCCAGGACTTCGTGGTCAAGCACACCCTGGACGAGGCCACCCTCCGGCGCGCGATCGGGTACGCCCGGGCCCGCGACCATGCCCAGCGACTGACCCAACAGCTCCAGCACGTCGATCGCCTGGCCGCGATCGGCCGGCTCGTGGCCGCGGTCGCCCACGAAGTCAACAACCCCGCGGCCTTCATCCGGCTCAACACCGAGGAGCTCCTGCACCAAGTCTCGGATCTGCATGCCCTGCTCGAAGGCCCCGAGCCCCGGCCCGACGCCGAGTCGCTCCGCGAGTGGTTGGACGAGCTCCGCACGATCCTCGTCGACAACCTCGATGGAGTCGAGCGCGTCACCCGACTACTGCGAGATCTGCAACCGCTGACCAAGAGTAGGGCCCAAAACATCGACCGGGTCGACGCGGCCGAGGCGTGTCGCTCGACCTGCGATGCGCTCGATCTCCGGCCCGAGCACCGCACGCACCTGCGCCTGCGCCTCGATCCGGTCCCCGCCGTCCAGGCCGATCCCGGCCGCCTGGGCCAGGTGGTGGCCAACCTCGTGCTCAACGCGATGCAATCGCTCGACGGCCCCGACGACGACGACGAGGTGGTCGTCACCACCAGCACCTCGGGCCCATGGGTACTCGTCACCGTCCGTGACACCGGCTGCGGCATCGCCCCCGAAGACCGCGCCCGGATCTTCGAGCCCTTCTACTCGACCAAGCCCAAGACCAAGAACACCGGCCTGGGGCTGTCGATCTCGCAAGAGATCGTCCAGAGCTTGGGGGGCAAGATCGACTTCGAGAGCCAGCCGAACAAGGGCACGTGCTTCTTCGTGCGGCTGCCGATCGCCGAGGCGATCTCAAGCGACGAGAGCCAGCTCGCCCGACCGAGCCCTCCGCTCACGGCCCTGGCTCGCCGCCGGATCCTATTGGTCGACGACGAGCCCAAGGTGCTCGAGGCCCTCGGTCGATGCCTCGCCCACCACCACGAGATCACCCTGGCCTCCAGCGGCCACGAAGCACTCGCGGTCCTCCACGACAACGACCGGTTCGACGTGGTCGTGTGCGATCTGGTGATGCCGGGACTCGACGGGGTGGCGCTGATCGAACGAATTCGCGCGCAGTACCCGACGCTGACCCACCGGATCATCGTGCTCAGCGGCGGGGCCGCAACGCCGCGCACCGCCGCCTTCGTGGATCACACCGATCTGCCGATCCTGAACAAGCCGATCTCCGCCGACATGATCTTGGGGGCCATCGAAGACACGGCCAGACGCGCCGCCCCCCCACGAGCCCCTCGGTGACTCGCCCTTGCTCTTCGGTTCGCGTGGGGTCCATGGACCCCTCCCCTTTGGCGATGGGCACCCAGCGCGGCGATCATCCCGCGACTCACTCGTTCATTTTCGTCCTTTTCCGTCGGTCTTTGCCCCCTCCTGGGTGCCGCTTGGGCAAGACCGAGGCCGGGCGCGACGCAGTCGCGCATGCCGAGCCGGCCTCGGCATCGCTATCGGCATCGATAGTTTCGGTCGATCTGGTGATGGAAATGTCCTGCTGCGGCCATTCACGGAGTAACGATGGCCGACTCGATGACGCTGACGCTCTCGGCCTCCATCCTCGCGTTCGGGGGTGGGGCTCCAGACGCGCTGGTCCAGCCCAGCGACCCGCAATCGATCGTGGGTGGCAGCCTGGCCGAGCCCTGCCAGTGGCCATCGGTGGTCTCGATCCTCGAGGACGACGAGACTCCCGTGATGTGCTCGGGCACGCTCGTCCACCCGCAGGTGGTGATGACCGCGGCCCACTGCATCAGCGACGAGCGGCCGATCGTCGGGCTGGGCTTTGGCGAGCACGGCATGGACACCGGCGTGCCCGAGCGGGTGGTCGCCCCCATCGACTGCGTGGGCAACCCCGACTACTACTTCGGCAATGGGGCCGACGTGGGCTACTGCGTGCTCTCCGAGTTGGTCCACGACGTGCCGATCGTCCCCCTGATGGCGGGCTGCGAGGTCGAGGCGCTCGTCCCCGGCACCGAGGTGTTCATCATCGGGTACGGGGCCGATTTCGGCAGCTACGATCCGGTCGCCGACGAGGTCACCGCCACCGGCGTGGGCCCCAAGCGCTGGACCACCCAGACGGTCGACTTCATCGACGCGCAGTTTCAAGAGATCAACCTCGTCGGCGACAACGGCTCGCAGTCGGCCTGCTTCGGCGACTCGGGAGGCCCCGCCATGGTGCAGATGGCCGATGGCAGCTGGCGGGTCTTCGGCACCGGCGGCCACCTTTACGATCCCGGCAACCTGCCGCCGCCCATGATCCCCGACAACATCTGCGGGGCCGGGGCCGCCTACGGCTTTGCCCCCTTCGTGCTCGACTGGCTCGAGCAGGAAACCGGCGTCGATCTGACCTACTGCTGGGACGGCGACCAGTGGTCCCCCGCCCCGACCTGCGCCGACTTCCCCCTCGATCCCCACATGGGCGCAGGCACCTGGGCCACCGGCTGTGCGGGCGGCTCCTTTGGGGGCGGGCAGCCCCCCGCCTGCGCCGACGTACCGCCCATGCCGGGGACCACCGACGGCGGCAGCAGCAGCAGCGACGATGCGGGCGAGACCACCGAAGGTCCCGCCGAGAGCAGCTCGGGCGCGCCGCCTCCCGACCCGCTCGACACCAGCGCGGGCCCGGTGCCCCCCCTCCCTGGCGGGAGCGGCAGCACCAGCGACGCCCCCGGCAGCAGCGGCGACGCGGGCGAGCAGGACGACGACGGCCTCGGCGGGCGCGGCTGCTCGTGCCGGACGAGCTCCGATCCCGCCGGCGCCCCGGCGTTGCCGTGGATGGTGCTGATGCTCGCTGGGCTGGGCCGAGCTCGCCGCCGTAGCCGTCGTTAGTCAGCCCGCGCTCAGCACGCCCAAGCGCCGCATCCAGTCCAGGCAGCGCGCGGGCCAGGTCGACATCTGGGGCATGTGCGCCGGATCGTCGGCGATCCCGACCCCGTGGCCCCCGTCGTCGAAGACCCACAGCTCGGCCGGCACTCCGTTGCGCACCAGCGCCTCGTGATAGAGCACGCTGTTCTCGTAACGGACGTTCTTGTCCTGGGTCGAGTGCACCAAGAACCCGGGCGCGGTGCTCGGCGTGACCTGATGCTCGGTCGAGAGCTGGCGCTCCAGCTCCGGCGACGCGGGGATCGTCCCGCCCAACATGTTGCGACGGCTACGACGATGCACATAGCGCTCGTCGAAGGTGATCACCGGGTAGATCATCACCGAGAACGCCAGCCGACACGGAGCACGCTCGATGGGATCGACCGCATCGGCCCGGCCCTCGTCCTCGGCGCAGTGGATCGCCACGTTGGAGGCCAGGTGCCCCCCCGCGGAAAACCCCATCATGCCGATCCGCTCGGGGTCGACGCCCAGCTCGTCCGCCCGCGAGCGGAGGGTCCGGACGGCCCGCATCCCATCGGCCAGGAAATCCAGCCCCCCGTAGCGGCGAGGCCCGTGGACGCGATAGCGCAGCACCACCGCGACGATCCCCTGGGACACCAGCCACCGAGCGGTGCGAAGCCCCTCGGAGGACAGCCCCCCGTGGTGCCCATAGCTGCCGCCCGAGGCGACCACGACCGCGGTGCCGTTGCGCTCGGCCGCCGGCGGCAGGAAGTAGTAGAGCCGCGGGCGATCGTGGCCGAGGTTGCCCCGCGCCCCCGGAGCGCCCCCGGGCCACAGCAGCGCCTCCTCGTCAGCGTCACGCAGGCCGGGATGACACGCCGCCAACAGACTCGCCAGCGCGACCCCGATCGCTCCGCGCCGCACCGAGCCACCGCCATAGCCGAGCCCCATCGCGGCCGCCACCCCGAGGCCCCCCGCGCCGATCCGCCCGCCTAGCACGCCGGGATGATAGACGAACCCGCCGACCAACCGTCGGATCCCACGCCGTACCCGCCATCGTCGAACCCGTAGCCGCCGTCCGTGCTCGTTCCGAGCGGGAATTCCTCGACGTCACTCGTGCGTCGTCGCCACGTCGGGTTCACCGTGGGCGGCGAGCCACGCCTCGATCTCTCGACGCTCGTCTGCGTAGGCCGAGCCCAGCGCGGCCAGGTCATCCCGTGACTGACGGACCAGCGCACGGGCGCGCGCTCGGTCGTCGAGCTCCCCCCCCGACGCCCGGGCCAGCGCGAAGCGAGCGCTGGCGGCCTGGGGGTGCTCCGCCCCGAGCAGCTCCTCCCGGATCTCCAGCGCCCGCGCGTAGCCCTCGATGGCCTCGCTCGTCGCCCCCTGGCGGCGGAGCACGTCACTGCGACCGATCAGCGCGTCTGCCACCTCGAGCGGGCGCGGATCTGTGGAGTGCTCCAGCAGCTCCAGGGCCCGCTGATAGTGGCTCGAGGCTTCATCCAGCTCCCCGCGCCGGGACCTCAGCGCTGCGATCCGCAGGGCAACGACCGCTTGGGCTCGCTCGCTCGTCGGGGGTCTGCTCGCCAGCGCCTGAGCCATCTGGGCCCATTTTTCCCCCCACTCGAAGCGTGCGCCAGCGAGACCGACCACGGAGATCAGCTCACTGGCCGCGTCCCGCTGCACCCGATGGTGCCCGTGTTCTAGCCCCAACAGATAGGATCGTTCGAGTGCCTGCTCGGCGAGCTCGTTGTCGCCGGCCCGGGCGTGGACGCTCCCCTGGACCTCCAGCGCCTCGGCGAGCAACGGCTCGTTTCCCAGCGCCTCGGCCTGCTGAGCCACCTCCCGCGCCACCGCCTCACCGCGGTCATAGTCGGCCGCTTCGCGCAGTGCGGCGGCGAACACCAGTCGCTGACGCAACGCACGGAGCTGCGCGGCGGCCTCGGAGCTGTCGGGCGCAGACCACTCGGACGCGAGCGCGACCAGATCGTCACACCGGGCCAAGCCGGGCAGGCTCGTCACGAGGCTCATCGCCCGTTCCTCGCGGGCCAGATCGCTCTGCGCCAGCACGTCGACCACGGCGTGCAGCGCGGATCGTCGCTGTTCGAGGCACGCCATGCGCATGGCCATCACCTCGGGTGATTGCCGCTGCCACACGCCGGTCGCCTCGCAGACCTCCGTATACTTGGCGCTCCAGGCCTCGGCATACTCGTCGAGTCGAGACTCGATCCGCTCCCAGGTCTGTGTGGCGTGGCGCCGCTGGGTCGCCAGCATCGCGTCCCGGATCGCCGTACGTCGCGCCGGCTCCCACACCTGGTCGAGCGCGGCCGCGTCTTCGAAGCACTGCTGCTGGAACTCCTTGTGGCGGGTCAGGGTCCGCCAGGCCAAAGACTTGCCCACCGCGCCCAGGCCGAGCGCGGCGATCGACAACCCCACGATCCAACCCCGCCAGCGCCGCGGCGCCGTCGTCCGTCGTAGCTCGGCCGCCAGCGCCTCCATCGACGGCCAGCGTGCGTCGGGCTCGGCCGACAGTCCCCGCAGCAGCACCTTGCGCAGGCGCTCGAGGCCTCGCGATCGCCCCGCGAGCCGCGAGCGTGTCCGACTGGACGGCGCACGCACGAACGCGGCCATCGAGTGGTCCTCGAACGGCCGCTCCCCAAACACCACCTCGTAGAGCGAGACGCAAAAACCGAACTGGTCGCTGGCCGGACCCAGGGCCAGGCCCCGCATCCGCTCCGGGGGCATGTACGCCGAGTCGACCATCGCGCTCGCCTCGGCGCAGGTGGTCGGCACGGAGGGATCGGGCCGCGCCGCGCCGCTCTGGTCGACCCGCCCCGCCCCCAGGCCACCGCGGGCGTGGAGCCGGGCCGCGATTGTGCTCGCGCTCCGCCCGGCATTGCTCAGCGTGGCCTGCTGACACAGCGAGAAGTCGATCACCCTCGCCACCCCCTCGGCGTCGACCAGCACCGCGTTGGGGTAGAACGCCAGGTGGAGCAGGCCGAGCCGGTGCGCCGCGGCCAAGCCCTCGGCGGCGCCCGCGAACACGTCGACGATCTCGACCCAGGACCGCGGTTGCTCGTGCAGCCAGGTGCGCAACAGCACGCCCTCCACCATCTCCATGGCCATATAGACGTGCCCCCTGGTCACCCCGACGTCGTAGACGGCCACGGTGTTGGGGTGCGAGATATGGGCGTGCGCCCGAGCCTGCTCGCGTAGTCGCGCCCGCTTCTCGGCTCCGTGGCGACCCACCAGCAGCACCTTGATCGCCACCCGACGGTCGAGATCGGGGTCATAGCCGAGGAAGGCCTCCTGGGTGCTGGTCTCTCGAAACCGCTCGAGGACGACATAGCGGCCGATCCGCCGCTTACGCTCGTCATGCAGCCACTCGCGCAGGCGCTCCCAGTGCCGGATCAGCGCCTCGTGGGCGAGCTCCACCGTCGCCCCTCCGCGGGTGCGGTCGTCGCGGACCACCAGGCGCTCGTCGACGAGGCGGCCGAGGACCGCCTCGGCATCCTCACGCTCGTGGGAATCGGTCGGCCACAGCTGCTCGATCGGTACTCGGTATCGGGTGTCGCCGGTATCGTCGTCACCCAGGCCCACTAGCTGGGTCAGCATGCGCCGGGCGTAGCGGAGCTGATCATCGTCGAGGCTCTGGAGGAGCTCGTTGGCCCGGCGCTCCAGCGAGCCCACGACCCCCCCGAGCTCTTCGTAGACGTCGGCGGTCAGCGCTCGACCGCGTCGCGCCTGCCACAGCCGATCGAGGGTGTACTGCATCAACGGCAGCGCCCCCGGCTCCATGCCCACCTCGGCCACGATCCGCTCGGCCAGGCCGTCTTGCAGGGTCAGCCCCGCCCGCTGGGCCGGGCGCACGATCGCATCCAGCAGCTGGGCGGCGTCCATCTGCGCGACGAACACCCGATGCGCCTCGTCGTAGGCGACCGTGTCCAGTCGCGTGCCCGCGTCGTCGAGCCGCAGCTCGCCGCAGCGCCCCATGAAGTCCACGCGCAGCGCGAGGATGCAGCAGGGCCCCCCAGGCTCGCGGGCCAGCGCCCACAGGCGCCGGGCAAAGGCACAGCGGATCTCCCGGTCCTCGGTGTGGGTGAACAGCTCCTCGAACTGGTCGACCACCAGCAACAACGGACGCTCCGGGTCGTGCTTGGCCAACGCCCCCGCCAGCGCCCCCATGGGGTCGCCCCCCGGCCGAATGATCGCATGCGGCCACGCGCCACCGGGGCGCGCCAAGATGTCGGGCACGGCTCCCGAGCGCACCAACGACGACTTGCCCGTCCCCGAGGCCCCCGCCACCACCAAGAGCCGCGGCTTGCCCGCCTCGATCAGCGCATCGAGCTGCGCCAGGATCCGCGCGCGCTCGACCTGCCGCCCGAAGAAGAAGGCCCCCTGGGCCGCCTCGAACGCCAGCAAGCCGCGGTAGGGTCGGAACACAAACGGGCGGGTGTCGCCTCCGTCCTCGGCCCGGGCGTAGAGCAGCACCGCCGCCCAGTCCAGGTGCACCGGGTCGAGGGCCAGGCGCATACGGACCCGCAAGAGCGCCTGCTCGAGCGACTCGAGCTCGCCCAGCAGCCCCTCGTAGAGCGTCTCGGTGAGGGTGGTAGAGCCCACGGTCGACAGCGGGTTTCGGGAGGCCACCACCGCCTCCACGCCAGCCGCGTGGATCGCCTGGGCCACGCTGCCCAGGTAGTTCCCTGGCTCTCCCGCGTTGCCGCCGTCGCACGCCGCCAGAAGCACCAGCCGCAGGCTCCCCGCAAAGCGACCCAGCAAGGTACGCCACGGCTGGGCCGCCACCGTCGCCCGGCGTACCTCGTCGTTGAGCACCAGGCCGAAGGTCTGACCCGTGCGACCCCCGTGGCACAGCACATGTAGGGCCGCGAAGGGGCGCCCCGCTTGCTCGGCGCGACCAAGGGCGTCGCCTATCGCCGCGAGGCTGGCGTGCGGGAGCACCTGCAGCGCGTCCTCGCCTTCGGGGTGACCTCGTGTGCATGCTCGCCGTAGCGCGGCCTCGTGGGCGGCGGCCGGCACCGCGCCCCCGGCCGCCGACCAGGCCAGCAGGATCCGCCCCCCTTCCGGGCGCGGCGCGGGGGTCTCGGGGGTCGTGCGGGTCTCGGGTCGCTCGTAGCGCAGGAGCACTCCGGGCAGGGATCCCAGGTGCTGCCCCCGCCCCGGTACAGTCAGCAGCTCCCACGGTAGGGCGTAGAGCTCGGCCGCGTTGGAGCGGATCGTGACCAGCACCCGCCGACCGGCGTCATGGGCCCGTGCGATCGCTCCGGCCCGCTCCGGCCACGACGCCCGCTCGAGGAATCGGGCCATCGACTCGCCCACACGCTGGACCACCGCCGGATCGCGATCGGGTCGGCGCATCTGCCGAAGGTCGGCGAGCAGCTCGGGGCTCCAGTCGATCTCGAGGATCGAGCGCCCCCCGCCTTCGGTCCTCAGCGTGTAGGACTGGGGCTCGAACGTAAACGCATAGGGATCCGCGGGAGCGTGTAGACGCGACAGCTCGAAAACCACCAAGAGATCGGTCATGGCATCATGGCAGAGCTCGGTGGAAGGCCCACCGGCGAGGTTCCCACGCGCTTGGTGGGGTGAATGTACGATTGTACGGACTCGGGGCTGCTCGTCTTATGACAGACGTGCTCAGTCGATCCAGCGATCCCAGCGAGGCTCGCGGGTCACCAAGGCCCCATCTTCACGCTGAAATACCGACCATCGGCCGTCGCCGAGCTCGATGAGGAACGCCTCGACCGGGCCGAAGAACTCGTCGAGCTCGTCCGGGGTGCAGGTGGGCAGGTACACCCGAAGCACCCGGGGATCGTAGAAACGAAAGAGCACATCGCGCCCCTCGGGGAGCCGGGCGCGAATGAGACCCGCGAAGTGCTCGGCCAATTCGTCCATCGACGCGGTGCTGCGGAGCATGACGCCCCAGTTGTGGCCGCGGCCGAGGCGAGCGAAGTAGCCCGAGAAGGGGTGGTGAGCGCCCAGCGCCGTCAGATAGGGGGCGACCACCGCCAGGGCGCGGGGCAGGTCGGTGCCATAGAGGCAGCGCCAGTCGTTGCCCTCGGCCGACAGCAGGGCATGGACGCGCTCGTCTTGGGCTCCGTCGACCAGCGCATAGACCGATGTGGGCTGCTCGGAGACCTTGATCTGCGACAACGCGCGGCGAATGATGCCGTTGATCGTGCGCTTGGTCGTCCGCGACACGGCCCCACTATACGACGTGGGGCTCGCGCTGCGCAGGGCAGGCGTGCGGATGCGCAGTTAGGGCTTGCCTGCCCCGAGAATTCTGAAACAGTACATGGGACATGCGATGGATCCTGCGTGATGGCCCCCGGCAGCTGGTGCTCAGCACCGAGCGAGGTGCTCCCTTCGAGGGCGCGCTGCTCATCGAGGACTCCACCGCCGCAGCGTCGGCGCTGCGCAACTTGTCGTACGACATGGGCAACATGAAGACGCTGCGCCAGATCCACACGGAGCTGGTCGACAGCCACAACGCCCGCAGCCGCGCCGACACCTTGGTGCTCGCCGAGCTGATGGGTCAGGTCGCCGCGCGTCGGCTGTACCTGTTCGAGCAGGGCCGCACCGTCAGCTTCACCTACAACCTCCCCGAGCCCGAGCAAGAGCTGGCCGAGGAGGCCGAGGACTTGGTGGCCGAGCCGGCCGCCCCTCCTCCCGAGCCCGAGCCGGCCCCCAGTCCCGTCGTGCTCGCCCAGGCCCAGGCCCTGCGCAACGCCGCGCAGTCGGGGGCTCCCTTTTGCGAGGAATGAGTGGACTGACCGCTCCCGCGTGCCGGGAGCTCGCCCTCGCCCACTTCAGCCGCAAGCGACGATCTGCACGTCGTACTCGATCGCGCCGCCGGGGATCCCCTCCACCCGCACGTGGTAGGTGGTATCCGGCTGGGCCGTCCAGCCCTGCGGCACCATGGAGATCGCCCAGCCGCTGCCGTAGCCCGCGGCGAGGTTGGTCACCGTCACGGGGCGTGCCTCGCCGCCCGCGGTGATCGTCACGCTGGCGCCGTTCAGATCGATCGTGTCGCTCTGCACCGACCAGCCCGTCTCGTCGAGCGACGCAAACCCCAGCGGCGAGATCGCCTCGAAGGGGAACGGGCCGGGCGAGGGCCAGGCGGTCCACTCGTTGTTGCCGACCCCCGAGCCTCCCAGGACCCACATGCACGAGTAGTCGCTGGTCGATCCCAGCCCGACAGGGCCCGCGGAGTTGGAGAGGATCCAGCGGCGGTGGCCGAGCGTGGTGGCGTTGCCCGGGTCGACCATGTAGAGATCGACCGACATTACGCCGGGGCCGGTGGAGATGTTGCTGCTACCGGCGGCCGTGGCCCCGTCGCCCGAGTAGCAGTTCCAGCCCATCGGAGGGTTGTGCGACAGCGATCCATTGGCGTGCATCATCAGGGCGCACGCTTGGGCCATCGAGTCCCGAGAGGGATCGGTGGTGACCTCGGGCAGGCCCACCAGCCAGCGATGCAGGTTGACCAGGCGCAGCGCGTTGGCGCGGCCCTCGGCCGAGATATCCCCCGGGTCGCAGGCGGCCACGCTCCCGCTCCAATTCCCCTCGTTCATGTTGGCTCGATCCGCCGTCCATCGACGGCACATCTGCTCGACTTCGTTTGGATCGGGCGAATCGCCGCTGGAGCCGGAGGACTCGTCGCCTGGCTCACCGCTGGTGGGACCGTCGCTCGACCCCGGGCCCGGGCCGTCGGTGTCGGCCGACCCGGACTCGGCCGACCCGGACTGGGTCGAGTCTGGTCCGCCACCGGGATCTCCTGCCGGGCCGCCGCCGGGACCTCCTGCCGGACCGGCGCTGGTGACTCCGCTCGACTCGCCCGAGGTCTCCGTCGCCGAGTCCTCGTCCGCCCCCGCGTAGCAGCCGACCAGGCCCGCCATCATCACGATCCAGCCGTGCGCCTTCAATGTCGCCCCCATCCCCGTGATCGTAGCGGGCGATCCCGCCGGCAACGAGTCCAATGAGCGCCGCCCTACGCGACACACCGATTATTGATGTGATGGGGAGTGCAAAACCGACCAGCATCGATCCAAAACCGCACGACCCTCCACGCCCAGCTGCAACAGATGGCGCTAGAGCAGCAATCACGGGACAGTTTGGGAAACCGCGCCGTTTCGGGCGACCCTGGGCGCCGTGACGCCGCGCCGCGATCTCCGAGGGCTCGCCCTCATGCTCGGCGCCGTCGTGTGCTTCGTGGTGATGTCGGCCCTGGTCAAGATCGCTCGCGAGGCCGGGATGGGGACCGCCGAGGTCATGGTGTGGCGGATGGCCCCGGGGCTGCCCTTGGTCGCGATCCAGATGCGCCGGCGCGGGATCTCGTGGCTTCCTCGGCGCCCCGGCGCGGTGCTGTTGCGCTCGGTCTGCGGAGGCCTGGCCATGGCGCTTTATTTTTGGGCCCTCGATTCGCTGACGCTGTTGCAGTACTCGGTGATCGGGCTGTCGCAGCCCGTGCTGGTCGCAATGCTGGCGGTGCCACTACTCGATGAGCGGCTCCGCGGATCGGCCCTGGCCGCCTTGCCCGTCGCGCTGGCCGGCGCCGCCCTCGTGCTCCTCCCCGACGCGCTGGTGTGGCGAGGTGACGCCTCAGCCGTCGACACGATCCCGGTGCTGGCGGGGGTGGTCAGCCTGGGCTCCGCGACCTTCTCCGCGCTGGCGCATACCTTCGTGCGACGAGCGACCGGACCCCACGACCCGCGAGGCCGCCCGGCGGATGCTCCCGAGACGGTGGTGCTGGCCTTCTCGCTGGTGGTGACGCTCGGGGCGCTCGGCGTGGGGCTGGCGCAGGGCCAGCTGCGAGGGCCTCCGCCCGCGCTGTCGACGGTGGAGGCCCTGGCCCTGCTGCTGCCGATGGCGATGATAGGCATGCTCGGGCAATTGCTCCTGTCGGCCGCCTACGCTCGCGGAGGCGCCCCGCACACCGCCATCGTGGGCTACGCACGGATCCCGCTGGGGCTGCTGGCCGACGTGCTCGTATGGGGCGCGGTCGCGGAGTCGTCCGGGCTGGTCGGAGCCTTGTTGGTGTTCGTCGCCGGCGCGCTGTTGATCTCGGACCGCCAAGCGGATCTGCGGACGCCGGGTCCATCGCCTTGAGTCCATCGCCTTGAGTCCATCGCCTTGAGTCCATCGAGTCGCTCCGCTGCCTTCGACGGTCTCCGGTCGGCCACTCGACGGTGCGCACCATCGCTCTTGTTCCCATCGTCTCGAGCGCGTTGCACAACATCTCGGCCTACCAATTCGTGCGAGGAACTGAAACTTTTCATGTCGGAATTCATGCGCGATGGAACTACCCATTCATGAGGATTCCACGTCGTATGCTCTTCGTCCTGCTCTCCCCCCTCGCGGTGTCGCTTTGGTCTACCGAGGCCCAGGCCGATCAGGTCATCGACTCATTCAATGATCCTTTGCCCGAGCAGACCCGACCAGGGGACTCGGACCCGATTACCGGCCTATGGGCGGGAACCGTCGCAGGGGTCACGCAGACGCAGGACATCGCCTCGCAGTCCGAGCTATCGGGCGTGCTCGGCGGCCAGCGCGATACGTTGGTGTTCTCCCCGAACGACAATAGCGACATCAAAGCCATTGTGAACAATGGGTTCCTGTACTACTCCACCTCGTTCAATACCAGCGGCATCCTCGAGCTCGAGTACGGCGGATCCGCGGATCTGAATGCCGACTTGACAGCTGACGACTCTCTCGCCTTCGAGTTCGAGATCGAGGGCGACATGAACGCATCGAAGCAGGTCACCTTGGTCGTCGAGGTCAGCTCGGGATCGGGCGTCGCGACGGATCATGTCGAGCTCGCGTTGCTCGCGAGCGGCGTCTACCAGATCCCCTTCGCGGACTTCCCCGCCGTGGACTTCAGCGACGTCGACTATATGCGCTTTTCCTTCGACGCCTCGCAGGTCTCCCGCGTCGACTACCTCCTCGAGGGCGGATTGCGCACGACCAACTGCTTGCAGACCCCGGGGGCCGTGGTCGCCGACGTGTTCCTCGACTCCTTCGAGGCCCCGCTGCCCGACCATGGCATGGGCGGCGCAGGGGTAGCCCCGTTCATATGGGTCGGGTACGGATGGGGCGTGCTACGACCGCCCATCGACATCGTGACTCAAGAGGGCCTGCCCGGAGTTTCCGGGGGTCGGCGCGACACCGTCCTCAAGGTGGCGAATCCCGACGAATTCGCCAAGTTATCGGCCAGGAACACCAACGGCACGCCAGAGCTCTACCACACCACGGGCCTTGCGACCTCGGGCGAGATGAGCTTCGAGTACGGCGCGAGTACGAACCTCGACCTCGACCTCTCTGCACACGCGGCCTTCGAGTTCTACCTCGAGGGTGATCTCGACGACGGGGCATCGGTCCGCCCCGTCGACCTCCACCTGGAGGTGATCAGCGGTACCGGCAGCGATACGGCGCAGATCCAGCTCACGACCAACGGCCGCTACGTGATCCCGTTCTCGGCCTTCACCGGCGTGGACTTTGGCGACATCGACTTCGTAGCCTTCGATTTCGACGCCACCGCGGCCCAAGACGTCAGCTACTCGCTGATCGGCGGCTTTCGAGCCTCGGCCTGCGAGTGATCTTCTCGGCGTCGGCGAGCGACGTGACCCAGGCGTCGAAGCCTTCGAGCGTCTGGGTCGTGCGCTTGCGGCTACAAACCAGGCTATCGAGAGCCGCGCGGAGCTCGAGCTTGGCTTTTC
>JBCCWC010000161.1:0-36779 GCA_039194325.1 Myxococcota bacterium
GGCGCAGCTCGTCGCGGAGCTCGTCCCAGGTGACTCCTCGGCTGCCTTCTTTCATCACGCGCTCGGCTCGCCGCGTGATCTCGGCGGCCCACAGGGCCTCCACATCCTCATCGGGCTCGTCGTCGAGGCTCGCAAGCAGCTCGGCGGCCATCTTGGCGCGCTCTTCAGCCGAGAGCCGAAGCGCGGACGTCAGCAATGCCTGGGCTTGCTCGGTCACGTATTACCCATAGCGGGGATTGACCTGGTGAACAAACCGCGGCAGGTGCTGGCGTCTTCGAAGACCTCCGCGCTGTCCTGCGGCCAGCACCACAGCGATGCATCGTCGCGGATCCCACAGTGCGCGGGACAGCTGAGCCCAGTCGGTGTCGGCGTCGAGCATCCGGGGATCGCCGGTGCCGGCTTCGGCCGCGTCCACGTCCGCGCATTCCGAGCCGGCCTCGGCCTTGATCTCTCAGTATTGATCGTAGAGATAGCCGATTAGATCCGTGCTGGTGACGATCCCCATCAGCTCGCCTTCGTCGCTCACCACGGGTAAGGAGTGGAACTTGCCCTCTCGGAGCTGCTTGGCGGCTTCGCGGACCGTGCCGCTGACGCGCATGGTCGTTAGCTCGGTGTTCATCACCTTTTCGATCGAGAACTCGTGATCGAGCATGGCGTCGACGGCCCGTTCGTCCGCCCCGTAGGCCGAGAAGCTCAGCCGGACCATGTCGGTCGCGCTGAGCAGGCCGACGAGCTTGCTGCCGCTGACCACCGGTACGTGGTGGATCTGCTGCTCGGACATCAAGCGGCGCACCTCGCTGAGGGGCTGGGTCACGTTCACCGTGGTTACGTCGGTGGCCATAATGGACTTGATGGACTCGTTGCGCTTCATTCACCAATTGGCGTAGCAGCGATGGTGCCCAGTGGGGTGTGCAGTTTTTGCCGCGGGTCGGTTGCAGACGGGCTCGGGTCCGGGCAGCGTGGCACGGCCCATGGACAACGCCGCGGATCCTGAGCTTGCCGGTGGAGCGCGCTCCAAAGCGCCGAGCCCCGAAGCTCCTGACCTCTCGGGTCGGGAGCGGCTGGCCTGGTGGGGGGTGGTCATCGTCCTCGCGGCGGGCTACGCCGCGCTGCGGCTGACGATGAACGAGGAGTATCGGGTCGCCCCTTGGGCGGCCCTGGTCGAGTTTCGGGCGCCCTTGCCCTTTGGCCATCGCGTGTTGATACCGCTGCTGGTCCGGCCGCTGCTGGCCGCGGGGATCTCGCTGCCGCTGGCGCTGGGGATCCTCGAGGCCGCGGCCGCGGCGGGGCTCGTGGGTGCCACTGCCTGGGTGTTGCGTCCTCGGCTGGGCGAGCGTCTGGCCCGGGTCGCCGGGATCGCGCTGCTGTTGCTGTTGCCCTGGCTGTTCCTGTTGCCTCATCGCTGGCCGATCTTCTACCCGTGGGACACCCCGGCCATGGCGCTGCTGATGCTCGGGATCGGGGCTGTCGAACGCCAGCGCCTGGGGCTTTGCCTGGGGATCGCCGTGGTGGCTGCGCTCAACCGCGAGAGCGCTCTGGTGCTCCCGGTGGCCGCGGTATTGCTCGATCCACCCGGGGGTGTGGCCGGGGGTGTGGCCGGGGGTCCGGCTTGGAGCCTGGCCTGGCGTCGCCCCCTAGCCCGCGTGGCCGCGTTGCTGTCCGTGGTGCTCGCCGTCCGGGTCGCGGTTGCCTTGGCCTTGCCCGGCAACCCCGGCCCGCCTCTGCACTTCACCGTCGGCGATGGTGGATACCGGGTGTTCAACAACCTGCGCTGGCTCGCCGATCCGCGGCATGCCCTGCTGGTGATCCCCAGCCTCGGCGCCTGGCCGCTGGCGTGGCCGTGCTTGGCCTGGTGGGTCGATGCCCGCTGGCGACGGCTGTGGACGC
The DNA here is from genome assembly GCA_039194325.1 of Myxococcota bacterium. Lineage (GTDB taxonomy): Bacteria > Myxococcota_A > Polyangia > Nannocystales > Nannocystaceae > Paraliomyxa. Next base: position 1,888 of record JBCCWC010000161.1, read on the forward strand.
TGGCGTGGCTGCAGACCGCCGGCTTGCTGGTGGTGGCCAACATCTACGAGCCTCGCGCCTTTGGGGAGGTCCTCGCGACCGCCTACCTGCCCACCGTGTTCGGCCTGGCGCGCTGGTTGGGCGTGGTGCCCGCGGTGGACGAGCCGCCCCGGCCGGGTTGGCTGCGATGGCTCGACCGTCACGGGGTGTGGCTGCTCGCGCTGGCCTTCGTGTTGTTCGTGCTCGCCCTGCGGCAGTGGTCGCTGTTGCCCGTGGCCCAGTGGCCCATGCCTCGGCGCTGAGCTCGGTTGTCAGCCCTCGGGGATGGACTCGTCACCGGTGATGTCGATGAACGAGACCGCGTTCATGAACAACGACGAGTCGTCGTCAGCACGGTCTGTTGGATCGACCGCCATCCAGGGGAAAACAACCGATGGTCCGTCGCGTCCGTCGGTCGATGATCACCCCATGTCGATCCGGTCATGCCTCGCACGTGCGGTACGCTGTCTGGCCCAAATTCTTACTGAGCGTTGGTCAATAGTAGCTGCGGGCGGGCGTGGTTCGCGATACCCTCCGATGTAGGGGGGAGTGCGATGAGGGACAGGAATCAGCGTGGAGCGAGCGAGTGGCGGGCGATCGTGGCCTTGGCGGTGACGATGGCCGGCTGCGCAGAGCCCGAGCCACCCTTGGTGGCATGGAATCCAGAGCTCGCCGATGGCGACGAGTCCACGGGAGGCGCGGTCGATCCCTCGACCTCAGGGCACAGGCCCGACGACTCGGCTGATGGCACGACTTCGGACGGGCGGGTGTGTACGCCCGGTGAGGTGATCGCGTGTGCCTGTCCGATGGAGGGCTCGGGCGAGCAGGTCTGCGAGCCCGATGGTTCGGGGTTCGGTCCATGCGAGTGCGACGACAATGGCGGCACGACCTCGGATGACGGAGCGGGATCGGACGATTCGGGCTCGACCGGTGGAGGCGGGATGCTCGAGGAGGTCTGCTACCCCGGCCCCGCCAACGACTTCACCTTGTGTCTGCCGCTGCGCTACTTCGAGCCGATGCCCGAAGGCTACGAGTATCCCGAGCCCTACATGGGCAACGACAACTATCGGGCTCCGGTGGCGCTCATCGACCTCGAGCAGATCGATCCGGCCACCATGCTCGCGCCCAACTTCCGGCTCGACGAGATCGCTCAGCTCTACAAGGGCCGCTATGCGGTGGTGCAGCCCCACGCGATCGTCTCGCTGCAGGCGCTGCGCGACCAGGTGGGGGCGATCGCGGTCAACTCTGGCTACCGCTCGCCGGCGTACAACGCCGGCCTCCCAGGGTCGGCCACGTACTCGCGGCACATGTATGGCGACGCCTACGATCTCGATCCCCTCGAAGTGAGCCTGTCCACCCTCGAGGCGGCGTGCACCGGGCAGGGGGGCATGCTGGTCGAGTACACCAGCCACGTGCACTGCGACTTTCGTTTTGATCCGGTCGACGAGGAGTTCTTCGGGCCGCCCTCGGCGGCGGGCCTCCCGGGGCGGCCCGGGTTCGAGGCCACGCTGGTGCCCGACGCGGACGGAGGGTGGACGGCGCCGGCCCGAGGCTTCGACGAGGGCACCCCGCAGCGCCGCTGGATTGCACGCGATGCCGCGGGGCAGGTGCTCGCCACCGCGGTCGCCGAGCGCTTCGTGCCGCCCCCGGGCACCGCGACAGTGGCGGTGCGGGTGGGGGCCCAGGTGGAGCGCTCGGCCGATCTATCGCCGTGACGCGCTCAGATCTCGTCGGCTCGACCGGCGTGGTGCAGCACGGGGAAGAGGGTTTGGTCGAGCCTTTCCGACTCGATGCCCAGCGTTTCGATGAGTGTTGGCTCGTCACCGAGTGCATGTTCCTGGTCCCTGAACCATAGGTGTCGTGTGAAGACCGTTTCGAGCCGTGACTGAATATCCGCAAGGGGAACGGCCACCGGGGTCGAGAAGCTCGGCTCGAAGCCCACGCGTGATTGGCTTCGTACCTTCGAGTAGCGCCACCGGTCTGGCTTGTTCTGCTCGGTCTCCGCCAGTTCGTCGGCCATCGCTCGCAGCAAGGGGGGAGCTGGGTCATAGCCGATGCTCGACAGCGCGCGGTCAAGCTCGGTGATCAGTCGGCTTAGGCCATGGTCGAAGCTCGCCCGACGAAGAGTGGGTGGGGGCGCGCCGAGATCCACATGAAGCTGCCCGAGCCACGCGCGGGAGAACGAGATCTCATACGCGAGATCGATCGCATCCTTGATCCCGACTTCCAGCGCATGTCTCTGGAGATAGCTGATCGGGAGGACGATACGGTCGATGTCGTCGTCCCGAGCACTATCGAGCAGGATGCGGGCCCCCAAGAGGTAGGAGAGCGCGACGTCCGGGCACCACAACCAGTCTCCTATGGTCACCGTCTTCGTGGCACCATCGATTGGCGCCCCAAACGGTACGATATCCTTGTAGAGCTCCGTAGACATGATCAGGCCCTTTGCGGGGTGATTCAGGGGGAAATTACTCATTCGTATTCGTCGTGTCGACCGGCGGCTTCGCCGGCCGGTTGTCTGCCCGCTGTCGTCGACCCGAAAAAGTCGGACCGAAGGTGTTGGTAGCGAAGGATGATTGCGACGAGGTGGTGGCCGACACATCGCCCAGAGTCACCCGGGCGTTAGTGGGATGTAGTGACAGCCGGCATTCGCAATCGGAAGGGTTGGCACACAAAAAGGTGATCACGACCAGGAGGGGTCGACACCGCCCGGGGTCGAACCGGGCAAGGACCAGATGGAGTGCCGAGCAGCATTCGTGATCGAACAAAAAGGTGACCGCGACGAGGGTCGATGAAGACGTTTCGTGCTCTACCATTGAGCTACCGCTCCCCGAAGAGTGGAGCGGCCCGGACTCGAACCGGGAACCCCGTCATTAAGAGTGATGTAGTCCTCATCAGCATTCGCGGTCGAAGATCATCAGACGGATAGAACGAGCCGGGCGAGCAAAAGGTGGCTGCGACGAGGTGTTCGGCGAGACGTGCATTCAACCAAAGATGTAGTCTCGTCGGGCATTCGCAGCCGAAGCTCGCGGTGGTGCATACTGCGCTAGAGCGCGATGCTCTCGATCTCGTGCACCCAGTGGTCGGAGTGAAGGTGCCCCTCGGCGAAGGCGCCCACCAAGGAGAACACCGCGTCGGAGAAGCCCCCCACGTTGAGGATGTCGGCCCGCTCGGGGGCCTGGGTGTTGGCGTAGGGCTGGATGTCGATGCAGACCAGCTTGGCCTCGGGGTTGCGCTTTTTGTACACGCTCCACTCCTTCATCACCGCGGTGCCGCAGTTCCAGCCGCGGTTGGTGTCTACCCACGACTGGTTGTCGGAGACGAAGACCACGAGGTTGCCTCGGGCACGGCGCTTGTTGAGCGCGCGAAGCGGCGCGGCGCAGTTGGTGCCCCCGCTGGGCAGCTGAGCCAGGCGCTGGGCGTTGGTCATCACGCTGTCGCGGGGCTCGAGGCGGCAGGGCTGGACTCGGTCGTGGAAGGGCAAGACCTCCGTTGCTGGGTTGGTTCGTAGGAAGGCGGCGGCGACCAGCGCAGCCACGTCGATGCAGCGCACCACCGAGGTGGCGCCAGGGCGATAGCCGGTGGCCGCCGAGTGCATCGAGCCCGAGACGTCGGGCAGCACATAGACGGGACCGTGGGTACGGGGCACGTTGGCCACGGAGTGCTCCATCGCGCTATGGAGGGCATCCCGCACCACGGCGGGGACGTCGGCGCTCGCCTGCGTATAGGCGACCAGGAGCTGATAGGGGAACACCCGGGCCTTTCGCACCTGCTCGGGATCCGCGAGCCGACGGGCCACGCGCTCAGTGAGCGCGGGGTCGTCGAACACTCCGTGGCGGGCGAAGGTGGAGAGGTTCATGCGGGTCATCTGCCAACGAGCGTTGCGGGCGATCTGGGCCCACGCCGCGGTGTCCAGCGGCAAGCTGGTCAGCAGCTGGAAGGGAACATCGGGCAGCTCGGTGCTGCGGCCCGCCCGGTAGGCCTCGTACTGCCGCACGATCGCGGGCAAGGCGTCGGGGTCGTGGGGTCGACCCACGAGGTAGCCATAGAGGGCCCGGCGCGTCGCGTCAGCAGGCGTAGGGTGGACCATCTTGATCACATCGGCCAAGGAGGGATCGTTGCCCACGCTGGCGCGCAACAAGGCGGCGTCCGAGCGGGCGGTCAGCCAGCGCTGGACCAGCCGCTTGGGGCGGGTGCCCAGCGAGCGCCGGCCAGTCACGCCGCTGCGGAGGATCTGCACGAAGTTGCGGAGCATGCGGCCGTTGTCGCAGACGCGATCGAAGGCGCGGTCGAGCGCGGGGCCGGGGCGACTGGCCAGCACGGCCAGCAGCAGCGCGGGCATGTCCTTCATGTGGGCCTGCTCGCGAGCATAGATCGCGGTGCGGGCGATGAAGCCAGCGTCGAGGGTCTCGCACAGGGCGAGCACGCGGTCGAGCTGCTCACGCTGACCGGCGTAGTACGTGGTGCTCAGGCAGCCGGTCGCCGCAACCTGAGCCAAGGCGTGCTTGTCCTCGAGTCGGTACGCCTTGCCGCCGGCCTCGTTGCGCATGTCGGCAGCCGGAAGCTGTCGGGCGGCGGACGTAAACAGGTGCTTGTTGGCCATCGTCGTGCTCTCCTTGCATGCCGCCCAAGCGGGCGGCCGATGTCTGGGTAAAGAGCAGGACTTGGGCCAGTGCGGCATACGAGGGAGGGCAGGGGCACTGATCTTCATGAATTTCAGTACGTTATGTGCCTGATTGCGAGATCGGCGCTGATGGCGCCGATCTTGGTTTGCTATCGAAAATTATCGTTACTGATACATACTGCGCGATTGCTCGACTCAGGATTCGCGCCCCTCGACGTCTTGCCAGCGAAGCCCGTGCTTGGCCAGGTACTTGCGCAGCCGATCCGCATCGTTGATCGACTTGCGGGTGCGCCGGGAGGCGGCAAAGAGGGTGCGACCGGCCTCGGAGAGGCTCTTGCTGCGCTGGCACACCCGCAGCACCGCGGCCAGCTGCACGCGGTCGAATAGATCCATCGACTCGAAGGCGTCACTCCCCAGCACGGCGGTGATCACCTGCCGATCGGCGTCGGCACCATCGGCACCGTCTGCTCGATTCCAGCTCCGTCGCAGCCGCTCGACCTCGGCGTCGACCACCTTGCCGGTGATCCGCCCGCCGGGGGCGAGGGTGGCCATGCGCTCCACCGCGGCCGAGAAATCGCGGAAGTTACCGGCCCAGGTGGCCCCCGGCGAGGTGGCGAAGCGCAAGAAGCCCTGTCGGGCCTCGCGGCTGAACGTGACCCGGGCGTTCTCCCGAGCCGCGTAGCGCATCAGCTCGTACTCGAGGTTGGGGGCGATGTCCTCGGGGCGCTCGGCGAGGCCGGGGAGCGCAAAGCTCCACAGATCGATCCGGGCCAGCAGATCCTCGCGGAATCGACCTTCGGTCACCCGGCGCCGCAGATCCCGGTTGGTGCCCGCGATCAGTTGAAAGTTGCTGTGCACCTCGGTGTCGCTGCCCACCGGCAAGAAGCGCTTGTCCTCTATCGCGCGCAGCAGCATGGCCTGCTCGTCCAGGCCCAGCTCGCCGATCTCGTCGAGAAAGAGCACCCCACCGTCGGCGCTGCGCAGCACGCCGGGGCGATCCTTGACCGCGCCGGTGAACGCCCCCTTGGCGTGCCCGAAGAGCATCGACATGGCTTGGTCACCCCGCAAGGTCGCGCAGTTGATCTCCATGAAGCGGCCGGCCACCTGCTTGCGCTGGTGCTTGAGCTCGTAGATCCGCCGAGCCAGGCGGGTCTTGCCCGCCCCGGTGGGCCCGGTCAGCAGCACCGGCGAGCGGGAGCGAATGGCGACCTGCTCGATGCGGGTGATGAGCGCGTTGAAGGCCCGGTTCTTGGTGTCGATCCCCGACTTGAGGAACGACAGGCCCTCGCGCTGATCCTGGCGAAATCGCGAGGCTATTTGGTCGTACTTGGACAGATCCAGATCGATGATCCGAAACGTCCCCGGACCGCTGGCGGTGGTGCGCCCCGCCGGGGGCGAGGTCTGGATGAGGCGTGCGGGCAGCTCGCGTGACTCGGTGAGCAGAAACCAGCAGATCTGCGCCACGTGGGTGCCGGTGGTGATGTGGACGAGGTAGTCTTCCTTTTGTGGGGCAAATGAAGACGCGCGCGAGAAGTCGAGCAGCGAGGCGTAGACCTCCTCGAAATCCCAGGGGTCGTCGATGTCGAGCACGTGGGGCTGCACCTTCGTCTGGGGAGAGACCTGCCCGATGTCCTCGCTGACCATCTGCACCAGGTCGGTGAACCGGCGGTGGTGCAGCAAGACGAGGCGGTGGACCAGCAGATCCTCGTGGCGGCACAGATCGACGGTCGGGCGCCAGCGCCCCCAGCGTTTGCTGCCCTTGCCCGCGTCGAGGGTAGAGCCGATGAGCCCGAGGACCACTACGGGTCGTGCGCGTTTGGCCACGGCGGACCGTAGCAAGAACGCCACCGAGAGTTTATCGAGATCGATAAATAGCGCTTCATCGAGATAGCTCAAGGAGCGGGCCGATCTTTCAAGTGCTCGAAATCATAGGCAAAGACCACGGTGGCCCGCGCTGTGCTCTAACCCCAGACATCCACGACGACCAAGGACCAGCCATGGACGAGACGACGCAGTACCAGGTGATGAACGAGGACGGTGGGGTGCCGGTGAAGCACTGGACCCGCGGGGTGCCGGTCGAGGATGCCGCGCTGCGCCAGCTGTCCAACGTGGCCAAGCTGCCCTTCATCCACAAGTGGGTCGCGGCGATGCCCGACGTGCACGTGGGGGTGGGCGCGACCGTCGGCAGCGTGATCCCCACCAAGGGTGCGGTGATCCCCGCGGCGGTGGGGGTGGATCTGGGCTGCGGGATGATGGCGGTGCAGACCAGCCTCGAGGCGGGGCACTTGCCCGACTCGCTCGGTCACGTGCGAGCGGCCATCGAGGCGGCCGTGCCCCACGGGCGCAGCAACGGCGGGCGCCGGGCCGACCGCGGCGCGTGGGGAACCCCGCCGGCCAAGGTCGGCGAGGCGTGGACCGAGCAGCTGGCCGCGCGCTTCGACGTGGTCACCCAAAAGCACCCCAAGATCCGCAGCAGCAACAGCCTGGTCCACCTGGGCACGCTGGGCACCGGTAACCACTTCATCGAGCTGTGCCTCGACGAGCAGGACCGCGTGTGGGTGATGCTGCACAGCGGCTCGCGCGGGGTGGGCAACCGGATCGGGAGCTACTTCATCGCCCTGGCCAAGCAGGACATGAAGCGCTGGTTCATCAACCTGCCCGACCAAAACCTGGCGTACTTCCCCGAGGGCACCGAGCACTTCGACGACTACTGCGAGGCGGTGGCCTGGGCCCAGGACTTCGCGCGGCTGAACCGAGAGCTGATGATGGCGCACACCCTGGCCGCGCTGCAAAAGGTTCGCGATCTGCCCCCGTTCACGGCGGGGATCTCCGCGGTCAACTGTCACCACAACTACGTGGCGCGCGAGCGGCACTACGGGGAGAACGTGCTGGTGACCCGCAAGGGGGCCGTGCGGGCCGGCGAGGGCGAGCTGGGGATCATCCCCGGCAGCATGGGCACCCGCTCGTACATCGTCCGCGGCAAGGGCAACCGGGACAGCTTCTGCTCGTGCAGCCACGGTGCCGGGCGCAAGATGTCCCGCACGGAGGCCAAGCGACGCTTCTCGGTGGACGACCACGTGGAGGCCACCCGCGGGATCGAGTGCCGCAAGGACGCGGCAGTGATCGACGAGACGCCCGGGGCGTACAAGTCGATCGACGACGTGATGGCCGCGCAGTCGGATCTGGTCGACGTGGTGCATACGCTGCGCCAGGTCGTGTGTGTCAAGGGTTGAAGTCATGCACGAGACGATGAGCGAGCACGACGCGATCGTCGTCGACGGGGCCCAGGGAGAGGGCGGCGGGCAGGTCCTTCGCTCCTCCCTTGCCCTATCGCTGGTCACCGGCCAGACCCTGCACATGCACGACATCCGGGCCCGGCGGCGCAAGCCGGGCCTGATGCGCCAGCACCTCACCGCGCTGCGGGCCGCGGCCGAGGTGGGCGGGGCGAAGGTGGAGGGCGATGAGCTGCGATCCACCGAGATCCGTTTCTTTCCTGGCTCGCCCCGCGCGGGGGAGTATCGCTTTGCGGTGGGCACGGCCGGCAGCACTACGTTGGTGCTACAGACGGTGCTGTGGCCGCTGCTGCGCGCGCCCGGGCGCTCGCGCCTGGTGCTCGAAGGGGGGACCCACAATCCCCTGGCGCCCCCCTTCGACTTCATCGAGCGCAGCTTGCTGCCGCCCTTGCGGGCGATGGGGGCAAAGATCGAGGTGAAGCTCGAGCGGGCGGGCTTCTACCCCGCGGGGGGCGGCATGCTCGTGGTCGAGATCGAAGGCGGGTGTCCGCTTCGGCCCATCGAGCGGCTCGATCGCGGGACGCTGCGGTGCACCGGGGCCAAGGCGATGGTCTCCAACCTTCCGGTGAGCATCGCGCGTCGCGAGCTCGATACCCTGCACGAGCGACTCGGCTGGCCGCACCGCGAGCTGCGGGTCCAGCGGGTGCACGGGCACGGGCCGGGGAACGTGCTGGTGGTGCAGGTCGAGCACGACGGGGGGACCACCGTGATCGCCTCGTTTGGTGACAAGGGGGTGTCGGCCGAGGACGTCGCCGGTCAGGCCATCGAAGAGGTTGAGCACTTCTTGGCCGCCAACGTGCCCGTCGACGCTCACCTGGCCGATCAGCTGCTCATCCCGCTGGCGATGGCGGGGGGCGGGCGCTTCCGAACGGTGGAGCCCACCCTCCATACCAAGACCAACGCGCAGATCGTGCAACGCTGGCTGCCGGTGACGATCGAGTTCACCGACGAGGGGGGCGGCGCATTCAGGGTCGAGGTAGGGTCGAGGTAGGGTCGAGGTAGGGCCACGCACGCCTGCGCGGTAAGCTTGCGTGCGTATGACGAGCGTTCGCCTCTTCGGGGTCTTGCGTAGTCTTTGGAGGACCCGTGGTCGGCAGGATGCCGAGCCGGCGGGCCATGCTGCTCAGGTCCTGGAGTTCGACAGCGAGCAGGCGCGCAACGAGTCGTTTGCCCGCCACCTCGATGACCTCAAGCAAAGGGTCGAGTCTCGCGTGGGGCCCGAGGATCTCGCCCACCTGCGGGCCGTCGACCGGCTTCGCCGTCGGATGAAGATCGCCGGTCGTGGGCTGCTCTACATAAGCCCGGGCCCGGTCAGCTTCCTCGCGGGGGTCGCCATGCTCGCGGTCCACCGGCAGCTGAGCATGTCGATGGGACATATGATCTTCCATGCCGTGTACGATCGGTTCGAGGGGGTCGGGAAGTACCACTCCCGCCGATTTCGGTGGGATCTGCCGATCGACGAGTACTCGTGGACGCGCTGTCACACGCGGCACCACGCCCACGCCAACATCTTGGGGCGTGATCCAGACATGCGGCCGGGCTTGACCCGCTGGTACCCGCGGGTGCCCTTTGTTTGGTATCACCGGGTGCAGTCGGTCGAGATCGTGGCCAATTGGCTGCTGATGTGCTCGACCATCAATCTGCACACGGCCGGTCTTGCAGATGTGTACTTTCGGGGAGACGACTTCGATCTCCTCCCCGACCGCTCGTGGCGCAGCATCGCCCGCGCGCACTGGTACGCGGCTCGCAGGTCGATCCCGTACTACCTCAAGGAGTATGTCGGCTACCCGTTGCTCGCGGGGCCGGGGATGCCCAAGGTCGTGCTCGGTACATGGCTGGCGTCTACCGTGCAGGACGTATTCGTGGGGCTGGCGATCTACTGCGGTCACATCGGCCGCGACGTGGCCGACTATCCTCGGGGGGCCCGAGCTCACGACCGGGCCGGCTGGTATGTCATGCAGGTCGAAGCGACCCAGAACTTCGAGGTGCCGCGTTGGGTCTCCGAGCTGCTGTTCGCGCTCGACCATCAGATCGAGCACCACCTGTTTCCCCGCCTGCCCCACCCGAAGCTGCGGGAGATCGCGCCCGAGGTTCGGGCGATCTGCCACGCGCACGGCATCGAGTACAAGACGGGCCCGTGGGCAAAGATGATCGCCAACACGCTTCGGCGAGGGCTGTCGATGCATGCCCGACCGTCGACGGCGCGACGTCACGCTCATCTCCACCACTGATGCTTCGATCGGCTTTGATCGACGTCGGCCGGCTTCAATCGGGTCGGCTCGCCGGTTACCCTTGTCGCCATGCAAGTCGGCCACGGTCCTCCCGATGCTCGTCAGGATCTCTTCGGGGGGAAGGGACAAGTCCTGGTGTGGAACCTCCTGGGCGCCCGGGCGGCGCCGCAGTTCACCGCGGTGCTCTCGTGCGTGCTCGAGGCGGGCGGTCACGTGGGGCGTCATAAGCAGCAGCGCGACCACGAGATCGTCGTGGGACTCACCGGCTACGGCGAGGCCCGGGTCGACGGCCAGGCGCAACCCTTCGGCCCCGGGGCGGTGGTGTACCTGCCCTTTGGCGCCTCGCTGGAGCTTCGCAACGAGGCGCCCGACCAGGAACTGCGCTACCTCATCATCAAGGCGCGGCCGCCCGAGTCGACGCCGAAATCGATGTCGGTATCGACGCCGGGCTGACGTCCAAGCCGCGCGGCCCGCCGCTCACATCGCGGGGGGCGTCCGCATCAGCGTGCAGTGCGGGCGTGCCAGCAGGCGCTCGCGGTAGGCTTGCACGTGGGGGTGGTCCTCCAATAGCCCCATCATGGCCGCGCCGTTGATCGTGTAGCCCACGATGATGTCGGTCACCGTGAATCGGTCGTCCACGAGGTACTCGTGGTCGGCGAGCGCGGCGTCGACCGCCGCGGCCGCGCGGCTGAACGCGGACCGGCTCAGCTCGGGGAGCGCCGGAGGGGAGCCGGGGGGCTGGCCGGCGCGGATCTTCGCGAGCATCTGCTCTTGGGTCGCCCATAGGGGCGCCTCGAGCTCGCTGAGCGTGAAGCTGACCCACTGATCGTGGAGGGCTCGGGCCCGGGTCCCGGGGCGCGCGAGTAGCCCGCGATCGGCGTGGATGTCGGCCAGGTAGGTGCAGATCGCGGCGCTTTCGAACAACGGCTGGCCCTCGACGATGACCGCCGGCATCTTGCGCAAGGGGTGAATGGCAGCGTAGTCGTCGCTCCCGAGCGCCTGGCGGCCGTCCTTCGACTCGTACTCGACGTCGAGCTCGAGCAGGGTCCATCGGCAGCGGGCAGAGCGGGTCGGAGCGAATTCGTAGAGGGTGATCTGCGGCATCGGCGGACTGACGCCTGGGCCCTCGCCCCGATCGACATCGAGTCGAAAAAAAGATCTGCGCGTATCGCGTATGGCTTCGTGAAGCCGTGGTCGGTGGCTGCTAGCATCCTCGGTGCGGTGTCCAACGACTTGCAGCTGCTCGTCGCCTGGCGCGAGGGAGACAAGGAGGCCGGCAGTGCGCTGTTTCAGCGCCACTTCAAGGCGATCCGTCGGTTCTTTCGCAACAAGGTCGACGCGGCCGAGGTCGAGGATCTGATCCAGCGGACCTTCTTGGCGTGTGTGGAGAGCCGAGATCGATTCCGGGGCGACAGCAGCTTTCGGACCTATCTGTACGTGGTGGCCCGCAACGAGCTGTTCGGACACATCCGCAAGCGGGCCCGCGACGGGGTGAAGGCCGGCCTCGACCTGACGGTGCGCTCGCTCCACGATCTGGGGCTGTCGCCCAGCAAGGCGATGGCCAAGCAGCAAGAGCATGCGCTGGTGCTCGAAGCGCTGCGTCGGATCTCGGTGCAGCAGCAGGTGCTGCTGGAGCTCTACTACTGGGAGCGGGTGCCCGGCCCCGAGCTGGCCCAGATCCTCGACGTCGCGCCGACCACCGTGCGCACGCGCCTTCACCGGGCCCGCGAGGCGCTACGCAAGCAGATGGAGCAGCTGACTGCCGAAGGTGGCCTGCCTGCGGACCTCGAGGCTTCAGTCCGTGCCGCGGCACCCTCGTAGGGGAGCTCGAGGGCCCCGGGCGGATCGCCTGCACTCAGGCTGGTACGATCGCCCCATGCCGACGAGCGGGAGTGGACGTGGCCAAGTCACGTGGGTCGCGTGGGTCGCCTTGCTGCTGGGAGCCGGGCTCTTGGGGGTGACGGTGGGGGCCTGTGCGGGTAAGCGCAAGAACAGTCGCAGTCCGCAGGAGTGCATGAGCCAGTGTGAACAGGAGCAGTGCGGCTACGATCCGAACGCGATCGGCAACGACGAGTACCTCGAGTGTCTGGACGCGTGCCAGGACCAATGCTCCTGATGCGTCACGGCCCGGTCGTGGTCGTAGTTACGGTCACGCTCGTCTCGCTGAGCGTGACCGTAGCGGGACTTCGCAGCCATCTGCGTCCCGAGTGCGCCGGGCACGATGCGGCCCGGCGCACTCGGTGGCTCGTTACGGCGCGCCGCAGGCGAGCCAGTCACCCAGCCACACCCGCTCTTGCGCCGAGGGTCCCCCGACGGGGGGCATGGCCTCGTGATCGTCGGCCGCCCAGGTGTAGATCGACTCGGCGTGGTCTCGCACGTCCTGCACGGTGTCGAAGTCGACCATCATCGGGGCCCCTTGGCGCATGGCCTCGGGCAGCGCGGAACTGTGGCAGCCGTTGCAGTGGCTGAGCATCAGCGGCATGCCGAAGTTGTTGGCGGTGACGAAGGAATCGGGCGGGCAGTCCCGCCCGGGGATCGCACTGGGCGGGCCCTCGGTGTCCTCGGCCCCGGTGCTCGGGCCTTCGGTGCCTTCGGTGTCCCCGGTGTCCCCGGTCGCAGAGGCCTCGGTCTCGGATCCCGTAGACTCGTCCCCGTCGGTAGACCCGACCTCACCGGTGGTGGTCGGCTCGGTCACTTCACCGCCATCCTCGGCGCCGCCGTCGTTCGGGTTGCAGGCGAGCCCCAGCCCGATCCCGATCCACAGCGACACCACCACGCTTCGTTCACGCACAGATCGCACCGAAGGGCTCCTGGTTGGGGAAGTAGGCCGAGGGATCGACGCCCACGATCTGCATCACGCCGGCCACGAGGTTGCCCGGCTGGAGCGACACGCCGTCGGCCGTGGCCTCGCCGGTGCTCAGGTCGACCGCTTCGGCCTCGACCAACTCGTTGGTGGACCCGTAGGCGCGCCCGCCCGCGACCCCGGCGCCCAGCACCATCGCGCTGGCCACCGGCCAGTGATCCTTGCCGCCGGTCCCGTTAAGCCGAGGGGTGCGGGTCATCTCGGAGACCACCAGCACGGTGGTCTCGTCGAGCAGCGTGTTGCCGCCCTGCACGCCGGGGGCGTCGGCCAGCGCCTGAGCCAGCAGTGACAGCCCCGCGAACAATTGCTCGTGCATCGGGCCCTGCGGGGCGTTGTTGTTGTGGGTGTCCCAGTTCAGGCGCGTGTCGAGGTTGACGGCCCGCGAGATCCCCTCGGTGAGCACGCGGACGGTCATGTCCACCTGTGCCTGGAACGACAGGGTGGTGCCCCGCTCGCCGAAGCCATCGGCCTGGGTGCGGAGCACGTCGCCGCGGGGCAGCGCTCCCAAGAAGTCGTCGATCCGGGCCTGGTTGTAGCCGCGCTGCCCTCGAGTGGCGCGGACCCGCTCGGCCTGGGCCAGCACGTAGTCGCGGATCAGGGCCTCGTCGGTCGCATCGGGCACGTACCCGTCGTGGGCGTAGGGGGAGTCGGCCCGGGTCGGGTAGGCGTCGCTGGGATCGAGTAGCGCTTTTATCTGGTTGGTCTGCCCCACCCGACCGGCGATCGCGGCCAGCGGACCTGTGTACGCGGTGTCGCCCAGGATCAGGTAGGGCACCGGTAGCTCGGGCGCCAGCTCGAAGGCGGCCATGGCCCCGATGTCGGGGTGCCCGGCTCCCGGCACCCCGGTCAGGATCCGACGGCGGCACTCCGGGTGGGCGATCGAGCGCACGTTGATCCCGTTGACGACCGCGGTGTAGGGCGCCCACTGCTGGAAGAAGCTCGTCACCGCGGGGCGGCTAGGAGCGGTCCACACCGGGATCTGCTCGAAGAGCTGGACGTCACCGGGGGGCGTGTCGACGTTGGGGTTGCCCGGCTTGGGGTCTAGGGCGTAGCTGGCGTCCCAGCCCCCGGAGGCGAGCACCACCACGAGGTGGCGCGCGGGGCCGCCCGACTGGGCGCGGACGGAGCGGCCGGCCAGGGTGAGGGCCGAGCCGGTGGCGGCGGCTCCGGCGAGGAAGCCACGCCGCGAGAGCGTGGTGGCAGCACGATCGTTGCTGATGGTTGTCATGGTCGTTTCCTCCCTCGGGTAAGTGCAGGTGTTAGTCGTTAGTAGAAGATGATCCGCAGATCCTGCAGCATCGCGGTCAGGGTGGTCTTCCAGGCGAGGACCGGGTCGCCCGAGTGATCCAGGGCGGCGCTCCACAGGGTCCAGCCGTCGTCGACGCGGGGGTCGTCGGTGGGGATCTGCTCGGCAAACAGCCGCTGGTGTAGCGCTTGTAGCTGCTGCCGCACGGCGGCCTCGTCGGAGGTCTGGGCTTCGACCAGGGTCAAAAGCCGCGCGGTCTCGGGGGCGTCGAGCAGATCGTGCTCGGCGGTGTAGCTGGCCGCCTCTGCCGCGTAGGCCCGCAGGAACAGGCTCGTGGTCGTGTTGACGGTGCTGGCCACCTGATCGACGAAGAACGAGTCCATGCCGCCCGCCAGGACCGCGAAGCCCAGGAAGTTGGTGCGCACCAGGTCGATGTCGCCCTCGTTGAATCCGGGGACCACGCCGTCGATGTTCGCCTCCCAGCGAAAGCCGGTCAGGTCGTCCATCAGGCGGGCCAGCTGCGAGGGGCGGGCCATCTTCAGGCCCACCAGATCCTCGGCCGCCTCGTCCGTCAGGCCCTGGGACGCGCGGAACTCGTCGCTGAGCACGATCTCGCGGACCATGGCCTTGGCATCGAAGCCGCTGTCGACGAGCACCGTCTGGAGCTCTGCGGCCTCGGGCAGCGGGACCTCGTCCAGCTCGACCTGGTGGAAGAACGCATAGAAGCGCTGGGCCGCGCACAGCGAGAAGCGGGGGTCGTCGGCGAGCAGCTGCCCCAGATCGCCCAGGCCTTCGGCGGGCTGCCCGAAGTAGGCCGGCGGGCGCTCGGTGGTGAACTGCCAGTTGTCCTCGGCGTTGGAGTTGTAGAGGTTGCCCACCGGGTAGGCCGAGATAAGGTTGGGGTTGAGGCTGCCCGGGTACCCCCAAAAGAAGCTCCCCAGCGGATCCATGCTCTGGTGGCAGCTGACGCAGGCTTCGTTGTTGGTGACCGCGTCGTTGACCACCTCGGGGTCGGATAGATCGATCTCGCCGTCGATCTCTACGTCGGCGTCGAGGAAGTCGTGGCACAGCAGCGCCTTGGAGACCGCGTTGGCGCGACCCCGGTGGTAGTTGGCGCCAGCCGAGCGGTGGCGGATGAAGAACGCTGCGTCCGAGAGCACCCCGGCCGCGGGACGATCGTCGTAGGTCGAACGCTGCAGCGGCGGGCCGCCGGGGTCGTAGCTCAGGCCCGTGACCTGGGCGGTCACCTCGTCGACCACGGCGTAGTCGGCCGTGACGATCTCGGTGTAGGGCAGATCGTTGGTCACCACGTACTCGACCAGCCGCAGCGGCCCCTGCATCACGGCCATGCCGATCGTTCGGGAGCCCACGCCCTGCAGCGGGGACAGGGAGGGAAAGGTCTGCTCCAGCGAGACCAGCAGGGCATCGTTGTGGATCTCGCGGATCGTCTCGCCAAAGCGCGGGTCGACCAGGTACTCGTCGACCAGCTGGGGCAAGGCGTCGGGATCGTCGGCGACCCGCTGCAGCTGCTCGACGCTGGGTCGCACGCCCCGCAGCGCCATCGAAGCGCGCACCAGGTGGAGCGTGGGGTCGAGATACTCGACCTCGGCGCCATCGTCACCATCGTCGCCGTCGTCACCATCGTCACCATCGTCACCATCGTCACCATCGTCGCCGCTGTCGGCATCGGCGCTGCCATCGGTCGAGTCGGGGCCGGCCGAGTCGCTCGTGTCGTCGTCGCCGCCATCGCCTCCCGAGACTGCGTCGCCACCACAGCCGGGGACGAGCAGCGCGGCGATGAGTAGTCGTTGCCAATCAAAGACCATCGTCGTGTACCTCCCGGGCCCTCGCTGGCCCGTCGCCCCGCCAGGTGTGCATGGCTCGTACCGGATCACACTTCCATTGGGATCCAGGGACTTTGGGCCCGCGCGAGGGCGAAGCTGTAGGGCCCACCCCACAGGCTGTAGGGGCCCGCCCCGGTCCCGCAGTCTGGGTTTTGGAGCCCCCACCGCGGTCGTGTGGGCCGGGACCGCACGGCCGGGGTAGAACGCCGGCGTTGATGGACGAGCTGACGATCCCCCGACCCGACGACTGGCACCTCCACCTGCGCGATGGCGACGCGCTGCGAGCGGTGGTCGGCTACACCGCCGCGGTTTTCGGGCGCGCGATCATCATGCCCAACCTGCGCCCGCCGGTGCAGACGGTGGCCCAGGCCGAGGCCTACCGGGCGCGGATCCTCGCGGCCTTGCCCCCCTTGCCCCCGGGGAGGGGCGCGCAGTTCGAGCCGCTGATGACCCTGTACCTCACCCCAAGCACCACCCCGCAGGAGGTGGCCCGAGCGGCGGCCAGCGAGCACGTGGTCGGGATCAAGCTCTACCCGGCGGGGGCCACTACCAACGCGGAGGCGGGCGTGGCCGATCTGCGCGGGGTGGAGCCCGTGTTCGCCGCGATGGAGCAACACGATCTGCCCCTGTTGGTCCACGGCGAGAGCATCGATCCCGAGGTGGACATCTTCGATCGAGAGGCGGTGTTCATCGAGCGGCAGCTGGCCCCGCTGGTCGAGCGCTTCAAGAAGCTGCGCGTGGTCTTCGAGCACATCACCACCGCCGATGCGGTGGATTTCGTCCGTGCCGGGCCTCCTACCGTGGCGGCCACGATCACCCCGCAGCACCTCCTGCTCGATCGCAACGCGCTCTTTGCCGGCGGGATCCGGCCGCACCACTGGTGCCTGCCGGTGCTCAAGCGGGAGCGTCACCGGCGGGCGCTGCTGGAGGCGGTCGCCTCCGGCGAGCCCCGGCTGTTTTTGGGTACCGACAGCGCGCCCCACGAGGTGGGCACCAAGGAGTCCTCGTGCGGCTGCGCGGGGATCTTCTCCTCCCCGCTGGCCCTGCCGCTCTATGCCGAGGCCTTCGACTCGGTGGGGGCGCTCGACCGCCTGGAGGCGTTTGCCAGCCGCAACGGCCCGGGGTTCTATCGATTGCCCGTGGCCGAGCAGACGGTGACCTTGCGCCGCGAGCCCGCGCCCGTGCCCGCGTCATTCCCCTTCGGCGAGGGTCGGGTGGTGCCGCTGCGCGCCGGAGGCTCGGTCAAGTGGAGAGTCGTGGACGGTGGTGGAGCCTGACCCATGCTGGAGTCCTCGATCTCGCGAGCCCCGGTTCACTTCGTGCACGCCGCCGACGGCACCCGTCTCGCCTACCGCGAGCGCGGGGAGGGGCCGGCGGTCGTGCTCGCCAACGGCCTGAGCACCTCCGAGTTCTTCTGGCGCCTGCTGGTGCCCCGGTGGGCGCGAGAGCATCGGGTGATCACGTGGGACTACAAGGGGCACGGTCGCTCCGAGCCCGCGCGCTCCGACGCGGGTTGCACGATCCCCGCGGTCCTCGACGACATGTGCCGGGTGATGGACGCGGCCCGGGTTGAGCAGGCCGTGCTCGTCGGCTTCTCGATGGGATGCCAGGTGGTAACCGAGGCGTGGCGGCGGATCCCCCAGCGCGTGGTCGGGCTGGCGTACCTGCTGGGCCCGGCGGGCCGCATCTTCGACACCGCGCTACAGCCCCTGGTCGGACCTGCGCTCCGCCAGTTGCTGCGGATGCCGGGTCCGTGGTTGCCGCCGGTGTTCGGGGCGGTCCATCGACTCGCAGGGCTGCCCGGCTCGATGCATATGGGCCGGTGGTTGCGGCTCTATGGGCGGGCGCCCAACGCCGACCTGCAGCGCTATCTCGACCACTTCGGTCAGCTCGACCCGTACACCCTCGCCCGGCTCGCCCTGGCCGCGGGGGAGCACGACGCTCGCGAGGTGCTCCCCACGATCACCGTGCCGACGGTGGTGGTCGCCGGCGACCGTGACGTGTTCGCCCCCTCCCAGCGGGTTGGTGTGCCCATGCACGCGGCGATCCCCGGGGCGCGTCTTTTGCGGATCGACGACGGCACCCACCTGGGGATCGTCGAGCACCACGAGCCGATCGGACGAGCGGTCGACGAGCTACTGGGCGATGCTTGGGGGCGGTAGCACCCGCCCCGCCGCAATACCGGGCCCGGCCACCGCCCGGCCACCGCCCGGTTGTGGTGGCTGCGTCGGTTTTTTGGTGGGCGACCGAGCGGGTGCTACCGCGGGAGCATGGAGTTGCTCGTCTACGCCCGCAATTACCGCCCGTTGGGCGCGGACGCCGACACGCTGGCACACTGCGATCTCGGGGCGGTCGTGGGGGAGCCGGCGCCTCCGTTTTGCTGGGGAGAGCGGCTGTGCTCGTTCATCGAGGTGCGGTTGCCGATGACGGTGGTCGATCTGGGCACGGAGATCGAGCTGCTCGTCGCCAAGGCCTTCGCCGTCTGGGGCCGCCCTGGAGGGGGCCGGGTGCTGCGCTTCACCAGCGTTCGGGGACAGGTGGCGCTGCTGCTCGAGCCGGGGTTCGAGCAGACGCGGGATCTGTACCGCACCCTGCGACCGGTGTTGCCTCGGGCGCGCGTGCTGCTGGACCGGGCCGTGGCCCAGGCAGCCCAGCGCCGGGTGGTCGCGGCCCGAGAGGTCAGGGCCTATCGGAGTGGGGCGGTCGCGGCCGAGCGAGCGGTCCTTCGGCCGGGGGCCTATCGCTTCGAGCCGCCTCGGCTGCCGCTGCTGCCGCGGTAAGGTGCGCTGCACTCGTCGGGGAATGGGCGTCGATGTTACCGTCGAGAGGTGAGCGAGCTGGCACCGCAGATCGCCGAGGTCCTCGCAGCGCGGCCGGAGAGTATAGCCGCGGCCTGGTTGTTCGGGAGCCACGCGGAAGGACGCGCTCGAGCGGACAGCGACGTGGACGTCGCTGTGCTCTTTGCTCAGGATCCGCCGCGAACCCTGGATGGTCTGGGTTTGGACATCGCCGGTGACCTTGAGCAAGTGCTCGACCGGCCTGTCGACTTGGTGGTCCTCAATCGGGTGCCCATAGACCTGGTTCGTGTCGTGATGTCCAGTGGAGTGCTCATCTACGAGGGAGAATCTTCCCGCCGGATCGCGTTCGAGGTCCGAGCCAGGGCCGATTATTTCGATCTGAAGCCGTTCCTCGATCGGTATCGAGAGCCTCCGGGGAGGTTACGATGACCGAGCTAGAGCTAGTGAAGAAGAAACTGGCGATCGCCGAGGGCTATCTTGCTGATCTGCGGCGCTCCGCGCGGCTCGACGAACTTGAGAAGGACATGCGCGAGCGGCGGTTCGTGAAGTACACCCTTCAGGTAGCGATTGGGGCCTGCCTCGATGTCGCATCTCATGTCGTGTAATCAGAGCGACTGGGCGAGCCGCAGACCAATCGTGCGATGTTCTCCCTGCTCGCGCAGGCCGGGTGGCTCGATCATTCGCTGGCGACCACGATGAGCAAGGTCGTCGGTCTGCGGAACATCCTCGTTCATGGCTACGCCGATGTGGACCTGGCGGTCGTTCGCGATGTCGTGGAGCATCGCTTGGGCGACATCGACGACTTCATTGCTGCGATCCGGTCGGGTCTAAACAGCTGACGGATCTTGCGTCGGACCAGTCTGCGCGCGCTCGCCCGCGTGCCGCCGGCACCACTCGTACATCGCCACCGCGGCGGCGGCGCTGGCGTTGATCGAGCGGGTAGAGCCAAACTGCGGGATCGAGAGCACCACCCGCACGTGCTCGCGCGCGCTCGTCGACAGGCCGGGGCCCTCCTGGCCGAGCAGCAGGATGCACGCGCGAGGGAGCGGCGCCCGATCAATAGGTAGGGCTCCGGGCAGGTTGTCGATCCCCACCAGCGGCAGACCCTCGTCGTCGGCCCAGGCGGTCAGCGTGCTCAGCGTGGGGTGGTGGTGCACGTGCTGGTAGCGCTCGGTCATCATAGCGCCCCGCCGATTCCAGCGGCGGCGACCCACGATGTGCACCCCGGCGGCACCGAAGGCATTGGCGCTACGGACCACCGCGCCGATGTTGGGGTCGCGCGACCAGTTCTCCACCGCCACGTGAAAAGGGTGTCGGCGGCGGTCGAGGTCGGCCACGATCGCCTCGACCCGCCAGTAGCGGTAGCGGTCGACCACGTTGCGGCGATCGCCGTGGGCGAGCAACTCGGGATCGAGGCGCGGATCGTCCGGCCAGGGCCGAGCGTGCGGGCCCACGCCGACGGTGGGGGCTGGCGGCTCGTCGTCGCTCATCGTCGCCGCTCCTTCCAGAGACCCGTCGCCCGATGCATCACCCCACGCTAGCCTTGGTCCGATCCGGGCTCAACCGGTCCCAGACTCAACCGGTCCCAGACTTAATCGGTCCCAGACTCAACCGGTCCCAGACTCAATCGGTCGGTCGCCGAGCTCCCACGCCACCGCGGTTGGCTGGCCCGGCGCATTGGCGTTGGTCTCCGAGGGTCGATGCCCGCTGCTCGACCTTCCCGCATCCGCGACTCATGCGCGAGATCGAACTTTCCCTCCCATTCCCACCTCGAGCGATGGACTCGAGGGACTGTTCTCGTAGTGATTCGAAGAATTTATCTGACGGTTTGGCGCACTCGTGCAACCGAAGGGGTGAAAGGGGCATCAGTCATGTACAGCTTCGATACGAGCGCTGCTTCTCTTTGTTGTCGTACTCGTCGGGCCATCGCCCGCATCGAGGACCACGGGCAGGTCATGGGCACTGGCTTTGCCATTGCGCGGGATCTGCTGCTGACCTGCGGTCGGATCGCCGAGCGGCTCGACGAGGGCAACAAGTTGATCGCCGTCTTCGTCGAGCAGCCAGAGGGCGAGACCCTGTCGATTCGCCTGGATGAAAAAGTCGCGTGGCGGGGAGGATCCGACGAAGGGGTCTGCTTGGTACGGTTGCGGCGCCCACTCCCGGACACCTCGGCGATCTTGTCGATGGGAAGTGTGCAGAAGACCTTCATCGCGGGTCATCCCGATCCCTCCGCGACCGAGGGCGACGGAGACGCGCTCACCGAGCTGGAGAGCACTACGGTGATGCATCGCCCATCCCTGGTGCGAGCGTACCCCGGAGCTCCGGTGCTCGACCAGGAGTACCGCGCGGTGGGGATCTACCTGGTCCACGGCGAGGAGCCGGATGCTCGACCCGAGGCGCTGCCGCTGAGCGCGATCTGGTGGGAGATGGAGGCGCAGGTGCTCCGCTCGTGGCAGCGTTACGGGGGCCCGGTGTCGGTGCCGTCGTCCCCCGTGGCCCGGTCCCCCGATGACGGTGAGGACGAGGGTGGAGAGCTCTATAGGGCCCTGTTCACCTCGTTCGATCCCCGCGAGCGGGGGGTGGACGAGGTCCTCTTCCGCTGGCCGCAGCCCGACGATCGGCTCCTCGATCCGGCGGTTACGCCCGACGACGAGCGCTTCGTCTTCACGTTCGATCTGGCGGGTCCCGATCTCATCGCGCATGGTCCCGAGGGCGCGCGCTCCGTGCGAGCGGGCGGCAACGTGGTGATCAATCGCTGCGATCCCCACCGGGCCGGGGGCCACGTCTTGCTCTACTTCTTGGGTACGTCCGCCGATGGACAGCCGCTCGAGTTCGAGGGGGACTATGTCGTCGATGGTCGGCGCCTGATGTTCGCCAGCGCGGCTCCGGGAGACGATCTGCTGGTGGCGATCCCCGGGGCGACCAGCCGCGACCGACCGTCCTTGCCCCTGGGGCTCGTCCTCCACGCCCAGACGCCGGACGGCGAGCGAAAGACCTACGAGGCGGTCATCATCAACGTACCTCGCTCGCTGAACTCGACGTCGCGGCGTCCGGTGCCCTGCTGAGACCTGCGTCGAGTTGGCGCTCCTGCGAGCGTCACCCGCAAGATCCCTTCGGTGATATGCTGCTGGGCTCATGGCGCGCCAGGAGATCCTCGACAAGCACAAGGAGTTCTTGTTCCCCTGCGTGGCGAACTACTACCAGGAGCCGGTGATCCTCACCGAGGGCAAGGGCTGCCAGGTTCGCGACGTCGAGGGGCGCGAGTATCTCGATTTCTTCGGGGGCATTCTCACCGTGTCACTGGGCCACTGTCAGCCCGAAGTCGTCGAGGCGATCAGCGAGCAGTCACGGCGCCTGGGACACGTATCCACCCTGTACCCCACCGAGAACCTGGTGCGGGCGGCCGAGCGCCTGGCCCGGCTCACTCCCGGCGAGCTCAAGCAGAGCTTCTTCAGCAACAGCGGCACCGAGGCGGACGAGACCGCGATCATGCTGGCCAAGGTACACACCGGTCGCCACGAGATCATCGCCCTGCGGCACGCCTACGCCGGGCGCACCGCTGTCGCGACTACCATCACCGGTCATAGCAACTGGCGGCCCCTGCCCGCGGCGGTCCCCGGGGTCGTCCACGGCCATCCCGCCTATTGCTACCGGTGTCCCTTCGGTCAGCACTACCCCAGCTGTGATCTGCAGTGTGCGTTGGACCTCGAGGAGCTGATCCAGACCACCACCACCGGTCAGCCCGCGGCCTTCATGGCCGAGCCGATCCAGGGGGTAGGGGGCTTTATCGTGCCGCCCCCGGAGTACTTCGAGGTCGCGGTGGGCATCGTGCGCAAGTACGGCGGGCTGTTCATCTGCGATGAGGTCCAGACCGGCTTTGGCCGCACAGGCGGCAAGTGGTTTGGCATCGAGCACTGGGGGGTGCAGCCCGACATCATGACCTTCGCCAAGGGCATCGCCAATGGCATGCCGGTAGGGGCGACCATCGCCACCCCCGAGGTGGCGGCCTCGATGGATTGCCTCTCGCTGTCTACCTTCGGGGGCAACCCGGTGTCGATGGCCGCGGTCAATGCCACCGTCGGGACCATGGAGGCGCACGACATCCCGGCGCGGGTCGAGCAAAAGGGCAAGATCCTGCGCGAGCGCCTCGACGCGCTGGGGGAGCAGTACGACTTCATCGGCGAAGTGCGGGGCATGGGCCTGATGCAGGCGATCGAGTTCGTGGAGGATCGCCAGACCAAAGAGCCCTCGCCGGGCAAGTGCAGCCAGCTGATGGAGCGGGCCAAGGGCGAGGGCCTGCTGGTCGGCAAGGGCGGGCGCTGGGGCAACGTGCTGCGCGTCGCGCCGCCCATGCTCATCGAGGACGACGCCTTGAGCGAAGGCTGCGATCGCCTCGAGCGGGCGATGGCGGCAGTGCAGTAGGCCTCAGTAGGCCTTTGGCCGGGCTCACGATGCCAGCGGGACGGTCGGCATGCGGGGGAGCGTCGCCAGCTCGTCGGTCGGCTCGGTCGGGTACGAGCAGGGCTGGATCTCCGTCGAGCGCTCGGAGCGGGGCGTTGCCTCGGAGCCCTGGGGGAGCACCGGGTCGCTCGGGGTCGCCGGTCGCTCGAACAGCGAGCCCATCAGGCGCGTGAGCACGGAGCCACCTGCGCTCCAGGCGTGACCTTCGGCGAGCTGCTCGAGGGCGTGCCCGAAGGTCGCGGCCGAGCTGAACCGGCGAGCGGGATCCCGCTCCAGCGCGCGCAGGATGATCTTGTCCAGCCGCTTGGGGAGCTCGGGGCGGATCACCGAGGGGGGCACGATCGGCGCGGTGCAGACCCGGACCATGGAGTCCGCCGCGTTGGAGGCGGCGAAGAGCCGCTGCGTGGTCACCATCTCGTACAGCACGATGCCCAGGGCAAAGACGTCGGCGCGGCGGTCGACCGCGTGGCCGTAGCATTGCTCGGGCGCCATGTAGGCGGCGTTGCCCTTGGTCGCGCCCACGCGGGTCTGGGTGCTCTGGCCGCGGCTCTTGGCCACGCCGAAGTCCAGCAAGGTCACGCCGCCGCCCATGCTCAGGCGGACGTTGGAGGTGGAGACGTCGCGGTGGACCACGCCGAGCCGTTGGCCTCCCGCATCGCGCAGCTCGTGGGCGTGGTGGAGCGCCGAGGCCAGCTCGCTGGCTACGAACACGGCCAGGGACAGGGGCAGCGGCTCTTGACGATCTCGCAACAGCCCCAGCACCGTGCGCAGGTCGGCCCCCGGCACGTAGCGCATGACGTAGTAGGGCTCGCCGTCGACCTGGTCCAAGTCGATCACCTCGACCAGGTTGCGGTGGTTGAAGCGAGCGCCCAGCCGAGCTTCGTCGACCAGCATCGCCTGCATGTCACCCCGCTCCAGCAAGTGCGGTCGGAGCCGCTTGAGCACCACGAGCTTGCTCACTCCGCGGGGCCCCTGTTCGACAGCGAGATAGAGCTCGGCCATGCCGCCGACGCCGAGTGCCCGGAGCAAGCGATAGCGGCCGATCTGAGCGCCGCATTGCCATGCCGAGCGCGTCGTCGAGCCATGGGTGTGCTGCTGTACCTCCACCTGCTGGTTTTGCGTACGACAGATAGCCGGTAGGGGTTACCTCCAGTCGTGGAATTTTGACCCAAGGCCATACGAATTGTTCGAAAGACGCTAGATCTGCGCCGTCGGCGAGGCGTTTCGCTCGAGCACGACGACGGCGAGCCCGTCGAGCGCTTACGACGCTCGGCTTGGGTGTTGGAGCCCCGCTCCGAGCCTAGCGACGAGGCCGCATCGCGATGATCGCGACCAGGGCGATCGCCAGCGTGAGCGGCGAGCCGGACACCGAGCAGCTACCCTCGCAGTCGCCAAAACAAGGCCCCTTGCGCTTGATCTCCACTCCTGGGGGAACATCGCACGGATGATCGTAGGTCTCGCCGTCGGTCCCGCACACGGGCTGGTAGTCCTGGGTGCAGCCGTGCAGATCGCCGGTCTCACCGGACTTAGGGCCGGTGGTGCTCTCGGCGCTCGCCTCGGCGCTCGTCGACGTGCCGCCCGGGTCCGGCCGCGATCCCGCTTCGTCGGTCGACGCGGGGCCACCCGGGTCCGAGCTGTCGCTGTCGTGCGTTGGGCCGGTTGTGGTCGCCGCCTCGGTCGTCGTTGTCGCCCCGGTGCTCGTACCGGAATCGTCGAGCGACTCGGTATGCATGGGCGGTGTCCTTCAGGCCGGAGCCGGGCACTCCGCGGTGACCGTGTTGGCGGTGTTGTTGCTCTCGTCGCACTCGACCACCGCGCCGGGCTCCGCCTCCACCCCGTCGACCTCGACGGTGTAGCTCAGCGCTGGGCTACCGACGGGGAAGGGTACCGTCCAGGTCAGCACGGTCTGCGCCCCGGGCAGCAGGGCGCCGGGGGTGTTTTGGGTGCCGACCTCGTTGCCGGCGGTGTCGGAGCCTTCGTAGAGCGTGACCCCGATCCCGGGGGGAACCCCCAGCGACCCGACGTTGCGCACCGTGGCCAGGAGCTCCAGCTCTTGTTCGAGGCAGCCGCCCAGGCCCACCGCCAGCTCCACGGTTAGATCGGGGGCGTTGAAGACCCCCTCGCCCTGCACGTTTTGTCGGTAGTTGTTGAGGTTGGGCTGGGTCCAGTTGTCGACCTCGAGCAGGGGCACGTGGCCGCCCGCGCTCGCGTTGGTCACGTGGTAGGTGTGCTGGGTCCACACGCGCCGGGTCTGCACCCACTGGTCGAAGGTGTCCCCGAACGCGCGTACGCCCCGGGTGTAGGGGTAATCGGGCACTCCAGGACAGATGTTGAAGGCGTCGTTGGCTACCACTAGCACCTCGGAATTTCCGTCGTCATCAACGTCGACCACCAGCGGATACTCGTGGATCGTGCCGGTGGAGTTGGGGAGCTCCAGCAGCACCTCCCCGGTGTCGCCCGCGTAGATCCGCATGAAGCACTCGTCGGCGTAGACCACCTCGGCCGCGCCGTCGCCCTGGAAGTCGAAGACCGAGGAACCGGTGGCGTTGGAGCTCAGATCCTGGGTGGGCGCCGACCACCGCACGTAGATCGCCCCCTGCGGGGGAAGCGGGTCGCCCATGGGGACCACGATGTCCTCGCCGGAGCGGGCCAGATCGTAGACCGAGTACGAGCCGCCCCCGGCGGCGGCGATCTCGGGCCGGCCGTCGCCGTCGAAGTCGGCCACGGTCGGTGGACCACCCCGCCCGCCGCCGGGGATCGCCACGGGGGCGGTGCGGGCGGTGGGATCGGCCATGCACATGGCGTCGGTTGGATCGATCCCACACCAGCCTTGGCCGGTCTCACCGTCGAGGACGTAGACGTTGCCGCTGGCCACCAGCACCACCTCGGGCGTTCCGTCTTGATCGAGATCCGCGATCGCGGGGTAGCCATCGGGGCCGCCGGAATCCCACAGCAGGGCGACGGTGACCTGCGGCGCCCCGTCCACGACTTGCCAGTCGATCGACCAGGCATGCCGGCCCGAGACGATCTCCGGGGTGGAGTCGCCGACCAGGTTCACCAGCGCCGAGATCCCTCCTTGATATCCATCGTTGGTGCCGAAGCCGGCTCCGTCGCCTCCTTCGTCCCAGACCACCAGCCCGTCGTGATCGATGACGGCCGCGCCAAAGACGATCTCGGCCTCGGGGTCGTCGTCGAGGTTGGCCAACGAGGCACCGCCGTTGACGACGTCGAAGCGCTGGGTGGTTCCCTCGGTGTCGTGCGAGGTCCACAGCAGGTTGCCCTGACCGTCGACCGCGTGGACTGCGGAGCCACCCACCTCGGGTCGCCCCGCATAGATGATGTCGGGCAGGTCGTCTCCCGAGACGTCACCCAGCGCCAGGCTGTGGCGGCCATGCGAGCCAAAGCTGCCGGCGGCCGGGTCGTGATCGATGCGCCACAGCTCCTGGCCGTCGAGGCCGGAGAGCACGACGACCTCGCCGTCGGGCCAATCGCCGTCCATATAGGTCGTGCTGATGACGACCTCGGGGATCCCGTCGCCGTCGAGGTCGGCCACCACCGGGATCGAGATCACGTTGTCGACCGTCCAGGCCCACTCCTCAGTGGCGTCGATCTCCTGGAAGTCGGGCAGCAACTCACAGACCACCGGATCGCTCTGGGGTAGGCATTGGTCGAGCGTGGGTTCGCAGAACTCCTCGAAGTCGCAGTCGAAGGAATCGAGGCACGCGCCGGTGGGGGTCTCGCAGGCGTCCGAGAGGCACACCTGGCCCGCCTCGCAGCATACCTGCTGATCGGGTCCGCAGCGGACCCCGCTGTCACATGCCGGTAGACACTGGCCGCCAGCGCAATCCTCGTCGGCTGCGCAGCAGGTGGCCGTCTCACCGCACAGTACCGTCTCGCACGGCAGCTCGGAGCCCTGGGTCTCGTCGGCGGTGCCCGGGCTCGTTCCCGTGCCCACGGCCGTGTCGCCGGCGGTTGCGGTCTCGGTCGCGGTTTCCGTCGCAGTGATCGTTGGAATGCCCGATGTTGCGGGCTCCTCCGAGGCAGGGGGGCCGCCGCATGCGACGAGCCCGAGTGCGGTGATGGTGAACAGGGACGCAGCCAGCAGACGCACGACCCACAGTAGACACCGGCGAGACATAGTTTCCAACCGGCCCGTGGTTTTTGGTCAACGGGTGAGATCGACTCGATCGGGAACGGCGGCCTCGGCTGCTACACTCACCGCCGTGAGCCCGCCGGTCTTGCCGGAGACCCTGGTCCTTCGCTTTCGCGACCTCGCCACCGACCCGGGGGAGACGATCGAGCGACACCACGACATCTGCGCTCGTGAGGGTCGGGTGTGGTGGGGGTGGTGGCATAAAGCACGAGAGCACGTACCTGCGACTGCGCTTGCCCACATCAATGCCCTCGCCCAGAGCCATGGCCTCGAGATCTACCTGCTCAACGCACACCAGCGGCGGGTTCACCGGGCTCGCTTGATCAAGATCCACTGGAAGGAGGATCTCGAGCCCTTCACGTCGCCCTTCCCCTGGTTCACGCCCGGCTACTACCGGGGACGGCGCTGCAAGGTGTGGTTCGAACTGTCCAAGGTCGAGTCCGACGAGATGTCGTTCGACCCGCTCAACGAGCTGGTCCAGGTCTCGGTGCCCGAGTTCTTTCGCGGCGACGAGCCCCCCGAGTTCGCGCGGCTCGACGGCGTTCGGCTGGGCAGCGCCGACATGCTCGACGAGCAAAACCGCACCGTGTGGTTCGTCCGTCGGCCCCGAGCGGGCGAGACGGTGCGCTCGATGGAGGAATTCATCGGCACGGGCAAGCGCCGTCGCACCAGCCCTGTGGAGGCTCATCGCGATCCGAGCTTTCCCGACGACTACTTCCTCACCCGGGGCCGGCGCCTGCTGTGGCTCTCGGATCTACACTTCGCTAAGGGATCCCACCGCCACCTGCACGGCTTTGCGTATCAGGGGGAAGACACCGCCTACCAGTTCAACCTCCACCAAGAGGTCGAGCGCGTGCTCGAGGATCACAAGGTCTTGCTCGACGTCGAGGGCGTGCTGCTCTCGGGAGACATCACCTGGAAGGCCGACCCCGAGGAGTTTCGCGAGGCGCGAACCTTCATCCGGGAGCTGATCGCCAAGGCCGGCAAGACCGATCAAGCCGCGCGCGTGGCGATTTGCCCCGGCAACCACGACATTCGCTTTTCCGACGAGCCGTGGCGTAAGGGCACCGTCATCGAGGTCGCCACCGACAAGGCGCGACAGTCCTATGCCTCGTTCTATCAGACGCTCTTCGAGATCGAGCCCAACCGACACCTGAGCATGGGGCGGCGGTTCTTGCTGGGCGGCGCGGTCCCGGTGGAGATCGTCTGTCTCAACAGCAGCGTGCTCCAGCAAGAAGAAGGGGTGTTCCAGGGCCACGGCTTCATCGGTGAGGATCAGCTGCGCCACGCGGCCAAGGAGGCGGGCTGGTTCGCCAATCGTGACGGCAAGGAAGCCGACAAGCCCCGGGCGGTGCGGATCGCGGTGGTGCACCATCACCTGCTGCCCGTCATCCACCAGCTTCGGCCCGAGCGCAGCGGCGGCCACGGCTACAGCACCCCGCTCGACGCCGAGCGGCTGTCGAGCTGGATCGTAGAGCATCGCGTGGATCTGGTGCTCCACGGCCACATGCACGAGCCCTTCTGCGTGGAGATCAATCGGGGTACCACCATCGACTCGCCGCGTGAAGACTGGCACACCTTCACCGTCTGCGGCCTCGGTAGCACCGGTGTGTCTCGCGAGCACCGCCTGAGCGGTACCCCCAACCTCGCGGCCACGCTCCAGTTCAACAGCAAGTCGGTCAAGATCGAGATGTACGAGATCGTGGCCAGCGGCCCGGTGCGCCGCAAATACGCGGAGTTCGACGTTCCGATCCGTCGCAAGGTCTGACGCTTCGGCCGGGAATCGACCCCGCAAAGCTCGGCGGCTCTTGCTAGGGTTGGGCGTGGAGTCGAGATCGCAGGCGTGGTCGCACGGGGCTGCGAGGCTGGCGGCGGCCTTGCGACGCGACGAGCCGCTCCCGAGTGACGCGCTGCGGGAGGTGCTCGCGGGGCTGCGAGGCGGATCGCTTCCCGGCGTGTGGCACCCCACCGGCTTCGTCGTGCTCAGGCTCCACCGCGACGAGCACGGGGCCCTGCGACTTCACCTGTGGCCGTCGGGTACGCGCGAGCGCGGGCGACCGTGCTGGCCGGTCCACGATCACGTGTGGCACCTGCGCTCGCATGTCCTTTGCGGGACCGTGTGGAGCCACGGGTTTCGCGTAGTCGACGATCCGGGCGGGTACGCGGTGCTCTACGCGGTCGATTACGCCGACGGTCGGAGCTCCCGCATGGGTCGCAGCACGCGGCGGGTGAGCGTGCATCCCCAGGCACCCCGGCGGGTGGAGGCCGGGATGCGCTACGAAGTCGACGCGGGGGCCTTTCACGCCTCGCGGGTCGAGCCCGGTGTGTCGGCGGCCACCCTCGTGGCCACGCGACCCACCGATCGGCCCCGCCCGTGGGTCGTGGGGCCCGGCGACGGTCCGGACCGCGTGCCCGTGGAGCGGCCGGTGGCCGAGCCGAGCCTCGTGCAGCAGATGCTCGGGCGGATGCAGGCCTCGCTCCCCGGCGGGGAATAAGCCGCCAGCTTCTCTTGCGTACGACTTGGGGTATCGGGCAGACCCCGAGTCGACCGGGGCGAGTGCTTCGACACGGAAGTTGGGTTTGCGTGCTGCACGCCGTTTCGGTCTCATGCCCCCGCCGTCGACTCGACCCACTGCCCGGGCCGGGGTGTCCTCGCCCTCCGAGTGATCTGGTACCTTCGGGCCGTGATGGATGATGCGGCGCTGTTGGAGGCCTGGCGAGAGGGGGATCTCGACGCCGGTCGCAGCCTCTTCGAGCGCTACTTCGACGCGTTACAGCGGTTCTTCGCCAACAAGGTCGGCTCCGATCCCGAGGATTTCGTCCAGGAGGTCTTCACCGCGTGTGTGCGTGGTCGTGACCGCATGCGCGATGGTCGTAGCTTCCGCTCGTATCTGTTTGGGGTGGCCTACAACATCCTGCGTGAACACTATCGAGGCTATTATCGCGGCGGCTCTCCCGATCCGCTCGAGTCGTGCTCGATCGAGGATCTCGCTCCCGGTCCCAGTACGATGGTGCGTGAGCATCAGCAGGACGCGCTGCTGCTCGAGGCGCTGCGGCGGCTTCCGATGGAGCTACAGGCCGTGCTCGAGCTGTTCTACTGGGAGGATCTCACCTCGGCCGAGATCGGCTCGGCGCTGTCGATCCCCGCCGGAACCGTGCGTAGCCGGCTGCGTCGGGGACGAGAGCGGATGGAGGTGCTGCTGGGCGAGCTGTCGTCCCAGGGTCCGCCGCCCGCCACCAACCCGCAGGAGCTCGACGACTGGGCGCGGCGGGTGCGAGCCTCGCTGGTTTGATCGGATCGTGATCAGCGAGGGCGTGGGTCCGACTTCGAGGATGTGAGCCCATGGAGAGTCGGTCCGCCCGTACGGCCTCGAGCGCGCGAGATCCTGCACCGTCGCCCTCGTCGGCGGTGCTCGGGGCGGGAGGACTGGCGGCGCTGCGACGCGAGCTGGTGTGGTCGTCGCTCACGGGGCAGCCGCTGCCCGAGCGTCACTTTGGCCAGTACCGGGTGCTGGGCGTGCTGGGCCAGGGGGGCATGGGCCTGGTGCTCGACGTCTACGACGAGGTCCTCCAGCGTGCGGTGGCCCTCAAGCTGCTCCGTCGGCGAGACCCGGGCGAGCGCCAGCGCGAGCGACTACTGCGGGAGGCTCGGATCCTGGCCCGCCTGTCCGATCCCCATGTGGTGCACGTCTACGAGGTGGGCACGGTCGAGGGGTGCCCCTTCATCGCGATGGAGCGGGTTCGAGGGCAGACCCTCGCCGCGTGGCAGCGCGAGCGGCCCCGGCCGTGGCGGCGTTGTGTGGAGCTCTACCTCCAGGCCGGTCGGGGTCTGGCCGCTGCGCATTCGCAGGAGCTGGTTCACCGCGACTTCAAGCCCGACAACTGCATCGTGGATCGTGAGGGACGCGTGCGGGTGCTCGACTTCGGGCTGGCGCGCGCCGAGCAAGGAGAGGTCAGCGTGAGCGTGTCGGTGTCCTCGACCACCTCGCCGGGCGTGGCCACCCGGGTCTCGGGCACGGTGCAGTACATGGCCCCCGAGCAGCTACGCGGGCAGGAGGCTCGCGCTAGCAGCGATCAGTTCGCCTTTTGTGTGTCGCTCTTCGAAGCGATCTGCGGCCGTCGCCCCTTCGCGGGGACCACCCGAAGCTCGCGGCTGCGGCAGATCGAGCGATCGGGCTCGGTGTGGCCCCGTGGCTCGGGGCGGGCCCGGGCGCCGAGGTGGCTGCGGCGGGCGTTGCGGCGGGGCTTGGCCTCGTCGCCGGCCGATCGCTTCGAGAGCATGGAGGCGCTGCTGGCCGTCCTCGAGCGAGGGTTGGGACAACGAGCCCGCCGGCGCGTGGCTGGGGTCACGGTGACTCTCGTGCTCGGCACGGCCGTGATCATGGGCCGCGGAGCTGCCCCCGATCTGTGCGCGAAGGTGGGGGAATCGTCGCCCTGGTCCGCGGGGCGTCGGGATGCGGTTCGGGATGCATTGCAGTCGAGCGCGGCCGACACCGCATGGGCCGCGATCGCTCCGGGGGTGGATGCCTATGCGGCGCAGCTTCGGGCTCAGCGGTTGGAGGCGTGTGAAGCTCACGACCAGGGGGCGATCGGGCCGCTGGCCTACGAGCGCCGCCTGGCCTGCTTCGACGAGCGCCAGCGGCACCTGTCGGCGCTGCTGGACGAGCTATTGCGTGATCCCGAGGTTTCTGGGGGTCACGCCCGCGCGGGGGTCGAGGCGCTCCCCACCGTCGAGCCGTGCGCGGACGTGGAGCGGCTATTGCGAGGACCCGGCGCGCCGCCCGAGGCGATCGCCGAAGAGGTGGAGGAGCAGCAGCGGGAGGTGGCTGCCGCCCGGGCCGCGGCCCAGCTCGGTCGTCAGGCTGAGGGGCTTCGCCGAGCCCAGCAAGCGGTGGATCGAGCCCAGGCGTTGGAGTGGACGCCCCTGCAGGCTCGAGCGCTGGCAACCCGGGGGCATCTGCTCCTGCAGGGGCGCCGCTTCGAAGCGGCTCGGGAGGATCTCGAGCGAGCGCTCGTCGACGCCGAGCAAAGTGGTGACGATCCGCTTGCCTTCGACGTACTCACGCATTTATTGCGGTTATCGATCCTGGTCGAGCAATCCGACGCTGCCCGGGGGTTCGTGAGCATGGCGCAGGCCAAGCTCGGTCGGTTGGGAGATGAACCCCTGCGCTCCATCATGCTCGAGCGCAGTCGAGGCAAGCTGGCGTTGCTCAAGGGAGACTCGCGTACCGCGGTCGATGCGTTCGAAGGGGTGCTTGCCCGTTTGCATGCCATGCCTGCTTCGCCGGCGCTTACCCTGCTGAGTGCTCACTTTGATCTGGCCCATGGACTCGAGATGGAGGGTCATGTCGACCGAGCAGAGGCCCACTATCGCGAGGGTCTCGAGGTGGCCGCGTCCGAGCCTGGGCTAGAATCTCACTCGGACACGGCGAACCTGCACCTCAGCCTGGGAGATCTGTCGTTTCGCCGGGGTGATGCCGAGCCGGCGCAGCACCACTACGAGCTTGCGCTCCAGGTGTGCGCGGCCTCCCCAGCCGAGGGCGATGTGCTCACCACGGCCGCTCACGTGGGGCTGGCTCAGCTTCACCTGATGCAGGGCCAGCTCGATCGAGCCGAGGAGCACGCACGTACGGCGTACCACAATGCACGCAGCGATCCTGACGGACTGCTCGGCGACAGCCTGCAGGCCGATGCCCATGGCCTGCTGGGGGCTATCGAGCAGGCCAAGGGGGAGTATGAGGCCGCCATTGGTCTCTATGCTCGGTCGATCGAGCTCCACCGGAGCGATCCTCAGGCTGATCCCACGTGGGTGGCGATGCAGCACAGCAACATCGGTGAGTGCCGTCTGGCGCAGGGACGAGCCGTGGATGCGCAGCAGCACTTCGAGACCGCGCTGCAGCGGCTCGACGACCGTCTGCCTCCCGATGACCCTCGTCGAGCGTATCCTCTGCGTGGCTTGGGGGAGGCTCGCCTGTTGCAAGGGCAGCCCACGAGCGCTGTGCTTCCGCTCGAACGGGCTCTCGCGATGCGTCTTCGGGAGCCGGGTGATCGCGAGAACCTGGCGAGTATCCGCTGGGCCTTGGCTCGTGCTCTCATCGAGTCGCCCGAGCACTCGCATCGTCATGAGGACGCCCTGGTGTTGGCTCGGGGGGCTCGTGATGATTTCATGGCTCTGGGTGATCCAGGGCAAGCACGCGCGACCGAGATCGCGCGCAGGCTCGAGTCTCTTCCTCCTTCGAAACCCACAACGAACACCACAAGGAAACCCCATGACCAAGTACTACATAGAGAATAGTGACATCGAGATCGCTGGCTCTGTCAGTGGCAGTCAGGTCGAAATCAAGGTCATTGACACTCTTTATACCGATGTCGCTACTACCCATGCAGCGTCTTCGCCCTTGCTGCTTCATCACTCCGATGTCATCGAGGACATCGAGGATCCCGATGGTTCGTGTACCCTGAGTTTTCAACATACCTCCGTTGATGGCTGGACGCTGACCTTCCAGCGCAGGAGCGGTAGCAACTGGAGCGCCGGCCAGTCGACGCTGACGGTCACTGAGAGCGAGTGCGAGGTGGAGTGGCGTGTGCAAGCCAAAAAAGGCGGAACGACGATTCACTCCGATCCGTTCATCCGCGTGTTCAAGGGCCAGCCCACAGGCGGTCCCGACTAACCCCCGACTACCCCTAGGCGAGCGAGGAACCGGCGTTTGTCGGCCGGCGTGAGCCTCGAGAACGAGTGCTCACGCCGGCGCTTCCCAGCGGGGAGCGACTCTCCTCAGAACCGCACGGCCACGCCGCCCGGCGTGGCGGCGACCCTCATCTGACGCTGCTGACGATTGCGGGCCGTGTTGCGCACCACTGCTCCGGTGATGAGCACCGCCGCGCCCGTCACCAGTAGCGGCAGGCCGATCCAAAAGCCGGCCTCCATTGCATCGTCGGCCCGGCGGGCTCGGTTGTAGCGGGCCTCACGGGAGCTGAACTCCAGCAGGTTGTCGCTCTTTGCCCGATTGAGCGCCGACTCGCGGATGATGGCCGAGGGAGCGGCCACCAGCAGCAGCGAGGCACCTCCCACGCCCATCATCACCCCACCCGCGATCAGCAGGCCGCGGCCCGCGGTGACCGGCGGGGGAGCGGCCGGAGGCGGCGGCACGGGAGGAGGCGCAGGGGCGGGCTGCACGGTGACGTGAACGACCGGAGGCGGAGGCTGGGTGGCGGCCGCCGGATCACCCGCGGGTGCGGGGGTGCCCTCGGCGGGGGCGGGACCCGGGCTTGGGGCGGGACCCGGCGCAGGAGCGGCCTCGGTCGGAGCAGGCGCTGGGGCGGGGGCCGGGGCCGACTCGGGCGGGGCGGGCGGGGCCGAC
>JBCCWC010000162.1:0-35979 GCA_039194325.1 Myxococcota bacterium
GGGGGGGGGGGGGGGGGCCCCCCCCCCCGGCAATCGCTCGCGGAGTGAGCCCGCGGTGCGGACCACTCGGCCGTGGGTGGATGGCTGGTGATGAGCGTCGAAGACCGGCCGTACGGGACCAAGGCCGGTCCTTGACAGTCGAGCCCTGCGCTCCCCTCGGCGAAGTATCGCATGTCCCGATGGATGGATTCACGTTTGCCGACAATTCCGGATCACTCCCCGGTCGGCGAACGCCCGATCGACGCCCCAAACACCACCATGCGCTCCCGGGCCCGCCGATGGCCCTCGACGCGCTCCAGGACGCGCCGAGCGGGCAAGCCTTTGCGCTTCGCGACCAAAGCGAGTTGAATGGGTCGCAGAGGGGAGCGGCCGGTCGTGAACGACGAACGAGAGGTCGCCGAGACCATCGACGAGGACGCCGCGCCGCCGGTCGACACGGGAGCGGGTCGCAACGAGGCGACGAGGCGGGCGTACCTCGGAGGGCCGACGCCGACGCCGGTGCGGGTGCGGTCGCGGGCGCCGCCTCGCCGGCGCATGACGTCGACCCCCTGACCACGCTGCTCGACGAGGATGCCGTCGGCGAGCAACCGGCCGAGCGCGATCGCGTGTACGAGGCGCTGTTCCAGGTGCCGCCGCGTCCGCGTCAGTTCGGGCGCTACGTGGTGTTGAACAAGCTCGGGTCGGGTGGCATGGGCGTGGTGTACGAGGCGTTCGATCGCACGCTGGATCGCAAGGTCGCGATCAAGGTGCTCCGCCGGACGTTCAACGAAAAGCACACCGCTCGGCTGTTGCGCGAGGCCCAGGCCATGGCCAAGCTCTCGCACCCCAACGTGGTCCAGGTCTTCGAGGCCGGCATGATCGGCTCCCGGGCCTTCGTGGCCATGGAACTGGTCCAGGGCCCGACGTTGCAGCAGTGGATCCAAAGAGCGCCCGGGCCCGGCTGGCGGCAGTGCGTGGAGGTGTTCGTCCAAGTGGGCCAAGGCTTGGCCGCGGCGCACGAGCAAGGGCTCGTCCACCGCGACTTCAAGCCGAGCAACGCGATCATCGACGAAAAGGGGCGCCCGCGCGTGCTGGACTTCGGGTTGGTGGCCCGGGTCGACACGAGATCGGGCGACACGAGATCGGGCGACTCGGGATCGGATGATTCGGGATCGGGCGACTCGGGATCGGGCGATTCGGGATCGGGCGATTCGGGGGCGGGTAACTCGGGATCGAGCGGCGGGCAGTTACGCAGCCCGATGGGCGGCGCCGACCGATCCGCCCTCGATCTGGCCTTGACCCGGACCGGCGGGTTGCTGGGAACGCCGGCGTACATGCCCCCGGAGCGGATGCGCCGTGGGAAGGTCGATGCTCGCGGTGACCAGTTCAGCTTCTGCGTGGCGCTCTATGAGGCCCTCTACGGGGAGCGGCCGTTCGAGGGCAGCACCATGTCCGAGCTGATGGCGGTGACGCTGGCCGGTACGGTCCGACCGGCGCCTCCCGGTAGCGTGGTACCCCAGTCTGTACGCGCGGTGATCGTGCGGGGCTTGGCCACCGAGCCCGCGGAGCGCTGGCCCTCGATGGAGGCACTGCTCGAACAGCTGCGCGCCGTGGTGGCTCCTCGGACGCGGCGCTGGCTGGCGCTGAGCGTGGGCCTGGGCCTGGGGGTGGGCCTGGTTGCCGTGGGGGTGGGACTGGCCGTGGGGCAGTACGTTCAGGTCAAGGACCGCTGCACGGGGGCGCGCGCTCAGCTCGACGGCGTCTGGGACGATGGGCGCCGCCAGCAAGTCCGCGCCGCCTTGCTCGGGACCGAGCTCTCCTACGCGCCCGGGACCTGGGTGCGCATCGAGCCCCGGCTCGACGACTACGCGCAGACCTGGGCCAGTCGGTACACCGAGGTCTGCGAGGCCACCCGCGTGCGGGGTGAGCAGACCGAGGCGGCGATGGAGCTGCGCATGGGGTGCATGCGCGACCTCAGCGGGGCCCTCGATGCGGCGGTGGCCGTGCTGGCCGACGCGGACGACCGGGCCGTGCGCAACGCGGTGACCCTGGTGGATGCCATGCCGCCGGTCGATCGCTGCGATGATCTCGGTCGCTTGCAGCAACGGCGCCAGCGCGTCCCCCCGCCCGAGGATCCCGGGAAGGTCGAGGCGGTGGAGGGCTTGCGTGGGCAGCTCGCCCGCATCGAGGCCGAGCTCGGGGCCGGTCGTTACGCGGATGCCCTCGAGCACGCGCAGCCCGTGGTGCAGCGGGCGCGGGCGCTGGAGTACGGACCGTTGCTGGCCGAGGCCCTCGTGGTGCGCGGCCTGGCCAACGAGAGGGTCGACGAGCTCGCCGTGGCCGAGCGGGATCTCGAGCAGGCGTTCACGGTCGCGGCCGAGCATGGACACTATGCGGTCGCGGTGGAGGCGGTGGGCGAGCTGGTGCGGGTGGTGGGCTATCGCCAAGAACGCCACGAGTCGGGGCTTTTGTGGGCCAAGACCGCCGAGGCCCTGTCCCGGGGTCCCGACATCGAGCCCGCGGCCCAGGCCCGCGTGCTGGACAAGGTAGGCGTCGTGCTCTTGCAGCAAGGCAAGGGCTCGGAGGCGCTCGACCATTTTCAGCGGGCGCTGGCCATCAAGGAGCAGGCGCTGGGCCCCGAGCACGGCTCGATGGTGGTGACGCTCAGTCACATCGGCATTGCGCTACACCGGCAGGGCAAGCGCGCGGAGGCGCGGGCCCACTACCAGCGCGCGCTGGCGCGTCAGGAGCACGCCTTGGGCCCCGACCACCCCGACGTGGCCGTGACCCTGGGGCACATCGCCAACGTGCTGCGGGAGCAGGGCGAGCAGTCGAAGGCGCTGACGGTCTACCGACGGGTCTTGGCGATCAAGCAAAACGCGCTGGGTCCGGAGCACTCCTCGGTGGCGGCGACCTTGGGCAACATCGGCCTGACGCTGCACCGGCAAGGCGAGCTCTCGGAGGCGCGGAGCTACTATCAGCGGGGGCTGCGGATCTTCGAGCGCACGCTGGGCCCCGAGCACTCGGCGGTGGCCACCGTGTTGCTCAACCTCGGCAGCGTGCGGCACTCTGAGGGCCATCATGCGGAGGCGCTGGTCGACTACCAGCGTGCCCTGGCGATCCAAGAGCGAGCCTTCGGTTCGGAGCATGCCGCTGTTGCCGTTGTCCTGGGCAACATCGGCCTGGTGTTGCATGACCAGGGGAGGCTAGGGGAGGCGCTCGCGTACCAGCAGCGGGCGCTGGCGATCGAGGAGCGAGCCCTGGGTGCCGATCACCCCGACGTGGCGGCGACCCTGGGCAACATCGGGCTCGTGCTTCGGGCGCAAGGCCAGGGCCCACAGGCCAAGGCCCACTTGTTGCGGGCCATGGCGATCAAGGAGGCGGCGCTGGGTCCCGACCACTACAGCGTCGCCTATCCGTTGATCGGGCTCGCCAAGGTCGCGCTGGACCAGCGCGACTTCGAGGCGGCCCGCGCCCACGCCGAGCGTGCCGTCTCGATCCGCGAGGCTGGTGAGGTCGCGCCGGATCGGCTGGCCGAGGCGCGCTTCGTGCTCGCGGCCGCGCTGTGGAACGACCGCACCGAGCGCGAGCGAGCCCGCGCCCTCGCCGAGCAGGCGCGAGACGCCCTGGCGGCGGCCGACGGTGCCGGCGGGCCCGGCGGGGCCGCGCTCGGCCTCGACCAGGTCGAGGCGTGGTTGGCCACCCACCGCCTGCGGTAGCAGCCAGTGGCCGAGTCGGTCGACCCGCGATTCGATTAGGTACGACGCGCTTTCCAATATGTGTCCTTCATATCCACCAAGTAAACGCCATGACCGTACCATTGACGGCGCTCGGTGTCGGGAAGCGTGGATACCCGGAGGATCTCTTCTGCCGCATCCTCGCGACTGATGGTCTTGTGGGCCATACGAAGCGGCAGATCCGCCTTGTCGAGACCGGTCGTATCGAAGCTGGCGCCGTATTTTCGCTTGGCGGGGGCGTTCCTCAGCGCTGCGGGGCGGAATATGACGAACTCGAAGCCCGCCTCCGCGGCGGCGTTGGCCAGGATGTTTTCGCTCCGCGTGACGTCGTAGAAGATCGGAAAGATCCGCTGGGTCAGATTGGTGAAAATACTCGCATGGGCGGGCCACTTCGTTTTACTCGTGCCCGGGACGCCTTCGGTTCCCACCGACCCGTGATAGTAGACTTCGACGTTTCGGGACTGTTGCATTCCGGCGGCGATCGCAGAGATCGTATCGGAATAAAGGCTGCACTCGGGGTTCCGCATATCCTTGATCTTGGTGACACCGACAAAGCAGCAAATTGCATCGATCGATGCATTCGCCCGAAGCAGCTGACCATAGGTCTCCGGGTCCAGAATGCTCAGGTTCCGCGCGGTGAGTTGACCGGGCCGGTCGGCCGCTGGCTGGCCGCCGGGGGTCAGTTCCGTTTGCTTCAAAAGGTCGGTCATGCGCCGCAACGCCGCCGCGTCGTCTTGCGCACGGCAAAGCGCGGTCACATCGTGGCCTTGGCGAAGCGCGTTCTTGACGAAGAAACGCGCGCCACGCGAGGCAGAGGCCACGACAAGGAAATGTCGTTTGTCGGAATTCATCATTCGACCTGGTGTCCCGTCTTCGGGGTCTGGTGCCCGAGGGGGCGGATTTCTACGGCAACATGCAGCCCCGGTCACGGTAGCGGCTGTGCAGTCGTCATCCGATCCGGTGGATCGCTCAGTGACCCCACTGTAGGTCGTCCATCGTCAGTGGCAAGGGATACTCCCCGAGGATCTCGATCGGGTCCGAGCGCCCGAACCCATCGACCTCGAGCGCACGCGCCACCGCGTTGGCCCGGGTACCACTCGCGCGGCGGGTTGAAGCGGTCGACCCGCTTTTCCAACGATGGCCCCAACCTCGACGTGCAGGTCGACCACGTCGCCGCCGGCGGGCAGATCGTCGAGGCCGAGGCCCAGGCGGTCAACACCGGCGTGTGGCAGGGGGGCAGCTGCGGGGGCGCGTACTCCGAGTACCTGCACTGCGGCGGGCAGATCGACTTTGGGGTCGTGCTCGAGGGCGCTCCGCTCACCGTGCGCGCGCGCGGGACCAGCGGCAGCGAGCAGCTGCAGCTTGTGCTCGACGGCGAAGTCGTCCAGACCTTCGCGCTGTCGACGAGCCTCGAGGACTACCAGTACACGGGTGAGATCGCCGGCAAGCCGGTGCAGCTGCACTTCTCCAACGACGGCGACTGGCGCGATGTGCAGATCGATGCGCTGACCTTCGGAGGCGTGACCCACCAGGCCGAGGATCAGGCGATCAACACCGGCGTGTGGCAAGACGGCAGCTACGGGGGCTCGTACTCCGAGTACCTGCACTGCGGCGGTTACGTCGACTTCGGGGTGCTGTGGCGGCGGCCCGATCCGTAGGCTGGTGGCGGATCTCGTGGGACTACACGAAGGCGGCGCACGCGATGGGGCTGCCCGTCGAGGGATCCGGCGATCCGGCGCACGCCAGGGGGTCGCGGCCGGGGTCACTGGTGTGACGGCGGGGTCGCGGCGGACTCGGCGCGTCGGGTGGGGCTTGGGGCTGGTGGTGCTGATCCCAGGCAGGCGCGTGGCATCCAAGGGCTACGGGCAGGCCGTGGGGGCGGACCCAACAAAGGAGGAGGGGGATGCAAGCCAGGACTGGCCCGTTCGAGTCGTATTGGCCCAGAAAACGACAGATCGAGTGCATGAGGGTCAGCGCCCGGCCGGCCGAGTTCTATAGATCACTGGTGGATCTCTCGGAATTCGAGTGGAGCGTTTCGTCGAACGTTGGGTCCGAGCCGGTGCCGTCCGAGACCGCGGATCGGCACATGGCACGAATGCTGGCCCGGTTGCCCCGGGCAAAGGAGCCATCCGCGTCGCTCTCGAGTTCGATTGGTGTCGATGATCGCAACCATGCCTGCATCGGGCCAACCGTCGATACGCGGGACCTTCGGGTTTTCGATGCCTTGCATCAAGGAGCCGACGTGGGACCCAAGGGCTCTTGGTGGGCGGGTCGATCCATCGGCCGGTATGCCGTGTTGGAATCGCTTGGTCGCGGTGGGATGGGAGCGGTCTATAAGGCCTACGACCCACAGCTCGATCGAGCGGTTGCGATCAAGGTACTGCACGCCGAGGTCGACCAAGAGCATACCGCGCGGCTGCGGCGAGAGGCCCAGGCTCTGGCCAAGCTCTCGCATCCCAACGTCGTTCAGGTGTACGAGGTCGGGGAGGCCGATGGGCAGACTTTCATCGCGATGGAACTGGTCAGGGGTCAGACGCTGCGCACCTGGATGGAAGAGTCGAAAAAGCCTCGCTCATGGCAAGAGTGTGTGAACGTATATCTACAGGCCGGCGCGGGCCTGGCCGCGGCTCACGAGGCCGGGCTGGTCCATCGAGACTTCAAGCCGGACAACGTGATCATCGATGCCAAGGGGCAGGTCCGGGTGCTCGACTTCGGGCTGGCGCGATGGGCCGTGAACACGTACGCATGGCACGAGGACGACCGGCCCGCCGACCTTGATGCCAAGAACATCGCGCTTGAGGCTTCGCTCACGCAATCGGGGACGATCCTCGGGACACCGCTCTACATGCCACCGGAGCAGTGGCATGGCGAAGATGCGGGGGCCCGTAGCGATCAGTTCAGCTTTTGCGTCGCACTCTACGAGGCGCTCTACGGGCAGCGTCCGTTTGCGATCGAGACGATCTACGAGCTAATGGGCTCGGACAGCTGGGACGCCAAAGCACGGATCCAACGGCCCGAAGCGGGGAAGGCAGCGGTTCCATTCCGGCTGCGTCAGGTCGTGCTGCGCGGGTTGGCGCACAACCCCGAGCAGCGGTGGCCCTCAATGGGCGCGCTACTGGTCGAGTTGCGACGGTTGGCGGTCCCCCGAGGCTTCCGCGTCATTGCACGGGGTCTGGCCGTGGGGCTGGCCGCGGTTGCGGCTAGTATGGCGTTTGGCTACTACCTCCAGGTCAAAGAGCGCTGTACCGGTGCTCGCGCCCATCTCGATGGGGTATGGGACGACAGTCATCGGCGACGAGTACGGGGCGCGATCCTCGGCACGGAACTCTCCTTCGCTCCGGATACCTGGGAACGCATCGAAGTCCGGCTCGACGACTATGCCCGGGCATGGGAAGGCAAGTACACCGAGGTCTGTGAGGCCACCAGCGTGCGCGATGAGCAGACCAAGGAGGCGATGGACCTGCGCATGGCCTGCCTGCACGATCGCAAGTCGGCCCTCGGTGCGGCGGTGCGGGTGCTCGTCGACGCCGACGACACAGTCGTGGAGAAGGCGGTACCATTGATAGAGGCGCTGCCTTCGATGGATCGTTGCGACGATCTGGATTGGCTTCAGCAACTGCGCCAGCGCGTTCCCCCGCCTGAAGACCCACGAGTTGCGCACGAGGTGGATGTATTACGCAGACAGCTGGTCAGCATCAAGGCCGAGCGAGAAGCGGGGCGTTATGCTGATGCGCTGAAGCATTTGGAGTCCGTAGTGCAACGCGCCAAGACGCTTGGATATGAGCCCCTGTTGGCCAAGGTCCTTTTGGAGAGGGGCAGAGCCCGGGAGCAAGGCGACGATTTCATCGATGCCGAACGGGACCTCGAGCGGGCGTTCATGCTCGCCGCTGACCACGGGCACGACGCGTTGGTAGCGAATGCGGCAATTTCGCTGGTCAGCGTGGTTGGGACCCGGCAGGAACGCCATGAACTGGCACTGGTGTGGGGGAAGATGGCACTGGCCCTGTCCCTCGGTCCGGAGATCGAAACCACGGCCGAAGCCAATGCGCTGGAGAACATCGGCCTGGTGCTGCAACACCAGGACAAGCTCTCGGAGGCGCTAGCCCATCTGCAACAGGCCTTGGTTATCAAAGAACAAGAATTGGGAAAGAATCACACCGCCGTCGCCAAGACCCTTAGCAACATTGGCACCGTGTTTCAACAGCAAGACAAGCTCTCGGAGGCGCTGAATTACCATCGGCAGGCGTTGAGCATTCTTGAACAGATATTGGGCGAGAATCACACTTCTGTCGCCATGGCCCTGAACAATATTGGTATTGTGATGCGACGGAGAGGTAAACTCTCGGAGGCGCTGACCTATTTGGAACGAGCTCTGGCGATCCAAGAGCTAGCGTGGGGTAAAGACCATACCTATGTCGCAAAGACTCTAGGCAACATTGGTACTCTACTGATGGACCGTGGGGAGTCTTCGGCGGCTCTGACCTGCTATCAGCGCGCTTTGGCCATCTTTGAGCAGGCGTTCGGTGAAAACCATATCGCTGTCGCCAGGACTCTGGTCAACATCGGAATCGTGCTGATACGACAGGGCAAGAGCTCGGAGGCATTGATCCATTGCCAGCGCGCCCTAGCCATAGAAGAACAGGTATTGGGCAAACGGCACACCTCTGTTGCCATCGCCCTGGGCGAAATCGGTGTTGCGCTGATGGAGCAGGGAAAGCTCTCGGAGGCGCTTACCAACTACCAGCGCGCCCTGGATATCTTCGAACACGCATTGGGTGAGCAGCATACGTCGGTCGCCATTGCCCTGAGCAACATTGGTATCGTGCTGATGAAGCAGGGTCAATTAGTGGAGGCGATGAGCCATTTTCAACGAGCCTCGTCCATCGAGGAGGAAGTATTGGACCCTAATCATATCTTCATAGCCAAAAACCTCGTTGGGATTGGTACCGTACTAATCAAGCAGGGGAAGGAAGCGGAGGCGAAGGGCCAATTCCAACGCGCCCTGGCCATCTTTGAGCAAAGGTTGGGCCCTGATCATCCCGACAT
This sequence comes from Myxococcota bacterium, assembly GCA_039194325.1. Taxonomy (GTDB): domain Bacteria; phylum Myxococcota_A; class Polyangia; order Nannocystales; family Nannocystaceae; genus Paraliomyxa. Next base: position 8,763 of record JBCCWC010000162.1, read on the forward strand.
TGCCTACCCACTCATCGGCCTTGCGAAGATCGCCTTGAACCGGCGCGAGTTCGCGACCGCCCGTACGCACGCCGAGCGCGCGGTCTCGGTCCGCGAGGCTGGTCAAGTGGTGCCTACGCTACTCGCCCTGGCTCGATTCACGCTCGCGCGCTCCCTGTGGAACGATCGAACGGAGCGCAAGCGAGCTCGTGTGCTCGCCCAGAAGGCTCGGGACGCGTTCTCCGAGTACGGCGAAGGTCGTGAGGATGATGTCGCCGAGATCGACGCCTGGTTGGCCAAGCATCGCACGCGGTCGCCAATGCACGAGGACCAGACCGCGGGGCCCTTTGGTGGGGTGTCGCGCTGAACACCCTTGCGGGTCGTGTTGGCCTCGGAGCCCGCTCCCCTGCGCCACTTTCTTGGACGATCGCCATACCTGGCGTACCTCCTGAGGAGATCTCCTTAACAGGACGTACGGCCCATGCGCGAGATGCACAAGTGGAAGGACAAGGTCGAGCTGTCGCTCGATAACCGTCAGATCTTCTTTTTGTTCTTCGGCCTTTCGGTGGTCGGCTGCTTCGTGTTCGCGCTCGGCGTGATGGTCGGGCGTCGCGTGGAGTGGAGCCCCGAGGGCGAGGTGGCAGCGCTTTCGGGCGACAGCCTGGCGCTCTTGTCCGAGCAAGAGGCGCCCGGCGAGCCGCTGACCTTCAAGGAGGGCCTCAAGGGCGCCGCCACCGATGAGGTCCCCGCCACCCGCGACCCCTCCGAGCCCCCGCGGGACGAGGACGAGGTCAAGGCCGAGAAGGCCGCCCAAGCCCAGATGGCCGAGGCCCAGGCCTCCGCGGCCACGCCTCCCGCGCCTGTGCCCGTGGCCAGCCCCGCGGTGCCGGCCGCTCCGCCCACCCTGGCCAAGGCCGACAAGAAGGCCGCATTGGCGCCCAAGCCCGGCGACCCCAAGAAGTTCACCCTCCAGATGAAGGCGTTCTCCCGCGCCGAGGAGGCCGAGGCCTTCGCGGGCAAGCTGCGGTCCAACGGCCACGACGTACGGATCGAGGCCCACGAGGTCAAGGGTCGGATCTGGCACCGCGTGCGCATGGGCTCGTTCGACAGCTGGGCCGATGGCCTGGCCGCCAAGCAGGACTTCGAGCAGAGCGAGAAGATCATCGCCTACGTGGTGCGCCAGTAGCTCGCCCCACGGGGTGGCACGACCCCGAGCCACAAGGGCCCGGACGATCGCCAAGATCGCCGGGCCCTTGGTCGTTGTGCCCGGGCACGACGTGAGCTGGTTGGGTCCACTTGGACCCTTGGACGCCGACGGCTCACTCTTGCTAGAACGGCGCGCCATGGCTGCGCCCCACACGTCTCGGGACACGCCGGTGATGCGGCAGTTCCTCGAGATCAAGTCGCGCTATCCCGACTCCCTGCTCATGTTCCGCATGGGCGATTTTTACGAGATGTTCTTCGAGGATGCGGTCACCGCCGCGTCCGCCCTCGACATCGCGCTGACCTCCCGGGACAAGGGCGTCGAAGATCCCGTGCCCATGGCCGGCGTCCCGCATCATTCCCTGGGCGGCTACCTGCGTACGCTGGTCGAGCGGGGGATGAAGGTCGCGGTCTGCGAGCAGATGGAGACCCCCGATCAGGCCCGGCGGCGCAAGGGGCCCAACATCGTGCGCCGCGAGGTGGTGCGGGTGGTGACCCCGGGCGCCTTGGTGGACGAGGAGCACCTGCTCGCGGGCGAGCCCAACTTCTTGGCGGCGGTGGTGGCCGCCGACGCCCGGCCCGGCCCGGCGAGCCTGGCCCTGCTCGACATCTCCAGCGGCGAGTTCGTGGTGATCGACGCCGCCGACGGGACCGCCACCCGAGCGGAGCTGGCCCGCTTTGCCCCCCGCGAGGTGCTGGCGGCCCCGGCCCTGCACCCGTGGCTGACCGAGGCGATGGGCCCCGAGCCGCCCCGACTCGAAGCGGTCGAGGCCACGCCGCAGCCGGCGGTGCTGCGGCGCGTGGATGCGATGGCGGCCGAGGGCGGGGTGACCGTGTCCCAACCGACCGCGGCGGCGGCGGCCATGGCCCTGACCTATGCCGAGGCGACCCAGCCGGGGCAGACCCTCTTGCTGCATCGCCTGCGACGCCACGAGCCGGCCTCGCACCTGGTGCTCGACGAGGCTTCGGTCCGCAACCTCGAGCTCTTTACCACCCTGCGCGACGGCACCCGGCGGGGCTCGCTGTTGTGGGCGATCGACCAGACCCAGACCTCGATGGGCGCCCGGACCCTGCGCGCGTGGCTGGGGGCGCCCTGCCGCGATCGTTCGATCATCGCGGCCCGGCAGGAGGGGATCGAGGCCCTGCTGGGTGAGCCGGGGTTGCGCGGTGAGCTGCAGTCGCGGCTCAAGGACGTGCGGGACGTGGTGCGCCTGGCCGCGCGGGCTCGCCTGGGCACGGTGACCCCCCGCGAGCTGGGGGCGCTGCGGATCTCCTTGCAGGCGCTGCCCGCCTTGGCCGAGCTGGCGGCCGAGCTGGGCCAGCGGCGCACCGACGCTCAGGTGCCGGCGCTTTTGGATCTGGGCGACGATCTGCTGGCCGATCTGCACGAGGATCTGGCCGGCACGCTGGTCGACGAGCCGCCCTCTCACGCCCGCGACGGCGGCATGATCCGTCCGGGCGCCGACCCGGATCTCGACGAGCAGCGGCGCCTGCGAGACGGCGGCCGCGAGGCCCTGGCCGCCATCGAGACCCGCGAGCGCGAGGCCACCGGCATAGCCTCGCTCAAGGTCCAGCACAACCGCGTGTTCGGCTACTTCATCGAGGTGCCCAAGGCTCACCTTGCGCGGGTGCCCAAGGGCTACACGCGCAAGCAGACCCTGGCCTCGGCCGAGCGCTTCGTGACCTCCGAGCTCGCCGAGCACGAGGCCCGGGTGCTCGGCGCCCAAGACAAGGCTCTGGCCCGCGAGCAGGTGCTGTTTGCGGCGCTACGGGATCGGGTCAGCGCCCAGGGCGAGCGCCTGTGCCGGGTCGGCGAGCGCCTGGCCGTGCTCGACGTGCTGGCGGGGCTGGCCGAGGTGGCCGCACGCCACGACTACTGCCGCCCCGAGCTGGTCGATGCTCCGGTGCTGGAGATCGTGCAAGGGCGTCACCCGGTCGTCGAGCGCATGCTGGGCGCCGGCCAGTTCGTGCCCAACGACGCCCGGCTGTGTGCCCAGGGGGCCGCCCCGGAGCGGGCGCGGCTATGGCTGGTCACCGGGCCCAACATGGGCGGCAAGAGCACGGTGATGCGGCAGGTGGCGCTCATCACCGTGCTCGCCCACATGGGGGCCTACGTGCCTGCGCAGTCGGCCCGGGTGGGGGTGACCGATCGGGTGTTCACCCGCGTGGGCGCGGCCGATGACCTGGGGCGAGGGGACAGCACCTTCATGGTCGAGATGCGGGAGACGGCCCAGATCCTCGCCCATGCCTCCGATCGCAGCGTGGTGCTGCTCGACGAGATCGGCCGGGGCACCGCCACCTTCGACGGGTTGGCGCTGGCGTGGGCGATCACCGAGTTCCTGCACGATCAGGTGGGCTGCCGCACCATGTTCGCCACCCACTACCACGAGCTGTGCGCGCTGGAGAACACCCTGGCCGGCGTCCACAACGTCCACGTCACCGTGCACGAGCAGCGCGGGCGGATCGTGTTTCTGCACGAGGTGCAGCCCGGCCCCGCCGGTCGCAGCTACGGGATCCAGGTCGGCCGCCTGGCGGGCCTGCCCGCCCGCGTGCTGCGTCGGGCGGGGCGGATCCTCGAGCGGCTCGAGGCCGATCCTCACGCCGCGGGGGCACCCCAGCTCGACCTGTTCACCCCGCGGGCCGAGCCGGATCTCGGATCCGGTTCCGAGGCCGATCCCCACGCCGGCGCGTCGTCCGGCCGGACCAGCGCCCGGCTCGATCCGGTGGCCGTCGAGGTTCTCGAGGCCCTCGCCGCCCTCGACCCCGACGAGCTGTCGCCCCGGCAGGCGCACCAGCGGCTGGCCGAGCTGGTCGATCGGGTGGCCGACGGGGGCCTGGCCCGCCCGGCCCGGTCCTGACGGGCGCCGTACCTCATTGGGCGCGGTGGCTCGGTCACCCGATGACCGGAGTGCATGCTCCGTGACGACCCATGCGTCGTGAGGATCGGTCCGGCGTCGGTCCGTCGATCGCGCGGCTGTCCCTGACATTGTCGGGGCAGGTGTGCTAGCGTCCGGCATCGACGGGAAACAGCCCATGCGGACCCTCTACAGCACAGTAATGGCCCTTTCCCTGGTGTTCGGCGCGTCGTGCGGCAAGGACGGCAAGTCGGTCGATCCGGACTCCGGGAGCAATCTGGTCGGTGATTACTCTGACAGCGAGAGCCTGGGAGACGACGATCTCGGCCTCGACGACGAGGAGAGCGAGCTCGAGGACGACGGCTCCGAGGTCGAGGTAGAAAAGCTCGCCGAGTTGCCCAAGCGGGCCAAGCCGGTGCGCAAGTGCAAGGGCAAGGGCAAGAAGCGCAAGTGCGGCATGGTCGACCCCAAGCCCAAGGTCAGCGCCTCGTACGGCACGCGCACCCTCAAGGGCGACTTTCGCTGGGGCATGAGCACCCGCGACGTGTTCAAGCTGCTCTCGCGCGAGATCGAGGCCGAGTACGCCAAGCGGCAGGACAAGGCTGGCACCGACGCCATGGCCCAGGACTCCGCCCGGTCGTGGCGCTCCGCGCAATTGCAGGAGCTCAAGGCCAACCACATCCGCTTCAAGTCGGCCTCCAAGCACCGCTGGGGCGTGTCGCTCATCCAGTTCGAGTACGAGGACGACGCGCAGGAGGAGATGCTGTGGGTCAAGGCCAACGCCACCCTGCGCAAGTTCTACTTCTTCAAGGACGGCGAGCTGTGGAAGATCTTCTACGCCTATAGCCCCGACACCTGGCCCGGCAAGGGCTATCCCGACGTGGTCGAGGAGAAGTTCAAGAAGTGGTTTGGGGTCTCTCCGGACGAGAAGATCAAGCAGGATCCCAAGACCGCCGCGCCCCTGGTGCGCTACTTCGAGTGGGAGTCGTCCGACGGGGACAAGGTGCGCTCCTTCGACATGACCCAGGTGCACGGGGTGATAGGCCTGGCCGTGCTCGACAAGTCCACCGAGGACTCGGTCGGCGAGCGGCTGCCCAACGTGGGCGAGGACAAGGAGTTCTCCGACACGGTCAACGACGTGCTCGGTGGCTCGGACGTCTGCTACGACGCGGATGGCAGCGTCACCGAGTGCTCGGGCGACGACGCGCTCTGAGAGCGCTTGGCGTCGATCGCGCTATCGCCGAGGATCGAGGCATCGCACCAGATGATCGCGCTCGATCTCATCGCGCAGGAGAACCGGACCGCATCGGGCGGTCCGGTTCTCGACAGCTGCCGGGAGCCTTCGTTCGGGCGTCAATCCACGCGATCGAAGTAACCCATCGAGCGTTGATCGAACACGGGCAGGGACTTGGCGACCTTGAGGGCGCTCTTGACTCCGAATAGTTTGAGATCTCCCAAGATGCCGCCGTTCCCCTGGATCATGGCGCGCATCTCCCGGCCCAGCCCGTTGTCTGGATCGGTAATGATCTTCTCGAGATCGGCGAGCGAGCCGACCACGCTGGCCATGCCCTTGAAGTCCGCGGCCGTGAGGAATTCGATCTGCATCAGGTTGTACCAAAGCGATCCACGATCCGTGATGACATAGTCGCTGCCCTCGCGAACCACGAGGCCTTTTTCTTCCCAGCGCTTGAATTGCTTGCGGGCCTTCTTGGTCAGCAACAGCGCGTCGGGCACCCGGAAGCGGAGCAGGGCGAAGAGCAGCGCGCGTCGCTGGGCCGTATCCAGCGGCAGCCGGGTGGAGCGGTCGATGGGCAAGCGCCCCGTCTCGACGATCTTGATGTACTCCCGCACGTCGGTGACGTTGCGGTAGTAGTGCCCCTCGAGGTCGCCCATGGCGGTGGGGCCGAGCGGTAGGATCGAGTTCAGCGCGTTGCCGCCTCCCTTGGAGAAGGTCTGCATGAAGCGGTCGCTGCCCTTCCGCTTGACGAAGGACTCACCGGTGAGCTGGTGGAATCCAGCCTTCATGAAGGTACGCCGCGTAAAGTCCCGGATCCTGAGCGCCTCGGCGCCGAACTCGTGGCAACCTTCCTTGCCGTCGAGGATCGCGCGGTGCAGCGGTGTCCCCGGCACCATGAAGTAGTAGTAGATATCAACCCCGGTGATGCCCCAGTCGATGACGGCCTGGATGTCGTGCGAGAAGGATTCCAAGGTCTGCCCCGGGAGCCCGGCCATGATGTCGCAGTGGACGTCCATGTCCGGCGCAAGGCTGAGGGCCAGATCGACGACCTTGGGGTAGTCCGTCACCTTCTCTGGGCCGCGGCCTGCCTTGTGGCGGACCGTTTCGTCGAGGCTCTGCACGCCAAACGAGATGCGCGTGATGCCGGCGTTGATGACCTTCTCGAGGAAGCGGGGCGCCAGGAACTGATGCGCGACCCCCTCCATCGAGATCTCGGCGTCATCGGCGATGTCGAAGTTGGCGCGAATGGCCTCGATGATGCGCACGAGCTGTGAGGACGAGAGCTGCGAAGGGGTGCCGCCGCCGAAGTAGATCGTGTTGTACTTCTTGCCGGTGGCCATCGGCACCTGGCTATAGAGCTCGATCTCCTTGAGGACCGCCTGTACGTATGCCTCGCGGATCTCTGCCTTGCGGTCGTCGGGGTCGATGGTCTTGTAGAAGTGGCAGAAATCGCAGATGAACGGGCAGAACGGCACGTGGACGTAGACCTGGTTGCCGTCACTGCCGAGATAAGCGGTCTCGTCTCGCCACTTCGCGACGTCGGGATCCATCTTGGGGGGCCAATTGGCTGGGTCTTGTGGCCCGATGATCTTGCCGTTTTGGGGCTCAGGATAAAAGACGATCCCCCACGGCAGCATGTGATGGTACGGCCATGTGCTTCGATCTGAGAAATTTTCGAGTGGGGTATCGAGGTTTGAGACGGTCACGGCGTTCACTTGCTCTTGCTTGGGGTTGTCAGCCAGCGCTGAGTGGGTCGGTCAACCCGATGCGGTCCTGCGGTCCTGCGGCTTCTGCGGCTTCTGCGGCTTCTGCGGTCTCTGCGGCCTCCGTGGCCTCTGCGTGGCTCGGCTGGCAGTAGATGTCGTTCATGAGATCCGTCAGGAAGCGCTCGCGTTGAGGCGGCGTCATCTCGTTGAGGATGACGTAGAGCTTGCGCTTGGCCTCGAGCTTTTGCGAGCGTCCTCTCTCGAGCACAGCCGCGGCTTCAGTCGGTTCGACTGCGCTCTTGTTTACGGGTCCTTCTTGCAGCGCCGACGCGCAGTGTTCGAGATCTCCGAGCAACGCATCGAGGTGTCGGCAGTTGTTCGGACCAATGGAGAGGTGGATGCTCTCCTCCGACCCTTCGAACGCGAGCTGCGGTTGAAGATACCAGCCGCGTTCCTTCATGGCGTCGATGAGCTCGAACAGGCTGACCTGCTCCGAGGTAAACGAGACCATGTTCATCTCGGTCTGGCCCAGGAGCCTCAGCGCTGGTATTCGCTCGATGCCGCGGATGACCCGCTTGGTGCCCTCGAGCAGCTGCTTGGCGATGTGTAGGTACCCGTCATCGCCGATATATCGGAGCACGGCCCACGCGGCGGCGAGCGGCCCCGCCGATCGGCTATTTTGCATCGTCATGCTGGTGAGCGCGTACCCGGTCCAGTGAGAGCAGGTGTGGACCTGGTACTTCCGGATCTCTTTGTTGCGATACAAGATGACCGACGCCCCCTTGGCGGCGAAGGCGTACTTGTGGAGATCGATGGAGATGGAGGTGACCCCCGGGACGCTGAAGTCGAAGTCCGGGAGCGCCTGCCCTAGGCGACGAAAGTACGGGAGCAAGAAGCCGCCGATGCAACCATCGATGTGGAGCAGCACGCGGTGTTGTTGGGCCAGCCGGCCCAGAGCCGCGATCGGATCGATGACGCTGTGGGCGTAGGAGACGGCTGACCCGACCAGCAGGATCGTATTGGGCGTGATCGCGCGCTCGACCGATGCTACGTCGGCCTTGTAGGTCCCAGGGACGATCGCGGTGGGCACGAGCTTGACGTCGAGGTAGCTCGCCGCCTTGTGGAAGGCCGCGTGGGCGGTGACGGGGACGATGATCTCGGGGGCAGAGATCTCCGGCTTGTGCACCCGAGCCCAGTCCCTGGCCGCCTTCACGGCCAGGATGATGCTCTCGGTGCCTCCGCTGGTGAAGTTGCCGACGACGTCGTGGTCGCCACTCATATGAGCGGCCAGCATGGCGACCAGCTCGTTTTCGAGGCGTAGGACGCTGGGGAAGGCAACCGGGTCGATGCAGTTCTCGGAGAGGTACATCATGTAGGCCCGCTTGACGACTTCTTCGACCTCTTCTCCTGCATCGTAGATGTAGGAGAGCAGACGGCCACTACGCCAGTGGACGTCGTCTCGACGATAGGACTCAAGGCTGCGAAATAGCAGGTCTCGTCCGATGCCTTGAGCGGGGATCCTCATGACTTTCCCTCGAGCGCGTGTTCCTACCATCGGTCCGGTCAGTGCGCGTAGTGCGGAGCTCCCCCCGAGCGAGGGGGCGGTGCCGACCGCACGATCACGTTCTCAGGGACGCATCGGGATCCCCGGGTTCTGCGGCTTGGGGAAGTATCCCACATCCATGAGAAACCCGAACACGCGACCCAGCAACGTCGCATCGACCGGGTGACAGGTGATGCCCGAGCCCTCGAGCGACTTCTGAGTGCGCCGGGAATCGTACCGCGGGAATTCGCTGTTGAGGACCGTGAAGTCCTCGACCAATCCCACGAAGGGGTAGAGCGCGTTCTGCGTCAGCTTATCATGGCTCACCAGTCGATCCCGCCACTGCGTCCACTCGATGACCTCGAACTCGTAGCCGACGTCTCGGAACCACTTATACATGTCGAGGATCGGGATCGGCGTCGGGTTGTTGAGGTGGAAGACGTTCCCGTCGGCGGACTCGGGGTGAAGCGTGATGTGCGCGACCGACTTGGCGATGTAGTCCACCGGGGCGATGTCGAAGAGCATCTCGATGTACGGGAAGGTCTTGAGCTGGATGCAGCCCTTCATGAACGCGTAGACGGAGTGCTCCGTGACGCTCTGGCCAGTCTCGCTGTGCCCACAGATCTCACCCATCCGGTAGATGGTGACCGGCAGGCCGCGCTCCTCGGCCTGCTTGAGCAATTGCTCGGCGACCCACTTGGTCTCGTCGTAGGCCAGGTTCAAGAAGAGGTCCTGCTCGATGCTGGAATCCTCGCTGAAGGTGCGGTGGGCCCCCATCGGAAACACCGCGGCGGTGGAGATGTAGTGGATGGGCTTGAGCTTCTGCGCCATCGCGAGACGAATGATCTCCTGGGTCCCGGTGACGTTGATGGGCTTGAGGACCTGATACGGGTACAGGAACTGGACCATGGCGCCGCTGTGGATGATCGAGTCCATGGTCTGGCCGAGCTCCCCGAACGCCTGGTCGGAGAGGCCGAGCTGGTGCTTGGTGAGATCGCCGAGCACCGGGAAGAGACGCTCCGCGAGGCCTTCTTTCCACACGCCCCACCGCTTCATGTTCTTGACCATGCGCTCCTTGGCATGCTCGACCGAGTCGGCTCGCACCAGGCAGTGGATCTCTTGCGATCCGCGGTCGAGGAGCTCTCGCAACAGGTAGGCGCCCACGAACCCCGTGGCCCCCGTCAAGAAGAGGCGAGAGACCGTGGTGCTGGGCGCTTGGATGTCGGCGGCGGGGTGCAGCTGTGGATCGAGCTGAGCTTCGGACTTGAGGAACTCGAACCGCGCGACCGCAGCCGGGCCGCCGAGCGGGTCGTGCTGGGGCCGCTCCGTGTATTTCTCTTGCTGCGCGCGCTGCCCGTCCTGGATGATCTTGGCCACCCCCGCGATCGTCGGCTCGTCGAAGAATTGCCGCAGGCTGATGCCAACGTCGTACCGCTCCCGCACCTTCAGCATCTGTGCGGTGATCAGTATGGACGTGCCGCCCAGGTCGAAGAAGTTGTCGTAGATCCCGATCCGCTCGTGCTTGAGCTGGGAGCTCCACATGCTGGCGAGGTCTTGCTCGATGGGCGTGCTCGGCGCGACATAGGCGGTGCCGAGCTCGACGCGCTCGACGCTCTCCGGTCGAGGCAGCGACTTGCGGTCCTTCTTGCCGCTCGGGGTCAGCGGAAGCTCGTCGAGCATAATGAAGGAGTTGGGGATCATGTACTGCGGCAGGGTGGTCGCGAGGAAGCGTCGCAGCTCGCTGACGGTCGGCGCGGGTTTCTGCCTGGGGACGAGGTAGCCCACGAGCGCAGCAGCGCCGGTCGGCGCCTCCTTGACGGCGAGCGCCGCGGCGGTCACGACGTTCGGGTGGCGCTCCAGGGCGATCTCGACCTCGTCGAGCTCGACACGGTAGCCGCGGATCTTGACCTGCTGATCGGCCCGACCCACCATTTCGATCTCGCCGTTGGGCAAGCGGCGGGCCAGATCGCCGGTCTTGTACAGACGCTCGCTCGAGTCGGCGGCCAGGGGGTTGGCGACGAATTGTTCGCCGGTGAGATCCGGGCGATTCCAGTAGCCCTGGGCCACGCCCGGCCCGGCGACATAGATCTCCGCGGTGACCCCGGTCGGCACCGGACTCATGGACGCATCGAGGAGGTAGACCTTGACGTTCGTCAGGGGGTGGCCAAGCGGTACCGATGAGTCCGGAACTCCCCGCTGCGTGTCGTACCAAAGGGCGTCCCAGGTCTCCGACAGGCCATAGATGTTGATGAGGCTCGCCCGCGGCATCCTTTGGTGGAACCGTCGGCACAGGTTTACCGGCAGTGCCTCGCCGCTGCACGCCCAGTGCACGAGCTGCGGAAGCTTGGCCTGCAGGTCGGGCGCAGCGTCGAGCAGCATGCGCAACAGCGAGGGGACGAGCACGAGGCGCGTGACGCCGTGCGCCCCGAGGGTGCGGATCAGCCGGTCGGGCTCGTTGGCGTCCTCCGATGAGATGACGACGACCCGCAGCCCGCGGGTGAGCGGCGCGAAGATCTCCCAAAACGAGTCGATGAAGCCAGGGGCGGTCTTGTGGGCGAAGATCTCCTGCGCTCCGATCGGCCGTGGCTCGTGGGCGCAGCGGTTCGCGAGGGTCCGATGAAGACCCACGACGCCCTTCGGGACTCCCGTGGAGCCCGAGGTGAACAGCAAGAAGGCGGGGTCATCGGCGGTCACGCCCGAGGCGAGATCTTCGCTGACCTCCTGGTCGAGCTCCGATCGCTGCTCGTCGACGCAGATCACCGTCGCCGGGGACGTCGGGAGCGATTCCTTCCAGCGGCTCTGGGTCAGAAGCACGGGGGTGTGGAGCTGATCGACGATGCCCGCGAGCCGCTCGCGGGGGTGCTGCGGGTCCAGCGGTGCGTAGATTCCTCCTGCCTTGAAGATCGCGATGAGGCTGAGCACCATGTCCGCGGATCGCTCCATGGCCACGCCGACGACCGTGCCTCGCTCGACTCCAAGGCGCCTGAGGCGGTGCGCGAGCTGGTTGGCCCGGGCGTTGAGGGCCCCATACGTGATCTCGGTGCCCTCCCCGACGAGGGCGACCGACTCGGGGGATCGAGCGGCCTGGGCCTCGAAGCGCTGGTGCACGAGGCTCTCGGGGGAGTGCACCACCGGGCCGGCGGACGCCGCGAGCAATTGCCGTTGATCGTCGGCGGTCAGCAGCGGAATGCGATGGAGCGCATCATGGGGCCGCTCGACGACGTGAGCGAGCATGACCCGCAGGTGATTCATCCACCGCCGGATCGTCTCGGGGCCGAACAGGTCGGTGCTATAATCGCAGATGAGCTTGGCTCGATCACCGCGCTGGACCAGCGTGCACTCGAGATCATAGCGAGTATGGCTGATGGGCGGCGTGATGGGCGTGGTGTCCAGCCCCGGAAACTGGGGGACCGCGGGGGTCTCGGCGTCAAACGCGACGCTGAACAGCGGGGGGCGGCTCTGATCTCGGTCGGGATCGATGAGCTCGACCAGATCGGCGAAGGGGAAGGCCCGCTGATCGAACACGTCGAGTAGGGCGCTACGGGTGGTTTCGAACAGCTCCTCGAACGTGCGCTGCGGATCGATCTCCAGGCGCAGCGGGGCGACGTTGGAGGTGTTGACGATGAGCGCTTGGCCGGCCGGTAGGGTCGGATCCGTCTGGCAGCCGAGCCCGAGGATGATGTCGCGATCGCCCGTGAGCCGGTGCAGCAGCACGCTCAAGCCGGCGAGCACTCCGGCCGAGAGCGTCGAGCGGTGGGCCTGCGTCCACGCTCGCAAGCGAGCGACGAGCTGATCGTCGAGCGGGACCACCAGGCGTGCTCCGCGGTACGACTGCGTGGGTGGCCGCGGGTTGTCGGTGGGCAGATCCAGCACCGGCAGGGTGCCGCTGAGGCGCTCGCGCCAGAACTGCCGCGCCGACTCGTCCTGCTCCCGACGGGCTTCGGGGGTCATGCGTTGCACGTAGTGGTGGTACGAAGCGGACGGGGGGAGCGCGGGGATGCTGGCACCGGATCGTGCCCGGTAGATCGCCGCGACTTCCTCGAGCAGGGCATGGATCGCACGGCGGTCGGCGGCCAGGTGGTGCGCGGTGACGGCCAGCAAGTGCTCGCGCTCGTGGAGCTCGAGCACGGAGGCTCGGATCAACGCCTTGCCGATGTCGAACGGCTGGCGCGCGTTGTCGGTGAGCCAACGGGCCACGGCCGCCTTGCGCTCCGTTGCGGCATGGCGGGTGAGATCCACGGTGTCGAGCGGCACGGTCGCCTCGCTGGACGTCTGCTGCGTGCCGTCGGCGAGGATCACGCTGCGCAGGGAACCGTGGCGCTGTGATACGGTACGCCATGCTTCGGCGAGTGCGCCCCGATCGAGCGCGCCGCGCAGACCGAGGACCACGGTGTCCTGGTGTGAGAGTGAAGCGCCTCTGGAGAACTGGGTGAGGAACCACTGCTGCTTTTGCATGGCCGTCAGGGGCAGTGGCCCGGTTTCTATATCGGCCTTGCGCTCCTGATCGGTCCCGGCGGCAGGGGGGGGGTCGTGGCGCGCTGCACTCCGGGCTTTGCGCTTGTCCATGAGCTCGAGAATGTAGTCGGCCAGGAGCCGGGTGCTCTGGAACTCCCCGAACACCCGGCGTGTCGAGGGTCGAACGCCGTATTTGTCCTGGATGGTACGTATGACATCGACCAGTACGAGCGAGCTCGCGCCGATCTCGAGCAGGGGTGTATCTACATCGACGTGCTCGGGGTCGGCGTGGAGCGCCTTTGCCAGGATCACACACAACTCCGCGATCAACGTCTCGGTTCGCGGTACTTCGTGTCCAGTATGATCGTTCATTGTCTGTAGTACTCCCGCGACTCGTGAAGCACTGGGTCGAGCACTTCGACGAAATCGTCTTCGAGGAAGGGGTGGTCATCGGTGCCCGACGAGATCGGGCGGGGGGATCGCATGCCCAGGACGTCGACGAAGTCGTCCTCGGATAGCGCGGTGGGTTCGGCCGCTGGCGCGGGGGTGGGGCGAGTGGCGGTGCCCAGGACGTCGACGAAGTCGTCCTCGGACAGCGCGGTGGGCTCGGGGGCGGGGGTGGTGCCCAGGACGTCGACGAAGTCGTCCTCGGACAGCGCGGTGGGCTCGGTCGCGGACGCAGGCGCGGTCTCGAGGACGTCGACAAAGTCGTCCTCGGATGCCGCTATGTCCGGTCCATGACGCTGCGAAGGGGGTCGCTGGACGTCGTTGTCCGGTAGGGGCACCCAGTATCGCTGCCTCTGGAACGGGTAGCCGGGCAGCGGCACCACCCGGCGACCTCGCTCACCGAACAGGGCCGGCCAGTCGATCGCGGCCCCCGCACAGTACAGCGCCGCGAGACCATCGAGCAGGGTGTCCCAGTCGTCGCGCTCCTCGTCCAGGGAAGGGATCCACACGTGCGCCGGATCGGTGGCGTCGCGCGCGGCGAGCTTGATCAGCGCAGAGCCCGGTCCGATCTCGACGAAGGTGGAGATCCCGGACGCGGTGAGGGTCGTGATCCCGTCGGCGAAGCGAACGGGTCGTCGCAGCTGACGGCACCAGTAGCCCGCGTCGATGGTTTGGTCCGGCGTGACCGCCTGCCCGGTCTCGTTGGAGACAAAGAGCATGGTGGGCGGCTTGAACGATACGCGCGCGAGTCGGTCCTCGAAGCGCTCCAGGATCGGATCCATGAGCGGTGAGTGGAAGGCGTGGGATACGTCGAGCCTTCGTACGAACCAGCCTTGATCTTCGAGTCGCTCGATGGCCGCGTCCAGCGCTCGTGCTTCGCCGGAGATGACGTGGCTGTCGGCTGCGTTGAGCGCTGCTATCACCACGCTGCCGTCGGTCGGAAGCTGCTCCCGGATGGCCCCCTCGTCGGCGAAGACCGCGGCCATCGATCCGTGCGTCGGCACCGACTGCATGAGCTGGCCACGGTCCACGACCAGGCGCAACCCTTCCTCGAGGTCTACGATCCCCGCGACATAGGCGGCGACGTACTCGCCGAGGCTATGCCCCATGACGGCGTCGGGGGTGATCCCCCACGAGCGCCATTGCTCGACGAGCGCGACCTCGATCGCGAACAGGACGGGCTGGGCATAGCGCGTCTGCCGAAGCAGCGCCTGCGGTTCCGATCCCTCCGAGCCCGGGTAGAGCATCGGCACGATCGAGCGGCCGAGCGCCGGCTTGAGCAGGGCGTCGCATCGGTCGAGTGCCTCACGAAACGTCGCGCTGGACGAGTAGAGCGCCTGCGCGACCCCGATGCGTTGCGTGCCTTGGCCGGCAAACACAAATGCAATCTTGGGGGGCGAGGTCGCGCGAGCGGTACGCAGCGGGGCGCGGTGCGTACCTTCACCGAAGGCTCGGAGCTCGACGCTCGCCTGCGCCGCATCGCGGCTGACCAGGGCCAAGCGCTCCCGGTGGTGGCTGCGCCCCACGCTGGCGGTGAAGCAGATGTCGGGCCATGCGCCAGGCGGGTCCGCGAGCGCCTCGGCGTAGCGTTCGGCCAGTGCGTGCAGCGCCGGCTGGTTCTTGGCCGACAAGACCAGGAGCTGGGACGGACGCAGATCTTGCGTGGCGGCCGGCGGGCGTGGTGCCTCTTCGACGACGACGTGGACGTTGGTCCCAGAGAAGCCGAACGAGCTGACGCCCGCCACCCGAGGTGATGACGAGCGAGGCCAAGGACGAGACTGTGTGGGGATGATCGCAGGAATGTGGTCGATCGAGATGTGCGGATTGAGCTGCTCAAGGTGCAGGTGAGCAGGGATCTCGTCGTGCATGAGGCTGAGCACGATCTTGAGGAGTCCCGCGATTCCGGAGGCCGCCTCGAGGTGCCCGAGGTTGGTCTTGACGGAGCCGACGACCAGCGGCTCGGTGCTCGGTCGAGACGGGCCGAACACCGTGCCGATTGCCCGCATCTCGATGGGATCTCCCAGCGCCGTGCCGGTGCCGTGGGCCTCGATGTAGCTGATGTCGCCTGGTTGGGTGGCGGCGTCGTGCAAGGCCTCTCGAATGACCGCCTCCTGCGCCGAGCCGTTGGGCGCGGTCAGTCCTGCACTGCGACCATCTTGGTTCATGGCCGATCCGCGGACGAGCGCGAGGATGTTGTCCCCCGCGGCTATCGCATCGGCCTGCCTCTTGAGCACCACGGCGCCTCCGCCTTCCCCACGCACATAGCCGTCCGCCGCCGCGTCGAACGTCTTGCAGCGACCATCCTGCGCCATTAGACGCATCTGCGAGGCGATGACGGTCGAGACCGGATGGAGGATGAGGTTGACGCCGGCCACCAGCGCTTGATCGCACTCGCCACGGCGCAGGCTGCTGACCGCCAAGTGGAGCGACGTCAGCGACGACGAACACGCGGTGTCCAGCATCATGCACGGACCCTGAAAGCCGAGGGTGTAGGCGATGCGCCCGGCGGCGACACTGGGGTGCGTCCCGGGCGCGTGGAACCCGCCGATGTGTTCGAAACTCAGGTCGCGGAGCAGGTGGAGATAGTCCCCGGTGCTCATCCCCACGTAGACGCCGGTACGGCTGCCGGTGAGCCGCTCGGGGGGCTGGCCGGCGTGCTCGAGCGCCTCCCAACAAAGCTCGAGGAGTAGCCGTTGTTGCGGATCGATGCATGCCGCTTCGCGAGGTGAGACGCCGAAGAACGACGCATCGAACATCCCGGGATCCGATATGAAGCCGCCGTAGCGACTGTTGGTCTTCCCCGGTGTCCCCGGCGTCGGGTGGTAGTAGTCGTCGACGTTGTAGCGCTCGGCAGGGACCTCCGTGATCGCGTCGGTGCCGCGGCGCAACAGCTCCCAGAAGGCGGCCGGATCATCGCCACCGCCGGGGAAGCGACAAGCGAGCCCGACGATCGCGATGGGCTGTGGCGGGGAGCGTGCCGGATCTGCGCGACCCTTCATCTTGAGCGCGAGCAGTGCCCGCTTGGCGGGCGACAAGCGGTCGATGCGCTGATCTACGTCTTTCATGCGCTCGCTCCCTCGAATATCGATCCAGTGGTTCGGATTCGCGTGTGATGCCGCAGGAGAATCGCAGGTGGATCGCAGGTGGATCGCAGGTGGGTCGCAGGTGAGTCGCAGGTGGGCCGCAGGTGGATGCGCGAGGGGCCTTGTTAGG
Source organism: Myxococcota bacterium (assembly GCA_039194325.1). Taxonomy (GTDB): domain Bacteria; phylum Myxococcota_A; class Polyangia; order Nannocystales; family Nannocystaceae; genus Paraliomyxa. The sequence continues at coordinate 25,401 of JBCCWC010000162.1, forward strand.
TCACAACGCCGAGCGCTCGCTGGGTCGAGCGGTGGTCACCGCGGCGTTCGCGGCGCTCGCCATGGCGACGAGCGCCTTTCGGTCGATCTTGCCGTTGCGCGTTCGGGGAAGTTCGCGGACGTGTCGGATACGATCGACGATCATATACCGCGGGAGGTGCTCCGCACAGTGGCGCTTGACGTCCAGCAGCGCGGGCCGGTGTTCGCCCGTGAGGAACGCGATGAGCCGAGCGTGCATCCCGCTGCCGACCACGACCACGGCGGCCTCGGTCACGTCTTGATGCTGGCCGAGGATCGCTTCGATCTCCCCGAGCTCTACGCGGTGTCCACGGACTTTCACCATGTGGTCTCGCCGCCCTCGATACTCGTAGTTGCCGTCTTCGCGGAGCCGTACGATGTCACCGGTGCGGTAGGGCTCACTGCCTTGTGGTGGGTGGCCCCAGTACCCCATCATCACCGTAGGTCCTTCGACCCATAGCTCCCCCTCCTCACCCGGACCGGCGATCTGGCCGTCTTGCCGGACGGCCCAGACACGATCACCCGAGCAGGCGCGGCCGATGGGCACGGGCCGCGACTGCGAGTCTGCGACGTCCGCCTCGACCACGCGGTGGTAAGTGCACACGTTGGTCTCGGTGGGGCCATAAAGGTTCATCAGCGTCACGGCTGGCCAGTGTCGTTGTAGGCGCCGCAGCATGGGCAGCGCAAAGGGCTCGCCGGCGAACAAAATGGTGCGTAGCGAGGTGGCCCGAGTGTCCAGCATTCCGCCGTGCTCCATCATGAGGATGAGGGCCGAGGGGACCGAGTACCAGACGCTGATGGATTGACTCGTGATGAAGTCCACCATGTTCGGCGCTCGGTAGGCCATGCCGTCGGGCAGCAGGTGAACCGAGGCGCCGCAGCAGAACGCGACGTAGAGGTCGAGTACGGACAGATCGAAGTGGAACGGAGCGTGATTGGACAAGCGGTCGTCGGGGCGGGCTCCGATGGCCTCATGGGCCCACTGGACGAACGACAGAGCGTTTCGATGACTGAGGCAGACCCCCTTGGGGGTACCCGTCGAGCCCGAGGTATAGAGGATATAGGCGAGATCGTCACTCCCGGCGAGGGGGCGATCCAAAGGACCATCGGGCAGCGTATCGAGGTCTCGCCAGGTCATGAACCGACCGGAGGGAGTCGTCGTGGTGTCCGGCTCGTCCACGAGTACATAGGCCCGCTCAGCTCGTCGATCGGCCGCGTCTAGCTCGACCGCACGGGCGGTGGTGGTGACCAACGCGAGAATGCCGCAGTCCCGGAGTACCGTGCGCACCCGAGCGATCGGCATCAGGGGGTCGAGGGGGACGTAGGCGGCCCCGGCTCGTAAGGCCGCTTGCATGGCGGGCACGACGTACGATGATTTATCGAGCCATATCCCGACGCGATCACCCGGTGAGACGCCGAGGTGAATCAGTCCCCGGGCCGCGCTATCGCTGGCTCGATCCAGCTGGCCGTAGCTCAGTGATGCATCGGGCGCATGGACGGCAAGCGCCTCCGGGGTTCGTGCTGCGGCTTGTCGAACGAGCGCGGCAAGGTTCACGGTGCCTCCAATCCAGCAATACCCAAAGCGACGACTCCAGGTGCGGACAGCGGCACGCCGACCGTGCGATTGGTTCGATGGCTAGAGATAATGATGAGCAAGCTGGCCGGTATGTATATATCCAATACTCTCACCATCGCGCAAGGTCCCATTTCGAGGCGGGCACGGCCATTGAGCGCAAAGAGTCATTCTTGTGACATTTTCAGATTGTTTGTGTGTTTTTTCGGTTCGTTAGGATGAACGCAATGATCAGTGAGTCTTTTGGGTCCCGGGAGGCCGGCGGGGGCGGTGATGATCGCACGGTCCGCTTGGCTTTGTAGAGTTGTCCTGAATTGGTCCATATGGTGATCGTGCGAATTTTTCGTGCGAATTTTTCGTGCGGATTTCGTGCGGATTTTGTGCGGTTTTCGTGCGGATCATTCCGTTCGCACCTCGCGCTCGCCCCCGGGGCATGCAAGTTCGCGAGACCGCTATGCCGTTGAGCGCAGATCACGACCCTCGACCCACCGATCGCGTCCGAGATCCGTCTTGCTCGCGATTGGGCGGTGCGTTGGTGGAATATGTGATTGGGCTACCAACGGTGGGCTACTTTGTGGTACCCCGTGGTCTGTGCGCGCGGCCCCACGCGGGATGCTTTCCGTTTCGTGCCCTCCATTGCTGATTGACCCGGCTCGAACCACGTCGAGCCTCGATGCCCAATGAGTGAACTCGGCGATCGTCCACGAACGACAGGTGAGGTCCCCATCGCCGTGGTAGGGATCGGCTGTCGCTTCCCCACGGCGGAGGGGCCCGCTGCATACTGGCGACTGCTATGCGAAGGGCGCGATGCGGTGGCGGCGTTGCCCGACCGGCGACGTGATGCGCGGTCGTTCCCCGAGCAGCACAGTCCGCGAGTGGGCGGTTTCCTCCCCGAGGTCGATGGATTCGACTGGCGGACGTTGCGGGTCTCGCCGCGTGAAGCGATCTACATGGATCCGCAGCATCGTCTGCTCCTCGAGGTCGCCTGGGAGGCATTCGAAGATGCGGGGCTCCCGCTCGAGCGGGTCGCGGGTAGCGACACCGGGGTATTCGTAGGCATCACCTGGAGCGACTACTACCTCCTTCAGGCGCAGGCACCCGAACTGCTCGATGCGTACACCGGACCCGGGAATGTCTTCGCGTTCGCAGCCAACCGCATCTCCTACCAATTCGATCTGCGCGGCCCGAGCTTCAGCGTCGACATGGCGTGTGCATCTTCGCTCGGCGCCATCCACCAAGCCTGTCATAGTCTGTGGCGAGGGGAGAGTACGCTGGCGTTGGTCGGAGGTGTGAGCCTCATTATATCTCCGGTCAATCACGTGGTCATGACCAAGCTCGGGGTGCTTTCGCGCCACGATCGCTGCTTGACCTTGGACGAGCGGGCCGACGGCTTCGTGCGAGGCGAGGGGGTGGGTTTGGTCGTGCTCAAGCGTCTGCCCGATGTGGAGCCGGGTGATCGAGTCTACGCGCTGATCCGCGGGACGGCGTTGGGACACAATGGTCGCAACGAATGGATGGTTGCGCCGGACGCGGAGGCCCAAGAGCGCGTGATCCGTTCCGCCTATCGCATGGCGGGCATCGACCCGCAGAGCGTCGATTATGTGGAACTTCACGGTGCGGCCAGCGCCAAGGGAGATGTTGTCGAGACCGCCGCGCTCGCGGCGGTGGTCGGCGGGTCACAGCGTGCCCGGCCCTGTGCCATCGGGACGGTCAAGACCAATATAGGATATCTCGATGCCGCCGGGGGCATCGCGGGGCTCATCAAGACCGCGCTGTCGCTGTATCATCGCTCGCTGGTTCCGATGATCAACCTGCAGACGGTCAACCCGGCACTCCGTTTGCACGAGCTGGGCCTGACGCCGCAGCAAACGCGCAGCGAGTGGCCGGCCGACGATGGTCATCGACCGACCGCGGGGGTGACCTCGGTGTCCATGAGTGGCTGCAATGTCCATGTCGCGCTGCAGGCCGATGTCCATGAGGATCGCGACACGGACCGGGCAGACGACGGGACAGACGCCGTCCGGCTGGTGCCTTTGTCGGCGCGCGGCCCCGAGGCGCTGCGAGGCCGGGTCCAGAGGCTCCATGCGTGGCTCTCGGACCGAACACCGGGCGATCCACCGCCCGAGTCGCTGCGGGACATCGCCTATACCACCGGTCGTCGTCGCAGCCACCACGAGTTCCGCACCGCCTTCGTGGCTCGCTCCGTACAAGAGCTCGTGGAGCGGCTTGGTGCCCATGACCAAGCGCCGACCCCGTCGAAGCGAGCGCCACGGATCGCATGGGACCTGGGCTCTTTACGGACCGGCTGGCTGCCGATGGCTCGGGCCTCACGCGCCGGCACGCCGGACTTCGGTCCGTCGACACCGGGTCCCGCATTCGACCAGACCCTCCATGCTTGCATCGCGCGGCTCGAAGCGCTGACGGGCACGCCGTGGCCGGTACTCCGCGAGACCATGGGCTCTGGGCGACCCGAGGATCACCAAGGCGCGATCCACCTGGCGCTCGCGCTGGCCATGGTCGAGCAATGGCGGGCGTGGGGGGTCGAGCCCGTCATCGTCACGGCCACGGGTCCCATGGTGCTGGTGCTGCAGTCCATGGCCGGGGCCCAAAGCCGGGACGACATTCTGCGGACGATGACCGAGGGCCGAGCGCAGGGCCCGATGGAGGAGGGGCGCATGCTCGTATGGAGGCCGGACGCGCCGGAGCCTCCGCGGGCGCTCCCGACCGAAGAGGTCGCCGCGCAGGTGCTGGACGAACACGTCGACGTGCTGATGTCGACCGCCGGCCAAGCCGCCGGCCAAGCCGCCGGCCAATCCCCCGGCCAAGCTCCCGGCCTGGTCACGTCGTCGCTGCTGGATGTGCTGCGGCCCAAAGACTGGGAGGGTAAGGCGCTACCGTGGGCCCCCCTTGAGCGCGAGCCTCGACCGGAGGCCTATGCGATCCTCGGCACGCTCTATTCGGCCGGCGTCGACATCCACTGGCCTGCGCTGTGCCCGGAGGGACGGTGCGTCTCTCTGCCGAACTACCCCTGGAAGCATCGGCCCCTATGGATCCGCCAGCCGGAGCCGACTGCGGGCGCGGACCACCAGGCATCATCCGCCAGCGAGCCGCCCCGAGCTGCCGATGCGCCGCCGTCGATCGTCGCGCGCTGGCGAGCGGCCGGGCCCGATGGCGATGGACCCGATGGGCAGGATGCGTTGCTCGAGGAGTACCTGCAAGAGCGAGTCAGCGCCGTGCTTCGCTGTGAGCCCGAGGTGCTGGGGGCGCAGCGATCGCTGCTCGAGCTGGGCCTCGATTCCATCATGGCCCTGGAGATCATCAACCGGCTCGGTGAGGAGACCGAGACACGGCCATCGACCGAGCGCTTCTTGGCCACGCCCACCATCGCGGGCTTGCACGGGTTGTTGACCACCGAGCTACGCGCCCAGGGGCAGTCCGAGGAACGTCGGCTCCAGCTGCGTCCCGGCCTGGCTCGCCAGTGGCCGTCGGACACCCCGTTGCCGCTGTCGTTCTCTCAGCAGGCCCTTTGGACCATCGATCCGGTCGCCATGGACCGGCCCCGCTGGAACCTGTTCTATGCCTTCTATCTGACCGGTCCGTTGCATGTTGCGGCGCTCGAGGCGAGCCTGCGGGAGATCGTGGGTCGCCACGCCAACCTCCGGGTCTGCTTTCCAACGATCGACGGGCGGATCGTGCAGCGTGTCGTGCCCCCCGAGCAGTTCGAGCTGACGCTCGATCGCTACAGCCTGTCCGATCTCGAGGAAGACGAGCTCGAGGACGAGGTCATCGTCCTCGCCACGGCGGAGAGCCGCCGAACCTATGATCTCGAGCGCGGGCCGCTATTGCGCTTCACCTTGATCCACTGCCGTGATCCAGACGGCGCCCGTGGCGAAGGCGAGCACGTCCTGTTCCTCGCCTTCCACCATGCGATCTTCGATCTGTGGTCGTTCCGGCTGTTCCTCGAGGAACTCGGCCAGCTCTACCGCGCCTTTGCCGAGGATCGTCCGTCACCGCTGGTGCCCCTGGAGGTCGGGTACGAGGATTTCATCGCCTGGCAGCAAGCCTCGCGGCAACAGACGGCCCAGCGAGTGAGCCGAGACTACTTCGCACGTCGTCTGGCCGGTTGTCCGGCCCAGATCGATCTGCCGTCGAGCCCTCCTCCCGGCCCACAGGATCGGTCGGGAGCCGATCGGCGCGCCGACTCCTACAAGTTCTTCGTGATCGCGAGCGAGAAGACTCGCCTCGCCGTCGAGCTGAGCCGGCGCGAAGGGGTGACGCTCTACACCGTGATGCTCGCGGTCTTCAAGGCGGTGATGTTTGCCCACTCCAAGCAGCAGAGCTTGCCGGTCCTGAGCTTCAACGCGCAGCGAAACCACCGAAGCATCCAGGCGATGATCGGCATGTTCAGCAACGCGGTCGTCATCCGGACCGAGCGTTCCGGTGATCCCAGCTTCCGTCAGTGGCTCGGCTATGTACGGGACATGTCCTTGGGTGCGTTCGAGCATCAACAGCTGCCGCTGGACGAGCAGATCGCGGCGGTCGAGCCGACGATCGGACCCCACCCGCCGCTGCTCACCCAGGTCTTCTTCATCTTTCAACCGTTCGATTGGCCGCAGCTCTCGCTCGATGGCATCCGAGCCCAGGTCCTCGAGATCACCCATATGGACAACGGGGATGCGTGCGCCGATCTCGAGTGGACCATGTGGCATCACGCCGAAGGGATGCGTAGCTTCGTGGGGTACCGCGCCAGCGTGTACTCGGAGGCGTTCGTCGCTCGGCTGATCCGTGATTTTCAGACGGTGCTTGCGCGGGCGACGGAGCAGCCGGGTGCACCGATCTCGACGCTACTGGCGGGAATTGGATGATTGACCTCCGCAACGCGTGAGATCGGACGAACTCGGGGAGGGCGCATGACCACGGACACGGACGAGGGGGGGCTGATGTCGGTCGATGCCATCAAGGCGTGGCTCTTGCGGCAGCTGGCAGAGCTTCGCGGTGTCGACCCCGCGGCCCTCGACGGCAGCGATCCCTTCGTCCGTTACGGGCTCGACTCGGTCGCGGTGGTCACGATGAGTGAGCGACTGCGTGAGGTGCTCGGTCGCGCGGTCTCTCCGACCGTGTTCTACAACTATCCCACCGTCGATGCGCTGTCTTCTCACCTCGCGGGCGGGGACGCGCAGATCCCCCCCAGGGTCGAGACCCCGGCGGCCCGCGACGAGCCCATCGCCATCGTCGGGCGGGCCTGCCGTTTTCCTCGAGCGGATCATCCCCAGGCCTACTGGCAGCTCTTGCTGGACGGGGTCGATGCCACCCGTGAGATCCCCGCGGAGCGCTGGGATCTCGCCGAATTCCACGATCCGGACGCGTCGAGGCCGGGCAAGATGGCGGCGCGCCGGGGTGGGTTTTTGGACCGTGTCGATGGGTTCGAGCCGCTCTTCTTTGGGATCTCGCCGCGGGAAGCGGCGCCCATGGATCCGCAGCAGCGGCTGATGCTCGAGCTGTCGTGGGAGGCGCTCGAAGACGCGGGAATCGTGCCGGGTCGCTTGCGCGAACAACCCGTCGGGGTGTTCGTGGGGGTGATGTGGTTCGACTACGCGATGTTGACCCAAGGGGATCGACGCGCGATCGGGCGGTATACGACCACGGGCTACAACCACAGCATCATCGCCAACCGGGTCTCCTATACGCTGGGGCTGCGCGGTCCCAGCATGTCCATCGACACCGCGTGCTCCTCGGCGCTCAGCGCGGTGCACGTGGCGTGTAGCAGCCTGCAGCGTGGGGAGTCCACGGTGGCCCTGGCGGGAGGGGTTCAGCTCAACCTCGTCCCGCACACGATGCTGGGGATGTCGAAGTTCGGCGGGCTCTCGCCGGACGGTCGCTGCTACAGCTTCGACGCGCGCGCCAACGGGTATGCGCGCGGAGAGGGCGGCGGCGTGGTGGTCCTCAAGCGCCTCTCGCGGGCGATCCGCGACGGCGATCGGATCGAGGGGGTCATCGTCGGCAGCGCGATCAACAACGACGGAGCCTCCAACGGGCTCACCGCGCCCAGCTCGGTCGCCCAGCAGATCATGTTGCGGGAGGCGTACGCCCGCGCCGGCGTCGAGCCGGGCATGGTCGACTACGTCGAAGCGCACGGGACGGGGACGCCGCTGGGCGATCCGATCGAAGCGGAGGCGCTCGGCCAGATCCTGGGGGTCGCCGCCGGGCGGCAGCGGCCGCTGCTGGTCGGCACCGCCAAGTCCAACATCGGCCACCTCGAGGCGGCGGCCGGGGTCGCCGGGCTCATCAAGGCATCCCTGGTCCTCGAGCACGGGATCGTCCCGCCGAGCGTGCACTTCGAGACTCCGAACCCGCACATCGATTTCGACGGGCTGAGGTTGTTGGTTCCTCGCGAGCCGACCCCGCTCCCGGTCGTGGATCGACCGAGCACGGCGGGCATCAGCTCGTTCGGCTTCGGCGGTTCGAACTGCCATGTCGTCCTGCAAGGAGCGCCGCATCCCCGGCAGGAGCTGCTGGCGCTGTCGGCACCCAGCGGCGAGGCCCTCAACGAGCGAGCGCGGGCCGTGCTCGGGCAGCTCGCGGAGCCGCGGCCCCGGCTCGCCCCGGACCGGCGGCTGCGTGAGCTCTGCGCCGGCTGCACGCCCGGCCCCGGATCCTTCCGGCTGGCCGTCAGCGTCGGTACCCCAGGCGAGCTCGCGCGCCGGCTCGAAGCGTTCGTCGACGGGACGCCGAGTGCGGCGGTCGCGGTGGGCGATGGGGTCGGTGTCTGCGAGGAGGGCCCCGTGTTCGTGTTCTCGGGCCAGGGTTCTTACTGGAACGGCATGGGGCTCTCGTTGTTTCGCAGCGAGCCCGTCTTTGGTGCGGTCCTCGAGGAGTGCGACGAGCACATCCAGCGTCACCTCGGCTGGTCGCTGCTCGACACGCTCACGGGGGTGACGTCGCCCCAAGGGTCGTCGGTCGACAAGAGCGGCCCGGCGATCGTCGCGATCGAGATCGCGCTGGCCACGTTGTTGTGCGCGTGGGGCATCACTCCGCGGGCGGTGGTGGGGCACAGCATCGGTGAGGTCGCCGCGGCCCACATCGGCGGTGCGATCGATCGAGCGCAGGCCATGCACATCATCTGCACCCAGAGCCGCATCGCCGCCCGCCTGAGCGGACAGGGCGGGATGGCGTTGGTGGGGGTGGGCTGGGACGAGGCGGGCGCACTCGAGGCGCGCTTCGAGGGGCAGCTGGCTCGCGCCGTTCATGCGAGCCCGGGTACGACCGTCTTGTCCGGCGACCTGGGGGCGTTGGAGCAGGCGCGCGCCGAGCTCGAAGCCCGGGGGGCGGCCTGGCATGCGGTCTGGACGGACGTTCCGTTCCATGGCCATGCGATGCGGCAGCTTCGTGCGAGCCTTCGGGATGCTCTGGGTGACGTACGCGGCAGGCCCGGGTCGGTGCCGCTACTGTCCACCGTGAGCGGGGGGCGGATCGACGGAGGCGATCTCGACGCATCCTACTGGGCGCGCAACCTGTGCGACCCGGTCTTGCTGGCCGAAGCTATCGAGTCGGTCGTGGCCGAGTCTCCGAGCGGGTCTCCGAGCGGGTCGGATCGTGCGCGACCGTCGACCTTCGTCGAGATCGGGCCTCATCCGATCCTGAAGCGCTCGATCGAGGAGTGTCTGGTGAAGGAGGGTCGCCAGGGGCATGTGGTGGCCACGCTCGTGCGGAACCAGGACGGACGGACCCTGGTGCTGGATGCGGTCGCGAAGCTCTATGCGATGGGCCACACCCTGCGCTGGGATCGACTCCATGGGTCTTCACGGTCCAGCTCGGGCCCACGAGATCCCGACGAGCGCCACTTGCTCGTGTTGTCAGGGCGCACCCCGGAGGCGTGCCGCGCGGTGGCGTCGTCCTATGTCGAGCTGCTCACCCGACCGCACAGTCCTGCGCTCGGCGACATCGCCCATACGGCGGCGCGGTGTCGCACCCATCACCCGCACCGTGCGGCGGTCCACGGAGCCAACGTCGAGGCGATGGTCACGGCACTGCGTGCGGTGCAGCAGGGGGCACCGCACCCGGGGAGCATCGTCGGAGAGGTCTCGGGAGGGTCGCTGGCGTTTGTCTACAGCGGACAGGGCTCGCAGTGGGCTCGAATGGGGCGCGGCTTGCTCGAGCGAGAGCCCGTGTTCCGCCGCGCCCTCGAGCGGGTGGCCGCGCAGGTGGATCGATGGGTCGGCTGGTCGCTCATGGACGAGCTGGTCGCGGGCGAGGCGGACAGTCGGCTGGACCAGACGCAGATCGCACAACCGGCCATCTTCGCGCTCCAGGTCGCACTCACGGCGTTGCTGGCCCACTGGGAGCTCGTGCCCGAGGCGGTGGTGGGGCACAGCATCGGTGAGGTCGCGGCGGCGCATGTCGCCGGTGCTCTGGGCCTGGAGGATGCGGCGCGTCTCGTGGTCCATCGCGGTCGGATCATGCAGTCCGCGACCGGCACCGGCCACATGATCTTGGCAGAGGCCACCGTCGAGCAGGTCCACGGGGCGCTGCGTGGCGTCGAGCCGTACGTGGGCATCGCGGCCATCAATGGTGAGCGCGCCGTCGTGTTCTCGGGTCGTGACGCCGAGCTCGAGGAGGTGTCGGCCCGGCTGGCGGGGCAGGGGGTCTCGCTGCGGCGGCTGCCGGTAGACTACGCGTTTCATAGTCCGATGATGGAGCCGCTGGGGGATGAGCTGCAGACCGCGCTCAAAGGCTTGACGCCCAGGGCCACGCAGCGGCTGATGATCAGCACCGTCACCGCGCAGCCGGTGGAGGGGGCGAGCCTGGACGCCGAGTACTGGCGGCGGAACATGCGGCACAGCGTGCGCTTTGCCGACAGCATCGACGCGCTGGTCGAGCGGGGGTTGTCTCATTGCGTCGAGGTGGGCCCGCACCCGGTGCTGGCGGGCGACCGGGAGCCCCCACAGGTGACGGGCGGCCCGGGCACCGGCCCGCATCGCAGGAAAAGACC
>JBCCWC010000163.1:0-35621 GCA_039194325.1 Myxococcota bacterium
CGCCGGGTCGAGCACGTCGGGCCGGTTGGTGGCGGCGACGAGGATCACCCCGTCGTTGCTCTCGAACCCGTCCATCTCGACGAGCAGCTGGTTGAGCGTCTGCTCGCGCTCGTCGTGACCACCGCCGAGGCCAGCGCCGCGATGGCGCCCCACCGCGTCGATCTCGTCGATGAAGATGATGCACGGGGCGTTCTTCTTGCCCTGCTCGAACAGGTCGCGGACCCGGCTGGCGCCCACCCCGACGAACATCTCCACGAAGTCCGAGCCGCTGATGCTGAAGAACGACACCCCGGCCTCGCCGGCGATCGCCCGGGCCAACAGGGTCTTGCCCGTGCCGGGCGGGCCCATCAGCAGCACGCCCTTGGGGATCCGACCGCCCACCCGCATGTATTTGCGGGTGTCCCGCAAGAAGTCGATGATCTCTTCGACCTCCTCGCGGGCCTCGTCGATCCCGGCGACGTCCTTGAAGGTGACCTTGCCCTGGTGCTCGGTCAGCAGCCGGGCGCGGGCCTTGCCAAAGCTCATGGCCTTGCCCCCGCCGGCCTGCATCTGCCTCATGAACATGATCATGATGATCACGATGAGGATCATCGGCAGCCACATGATCGCGAACTGCAGCAGCGAGCTGTCTTCTTCGGGCTCGACGCGATAGTCGATCCCGTTGGCGTCGAGCTTCTTGTAGAGCTCCTCGGTGACCGGACCGGTCACCTCGAAGGTCTTGTCGTCCAGCTTGTAGCTGATGTTCACGTGGCTCGGGTGCACCTCGACGTCGAGCGTGGTGGTGTCCTTGAGCTCGTGGACCTGCCGGATGAACTCGGAGTAGCTCCTTTGGGTGGTCTGCTGGCTCGAGTTGAACAGGTTGGCGAGCGCCAACACCGCTACGATCAGGCCCAACCAGACCAAAAGCGTCTTTGTCTGCTGTTTCACGCGTTTTCCGGCTCGGGCAGCATAGCCCTGCCCCCTGAGGGGGTCAATGGTTGACCGCGCGGTTCGCGAACCGGGGCATCCTCCATCCATAGCTCGCCCTGCCAGAGGCAAAGCCGCAGCCGTGGATGGAGATCCCACGCGCGACGAGGACCCGGATGCAAGAGCGCGTCATCGATCGACGCCAGGGTCCGGGCCGCCAGCGCGTCCTCGGGACAGCCCGCGGCCCGGCAGAGCCGACGAACGAAGCGCGTTCGCACCGCGCGGGGAAGCTGTTGGATCCCTTCGGTCGACCACCGGGCCGCCGAAGTTACCGGGTGCTTCCCGGCCCTCTCCTCCCCCGAGCCGTCGCGCGCAGACGCGCCAACCGCGGGAACGCCCGGATCGGCGGGCGCCGAGCCGACCGTGGGCCGCCGCCGAGACCGCCACTGGCGCTCCACCCAGACCCCCAGGGCCGCCTCGGCGTCGCGGGCGTGCGCCGCCACCCGACACAGGGCCGCCTCGACCTGGGGATTGTGTTGCCGCAGCACCGGCAGGACCTCGTGCCGCACCCGCACGCGGGGATGCCGTCGATCGTCGTTGGTCGGATCGTCCACGAAGGGCAACGAGAGCCGCTGCGCCAGCGCCCGTGCCTCGGCGCGCGGCAGATCCAGCAACGGCCGCACCACGCCGCCGGGCTCGCCGTCGGGCCACCGGTCATGACCGGCCATGGCCGAAAGGCCGTCCAGCCCCGCACCGCGGGACAGATGCAGCAGCACGGTCTCGGCTTGATCGGTGGCGGTGTGACCCAGCGCCACCCACGAAGCGCCCGCGGCCTGGGCCTGGGCGCGCAAGGCCGCCCGGCGAGCGTGTCGAGCCCGCGCGGGCAACCCCGGACCCGGGGCCAGCCGCAGTCGCGTCACCGCCACCGGCACCCCGAGGCGCTCTGCTTGACGCTGCACCAGCGCGGCCTCGTCGGCCGATGCGGGACGCAGCCCGTGATCAACGTGCCCGACCGCCAGCCGGAGGCGGTCGGGACCGGCCAACAGGTGCAGCAGCCCCAGCAGGGTCATCGAGTCGGGACCGCCCGAGCATGCGACCAAGATCGAAAGGGGCGGGATCGACCGGGGCCGGCTCGACGAGATCGGGGCGCCGTCCCGGGCGCCGACCGCGGCGAGACGGCGACGGACGAGACCCAGCGCATGGGCGATGCGGGGGTGACGAGGTGGCACGGGAAAACCCCTCGAGATGGTACATCAGGCCGCGTGGTCACCCCCCACACGCCCGAATCCCTCGACGCCGACGAGCTCGACGTCATCATGGACGACCCGCTGGTGCTCGACACCCGCGACGACGCCCATGTGCTGATCCCCGCTCTGCCCGCCCCCACCTTTGTGCGGATCGCCCGACGCCTCCGCGACGAGAACCGCCTGGACATCCTGCTGCCCTTCGCCACGCCCTATCAGCTGTCGAGCCTGCTGGACCTGGACGGGTGGGCGCGCGATCGGATCGACATCCGCCGCGCCCGGGTGTGGCTGCACGCGATCGCCGAGCACGCGCCGATGGACAAGCCGCGGGGGGCCCTGGCCGACCTGATCTACGAGATGGATCCAGAGCTTTGGACGGTATCGCTGGCCGCGGGCACGGTGGTGGTCGACGTCGATCCCGAACAAGACGACGCGATCGACCGGATCGCCGCCCAGCTGGGCTCGATGCGCACCTACGAGACCCCCGATGGCTTCTTCTTGCTGGGTGTGCCCAACGACGAGCTGGGCCAGCGAACGCTCCAGACGATCCACCGGATCTACGACGACGATCTGGCCGAGGGACGCAAGCTGTGCCTGGCGATCCAGTCGCTGCTCCCGTCGGCGGCCGAAGAGGAGCTGTTGCGCTTTCGCAACGGACGCCTGGCCGACCTGGGCTTCGTGCCCTGGGAGGAGGCGGCCAAGCTGCTGCGCCCGCTCGATCACCGCGTGGCCGCCGAGCACGAGGCGCTGGATTTCGCCCATCTTGCGCGGACCGAGGGTCTGGAGCGAACCGTGCGGTGGAACGGACCCGATCTGCTGCGTCGGGTGATGATGCGGCTGCCCCCGGCCGAGCACGGGGTGCGCTCCCGCGAGTTCTTGCTGCTGGTCAACGAAGTGATCTCCGCGCAGCGCTTCGATCCAGGCGACGAGACGCGGCAAGAGCGCGCGATCGATCAGACCCAGTCGACCATCGCGCTGGGGTTGGAGTTGCTGGGCCGATCCACCCCGGCAGGGATGGAGATCGAGGCATTCCTCGCCGAGCGGGTGACCACGATCGGGCTGCGCCTGACGTTTCGGGTGGGCTATGGCGCTTTGGACAAGGTGCGGGCGGCCGCTCAACTGCTGCACCGCGGGGGTCGAGTCTCTTTGTCGGCCCCCGGCTCCCTGCTCGACCGGCCATGGGGCCCCGCGCTCGCCACCCTGAGCGGGCTCTACCCCGAGCTACCGCTGCTGCGGACCCGTGGCACCCGCCCGCTGCGCAGCATGGACGACGTGGCCCAGGCCACCACGTGGGTGGCCGAGGCGGGTGCCCTGGCTCGACTATGCTTCGAGCCCACCGGCTATGCCGTCGACCCCGCGTGGCTGTCGCGGGTGGACGAACCCGACCGCCTGACCCTGGGCGACCTGGTCCGCACCGCGCTCGTGCACCGGCAAAGGCCCGGCTCGACCGGAACGATGGCCCCGCTGAGTGCTGAGGATCTGTCGTGGGCCGCCGAGCACCAGCTCACCCCGACGGGACTGGCGGCCCCGGTGGAGCGTGATCTGGCCGAACGCTGCGAGGTGCTGGACATCGACGCGCACCGGGCCGCGCTGGCGGACAACCTGCTGACCCGGCTGCGCATGGAGCTGGGCAGCCTCGAATACGACGCCGACGGCGCGGTAGATCTGCGGCGAGTGGGCGGGCTGGTGACGATCCAACACCTCAGCCGCTGGCTGAGTACGCGGCACGGCGCCCCGAGCCACTAAAGATAAGATAGGGACCGGCCGGCGAGGACCGGCCGGCGAGGACCGGCCGGCGAGGACCGCTCGCAGGGCCGTCAGCCCTCGCCCTGCTCGATCCGCTCGATCGCCTGCTGGGCCGCCGCCCGCTGCGCTTGCTTGAGGCTGCGCCCCTGTCCCTGCCCCAAGACCTGGATCCGACCGTCGGCAAAGCGCAGCTCCACCCGCGCCGACCAGCAGGGATCGTCGGGCGGGGGTTGTTCACCCACCTGCACATAGACCGGGGTCACGCGAAAGCGCCCCTGGGCCCAGTGTTGGAGGCGTGACTTGGGGTCGAGCCCGTGCTCGGGCCGTAGCGTCGCCACCCGCGGTCCGAGCAGGCGGTCGAACACCGCCGCCGCGGCTTCGAGGGGATCCCGCCCCGACTCGCGCGCATCGAGGAACACCGCCCCCAGCACGGCCTCGATGGCGTCCGCCAAGGTGCTCGCATGATCCCGCCCCCCGCGCTTGAGATCGCCTCGACCCAGGAACAGCCAGCGCCCCAGCTGGAGCTGGCGGGCCGCCTGCGCCAAGCTGGGCTCGGAGACGAGCGCCGCCCGCAGCCGGGTCAACTCGCCCTCGGCCAGACCCGGGAACCGCCGCCACAAGGCGTCGGCAGCGACCAGACCGAGCACCGCATCGCCGAAGAACTCCAAGCACGCGTTGCTGGGCCAGCCCGCGTCGCGGTGCTCGTTGGCCCACGAGCCAAGGGTCAGCGCCACCCGAAGCAGCGCCGGATCGTCGAACGTATACCCCAAGGCCGACATCAAGCCCGCCAGGCCGTCCTCGGCCACGGGGCGGGTATCATCGTCGACGGGGACGAATGCATCGGGCAAACCCGTCAAGACCTTCGGCAGGCGGACCATCGGACACGGCCCCGGACGACTCCCGGGCCGGCCACTATACCCCGGACCCGATCGATGGACGTGCACTCGGACCCGAGCGTACCATCCCGCCGGGCCAACCACGGCCGTCCAGGAGCATGAAAGCGATGGCGTTGAAGGAGCACATCGACACGATCACCGACCTGCTGCTCGGGGCCGCGTACGCCGACAAGCGCCTCGAGGGCCAAGAGCTCGACGCGATCCGGTCGATGGTCACCAAGCTGATGGGGGCCACCGCCGTCCCCGAGGCCCAACAGGCCCGGATCAAGGCCTTCAACCCGGCCAAGCACGACGCGGCCGCAGCCGCCGCCTCGCTCGCGAGCCTACCGCAGGAGCACAAGCGCAAGATCATCGACCTGGTCGCGACGGTCACCGAGTCCGACGACGAGATCGACTTCGCCGAGGACGCCTACCTGCGCAAGGTGGCGCAGGGCCTGGGCCTGAGCGACGAGGAGATCGCGGGGCTGACCATCGAGGTGATCGAAGCCGAGCACCTGAGCGACGTGCTCGTCGAGCACTGAGCCGCGGGATCCTCTCCGATCAACCCGAGGGGCACCGGAACCTTTCGAGCCAGGTCAGCGCGGTACGCGAAGCGGCGCTGGTCCGAGCGTGGCGTCTGCGGAAACCTCGCCTTGCGTGAAATTTTCACGTAGCTCTTTCCTTTGGTCGATTTTAGTCGTAGACCAAGATCATCCACCCATGCTCATCGAGTTCAGCGCCGCCAACTACCGCTGCTTCCGGGATCGCGTGACCCTGAGCATGGAAGCGGAGCCTCGCATCAGCGAGCGGGACAAGACGGTCGATACACGCAACATAGCCGAGACACCCGAGGGTCGGCTCTTACGCGTCGTGGGTGTCTACGGCGCCAATGCGAGCGGAAAGTCGAACCTCCTGGGGGCCGTGCGAACCTTGCGCACAATCGTGCTCGACTCGGCTCGTCAGGGACAAGCCGGCGATCCGCTGCCCGTCGACCCCTTTCGCCTCGAGCCGGACACCCGACGAGCACCCAGCGAGCTTGAGATCGTCTTCTCGCACGATGGCGTCCAGTTCCGCTATGGGCTGGCCGCCACTCGGGCCCGGGTCGAGCGAGAGTGGCTGCTGACATGGACCGCCGACGGCGAGGACGAGCACCTGTGCTTTGAGCGCAATGGTGACGCCTACCGGGTGGGTCCGGGGTGGCAACGCGACCCGAGCATCGAACACAAGACGCGCGCCGAGGCCCTCCATCTATCCGTAGCCGCCGCATTCAACCACCCACAGGCCATCGAGGTGCTGCGCTGGTTTCGGCGCCTGCGGCTCATCAACAGCGCCACCGACACGCCAGACCGCGGGTCCCGCACCGCCGATCTGGTGGGCGACGAACGCTACGAAGACTCCATTCGCGAGCTCATCCGCCGCCTGGATTTCGGGATCGACGATTTCCGAGTCATCCAGCCCGATCCAGCGTTCATCCGCTCGATGGTCCAGCGCATGTATCCCCGAGGGGACATGACCTCGGCGGTCACCGAGAAGTTCCTCGAGAGCGCCGACCGCCGGTTCGTCGCGCTCCGGGATGGCGTGGAGTTCGACCTCCACCAGGATGAATCGGCGGGCACGATCAAGGCCTTCGACCTGGCCGGCCCGCTGGTCCTGGCCCTCGCCCACGGCGACATGGTGATGATCGACGAGTTCGACGCCCGTCTGCACACCTTACTCGCCAAGCAGCTGGTCGAGCTGTTCCAAGACCCCCGCACCAATCCCCACAACGCTCAGCTCGTGTTCACCAGCCACGACACCAACCTGCTGACCCGCACCCTGCTGCGTCGCGATCAGCTATGGTTCGTGGAAAAATCACGCAAGAACCACGCAAGCGAGCTCTACTCGTTGGCCGAGCTCCGCCTCGAAGACGGCAAGGGCGTACGCAACGACGCACGCTACGAGCAAGACTACCTCCAGGGCAAGTACGGGGCGATCCCGTTCTTCGGGGCGCTGGGGACGGCCTTGGCCGAGATCAGTGAGCGCGTCGACTGACCCATGGCCCGTCTGCCACCGATCCGGTCCGGCCGTCGTGGCCGCCGCGGTCGTCGGCCCTTCGCGAGCCGGCCCCTGCGCAAGCGTTTCCTCATCGTGTGCGAAGGGGAGGTCACCGAGGTCGCATACTTCGAGGCATTCCCTGTCAATCGGGAGGTCAAGGTCGTGGTCGAGGGCGAGGGCAAGAACACCACGAGCCTCGTCAGCGCGGCGGTCGAGCACGCCGACCGAGCGCCGACGCCCTTCGACGAGGTCTGGGTCGTCTATGATCACGACGACTTCGGCGCTCATCGGTTCAACCGAGCCAATGCCGACATTCGGGCCCTCGATGCCTCGCCGAAGCGCTCAGAACGCTGGGTTGCCGCCTGGTCCAACCAGGCATTCGAGGTCTGGTACCTGCTGCACTTCCAGTTCTTCGACGGCAAGCTGCACCGTCACCTCGTCCAGGACAAGCTCGGCGATCTGCTGCGGTCGCAGCTGGGTCACGTCTCGGGATACCGAAAGAACGACCCTCGCCTGTATGCGCTGCTGCGCCCCCTTCAGGCCCAGGCCATCAAGCACGCCCGACGCCTCGTCGAGCTCCATGGGGTCGGCGGCCACACTCGCACGACCCCCGCGGAGGCCAACCCCTGTACGATGGTCTTTCGCCTGGTCGAGGCGCTCAATGACCAGATCCAATGACCAGATCCGATGATGCGCACGGCCCCCTACGCCACGGTGGCGATCCAGCCCCCGCCGAGCACCCGCGGGCCGTCGTAGATCACCGCCGCCTGCCCCGGAGCGACCGCACCCACGGGCTCTTCGAAACGCACCTGGGCCTGGTCGTCGTCGACGAGCACGATGGCCGGCGCCGGCGGGCTACGGTGTCGAAACTGGACCAGCGCCCGGATCGGCTCGCCCCTGGCCGGTAAGCCCAGATCCTGGAGTTCGTGCAGCGTCAGCGCTTCGGTGCGCCCAGGCGCGTCGCCAACCACCACCGTCCGCGACGACGGCACCACCCGCAACACATAGCGCCGCTGGGTCCCGGGCACCCGCAGCCCCCGACGCTGGCCCATGGTGACGCGATGGATCCCCTGGTGCTCGCCCACCGGCCGCCCCGCCTGGTCGACCACCGGGCCGGGCAACAGGCCGTCGACCGACAGCCCCAAAGCCGCAGCCCGGCGCTCGACCACCGCCCCGTGATCCCCCCCAGGCACGAAGCACAGCTCCTGGCTGTCGGGAGCGTCGGCATTGGGCAAACCACGCGCCGCCGCCTCGACCCGGACTTGATCCTTGGTCGAGCCACCCAGGGGAAAGCGCACGTGGTCCAGGGCCGCGCGACCCATGGCAAACAAGAAATAGCTCTGGTCCTTGCGGGGATCCACGCCCCGCAATAGGGCGCCGTCTTCGATCCGCGCGTAGTGACCGGTGACCAGCCGCTCGGCCCCCAAAGCCCGGGCGCGCCGCAGCAGCGGGCCGAACTTGATCCGCTGGTTGCAGCGCGTGCAGGGGTTGGGGGTACGCCCCGCCATGTAGTCGTGCACGAAGGGATCGATCACCTCGGCGCTAAAGCGCTCGCGCTCGTCGACCACGTAGTGCGGGATCCCCAGCACGCCACACGCTCGCCGCGCCAGATCGACCTCGGCGGGCGAGCAGCAGGTGCCCCCCCGCCCGCGACGCTCATCGTTCGAAGCGTCGTAAAGACGCATGGTCAAGCCGATCACCTCGTGACCCTCGTCGACCATCCGAGCCGCGGCCATCGAGGAATCGACGCCGCCCGACATGGCCACCACGACCCTCACGAGGCCCTCCGAGACGGATCCTGACGCGACGGATCCCGCGATCGAGGATCCCGGCACGATGGATCCCCGGCCGCCCGAACTCGGGGCACGACCTCGGCCAGCGCCCCGAGCAACCCCTCGACCTCAGACTCGGTGGAGGTGTGGTGCAAGGAGATCCGCACCGCCTCGAGGGCCCGGGGCACCGGCTGCCCCAGCGCGCGGAGCACCGGCGAGGGCTCGGCCGCCCCCGCGCTGCAGGCCGCCCCGGTGGACACGGCAAACCCGGCCAGATCGAGGTTCATCATGACCAGTTCCCCCGGACAGCCATCGAAGGCAACGTTGAGGGTATTGCCGGTGTGCCGTTCGGGGTCGCCATGGATCCGGGCCCCCAGCGCCAACAAACCGACCCGCAGTCGAGACCGCAGCCGGTCGGTATGGGCACGACGACGGGCCTGCTCCGCCGCGGCCCATTGGGCCGCGAGCCCAAACCCGTCAATGATCTCCAGGGCCTCTGTCCCGCCCCGACGCCCGCGCTCCTGCTGGCCCCCGGGCATGAGCGGCGAGACGGTGAGCCCGCGCGCATGCACCAGCGCCCCGACGCCCTTGGGCCCCCCGACCTTGTGGGCCGAGACGCTGAGCAGATCCACCCCCCACGCGGACAGCGAGACGGGCTCCTTGCCCAGCGATTGCACCGCGTCGACGTGGACGAGGACGTCGGGTCGCACCGCCCGAACCGCCGCGACCAGCGCGAAAACGTCGTATGCATTGCCCAGCTCGTGATTGGCCGCGGCCAGCGAGCACAGCCCCACTCGCGGATCCGACCGCAGGCAGTCCGCCACCTGCTCGGGATCCACCCGACCGGCCTCGTCCACCGCAATCCACCGGACCGGGTGGCCTTCCGACTCGAGGCGGAGGACAGCCGCGGTGACCGCGGGATGCTCGATCCGGGCGCTGAGGACCCCGTAGGGCCGCCCTTGGGCCCTCAGGGCTCGGGCCACGCCAAGGACGGCGAGGGCATCGGCCTCCGTGCCGCCCGAAGTGAACGTGACCCCCAGCGGCTCGGCCCCCGTCGCCGCCGCAACCCGGCGGCGAGCCGCCTCGACCACCTCCCGGGCGGCCTGACCCCGTCGATGCTGACTGGACGGGTTGCCCAGGTCCTCCCGGCTCAGCAGCGCCACCATGGCCGCCCGGACCCGAGGATCCAGGGGGGTCGTGGCGTTGTGGTCCAGATCGATCACCGCGCCGGACCGTATAGCACGCCCCTTTGCACGGAAATTGACGGGCACCGCGCCCCCAGGGATGATCCTTCGGACGTTGAGCAATCTGGCCATCATGATGCAGCGGGCGGGCCTGCTTCCCGAGGAGGAGGCGCTGCGTATTCGGGAGCAGGCGTACGCCAACCGGATCCCGCTGGTCGAGGTGATCGTCGAGCGCGGGCTGGCCACCGAGATCCAGCTGGTCAAGTTCCTCCAGAGCAAGCTGATGATCCCCGAGGTGGAGGCCGATCTGTTCGATGCGCTCGAGCCGACGACCATGCGCCACCTGCCCGCCGCCCTGGCCTGGTTCCACGAGGTCTTGCCCGTCTCGGTGGACGACGTGGGCAACCTGACCCTGGCCATGGCCGATCCGACGGATCTGCGCGCAGTGGATGCGGTCACCGGGCACACGGGGGCCTACCTGGTCCGGGCGGTCGCGCCGCTGACCGCCCTACGTCGGGCATTGACCCGCTACTACGGCCCCCGCCCCGACGACCTGCAGACTCCGCCCAACGCCACGCCCACCACCACCCCGCTGCGGGCGCGCGCGACCGCCCCGGTCGTCTCTCCCCGACCGACCGGCTCCCCCACCGCGGCCTCCGCCTCCGCCGAGGCCTCCGCTCCCGCCGCGACCCCGGCCTCCGCCCCCGCCCCGACTCCGACCGCCGCCAAGTCCCCAGTTCCCGCCGCCACTCCGACCTCCGCCAAGTCCCCAGCTCCCGCCGCCACTCCACCCGCCGCCACTCCACCCGCCGCCAAGTCCCCGGCTCCCGCCCCGACCCCAGCCCCCGGCGTCGCCATGAGCGAGCTTCGCCGCGACCGAGGGCCGTCCGAGTCCGATGACACCGTGGCCCCGCTGTCGCCCCCGGCCTTTGCCCGCGTGCTTCCGCGCTTGGTGGCGGCGGCCCACCGCGACGAGATCACCCAGGTGCTGCTCGATTTCCTCGCGGAGGGATTCTCGCGCGTCATCATGTTCGTCCACCTGCAACAGCAATTGCGGGGGCGTGATGCCCGTGGTGACGACCTGTTGCCCGAAGCGGTCAGTCAAGTTCGGATCCCCACCACCGGCCCCTCCCTGTTTCGCGACGTGATCCACCGCGGATCGCCACACTTCGGACCATGGCGGGCCGACTCCAAGGTCAACCGCGCGTTCGACCAGGCGATGGGAGGGATCCGGGGCAACGTGCTGGTACTGCCCGTGCGCCTGCGCGACCGCGTACCACTGGTCGTATACGCCTCGGGCACCCACCACCCGGTGGATCCGCGCTCGCTCAACGAGCTGGTCGACGGGATCAGCGGCGCACTCGAGCGGTTGATCTTTCGACGCAAGACCCAAGACAACCTCCCCAAGGCCGAGTAGCCCCGCTCGTCGCCGCGCGTTCACGCCCTCGACCCGGGCCGTGATCGGTGCATTTTGGGACGCTTTTGGTGATCGAAACCCGGCGCCGTCGGTCCATCCGATCGAGCCCCGCCGACGCGATCGACATCGCGCCGGACGATGCTCGAAGGACGTGGATGATGAACCGTACGACTCGATCTTGTACTGCCTTGTTGCTGACCCTGGCCGCCGCGACCGCGATCAACGGCTGCGACGACGACCCCCTGGTCTACCAGGACGATCCGGACGCCGCGGCCGCGTACCAACAGCTCGCCCGAGACTGGCTACGGTGGAGCCAGGCCCTGCCCTATACCCAGTCGCCGATCGCCGACGACACCGGAGAGCGCTGCGCCGACGGCCAGACCTTCGACGCCTGGATGCTCGCCGGGACCTTTGGGGGCCCGACGAGCCGCACGTGCGAGATCCCGGCCGACACGCCGCTGTTCTTTCCCCTCGTCAACCGCTGGATCATCCCCGGGCTCGATCCCACCGATCTGCCGGAGGACATCCCTGGCTTCATCGAGTGGGTCAAGGAGTACTTCGCCTGGCAGCGGGCCCACACCTGCGCGCTGACCCTGGTGCTCGACGGCCAGCCTCTGCTGGGCGACACGGCGGAGATCGACGAGGAGCTCTACGTGGTGGTGGACGAGCCCTTCGAGGTCGAGCTCAACGACGACAACTGGGCGACCGAATACGGCAAGCAGGGCGGGGTCTACCCCCTGTCGTTCATCGACGGCCACTGGGCGCTGCTCGAGCCGCTGCCGCCGGGCGACCACACCCTCGAGTTCAGCGCCGTCATGTGCGATGGCGCGGAGATCCTGTTCGAGACCTCGGCCGAGTATGAGCTGCACGTCCAATCGGGCGGCTGGGGCGGCTGGGGCGGCTGGGGCGACGACGACGACGACCAATAGCGAGCGTGTAGACAGCGGCCCCTCAACCGTCCGGGGGGTCGCTCGTCGCCACGGCCACCCGGGTGTGTCGAGCCGTGGTGCGATAGCCCCCCCACGCCGCCTCGTGCCGGGCCAACCCGTCGCCGTAGGCGTCGTCGGGCTCGGGCTCGACCAGGCGCAGCCGCACCAGATCGTTGCGATGCAGCAGCAGGAGATCCTCCGCGACCTCCTCCACGTCGGCGAACACCTCGTCCACCCGAAGGCCTGCCGGCCATCGCGGCTGCAGCCGCCGCAGGGCCTCGCGCACCGCCTCGTCCCGGACCTCGACCTCGTAGCCGGAGGGGTGCTCGAAGACCCATGGGCCACCCTCCCCCGACGCCGCCCGGAGGTTCAGGCACGAGGCGATCCGAAGCGCGCCGAGCTCGTGGGTCTGCGGGGGGCGCGAGGACCATGGTCGGGTGGTGACGATCGGCGAGTGCAGCTGCCGGTAGCGCAGCAGATCCGCGGTGTCCGACACGGCCCGCCCCTCGATCCCCTCGCCGCGTAACCACGGCTCGAGCTGCCCGTCGTCTCGAGCCCACGGCTGATCGAAATCCGCGTCGGCCACGTGGGTCAAGCCGTGCGCCTCGAGCATCGCCAAGAGCTCGCTACGCCAGTACGCGTGGTTGTCGGGCGCGAGGAACTCGTGCGCCACCCAGGTTCGGTGCCCCTCGCAGACAAAGCGCAGCTCACCGGCGATCAGCCGGCGGTACGGCGACGGATCGTCGTCGTCCATCGCCGCCGAAAGCCGCCCGCACACCGCCTGCGCCGCCTCGGCCCGCGCCCCCAGGCCACGGATCTCCGCAGTCTGGGCCAGCAGGAAGTCGCGCACCATGCCCCGCACCGCCCAACCCGGCATGGTGTTGTAGTTGAAGTAGAAGAGGCCCTGCGGTCGCAAGACCTGGGCGCACAGCCGCAGCACGGCGTCACGCACCGGGGCAGAGACCCACGACAGCAACCCGTGGGCGAGGATGAAGTCGAAGCGCTCCCCGAGCTGCTCGCCGAGCTGCCCGTCCTGTCCATCGGGGGCAGCCGCCAGATCGGCATGAATGAACTCGACGTTGTCGAGGCCGAGATCCGCGGCCCGTTGCCGGGCCAGCTCGATCCGACCGCGCGCTCGATCGATCCCCACGAAGCTCGCGTGCCGCCGGTACCAGGCCAGGGGCAGAAGATTGGCCCCCTCGCCACAACCAAGCGCGAGCAGGCGGTATCGGCCCAGCTCGACGCGAGGCCCGCCGTGCAGCAAGGAGGCCAGCGCCAAGCGCTCGGGGGCGCTCCACTCGATCGAGCGGCCTCGATAGGGGAACTCATCATAGGGATCGACACCGTCGGTCATCGGCCTCCTGGATCCTCGTCAAGTCGGGCGGGCGTCAGGTCAGGTCCAAGGGGTCAGGATCTGCGCCTTCCCGATAGTGACAGTGCCGGCCTCGGCATCTATCGTCTCAGTACACCGCCTGGCCCAGGCGGGCGCAGTGTCCCAGGTGAGCCTTGAGATACTTGCTGGGCAGCTCCCGCGCCAGCTGCCCCCCGAGCCGGGCGGACACGGCCACCAGCTTGTCCAGATTGACGCCGGTCTGCACCCCCATGCCTTGCAGCATGTACACCACGTCTTCGGTGGCCACGTTGCCCGAGGCCCCTGGGGCGTAGGGACAGCCTCCCAGCCCGCCCACGGCCGAGTCGATCGTGCCGATCCCAAACTGCAGGGCCACCGTGATGTTGGCCAGGGCGGTGCCCCGGGTGTCGTGGAAGTGCACCGCGAGCGAGGACAGATCGATCCCCGAGCGCATCAACCCGCGAAAGATGTACTCGACCTGGCGCGGGGTGCCCACGCCGATCGTGTCGCCCAGGCTCAGCTCGTAGACCCCCATCTCGAGCAGGGCGTGGGAGACCTCCAGCACGTTGTCCAGGGGGACCGTGCCCTCGTAGGGACAGCCATAGACGCAGCTGATGTAGCCGCGCACCTTCATCCCACGCGAGCGCGCCTCGCCGACCACTCCGCGATAGGTCGTCAGGGCGTCGGCTGTGCTCTTGTTGATGTTCTTGCGGTTGTGGGTCTGCGAGGCGGCCATGAACACGGCCACCTCCTCCATGCCGGCCCGCGTGGCTCCGTCCAGACCCCGCATGTTGGGCACCAGGGCCGAAAGCCGCACCCCGGGGCGCCGCTCGACCTGCGAGGCCAGCTCCATGTGGTCGCCCAAGGCGGGGATCCAGCGCGGGTTGACGAAGCTGGTGATCTCCACCCGCCCAAGCCCCGCGTCCATGAGCCCGTCGATCATCTCGCGCTTGCGCTCGGTGGGCAGGATCTGCTTCTCGTTTTGCAGCCCGTCGCGAGGACCCACCTCGTAGATCGACACCGCCGAGGGTGCCGCCACGAACAGGTCGTCGGAGGGCACCGCCGTCGTGGCTGGGGTCGGGGCTGGGATCCGGTCGTTCACGGGACTTATGCCTTGGACTTCACGGGCGTGCGGGGGGCCTGGTCCGGGAGCTCGCCCGAGGGCCGCGCCAAGGTGAAGGTGTCGGCCGTTCGAGCATACGACATCCCACCGAGACGACCGACCGACGCCAGGGCCGCCGGGTCAATGGGCCGCCGTCGACCGCGCTCGTCCCGCTGGGTGAGCCCCGCCGCGAGCCAGAACACCACGACCTCCGCCACCACCAGGGTGGTCGAGGGGCCCCCCTTGGGGCCCTCTCCCAGCGGAATCGCACGAACCATGCGGCACTCCATCGCCGCCCGCGCATGGGCCACCCGGGGCGGGGCCACCTGGGCCGAGGGCAGGCTGGGCAGACGCCCGCCGGGCTCGCCCGCCAGCGCCCACTCGTCGATCTCTGGGGCATAGGCGCCCGAGGTCAGGTTCATGGCCTCGGCCTGCGCCTCGCTCACGTGGCAGATCGTCAGCTCGCGCCGGGCGAGGATGTTGGCCAGCGTGTCCTTGGGACGACCGTCGGGGCGGTTGCCGATCGCCACGATGACCGTGGGAGGCCGCGAACACACCGCCTGGAAGTAGCTGAAGGGCGCCAGATTGGGCCGCCCAGCCTCGTCCAGGGTGGAGATCCACGCGATCGGTCGCGGGGCGACGATGTCGGTCATCAACCGGTAGGCGTCTCCGGCCCGCAGGTCGGCCGCCTCGAAACACTCGTTGGGGTCGATCTCGCTCACCTGGCAGCGACTATGCCGCGCGCCGGTCGACGGGGCCATGCGCATCGCGAACCAGGCGCCGTGAGCTGACCTGGCAAGCGGGTTCCAGGTGGGTGTGAGGGGTCACGACTCCGCCCGGCCTGTCGTCCGGGCACCCGGCCGGAACGGAACCGGCTCACGGACCCGCGTATGAGCCGGATCCCGGACCCGCGTATGGGCCGGATCCCGGACCCGCGTAAGGCCCGCTCATTGCGAGAGGCAGTAAAGACGCGGCGAGCCGCTGCAGGGCAGCGGCGTTTGGGTGTCGAGCCACAGCGCGGTCGAGGTGGGCAGCCCGACGGCCCCGAAGAGCGCGACGTCATCGACCATCCAGCCGTTGCAGTCGGCGGTCATCGACCCGGTCCACGCGAGATCCGAGTTGGGGATCGCCCGCCCGTCCTCATCGTACCCGGGGATCGCGAGCAGACGCCCCGACAGCAGCTCGTCTTCGCCGGTGGCCAGCAGCTCGCCGTTGGTGTTGCGGATCTCGCCGCGGACCTCGATCCGGTCGGACACCGCCGTGACCGCATCGCTGAGCACGGCGACCCAGGGCCCGGCGCGCAGCCCCCGGCCCAGCGCGTTGCACTGGGCATCGGCCCCGTCCAGGCCGTCCACTTGGACCCCGGTATACGACGTGGACGTGGTGAACAGGATGTGGACCAGCGGCTCGCCGATGGTCCCGCTGCTGCTGTTGGTCCCGGTGGTGGTGTCGGCCCCCGCCGTGGTGGACCCGGCGGTGTCCGGCGCGGTGGTGGTCGTGGTGGCCGAGGAAGACGACGACGACTCGGCGGGCTCGCACAGCCCCTGGCGGCACGCGAGATCGAAGTTGCAGGTGCCGTTGGGAAAGCACGGGCAACCTCGCGCGCCCTGATCACACGCCGGAGTCATGGCGGTGGTCGACGTGCCGCCTTCGTCGACCGGCGGTGGATCTTCGAAGCAGCCGGTGACCGACAACAGACCGAGTCCCGTCAGCAGCGAGGCCAGGCGCATGGCGGGAGCATAGCGGGATTTCACGGTCCGACCGATCCCGACCCGTAGGGCACTCATGCCGGGGCGGACGCCCGTCTCGCTCTGACCCGTGCGGTCTTCTTGCTCGCGGCGCGCTTGCTCGCCTTCTTACTCGCGGTTCGCTTGCTCGTCTTCTTGCTCGCGACGTTGTTGCTCGTAGCTTTTTTGCCGGTCTTCTTGCTCGCAGCTTTTTTGCCGGTCTTCTTGCTCGCGGCTTTCTTGCCGGCCTTCTTGCTCGTGGCCTTCTTGCGCCGCGACTGCGCCGGCAACATCGGCCGCAGGAACTGCCCGGTGTACGACCCCTGCACCTGGGCCACCTCCTCGGGCGTGCCTTGGGCCACCACTCGACCCCCGGCCTCGCCCCCCTCGGGCCCGAGATCGATGATCCAGTCGGCACACTTGACCACGTCGAGGTTGTGCTCGATCACCACCACCGTGTTGCCGGCGTCGACCAGCCGCTGGAGCACGGCGAGCAGCTTGCGGATGTCCTCGAAGTGCAGGCCCGTGGTGGGCTCGTCGAGGATGTAGAGCGTCGAGCCGGTGTGCCGCTTGCCCAGCTCGCGGCTGAGCTTGACCCGCTGGGCCTCGCCGCCGCTCATGGTGGGCGCGGTCTGACCGATCTTCATGTACCCCAGGCCCACGTCGACCAGGGTCTGGAGCACGCGGACGATCTTGGGGTGGTTGGCGAACAGCTCCAGGCACGCATCGACGCTCTGGTCGAGCACCTCGGCGATATTGAGCCCCTTGTAGCGCACGGCCAAGGTGGCGCTGTTGTAGCGCTTGCCCTCGCAGATCTCGCACGGCACGTACACATCGGACAAGAAGTGCATCTCCACCTTGACCATGCCGTCGCCGTCGCAGGCCTCGCAGCGGCCGCCCTTGACGTTGAACGAGAACCGGCCCGGCTTGTAGCCGCGCGCCTTGGCCTCGGGCAGCTGGGCGAACACCGAGCGGATCAGATCGAACACCTTGGTGTAGGTGCCCGGGTTGGACCGCGGGGTGCGACCGATCGGCTTTTGGTCGATCGCGATCACCTTGTCGAGCGCCCCGAGGCCCTTGATGTCACGATGCGCACCCACCCGGACCATGGAGCCGTGCAGCGAGCGCGAAAGCGCAGGCAGCAGGATCCCGTTGACCAGCGAGCTCTTGCCCGCACCGCTGACCCCGGTGACCGCCACAAGCACGCCCAGCGGGAACTCCACGTCGATCTGTTGCAGGTTGTGCTCGGCCGCCCCCTCGACCACCACGTGCCCGAAGGCTTCGCGACGCTCGGGCGGGATCTCGATCCGGCGCTTGCCGCCCAGGTACTGCCCGGTGAGGCTCTCGCCGTCGCGGGCCAGGCGCGCGGGCGCCCCCGAGAACACCACCTCCCCGCCCAGGTGCCCCGCCCCGGGCCCGAAGTCGACCACGTGATCGGCGGCCCGGATCGTCTCCTCGTCGTGCTCGACCACCAGCACCGAGTTGCCCAGGTCGCGCAGCCTTTGCAGGGTGACGATGAGTCGCTGGTTGTCGCGCTGGTGCAGCCCGATGCTGGGCTCGTCGAGCACGTACATCACCCCCGACAGCTCGCTGCCCAGCTGGCTGGCCAGGCGGATCCGTTGGGCCTCACCCCCCGAAAGCGTGGGCCCGGATCGATCGAGGGTGAGGTAGTCCAGGCCCACGTTGAGCAAGAAGCTCAGGCGGCTGACGATCTCACGCAGCACCCCCTCGGCGATCGTCTTGTGGCTGCCCCGCAGCTGCATGCCATCGAAGTGGGCATGGGCGGCGCCCACCGTCATGGAGGTAACCTCGGACATGCCCTGGTCGGCCACCCGCACCGCCAGGCTCTCGGGGCGCAGGCGTCGACCTCCGCAGGCGTCGCAGGCCCGCTCGGCGAAGAACTTCTTGTAGTGATCGCGGGCCGCGTCGGAGCTGGTCTGCCGGTAGCGCCGCATGAGGTTGGGGATCACCCCCTCGAAGCGCATGCCCCAGCTGCCGTGGTTGTCGGTGTCTTCGTCGCCCCACTGCACCCGGATCCGCTTGCCGCCCAGGCCGTAGAGCACCTGCTTTTGCTTGCGCTTGGGCAGCGACGACCACGGCACGTCGAGGTCGACCTCGCAGGCGGCCGACATGGCCTCGATGATCCGGTAGGTCCACCCCTGCCCGCGATCCACCGCGGTGGCCCAGGGCGCGATCGCCCCGTCGGCGATCGACCGCGAGGGATCGGGGACCACCAGCTCGGGATCGACCTCCATGCGGGTGCCCAGGCCGTTGCACTCGGGGCACATGCCCAGGGGGCTATTGAAGGAGAAGCTCTGCGGCGACAGCTCCGGGAAGGAGTGGCCGCAGCAGGTGCGCGCCTCGGACCAGCGCCGAAGCTCGCCGTCGCCGGCCGGCTGCGCCCACACCTCACCCTTGCCCTCGCGTAGGGCCAGCTCGATGCTCTCGGCGATCCGCCCCCGGTCGTCGGCCCGCACCGTGACCCGGTCGACCACCAGCTCGATGTCGTGCTTGAGCTTCTTGTCGAGCGTGGGGGGATCGTCGAGCCGGTGCAGCTGCCCGTCGACCCGCACTCGCAAGAAGCCCCGCCCGGCCAGCTCGTCGAAGAGATCGCGGAACTCGCCCTTGCGGTGCACCACCAGCGGAGCCAGCAGCGTGAGCTTTTGGCCTCGGGACGTGGCCAGCACGTCGCGCACGATCTCCTCAGCGCTCTGGCCCCGCACCACCTTGCCGCACTGGTGGCAGTGCTGGGTGCCCACCCGGGCGTAGAGCACCCGCAGGTAGTCGTAGATCTCGGTGATCGTGCCCACCGTGGAGCGCGGGTTGTTGGAGGCGCTCTTTTGCTCGATCGCGATCGTGGGCGACAGCCCGCGCAGGTGCTCGACATCGGGCCGGTCGAGCTGGCCCAAGAACTGCCGCGCGTAGCTGCTGAGGCTCTCGATGTAGCGCCGTTGGCCTTCGGCATAGAGGGTGTCGAAGGCCAGGCTGGACTTGCCCGAGCCGCTCACCCCGGTGAACACCACCATCTGGCGCTTGGGGATCTCGAGGGCGTCGATCCGCAGGTTGTGCTGGCGAGCCCCTTGGACCTCGATGAAATCGGGCTCGGCGGCGGCCTGGGGGCGACGGGTGGTACGGGAACGAGAGGCGCCCCGAGAGGCGCCGCGCTTGGCGTGAGTCGCGGAATCGGGCACGGGCGGGCTTGCGCGAGGGGTGAATTTTCGCGCGGCCAGGCATCTAGCACGGAGGGAGGGTTTCGTGCACGCATGTTCAGGGGGTCCGTATCGTTCCAGCACTAGGGCCCACAAACGGCACGATAGACGCCATGCGGGATCTCCACGGATCGTCTTCGGATCCCGGGCCGCGCGCGGGCGACCGTCACGCAGGCCGAAGTCATGCGAGATCTCCGTCGGTAACGCCTGGACCCTCCGAGCTCCATGCTGGCCCCAGGAAAGATCGCCATGTGCTGATCACCGGCGGATCGGGAGGGCTGGGTACCGCCGTCACCGCCCTGTTCCTCGAGCGCGAGGCTCAGGTCACCGTCCCCGTGGCCAACGAGCGCCAGCAGGCGTACCTGCGCAAGGCGCTGGGCGACGACGCGCAGCGGGTGGCACAGCCCCACGCCGATCTGCTCGATGAGGGAGACGTGCAGCGGATGATCGACGGAATGCCGCGGGTCGACGCCGTGGTCCACCTCGTCGGTGGTTTTGCCGTGGCCATGACCCGCTCGGTGGCCGACGAGGTCTGCGATCTGGACATCACCGCCAACCGGGCCGCCATGGGCGAGGACGAGGCCCACAAGTGGGTCGCGCCCCGGCGCCTGGCCGAGGCGATCGCGTGGCTGGCCTCGGAGGGTCCCCGTCGGCCGGACCGGTGGCCGTCGACCCGCGGCTATCCCCCTCGGCCACCCCGCTGGTGTCGAGCGAGCAGCCCAGGCCGAGCCGGGCCACGAGCACCCACGATGTCTGGCCGATCGAGCTCCATGGTCGTGTGACGTCCGTGCGCATCGCTTCGCTCCTCAACACCCCTCGCAGACACACCCCAGGTCGGCGCCCCCCTTGGGGGGGGCCCCTACGCACGCGTACGGCATGACGCAGGCGTCGGGCATGCAGTCGCAGCTGGGCACGTCCATGCACGCCGGGGGTATCGGCTCGCACACGTAGGACAGACCGGTGAGATTGAACAGGACCACGCAGGCCAGATCCTCGCCGCACGACGGGCAGTCGGGCACGGACTGGCAGCTGTCGGCCGGGACGCAGGCGAAGGTCCAGCACATCGCGCCCGGGTCGACCTCGGGCACGGTGCCCGGGGGGCATGCGGGAGGCACGATCTCGCAGACCACATCGCCCGGATCACAGACGCAGTCCTGAGCCATCACGCACGAAGGCTCGTCCACGCCGCCGGTGCTCTCCCCGAAGGGGCCGTCGTCCGAGCCGTACTCACCGGTGTCGGAGGCGCCGGTAGTGCCATCACCGGCCCCGCTCTCGGAGCCCGTGGAACCGCCGCCCGTATCGGCCCCAGGGCTCGGGTCGGCCATCCCCGAGTCTTCGCCCGCCGACGCGGTGGCGGTGACGGTCGCCGAGGTGTTGACGCTGCCGGTCATCGGCGGTGACCCCGAGGTGCTCCCGTTGGCCGCCTCGCCGTCCTGCGTGGGCGCGAGGCCGTCGTCGGAGCACGCGCCGAGCCCGACCGCGAGGGCGGCGACCCAAAGCCGCCGGCCGGGGCGCCAACGGTCCACGCGTCGCCGGTCGCGTCGCGGGCAAGCCAAGTCATCCATAGAGCGCCATCATAGCGCGATCCGGAGCAATTTCGGCGGTCGGCACCGAGCGGCGCAATCCCGTATAATCCGCCTACGCTGCATACGCCCGGGTGGTGGAACCGGTAGACACGGGGGACTTAAAATCCCCTCCGAAAGGGTGCGGGTTCGAGTCCCGCCTCGGGCACGGCGTGCGCTCAGCGCGGGTGGCTCCCGACCGAGCGCGATGCGCTCTAGACCGAGCGCCCCTGGGTCCGGCGACGTGTGCCCCTCTGCCGTGTGGTGGTGATGAGTACGCCATCACCCTGACCCCGCATCACGATCACGTAGACGATGATGTGCTCCGCCTGGTCAGGCCGGGATCCAACGGGTCAACCCTGAGGCGATGGTGACGAGCGTATTCGCTGACGGGCTCACCAGATCTCGCAGTTGGGGAGCGCCTCCTCGAGCCGCGCGACCCCGGCGTGCGAGACTGACGTGCCGTCGAGGGTGCAGTCGTGCAGGCAACGCTCGACCACCGGA
This sequence comes from Myxococcota bacterium, assembly GCA_039194325.1. Lineage (GTDB taxonomy): Bacteria > Myxococcota_A > Polyangia > Nannocystales > Nannocystaceae > Paraliomyxa. The sequence goes on from JBCCWC010000163.1 coordinate 21,563, forward strand.
GTGGACCGCACGGCATCGGTGACCTGGGCTCCGTCTAGCGTCCGAGACCGAAGCGACAGCGAGGGCCTACTCGGCGCGGCGACGGACTCTTCGGCCACCGGCGCATCGTATCGCCGAAGGACGACGAGCCCGAGGAACAGCCCGACAGCGATGAGGAGTACCTCGAAGCTCGCTAGCCAACGGCCGATGCCGAGCACGCACGGGCGCCCAGCGCGCCGATCCTTGACTTCGTCGCGCCGCTTACCGGCGGCCACGAGTGTGGAGACCACACAATTGGATCGCACCGACTCGCAGATGGCCCCCGACCGAGCGCGTGCGCTTCAGGCCGAGGGCCCCCGGATCCGGCGACGTGCGCCCCCACCTCCTCGACCCTCAGCACCTCAGCGCAAAAGTGCGAGCACGGCCACCAGGGCGTGCAGCCCGGCCATGACCCGTGAGAAGTTGGTCATCTGCGCGGTCGACTGGCCGTTCTCGGTGTAGCCGGACACCGCAAGAAAGCGCTGCTTGATGAGCTCCCCCGCAACGTACGCTCCGCCGAATACCATGGGGACCCACGTGGCCTGGGGCGCGTAGAGCACCAAGTCAACGAGCCCGGCGTACCCCAGGAGGTTGGCAACGGCGAACACGAGCGAGGTGACCTCCTTTTGTCCGATCCGCAGCAACAGCTGGACTATGGAGAGCAGGGCCAACACCCCGACCACACCGACCAGCCCGTAGCCTAGACCCGAGATCTGGATCGATGCCGCCGTGGTCACCATCAAGACCCCGGCCGCTGAAGCGACGATCCCGACGCCCTTCGCGGCCGTCTCCAACCGACCCCATACGCTCCAGCTCCGTACGTGCCAACCCTCCGGTACCACTTGTTCTCGCATCACATCAGCTCCTGTCGCCCGTATCGCCGAGCTCGGGTTCACTATAGGGCGAGGGGCTCGGCCCGGCTTTCGTCGAAGCGACATCGTGTTGCGCCAAGGCGACGGGGTGGACTCCTGCGCCGTGATCTTCGGCGACGACCCTCCCCCTGTCGTTTTGGCGCAACACAATGTCGAGCTGACGAATGCTACGCGGTGCCCGACAGACTACCTTCCGATCACGTTCGAGGGTGCGGTCGGCCTCTGGCCTCTGACCTGCACGATGGCGCGATGGCAGCGCAAGCGCGATGGCAGCGCAAGCACGATCGGCCCTCGGGTCGTCGTGGTCGCCACCATGACCACGACGACTTCACCCGTCGAGTCGAATAGACAACCCCAACACAGATCGGCCCCCTGGGCCTTCTTCCTGTGGGCCCATTTGAGCCCTCGAGGACGAATTGCCCCGATGGCTCCGTGCTCAGGAGTCATCGGCGCACCCTACCAACCGTGACCGAAAAGGAACGAACATGCGAATCCCTTCCCTGCAAAAATGGATGAAATACGGCTCTCACGCGGTCTTGGCGACTTCCCTTGGTGCGTGTGGCACTTCGATCGCTGCCGAGACACCATCCCCCGAAACATCAACCGAGACCGCGTCGGTCGTCCTCGTACACGGCGCCTTTGCAGATGGCTCGGCCTGGAACAAGGTCATCCCCATCCTGCAAGAGGCTGGCGTCGAGGTGGCGGCCGCCCAGCTTCCGCTGTCGTCCCTGGCCGACGACGCCGCCGCGGCCACGCGTCTCATCGACCTGCAAGCCTCCCCCGTGGTGCTCGTGGGCCATTCGTGGGGCGGGGCGGTCATCACCGAGGCCGGCGCACACGAAAACGTCGAGGCGCTCGTCTACGTCGCAGCGTTCGCCCCCGACGCGGATCAACCGGTCGGCGGTCTGCTCGAGGGCCTACCACCGGCGCCGTGGCAGGAAGAGCTCATCCCCGACGCCGGCGGCAACCTCAGGCTGAGCGCAAACGCGATGTCCACCTACTTTGCCCCGGATCTGCCGGCTTCGGAGACCGCGGTGATGGCCGCGACGCAAGGGCCGATCAACGCCGAGACCTTCGAGCAGGCCCCGACGACCGCGGCTTGGCGCGACAAGCCCACCCACTACGTCATCAGCGATGATGACAAGATCATTCCGACGCCGCTGCAGGTCTCGATGGCGGAGACGATCTCGGCGGAGACCACCACCCTCTTGGCCAGCCATGTACCGATGTTGTCCAAGCCCGAAGAGGTTGCGCAGATCATCCTCGACGTCGTTGCCGAGGTCAGCGCAGGAGACTAGGCCGAGCGTAAGCGCGTTGCCTGGCCTGGCCAGGTGAGTGGGATCCAACGTGGATCCAAGACGAAGCCGGGAGCTCTGCGGGGCCGGTGTCTGCGGTCGACCCAGACACGTGGACCCGGCTCCGGGAGCCTCCGACTCGCTGGAAGCGGACGCGATCGATCGCCGCGGAATGAACAGCGGCCGCGGAATGAACAGCGGCTGCGGAATGAACAGCGGCCGCGGAATGGACAGCTGTTGGATCACCAGGCTAGCGTCGTGTCTATGACCACCCCCCTGCCGGATGAGCTGGTCCACGCCCTCGAGCACAGTCGCGCGAAGGTCCTGTGTCACGATGTCGTGATGGACGCGATCGACCTCTCGCTGGCGCTCGATCGCCACGTGCTGATCTACGGCATCGAGGGGCTCTTCTTGCTCGAGACCGACGATGCGTCGTGGCGTCTGCCGCCGTCTCGAGCGGTGTGGGTCAGCGCCGGCACGCACGTGAAGGCAACGACGATCAAGCAGGTCCGGTGCACGTCGTTGTTCTTCCGGCACGACTTCGCGTCCCCCCTTGCGCCCGGGCTCCGCGTGTTTGCCGTCAGCCCCGTGGTGCGCGAGATGATCAAGCACGCACGCAAGTGGATACTCGAGGGCGTCGAGGAGGGTGAGCACGTCGACCGCTTCTTCTTGACCCTGCTCGACCTTTGTCGGGAGCAGACCCGGGAGGGCACCGAGCTCGCCCTTCCCAAGGCCCAATCGCCGGAGCTCAAAGAGGTCCTGCGCTACACGCAGGCCCAGCTGTCCGAGCCGATCCGACTGGAGGATGCCGCTCGCCAGGGGGCCATGAGCCCGCGGAACCTGATGCGTCGACTGAACTCCGAGATCCACATGACCTGGGGCCAGTACCTCCAACAGGCGCGGATGCTCGGCGCGATGGAGCGTCTGGCCCGGGAATGCCGGTCACCCAGACCGCCTTCGAGGTCGGCTACACGAGCGTCGCGGCGTTCAGCACGGCTTTTCGGAAGCTCACGGACATGACGCCCACGGACTATCGGTCACAGTTTTGAGTCCCCGCGGTCGGGCATGACGCACCGCGCGTGAAGCCCCGTCGATAAGGTGCAGCCTCGCAGCTCGGCGTAGTCATCGAGATTGCGGGTGACCCTCTCGATGTCGGGGTTGGCACTGGCCACCCAGGCGGCTTGGGGAACCTTGGATTGACGCGAAGCCGCACGGCCGATGCCGAACACGCACTGGCGCCCAGCGCGCCGCCCCGTGCCCTTCGTCGCGCCGCGTACCGACGGCAACGACTGGCGACCCGCACCATCGACATCGAGCGATCATTGCGTACGAATCCGCCATGCGCCATGAATGCGGAGCAGAGATCACTGCGGGCAAGGGCGAGTACGCTCCTCTTTGTCGATCAAGTCCCGCAGCTCCTGGTAGTTGTCGGGACTTTGCTCCTGCAGCAAGCTCGAATTCTCCTCCAGGATTTCATCGACCCGACAGTGACGGCCCAACTCGCGGTAAGCGTCGGCTTCGACGATCCTTGCCTTGGCCAGCTCGCGCTCGTCCAGCGGTTCGCTGCGCTGGACCAATCGCCCATACATCTCGGCGGCCGTGATTGCATCGGACCAGGCATGGGATCGATGCGCCGCGTTCAGCACCACGTCCCAGTAGCGGATCGGGATCGACGTGGGCTGGTCGAGCAAGCCCGGGCTCACTTGGGCCCCCAGCCAGTGTAGGCCATCGAGCGCTTGCGACTCCGCCCCGAGCGAAAACAGCATGGCCAGTCGCTCGGTGGCCGTGCCGAGGTAGTCCTCATCTCCGGCCAGATCCCCAAGGGTCGACAGTGAGTAGTCGTAGACGTCCAGCGCGATCTCGGGCTCGCCCAGGGCGGTGTAGAGCTTGCCGAGGTTTTGGAGGTTACGAACGAAGCCAGGGTGCCCCTCCGGCTGGAGTCGGAGCTGCCGACCGATCGCGTCTTCGGCCTGGGTGATGGCGTCCTCGACGCGCCCCTGGCCCGCCATCGCAAACGCGATCGCCGAGTCGAGGAACATGGTGCGGAGGTCATCGAGACCAACATTGACCGCGAAGATGCGGCGCGAGGCACGGTACTCGCTCTCGGCCGACTCGTACTCACCACGGCCGAAGCTCCAGTGACCTGACGAGTAGCGCACCCAGGCCTCGAGCTCGGTGTCGGCAACCCCGAGGCTCTCCACCTCAGCCCTCGCCAGCGCCAGCCATAGGCCCGGGTCTCCTTGGTCATGCTCGAAGGTCGTGGCATGTACGGCCAGATCGGCCATGATCTCGGGCCTCAACAGCTCGCTTGACGAGCGAGAGGCAGCGACGAGCGCAGCGCGAAGATCCTCGTACGATGCGTCGGCGACTCGCAGCAGCCGGCGCAGCTTTCCTCGCTGGTGAAGGCCCGCGGCGATGAGCGCATCGTCACCGAGCTGTCGCGCGGCTTCTACCGCACGCTCCACCTCGACCATGCCAGCCTCATAGTTGCCACGCGCTTGGTGCACGCGTGACTCTCGAACCCACGCCATGGCCTCCTTCGCTCGAACATTGGAGCTCGAGCCTCGAAGGATGACGTCCACGCGACTGCGACACAGCTTAGGATCCTGAAGAGCCAGCGCCCGCAGGGTCGGATCATTCATCGCCGAGGTGCTCCCCCCTTCGCTGGACTCGGCCGCCACCCCCATGCCGGCGACCGCCCCTTCCTGCTGAACCTCGAGACATGCCAGCGCATCCTGGTCCTCGTCCTGACAAAAGCTCTGGTACTCGTCGAGCCAGCGTCGAGCGTAGTTGTCCAATGCACGATGCAGCAGTTCGTGGGCGGAATCACCGGCCTCCGATGCGTTCCGACTGGCCAGGACCCGCTCCGTGCGCGCCACCCAGTGCTCAGCTTCGGCCTCTCGCGCCTTGCGACACCGGGTGGGGAGATCATCCTGAGACGCAACTACGATCGCCGACAACGCGAGGATCCCCAGCACCACGAGAGCAACGCGTGCGGCGATGGGGCGGAGCTCCGCCTCGATGATCTCGATGAGCGACCCCAGACTCTCGTGTCGCTGCTCGGGATCGATCGACAACCCTCGAATGAGTGCGCGCTTGAGACGACGCGAGATCCGCCAGTGACCGGGGTCGGTAACGATCCGCCCTTCGAGCAACGCAGTCGAATAACTCTCGTGATCTCGGCCCGCGTAGGGGCGACTGCCCGTGAGCGCCTCATAGAGTGAGGCACAAAAGCTGAACTGATCGCTACGCGGGCCGACGCGCTGGCCGCGGACCTGCTCGGGCGCCGCATAGCCGATCGTCCCCACGAACCCACGGGTTTGTGTGCCCCAGGTGGACGGCAGGCTCGTCCCACAAACTACCGGTCGCTCCCGCTCGGGGCCCCGAGTCCGAGCGACCCTCTGGTCCGACCCGCCGTCGGTGAGATCGGGCGAGGATCGTCCTTGGTCCTCGTGTGGCTCAACCTCCGGTCGATCCAGGTCATCGGCGGCCTTGGCCAGCCCGAAATCGAGTACACGCACGCGCTCGTCCTCGGCCACGATCGCGTTCATCGGCTTGAAATCGCGGTGGACCAGGCCCAGCCGATGAGCCGCATGCAGACCCCGAGCCGCCTGAAGGTACTTTTGCAGGAGCTCCCGCGTGGTTCGGGCTCGACGCTGCTGCCAGCGGTCGAGTTGCTCCCCCGCGACATACTCCATCACGATGGACTGCCCCACAGTGGAGTCGTCGATGACCTCGTAGATCTGCACTACGTTGGGGTGTGACAACTTGGCGAGGGCAAGCGCTTCACGACCCCACGCGGCCCGCTGGGTCTGCGAGGGCAACGCGAACTTCTTAATCGCGACGTCACGGCGCAAGCGTCGGTCGTTGGCCCGATAGACCACCCCAAAGCCCCCGCGACCGATCTCCTCGATGAGGTGATACTGCCTCATGCGCGTCGGAGGCCCGCGCTCCGCGTCGCCGAGAATCCGGATCACCCGCTCGTGATCGGTAAGCGGACGAACCCCGCGGAGTTGCTCGGTCAGGGACATCGGTTCGTCGCGCTCCCCACCAGAGGCTGTTGTCGGCCCCGCCGGCACCCAACCGATGGTATGATGAGAGTTGCTCTATGAGCACACAACGATCCGACGAGCCCGAGGCAGACATCAAACCATGCCACACGGCGGCGCTCCGGTTCTTCCAAAACAAGGTATTTGGCGCGGCCGATGCAGAGGACCTCACCCAGGAGACGATCCGGCGCTTCCTGGCCACGGATCGGACTCGGGTCGACAACCCCCGCTTGTTCATCCTTGGGATCGCGCGCCGGGTGCTGCTTGAGTACATCCGGCGAAAGTCGAAGCGACAGACTCAACTCGAGGACCAATCGTTGGTCGAGATGGGAGCCGGCCCCTCGACCATGGTGGCCAAGGACGAGCAGGAACGCCTGCTGCACGATGCACTCCGCCGCCTGCCCCTTCACCTACAGACCCTGCTCGAGCTGCATTATTGGGAAGGGCTGAACCTCCGCGAGATCTCCGAGGTCCTCGACAAGCCCTATGGCACGTGCACACGGTGGGCTCACGACGCTAAACGGGAGCTGCGTATCGCCATGCAGGCCACGGGAGGCGCAAGAGGCGAATGAATACCCGGAGATCGAGGTCCTCGTAGGACGAACGGCCTTCATCCGTGGCCCTTCATCGGGGGGACGGGGAAGGTTTCATCAGTATCCGGGATGATGAGCTTCGGCTCGTCGAGGTTGACCCTGATCGGGCCGTGGTTCAAGACGGTTTCCGGGATGATATAACGGTCGTTGACGTGAGACGAGTGCTCAAGAGGCTTGAAGTGCCGATGGGCAATGCCCCGTCTGATGGAAACATAGTCGTCCAGCGTGAGTCCGAACGTATCCTTGAGAGTGAGGGTACTGGACCACAACGGACCATTGCTGGCGTCATTGGACATCGTGGACGACAACATATGACTGTCCCAATATACCTTGACCGATTTGGCCTTCTGCGCCAGTTCGTCTATTTCGGCGGGATACCCACCCTTGCTCGTATCCTTCCATTGTACACCAGGCGGCCTTTCGGAATTGTCCGACTCAACGAAACAGACCAATATCACCTGCGTAATGGCTGTGCTCGACTCCAGCTTGAACTCCTCATCATCCGAGATTGCATGCCAGAAATACTCCCCGGAATCACTCCCAATTTTGATGTTAGCAGAGACCTTTTCGTGCTTTATTTTCTTCGTGCCATTACCCACCTTATACTCGACATGGTCTACTTTAACGGGAAAATAGAATTTCCACTGTCCGTCTTTATACTTAGCAAGGAGCGGAACTGGATATTGACGATTCCGAACAAAATCATTGTTAATAAGCACAACCTCCTGTGCTCCTTTGGTGCCGTTGCTTCCGGGGTTTTTCAGGCGTTTGGACTCGCCTCCACCAGGAACGCTGGCTGAGAATTGGATATCGGCGCCTACGATCCCCTTTCGCTTGTTCTCCGGCTCGGACCGGGCAGAGCGAGGGTCGGCGCTTGCGTTGGCATCGCCGCTGATTTTCCTGCGGGTGCGCCCGAGATCGAGTTCTCCAATGCAACCGGGGATCAAGGTCGTGACGAACAGGAGTGCAAGCGTCCTCATGGTCCTTCTCTCCATAAAAGGTCGATACGGTAGGGGGTGAAAACGGGTGCCCTCGCCGATAGTGATTTCGTCTTCAGGAATCTGACACGCGGCGCACGATTCCTTTGTCGTCCTCCAACGCCCCCGATCCACCGACGCTCGCCGGGCAAGCCGGTCCCATGGCTTTGCCCCCGAGCGTCGACGGAGGCCCGCCTGGTGTCAGGCCTCCGTCGACGAGGGCTCGGGATCGCACGGACGAGCACGCCTCACGTCTCGCGCCCCACGCGCCAACCTGAATCGATGTCCAGCGTCATAACCCCTCGATCCGCTGCACTATCCAGATCGCGGATTCCCCGTGTCCTCCGTGCTGCCTTCACCCGTCGATCGCAACGACCTCGACCCACAGGTGCTCCACGTCGGCTCGCCAGCTCCACCCCACCTGGGGACCGAGCTCGAAGACGGCGACCTGACCGTTCTTGAGCTCGACCCCGGGGACCGTCTCCACGTGGTACGTCCCGTCGGCCAGCAGGATCGTCAGCTCCACGTACCCGTGCAGCGTGATGCGCTCGTCGTCGTAGTAGAGCTCAAGCGTAGCGCCATCCTCGGTGGCATCCTGTGCCTGCGCGAGCGTATTGACCAGACACTTGCTGCACGCGCCATTGCGATCGACCGGGCCAGGGGAGTTGATGATCTGGGTCGTAATCTCGTGGCCTTCGGCCGGTGCTCCATGAGCATCGCCGACGACCTCATACGACGCAATCAACGCCGCCAGGACGACACACGGGACAATGAACGACTTCTTCATAAGAATTGCTCCTCGGTGCAAGGCGAGATGAACAACCCGGCGAATCACCCTGCACCGTGGCGACACCCGGGCCTGCGACCTCACGGCGCCTCCGCCCCCGGAGGGACGCGAGGCGTCGCTTCGTCAACGGCTCACCCGAGGAGTGATGCGAGGCCACCAACCATTCGGAGAATTTTCGAGTACGTTCGCTCGCTGCTTCACCCTAAGGAGCTCCCATGAAGGCTGCCCATCACTCCCCCTTCCCCGAGCTCTCGCCGCAGGTCATCCACCGGGCCATCGTGGAGGGCTCACCCCCGGCCCTGGTCCAGCTCTATCGGCACTATCAAGCCCGCATGCGCCATGCGATCGGCAAGGCCGCCTACGCCTTTGGCCGTCGCGGCGACATCGAGGATCTCACCCAAGAGGTCTGGACCCGTCTATTGCGCAACGACCGAAGGCAGCTGCGCCACTACGATCCCACCAAGGGGGACTGCGGCCGCTTCCTGCGAACCGTGGCCTATCAACAAGCCTGGCATGTGCTCCATCGAGCGCGCAACCGAGTCGAGGAGCACGCCGCCGACCACGAAACCGATGCGCTGGCCGACGACGACGCCGCGAGCTTCGTCGGCCGCATCATCTACGACGACGAGCGCCGCAAGCTCCTCCAGCGCTTCAAGGCGCAGCTCTCGGACAAGGACTGGCTGCTGCTGCTCGAGCACCACGTTCATGGACGAACCCTGCGAAGCATCGCGCAACAAAGCGGTGAGAACGAGTCCGCCTTGCAGCAGCGCAACCGGCGGCTCAAGCAACGGCTCGCCCGACTCGTCGAGGAGATGGACCTGTCGCCTCCCTCCCCTGCGTTTCCCTCGCCGTCGCCTCCGACCTCTACGATGGCGCTCGTGGTGGCCACGCTCTTGGTGCACCCGCTCGCCCACGACGGTCCGCATGCCTCGACGCACGAGGCTCCCGTAGCCCATCACGATGCCTTCGGAGACCCCGACGATGCATGATCACGATTCCAACGCCGAGGCGCTGCTCCGTCACCTGCTGGTCGAGGACCGCGAGCACGAGGACCCCTGGCACGCGCTGACCACGGGCGAACTGACCCGACGACAGGTCATCGAGCGACGACGCGATCTGGAGACCCCCGAAGCACTCGAGCGCAAGCTGGAGATCTTCGCGCCGCCCTCCGAGGAGGAGAACGACCGGATCACCCACGCCCTGTTCGGACCGCAGAGTATGCGCGACTCGAACGCACCGAGGCTGATCTCGGGGGCGGACCAAGACGACGGCGGGGTAGTGTCCATCGAGCCGGAGCGTAAGAAGCGATCGTGGTGGACGCCGACCTTGGTGATCGCTGCGGCCGCGGCCGTGGTCGTGCTAGCACTTCCCCCCGAACGCTCACCGCAGCCACTGACGGCGTTCGACCTACAGCTTCGCGACGGCTGGGCGGGAGAGACGCGCAGCGCCACCAAGCCGGCCCATCCGGCGATCGCCAGCTGCGACCAGCACTACCATCGAGACGGCCTGCTGGCCGCTCACCTGTTTCCGACCGAGCCGCTGGATGATGACCTCCGAATCGCCGTATTCGCTCAGCCCGAGACCGGCGAGGGACGCTGGCTGGCCAAGGACGATCTGGCGCCGAGCATCACGCAGCAAGGCGTGCTGTCGATCGAGCAGCCAGTCGCTCCGCTGGGCCTCACCCCCGGAACCTGGACACTCACCTTCTACGTCGTACGACGGGACGAAGCGCACCATGACGACCTGAGCTCCCTCGCCCCAGGCGTCCATCCGGGAGTCACCGTGGTGCAGGGTACGGTCTGCATCATCGATTGAGAGACCAGAGAGAGACGACCGATGAGACACGCCGCACTGCACGGGCTGCTCGGTGCCCTCGCCCTATGGTGGCCAAACCCCGGGTGTACCAAGACCGATCCCTTCGCCGACCCGGTGCGCGTGGCGGAGCAAACCGCCAAGCATGTACCCGCCGTGCCAACAACGGCCCGAGCGAGTCTCGAGGTCGAGCACGGAGGGTGTGCGCTCATCGTAGCCTCGAACGACGACTCGATCGAGTGCATCTACACTCCTGACGCACCGCTGCGACTTTGGGTAACGCACCCCAGCCCGCACGACGTACGGCTCGAGATCGATGGCCGACCATGGCTGACGACCACCGACCAACGCCCGGAAGAAACAGGTCGGGGACACCGAGGCCGGATCTCCGGTGACGATGCGCGCAGGTTGGTCGTGAACACGCCCGATGGGCACCCCTGGACCCTCCGGTTGCGTGCCCTGGCCCACCTGACGCCATCCGAGCGCCATCTATTGGACCAGCTCGCCGCACACCAGCGCGCGATCGAGGGCCGACTCTACGAGGGCGACGTGACCGGTGTACCGGAGGCCATGCACACCATCGACGAACTGCTCGAACAGGGCCTGCTCAGCACCGCCGTCGATCTCGCCCAGGCGATGTCCTATCACCTGACCCATCGAGCCACACGGCCCGACCTCGCCCGTGAGGTGCTCGAGCATGTCCGTACCTCGGCCGAGCGCTACCCCGAGGGCGCCGCCTCCATGGCGATCTACGGCAGCCATGCACTCGAACGTGACGGTCGGCTAGTCGAAGCGGCCGCGGCCTACCGCCGTGGTGCGCGTTACGCCGTGCGGATGGACGACGTAGGGCTACAGCTCGATGCTCTGTCGAACTACTCCATGGTGCTCGCCGAGCTAGGCTACTTCGAAGCAGCGGTCTACTGGGGCAAGCGGGCCGTGGTGCACGCCCGCGAACAGGGGCGGCTGGTCGATCGGCTCGCCGTGATGACCATGGTCGCCCGCGTGAGCTTGCGGCTTCGACAGATGGGCAAGGCCCACGACGATCCCGAACCCCTGCTGCACGAGATCTTCGATTTGGCGTCGACGGCCAAGCCGGAGAATGCGGATCAGATCAAGGTGGACGCCGCGCGGCTGGGCCTGGCCACGCTCGCCGTCCTCGACGGCGAGTCGGGTACCGCGCTACGCCACCTCGATGCCCTCGCCGAAGGCGAACTCATCCGCGAGGATCAGCTCGCGATGCGCGACCTCCGACTTCGGGCGCACTTGCAGCTCGGCGCGGACGACGACGAGCTCCGTCAGCGCCTCACCGGCTTGGAGGCCTTCGCCGCCACCGGGGGCTCGCACCGTGAACAGTGGCTCGCGACGGTACGTCGTGGCGAGATCCTCGAGCGCCTCGGCGATCTCGATGCAGCACGGGCTGCTTACGAGCGTAGTGAGACACTTCTCGATCGCATGATCCCACGGGCGTTGCTCGGAGCTCAGGGCGAGATCGCACCGGCACGAAAGCGAGAGGGCTCCGAGCGACTGGTCGAGCTTCTGCTCCGGCAAGGCCACGCTGAGCAAGCCCTATGCGTGTCGAGGCAGGCGCAAGCTCGCGTGGGACAGCTGGCCCGTGTGTTCTCGCGGCTCGACCCCGAGTCCCGGCAAGTGCTGCGCCCCAAGGTCGAGCACTATCGCACGCTCCAACGAGCTTACGAGGAGCGACTGGACCGTACGTCGACGCGAGCCGTCCAAGAGCACGCACGCGCGCGCAAAGAGGCGGAGCGGCTCCGCGAAGAACTCGCAGGCCTCGCACTGGAGATCCTTTCGTTCGACTCCGGCACGTACGGCCGCCCCCGCTGCGACGAGCTGAGCCCTCGCTTGCCCGGCGAACTGTTGCTCGGCCTCTACCCCCACCAAAAGGGGGTTCTGGTGCTCGCACAGGACGACGCCGGCACCACGCATCGATTGCTCGCGAGCGCCGAAAGCTTGCTTCATCTCGATGACCCACGCTGGCTGGGCAACGTGCTGCTCAAGCCCCTCGAGGCCCAGCTGGCCCGGGCCAGCCGGGTCCGAGTGCTGGCCTCGGGCAAGGCAGCGGCGCTCGACGTCCATGCGCTCCCGTGGCGTGGGCGTCCGCTGGTCGAGCAGGTGCCCGTGGTCTACGGCTTGGATCTGCCACGGCCCTCACGTCCCGCTGATCCCGTGCCGGGGCGAGGTGCGCTGGTGCTGGCCGATCCTCGCGCCAGGGGGACCAACGATGAGCAAGAGAAGGTCATCGACACCCTATTGAAGGCCGAATGGCCGACGACCAGTGCCGCCTCCAACCAGCTGACCGCACACCAGCTACGGGAGGCGCTCGCTTCGGTAGAGCACTTCCACTACGCCGGTCACGCCTACTACGACCTAGGCGGGCACGCGGTCCGAGCCGCCCCACCCGACCGCAGCGACGCCGGGCTCCCCACGCGACTGTGGCCGCCGTATCCAGGTGGCGCGGCCGCCGAGCCGTCCTACATCCCCCTAGGCCGATCCGGGCACCTCGACGTACCGGATGTGCTCATGATGGAGTCCGTGCCGCGCTCGGCGGTGCTCATGGGGTGTGCCACTGGTGTGCACGACGAGCGCATGGCATACGGAGGCTTCAGCCTGGCCACGGCCTTCCTAGGAGCGGGAGCAACGGTGGTGATCGCGAGCACGCGCGAGGTCGACGGATCGAACGCCTCACTCGTGGGCCGAGGTCTCTATGCCGATTTCGACGCGCATAGCATTCGCGAGCCGGGGCGGTGGTTGATGCATGCGGTGCGATGGGCCCGCGAGCATGGACTACCAGAGCACGCGATACGGAATTACCGCGTGCTCGTGCCGTGAGGTCACCGGCCCGTCAGCGGCGAGGGGCGCCCGCTTGGCTGCGGCGGTCGACGTGATTGCTCAGGTGAAGTTTCTATTCGCACTCCAGACCATGACAGGCCATCACGACGAGTCATACAACGGTGACCCCCTTGACTATCACTCGATGAAGACAATGACGACGCGATAATCCGAACATCGGATGCCGGCGTCACCTCGACACTTGGAAGGAAGACTCCATGATCAACACAATCCTAGCCCTGTTCCTCGCGACGGGAATGACCACCTCGGAGACCGCCTCAGCTCGTGGCTCCACGACGGACATCACCAAGAGAGTCAGCAAGGAAGGCAGCACTATCGTCCTCATCCCCATGCTCAAGAGGGGCAAGGAAGTTACCTTCGAGCTAGAGGGAACGAACGGTGGGACTCAGAAGATCGTCGTAAAATGCGGCAAGAAAAGCACATGTGGAGATATTACAATCGTCGTACCGCCACAAGAAAGGTAAGATGATCAAGCGGGGGCAAGTCTCCAAGCCGGAGACTTGCCCCGAGCACTACGTACTCGACACCGAGCCCGGCGCTGACGCAGATCGAGCAACTGCGCCGGACCGGCGTGGGGCTCGAGGGGCACAATCTGTTGCATTCGAGAGTTCGGCCACCAGCACCTCAGCGCACAAGCGCGAGAATTGTCACTAGCCTGGATTTCCACGGACCCGAGTTTACCTAACGCGGCTTGGCCAGAATGATCGTGCGCGTTTTCGCGCAGATCAACGAAGCGCTTGGATGTTAGCGAAATTGGTGCGCTGATAGCATGTTTTCGCAATGTTACG
>JBCCWC010000164.1:0-35482 GCA_039194325.1 Myxococcota bacterium
GGTAGGGCCGACCGCGACCGGGTGTTCGAGGCGCTGTTCCGCGTGACCGCCGAGCCCCAGACGCTGGGCCGCTACGTGGTGCAGGGCACGCTGGGCTCGGGAGGCATGGGCACGGTGCTGCGGGGCTTCGACCCCCAGCTCGACCGCCGGGTGGCCATCAAGGTGCTGCACCGGGAGGTGGACGACAAGCACACCGCTCGGCTCGTACGCGAGGCCCAGGCCATGGCCAAGCTGTCGCACCCCAACGTGGTGCAGGTGTTCGAGGCGGGGCAGGTCGAGGGCCAGACCTTCGTGGCCATGGAGCTCGTTCGGGGCCAGACCCTCCGGGAGTGGTTCCAGCAAGAGCCCCGGCCGCACTGGCGACGCTGCGTGGAGGTGCTGTGCCAGGCCGGCGAGGGACTCGCGGCGGCGCACGACGAGGGCCTGATCCACCGCGATTTCAAGCCCGGCAACGCCATGATCGACGACAAGGGCCGCGTGCGCGTGCTCGACTTCGGCCTCGCGCGCCAGGTGGAGGCGATCGACGAGGCCCAGATCCCCACCGATCCCGAGGACGTCGCCCGGCTCCTCGAACACAGCCCGGTCACGCTGGACTCGGCGGCGCTCGCGGTGAGCGAACCCGACACCACCGACGACGCCGACGCACCCCGCAAGGCCCACCGGCTTGAGCCCAGCCAGTCGACCCCGTCGGCCCTGCGGACCCCGCTGACCCGCACCGGAGCCGTGCTCGGGACGCCGGCCTATATGCCGCTCGAGCAGCTGCGGGGGGTCGAAGCCGACGCACGCAGCGACCAGTTCAGCTTCTGCGTAACGCTTTGGGAGGCGGTCTATGGCAGGCGCCCGTTCTCGGCGCCCTCGTTGATGGCGCTCGCGGTACAGATCGCTCAGGGGGATCTTCCACCTCCTCCCAAAGGTCCCAAAGGTACGAAGGTCCCCGCCGCCTTGCGCCGGATCTTGGTGCGCGGCCTGGCCCGCGATCCCGCCGAGCGCTGGCCGTCGATGCCCGCCCTGCTGACCGAGCTGCGCCAGCTGCTCGCTCCTCGGCGCCGTCGAGGGCTGGTGGTGGGCCTGGTGGTGGGCCTGGCGGCCATGGGCGCGGCGGTGGCCGTTCCCCAGTATCTGGCCATGCAGCAGCGCTGCACGGGCGCGCCGCAAAAGCTGGAGGGCGTGTGGGATCCCGAGCGTCGCCAACAGGTGCAGGACGCTCTGCTCGGCACCGCGCTGCCCTATGCCCCCAATACATGGGACCGCGTGCAGCAGCAGCTCGACGACTACGCCACCGCCTGGACCCAGGCGCATACCGAAGTCTGCCGGGCGACGGTGGTGCGCGCCGAGCAGAGCGAAGAGGCGATGGATCTGCGCATGACCTGCCTGCACGACCGGCGCGTGCACCTGCGGGCCATGGTGGACGAGCTGGCCCAGGCGGACGCGGCGGTGGCTCAAAAGGCAGTGACCGCGGTGGCGAGCCTGCCGACGCTCTCACGATGCGCCGACGTGGACGCCCTGGCCGCGGACGTGCCGCCTCCCGAGGACCCCGCGGTCGCCCAGCGGGTCAGCGCACTGGACGAGCAGCTGGCCCAGGCCGCGGCCAAGGAGGGCGCCGGCCAGTACGATGAGGGGCTGGCCGTGGCCACGGCGGTGGTGGCCGAGGCCAAGACGCTAGGCTACGAGCCCCTGCTGGCCCGGGCCCGGGCCCGGCAAGGCATGCTCCAGCAGCTCGCCGGTGACGCCAAGGGGGCCGCGGCCACGCTGCAAGAGGCCTACGGCGCAGCGGTGGCCCAGCGGATGACCGCCGAAGCGGCGGAGACTTCGGCGTGGCTGGTGTATGTGCAGGGCCAAGAACTCGCCCGATTCGAAGACGCCCGGCGCTGGGCGATCCACGCCGAGTCCCACGCGCGGGCGGTGGGGACGGACGAAGCCCACGCGACCTACCTGCGCAACCTGGGCACGGTGGCGCTGGCGGAGGGCAAGCTCGACCAAGCCCGCCAACTCCACGAGCAAGCCCTGGCGTTGGTCGAACAGACCCACGGATCGCGCCACCCCAGCGTGGCCACGGCGCTGGACAGCCTGGGCCATGTGACCCACGCCCAGGGCCAACTCGACCAGGCCCGTCAATTCCACGAGCGAGCCCTGGCGCTCCAGGAGCAGCTCCGTGGGCCCCGACACCCCGACGTGGCCAATACCCTCAACAACCTCGGGTTGGTCGAGCAGTCCAAGGGGCTGCCCGCGAAGGCCCGCCGTTCGTACGAGCGCGCGCTGACGATCTGGCAAGAGGCGCTCGGGCCCCAGCACCCGCTGGTCGCCCGCTCCCTGGGCAACCTGGGCAACCTGGCGATCACACAGGGGCGGCTGGACGACGCACTCCACTTTCACGAGCGAGCCCTGACCATCTTCGAACGCGTGCTCGACCCTCAGCACCCCGACATGGCGATCTCGCTGACCAACGTGGGGATCGCGGCGATCCTGCGGGGCAAGCTCGACCAGGCCCGCGACGCCCATCAGCGCGCGCGGACGATCTTCGAGGCGGCGCTCGGGCCTCAGCATCCCAACGTGGCCACGTCCCTCGAGAGCCTGGGCCATGTGGCCAAGGCGCGGGGCCAGCTGGCCCCGGCCCGCGACTACTACGAGCAAGCGCTGAAGATCCGTGAGCAGGCGCTCGGTCCCCAGCACCCCGAGGTGGGCAACGCCCTGAACAACCTGGGCGGCGTGGCGCTCTTGCAGGGCAAGCCCGACCAGGCCCACCGCTTCCAGGAGCGTGCACTGGCCACCTGGGAAGCGGCGCTCGGACCCGAGCACCCGATGCTGGCCTATGCACTCAGCGGCCTCGGCGATGCGTTGCTAGCCCAGCAAGAGTCTGCCCAGGCCCTCGTGCCCCTGGAGCGAGCGCTCGCGATCCTGGCCGACCAGCAGGTCGATCCCGCCCTGCTGGCCAGCACGCGCTTTGCTCTGGCCCGCGCGCTGTGGGCCGCGCCCGCATCCCAAGGCCGCGATCGCCCCCGCGCCCGCCGGCTCGCCGAGCTGGCGCGGGACGGTTGGCCCGAAGACAACGCGGCGATGGACTATGATCGGGCGGAGGTCGAGGCGTGGCTGGCGAGCCGGTGAGCGGTCGATGGAGGTCGCTCGCGACACACGAAGACCCGGACTCAGCGCGGTGGTGACGTGAGCGGGCCCAGGTCACCAAGACGTCCTGGTGACAGCCCTGACAGTCAGCGTCTGTGAAGGGCTCGACACCCGCCGAAGCCTTCACCGAAGCGTATGAGCCGGATCTTGTAAAGCTCCTGATCGGCCCGCCCGGCGTCGTCGTGCTTGGTCCGTAGATCGACGTACCAGGCGTCGGCTTTGGCATCCAGATCATAATGGATCACATGGATCATATGGATCATATGGACACATGGACCCTATGGACCAGTTTCAATTGTACATTCGATCCCGAGTGTCCCGAGTTAAGTAGGGCAAAATGGTGCATAGCGACTTGGACTTTATAGGGTGAACAAAAAGTTAGCCCGCCCCCAAACCGTGCGCTACGATACGAATCGATGAAGTCATTAGAGCGTACCCTCGGGTTCGTGGTGTGTTGCTGTGGGCCGTTGCTGGCCGGTTGCCAGCCTAATGTGCCAGTACCGACCGATTCATCGACGGATGGGTCATCGACGGACGGGTCGTCGACGGACGGGTCGTCGACGGACGGGTCGTCGACGGACGGGTCGTCGACAGAAGGGTCGTCGACAGAAGGGCCATCAGAGGGTTCGAGCGATTCGAGCGGGGAGCCTGCGACGGATTCATCAGACAGCACGGGGGAATCGGACGGCGAGGTCGTCTGTGGTAACGGACTCGTTGAAGGGGACGAAGAGTGCGATGACGGCGGAGAGTCGGTCGACTGTGATGCCGACTGCACCTTCGTGGCTTGTGGCGATGGCACCACCAACCCCACCGCGGGTGAAGAGTGCGACGACATGGCGCAGACCGCCTCCTGCGATGACGACTGCACCTCGGTCGTGTGCGGCGATGGAAACACCAACGAGGTCGCGGGTGAAGCGTGCGACGACATGGGCGAGACCGCGACCTGCGACGTGGACTGCACCACGCCGATGTGCGGCGACGGGGTACTCAACACGACATCCGGCGAGGCGTGCGACGCAGGCGGGGAGTCGGCGGACTGCGACAACGATTGCACCCCGGCGATCTGCGGCGACGGTACGACCAACATGAGCGCGGGTGAGCTTTGCGACACGGTCGGACCCACCGCACTGTGTGATGGAGACTGTACGCTGGTCGAGTGCGGGGACGGGGTGGTCAACGCGCTGGCGAGCGAGGAATGCGACGACACGGGGGAGTCGGCGAGCTGCGATGTCGACTGCACCTTCGTGGCTTGTGGCGATGGGGTGACCAACGCCACCGCGGGGGAGAACTGCGATGACGCCGGGGAATCGGCGAACTGCGACACCGACTGCACCCCGGTCGAGTGCGGCGACGGGAACGTCAACGAGACCGCGGGCGAGGACTGCGACGACACGGGAGAGTCGGCGAGCTGCGACATCGACTGCACCCCAGTGTTCTGCGGCGATGGAATGACCAACGTCACCGCGGGCGAGAGCTGCGATGACGCCGGCGAGTCGGCGAACTGCGACCTCGACTGCACGCCGGCGATCTGCGGCGACGGCACGCTCAACGGCACGATGGGGGAGATCTGCGACGACGCCGGGGAATCGGCGAACTGCGACCTCGACTGCACCGTTGCGACCTGCGGTGATGGCACGGTCAACGTCACTGCGGGCGAGAGCTGCGATGACGGGAACGTCAACCCGAACGACGGCTGCAATGTCAACTGCCTCGTCGAGCCCCGGGTCATGTATGCGATCGCCAACGACGACGACCCCGCCTTCCGCGCAGCGGTTGCCGCGATGACCGGTTCCCCGGTGACCTATGTCGACGCCCGCACCACCCTGCCCACGCTCGCTGATGCACTCGCCGACTACGACTGCATCTTCACGCATCCGAACAATAGCTACGGCGACAGCATGGGCTGGGGGACGATGCTGGCCGAATTCGTCGATGCCGATCGCGTCGTCGTGCTCGGCATCGCCACGGGCTTCGCGACGCCGCTCGGCCTGGCCGGCACACCGATCTTCGACCCCGGCTACTCACCGGTCACGACGGGGGGCAACATCGAGTTCATCGGTGCCTCCTATCAGGGCGACGGAGTCTCTCCACTTCACGACGGGGTCACCGGATACAGCAACGCCCTGAACGAGACCGGCGTCGTCCTGCAAGGGGATGGGATCCAGGATGGAACCCTGACCGGCGGTCGCATCGCCACCGCCTACCGCCCGGACTTTCGCGTGGTCTACCTCAACGGTACAGGCCATGCACCCTATGCCCCGATGGGCGACTGGGATCGCCTGCTCTCGAATGCCTGCTCGGCGGCCTACAACACGGCACCGCCGATGCCCTGAGGGTCGGCCCGTCGCTCGTGCGATGGATCGCAGCCCCTGCTGCGATCCTCGCCGCTTACCGCTCCAGCCGCGCCCGCACCCGGGCGAGGTTCTTGGCAAAGACCGCGGTGTTCGGGCCATGCTCGACGGCCCGCGAAAAGTGCCGCAGCGCCCCCCGAAGATCTCCACGGGCCTCGAGCGTGATCGCCAGGTTGTTGTGCGCCTGCGAAAGCCCGTCGTCGAGCGCCAGCGCCCGGCGATAGTGCTCGATCGCCTCGTCGGGCTGGCCTTGCTTGCGCAGCGCATTGGCCAGCGTCAGGTGGGGCCGCGCCTCGTTGGGGGCGACCGCCACCGCCCGCCGCAAGTGCCAGACGGCCCGCGACAGCTCCCCGGCCCCCATCCGCACGATCCCCAGCTCGACGTTGGCCTGCAGATGATCGGGATCGCTGCCGAGGGCGTGCTCGTAGGCGGCCACGGCCGCGTCCACATTGCCCCGCAATTGCTCGAAGGCTCCGAGGTTGGCGGCCACGTCGGGATCGTCGGGCGACCGCCGAAGCAGCCGCTGGTAGAGCGCGGCCTGGTCCCCGAGCCACTTGCGGCGAAAGTCCTCGTCGAGCGCGACCAGGTGGCGCGGATCATCGGGCTCCACCTCGAGGATGAGCTCGGCCATCTCGTCGGTAGAGGCCGGGCCGTAGGTCACGTGGCGCGGGGGTGAGGACGGATTGTGAGGGTTTTGGGCAGAATTATCGAAGCGCCACTCCATGTGGATCGTGCTGCCCTTGGGCAGGCGCACGGGCCGGACAAAACGATACTCGTCTTGCCAGTCGAAGTCCCAGTCCTCGATGAGCAACAGCTCCCGCCGCGTGCGATCGGGGAGCACGGCCCAGGCTTCGATCCGCCGCCCCAGGTAGTGGGCATGGGGGTAGAGGCTTCGGATCGCGACATCGACCGGCACGGTATAGCGGTCGCGCACCCGCACGTCCGAAGCCCCGGGGGGCAGATCGATCTCGCTGCTCGACAGCTCCATCGACAGGGCCGGCAGGGTGGGCGGCCGCGCGGCGAAGTGCAGCCCCAGCTGCGCCACGACCGGCTCCACCTTGCCCGAGGGGCGCAGGTGCAGCTGGAGCACCAGGTCCGAGTCGCCGACCAGCCGCCACGCCCGCGCATCCGAGCCGGGACTGGGGCGCTTGCCCGGCGTCCAGCCCAAGAAGCGCCCGTCGGGCATGCGGGCCCCCGCGAAGACCATGCCGTCGAAGCCGGGCGCGGGATCCTGCGCGTCCAGGTGCCGCACGCTGCCGGTGAGATCGACCCGGAGCACCCCGTGGTGCACCACCCGAGGATCGCCCGGACGGATCTCGACCGCCCGCACGAACCGCGGCGACCCCGGGGAGGAGGGAGGCGGCGCGGGGATCACGAAGTTGCGATAGACGTCGGTGCCGTCGGCCGGCAGCTCGAAGGGCGCCCCGGTCGACAGCACGAGATCGGGCGGCCCGAGCTGCCAGCCGCCCGAGGGGGGCGAAGGCGCGGGCGCGGCGTTTAGATCGCCCGGTACGGCCCCCTGCTCGACCCAGCGGGCCAGGGTCTGGCGGGTGACCTCGTCGAGCGTGCGGGCCCCAACGAACACCCCCGGACCGGCCGAGGGCAGCCAGGGGGGCATGCTTTTGTCAGCGGTCACCTCGGCTATCTGGGTGGCATGATCGGCGACGTCGTCGAAGCTCTCGAAGGCAAAGGGCCCCGAGCCTCCCTGGTGATGGCACGGCGTGCAGTGCGTGTAGACGATGGCGGCCACGTGCGCGGCGAAGGTGGGCTCGACGGGCACGGTGGGCTCGGCGGGCGTGCCTCCTCCGGCCGGATCGCGCGCGGGTGCGGTCGCGGGCTCGGCTCGGCTCGGCAGATCCGGCCCGCAGGCGCTGGGGCTGCCCGCCAGGCTCATCGCCAACAATGCGGCCCGTGGCCAACTGTCGCTGCTCATCGGTCGCTGCTCATCGGTCGCGGCTCATCGGTCGCGGCTCATCGTAGATCGGAGATCGTGCATCCGATCGCCGGACCCCCGGCGGCCGCTGGCGCCAGGCCGGCCCGCACCGCACGGACAGCATCCCGCAGCTCGTGGGCCGAGGCCTGGGCCCGCACCTTGCCCCGCTCGGCCACTCGATCGTCGATCCGACCCACGTAGGCCGCCGCGACCGCCCCGGGCCCGAAGACCGCCGCTTCGGGCGTGACCCGAGCCCCGGCCTGGGCGACCAGCACGTGACGGGGATCCCGTACGGTGGGCAGTGACAGCGAGTACTCGGCCTGATGGGCCCGGATCGCCGCCGGGTCGTCATCGGGATCGGGATAGATCAGCCAGGCGCGTACGCCGTCGTCGACCCACTGCCGCGCGAGCGACCGTAGGGTCGGCGCGTAGCGATTGGAGATCGGGCACTCGGTGGAGACGAACAGCAGCACCGCGACCCCGGGAACCGCGGGATCCAGCGGATCGTGCGGCGTTCCTTGGAGATCGACGATCGAGCTCCGCGCGGGCGCTCCAAGGGGCTCGGTCCGCTCACCACAGGCGAGCAGCCCGAGCGATGCCGCCAGGCCCCACCGGGTCATACGCGTCACGAGGGCATCGTAGCGCGCTGGCCCTGGCAGATGGCGGCCGGGGGTCGGCGTCAGCCGATCAGAGAAAGGGCCAGACAGCCGGCGCCCAGCAGTACGGACAGCTCGGCGAGGGCAGCGAAGAAGCTTCGGGGGGTTGGGGTCTTGGTGGTCATGACAAGGTGTCCTGCTCACGAAAATAGTGGGCACCTGGCCGATTTTCTGACGGCGTCGGTGACACTTTTTTCCGCGGTCTCGTGGTTCCGCGGCCGGTTCTGCGGCCGGTTCTGCGGCCGGTTCCGCGGCTCCGCGCGCCCAGCGGTCAATCCAGGTACGAGGAGGTGGGTCCCATGGATCACCTCCGGAGCAACAGCGAGACGCAGCATGGCGACGAACGTTGCAATCTGCGGTTCGAATCAGCATGCGGGATTGATCACGAAGTGGTCGACGCCGACACGGACGGCCCCTTTGCTCTAGACCAGGCCCTGGCGGCCGAACCACGCTCGCGTCACCCCGAACGGATCCGGTCGTCATTCATGGGCCCCGCACAGGTCGTATTTCCGACTACACTGTGGACATCGGTTGGTCTTGCCCGCGAACAGACGAACGCTCCATCCGCGCCGCACCGGCCGACCCCTCCGTCCTATCGACCACCGGCCCGTCTGCCACCAAGGTCGATGCCAACCCCACGATCAACCCCACGGCGTAGACGATCGACGTGGAGGCACGAGACCGCGCCGCGGTCGGATCGGGGCGCACGCTCACCCGATGTCCTCCGTATAACGCCCCCGCCGCGCGTCCGCTCCTGGGGACATCGACGTCCGACGCCATCGCCCATCGCCCGGTCCACGCCAGGGGGACCCGCGCCCGTGGAATCGTTGGCGCTCTTGTCCCGCCAGGTACACTCGACAGCGTCCCCATGAGCGACGATCCCCTCGCGACCCTCACCCGTAGCGGGTCGACCAAGGCTCACGCGCCGCAGCCCCGGCTCCAGCTGCGCGTCGTCCATCCCACCGATCTGCGCTGGACACACGAACTGCCTCGCGCCACGACGGTGGTGGGGCGGATCGCGGCCGACAACATCACGCTCGCCCTGGGCCACGGCACGGTGTCCCGTCGCCACTTCGAGCTGCGCTGGGACGGGGTGATGGGTCACCACGTGGGCCATGATCTGGGCAGTCACAATGGCACCCGGGTCAACGGGCAAGACATCGGCAGCAACACCGCGGTGGTCCGCGACGGCACCGTGCTCCAACTGGGCGACGTGTGCCTGGTGGTCGAGCAGATCCCCCCCGGGGTCGTCGAGCCGAGCGCCGCCCGCCACGACGAGCCCATTCCGGGCCAGTCGCCCAGTCTGACCGCGCTGCGCCAGGCCATGGCCCAGGCCGCCCCGGATCCCTCGCCGGTGCTGCTGCTGGGGGAGACGGGGACCGGTAAGGAACACATCGCTCAAGAGATCCACCGCCTCAGTTCCCGTCCCGGGCCGCTGGTGGCGATCAATTGTTCGGCCCTCAGCCCGCAGCTCATCGACAGCCAGCTGTTCGGACACGTCAAGGGGGCCTTCACCGGCGCCACCAGCGAGCAGCCGGGCCTGTTCCGAGCGGCGGACGGGGGCACGCTGTTCCTGGACGAGATCGGAGATCTTCCGCTGCCGCTGCAGCCCAAGCTGCTGCGCGCCCTGCAAGAGGGCGAGATCCAGCCGGTGGGCAGCACCAAGACGCTCCCGGTCGACGTGCGGGTGATCGCCGCCACCCACGCCGACCTCGAGCGTCGGATCGAGGCGGGTGCCTTTCGGCGCGACCTCTACGCGCGCCTGGCCCTGTGGCAGCTGGAGATCCCTCCGCTGCGGGCACGCCGGGGCGACCTGCTGATCTGGCTCGACCGGCTCCACTCGATCTGGCTCGATCGACGACCCGAGCACCCGGTCGACACCCTGACGCTGTCGGCCGACTCGGCGGAGGCGGTGCTGCTGTACGACTGGCCCAACAACCTGCGAGAGCTCGACCGGCTGGTGCACGAGCTGGCGTCGGCTCCTCACATGCCCCGGCCGATCCCTCGCTCCCGGCTGCCCAACTGGCTCCGGATCCCGGCCGATCCTCACTCGACCGACGCCCGGATTACCGCAGAGGTCGGGCCCCCGACCTTTCCTCCCGATACCAAGCCCCCCGTACCCTCCCGTGAGGAGTTCATCGAGGTCTTCGAGCGGCTCGGAGGCAACGTACGCGCGATGGCCAAGCACTTCGCGCGGGATCGCCGGCAGATCTACCGGTGGATCCGGAGCCACGGGCTGACGGATCGACGACCCAAGCGGGACTGAGGTCTCTATGCCGAGGGCCGGCTCGGGATGCGCGACCCAGTCGCGCCGGCGACGAGCCCGCAACGGCCCGGCAACAGCGCGGCGACGATGCCGCGCACTCTGGGTTCAAAGGGCTGACCAAAGGGTGGACCCGCTTACGGTGGGCACACGAGCCCCAGAAAATTCGCCGGAGCTTTTCAACTCCAGATGGTTTGAGGTAATTCGAGGTCTTCGGGAGCCGCGACGGCTCCCTACCACCACGAGAAACCGACGCCATGAAGATCGCAAACATCCTGTTGCTGTCCGTCTCCGTTGCTGCGCTTGCCGCCTGCGGAAAGAGCCAGACCGACACCGCCACCCCCGATGACGCCACCCCGCCCGCCGACGAGGCCGCCGCGGAGGAGGAGCCGGCCGACGACATGGCCGACGAAGAGGGCATGGAGGAAGAGGCTGAGGAGGGGGCCGACGAGGCCGCCGAAGAAGCCGCCGAGTAAGCCAGCCGAGTCGGCCTCGAGCACCGAGGCACTCGGCTCGAAGGGCGTGTCCGCATCGCGGGCGCGCCCTTCGTTCGTTCGGCGTTCGTTCGGCGTTCGTTCGGCGTTCGTTCGGCGTTCGTTCGGCGTTCATTGGGCGTTGACCTCGACCTGAAGATCAGCGCGGTCGAAGATCTCGGGGTTGGGGTCGGGCCCCCCACGATGGCCTGCATCTGGGGTCCGACCGCGGTGAGCACGACCCCCGGCCCGGTACCGAAGCGGATCCCCTCGACGACGTTGCGCTGGAGCACGTTGCCGCCCTCCACCTTTCGGGTGCTGCTGCCGGTCGCCCCGACGTCGCCGTGAACATGGCGCCGGGGGTCGCCATACAAGAGGCTGAGACACCCCGATTTGAAATTGCAAATCAATATTGATATTATCGATGTCCCTTGAGGGATCCATGACGCAAGGCATCCGCTCGCTCAGAGCACTCGTCGACTGGTCACTGGGGCTCGTACTCCTCGGGAGCGGCTCCTGCTCGCCGAGCGACGAGACGCCGATGTCTGGGAGCGAGACAACCACGACCACGACCACGATGACCGAGGGGCCATCGACGACGGGTCCGTTCCCGTCGATCTCGTCGAGCAGCGGGGGAGGCTCTCAGAGCTCGGAAGGCTCAGCCGCCGACGAGAGCACGGGCGTGACCGGCGTGGGCGAGGGAAGCGAGTGCGACCCCTACGCCCAAGATTGCATGGAGGGGCTCAAGTGCGTGCCTCGGATCGATGATGGCGGCCAGTTCGTCAACGCGTGCGTGCTCGTCACGGGCAACGCGACGCCTGGTGACCCCTGCATGCACGAAGGCGTGCAATCGGGGGCGGACACCTGCGACGCCGAAGGATTGTGCTTTGGCCAGCTCGACTTCGCGTCCGGGTGGGAGGGCGTGTGTCGCCGCTTCTGCCTGGGGACTCCCGAGGTGGCCGAGTGCGAGAGCCTCGACGAGCAGTGCGCCGGGGGTCTGTTTCCCGCCTGCCTGCCGCGCTGCGACCCGCTGATTCAGGATTGCTCGGGTTCCGGCGAAGGGTGCTACTTTCGCGGCGCCATCGACTCGTTCGTGTGCTTCGTGTCCGCCAACGAGGCCGGGGCCGGGGACAACTGCCAGACGGGGACCAGCTGCAGCCCGGGCCTGCAGTGCCGCCCCGCCGAGACGGTCATCGGCTGTCGCACCACCAATTGCTGCGCCGAGTTTTGCGACACCGAGGAGGCCGGCGCGTGCGACGAAGCGACAGCCGGCGTCGATTGCGTCTCGCTCGGCGCGATCGAGCCTCAATTCGAAAACGTCGGAGTCTGCGGGATCCCGCAGTGACGCATGGGCTCCACCAGCGACTCGGGAAGACTGATGCGCCGCGCAGTGGCAGCGCTGCTGTTCGCGTTCGTGGCGGCGATCATCGTGGTCGCGGGCTCGACCCGCTGGCTGCCGCCGGGGCGCGCAGGCGTCGACCACGTGGTCTTTCCGCTCCTTGCCTTTCCTGCGATCTGGATCGGGTTCGCCCTGGTCTTGTTCACCGCTCGACGGCCGCGTCGCGCCTGGCTGACCGTGGTCGTCATCACCCTCGCGCACGGGCTGCTGGTCGCGTGGGGCTTTTGGGTCTGAGTTCGTGCGATGGATGGTCCCCGCAAGCGCCTGTACCTCCTGCATCGATGGACCGGGCTACTGCTCGCCCTCGCGGGCATGCTGGTGTTCTTCAGCGGCGCGATCGCGACGTTCCACGAGGAGCTCGACGCGTGGTCGGGCCGTGGTCATCGCTTCGCGTCGATCCAGCACCTCCCGGGGTTCGATCTCGACGAGGCCTACCGGGTCGCCGCCGAGGGCCTGCCCGAGGATCAGCAGCGGCGGGTGTCGATCCGCCAGCTTCCCGGGCATCCGCTGCGGTTCACCTTCCGGGCCGCCCGCGGTGACGAGGCGGTCATCCGCTCGGTGGATCCCGTCTCGACGTCGCTCGTCTCGAGCGCACAGGGCCGACTGACCGAGCTCCAGCCCCTCCCCAAGGAGCGCACCCTCGCGCGCTTCTTCCTCGACCTGCACATCTTCTTGCTCATGCCGCGGACCCTGGGGCTCATCGCGACGGGCCTGGCCGGCTTCGGGCTGCTGGTGCTGGTGTGCACGGGAACGCTGGTGCACCTGCCCCGCCTCTACAAGCTGTTTCGTCGGCCTCGCACGCACAAGCTGCGCCAGCTATTGGGCGACTTGCACACGCTCGTCGGCTCCTGGACCCTGCCCTATACCCTCGTGCTCGCGCTGACCGGTACCTTCTTGTCGTTTGCCGGCGCGGTGCTGCTGCCCGTGATCGCCCTGGTCGCGTTCGACGGCGACCAAGACGAGCTCGTGCGGGTCGCCTTGGGGACCGTCGAAGTCGCCGACTCGGACGACGTGGCTCGGCTCCAGCCGATCGTGGACGACGCCTGCGAGCGGAGGCCGGGCAGTGAGTTCTTCATCGTCAACCTCGCCGACTGGCGGGACGAGGGCGCCAACGCGACCGTCCGCTTGGTCGAGCACTCGACCACGAGCGAGACGGCCCACGCGTTGGTCTACGATGGGCACACGGGGGCGTTCTTGCGAGCCAAGCCCCGGATCGGGACGACCCCCTCGTGGGGCAGCACCGCGCTGACGGTGACCAGCCAGCTCCACTTCGGGACCTTGCTGGGCGTGGTGACCAAGATCCTCTGGGGCATCTGCGGTCTGATGACGTGCTTCATTGCGGCGTCGGGGTTGCTGATCTACCTGCAACGACACGAGCTGCAACGGCACGAGCATGACTCGGTCGCGACCAAGGGGCCGGCCGCGAGCCGACTGGTCCGCATCATATTCGTGGCCCTCGCCGGCGGCCTGCCCATGGCCACGGCCATCACCGGCCTCGCCTGGGCTGCGGCCTGTCGGTTGCCCGGGGCCGATCCTCCCTCGGCCATGACGGTGGGCTTCCTCGCGACGCTGGCCACCGCGGCGGCGGTCGGTGCGGTGACCGATCTCCGCCGGGCGCTGGTCGTGACCTGGTCGATGGCCGGGTTCGGGTTCGGTGCGGTGGTCTTGTCCGCCCCGATGGCGACGGGGGTCGGCGTCGCCGAAGCGTGGTCCGATCCATCGCTTCGCTCGACCGTCCTGGTCGATGCCGCCTTGCTGGTGTTCGGTGCCACATGCCTTTGGGCGGCGGCTCGGGTGCGCAAGGGCTCCCCCGCCAAGGCCCGCTGAGACACCCATGCCCTGACGCGGGGTGGGTCGCGACGGGCGACCCCGCTCGCACGGTCGACGAGCGAGCGCGAGCGCTCGACCCTCGGTCGGCGGGGTGTGCACGACCGGCGTTTTTTTTTGAAAATGATGGTCGATTTCATATGGAAACGCTGAATTCTTGCTGCTACATTCCAGACTCTGGGTCTAGACCTATGGTCTAGACCCAGAGTCTACGCAATGCTCGCCGACCTCGCCCCATGCACAAGCCAGCCGACAGTCGTGAGCGGATCCTGGCCGCGGCCACCGAGTTGTTCGCCGAGTTCGGCTTCGACGGGGTCGCGCTCACCACGGTGATCGAGCGCTCCAACACGAGCAAAGGCACGCTCTATCACTACTTTTCGGGCAAGGAGGATCTATACGCCACGGTGCTCGAGCAGATGCTCGATCGGATCTGGGCCGCGACCTTCGACCTGGATGCCATCGGGTCCTGCCGCAAGGACGAGTTTTGGTCGTTGGCCACCGAGGGATCGCGACGCTCGGCGAGCTACATGCTCGAGCGCCCCGCGGAGACGAGGCTGTGGCGTGATTTCCAGGAGCAGTGGCGCGTGCTGGGTGACGCCGGGCCCACGCAGCGCCTGCGCCAGCGCAACCTCGCCATGGGGTCCCGATTGGCCGAGCGCGGGCAGGCGCTCGGCTGCGTGCGGCGGGATCTCAGCCCCGAGCAGTGCGCCGAGCTCATCGAAGCGGTCGACAACGTGCTCGACGGGTGGTTTTTCACCCTGGCCGACGAGCACGGGGAGGCGCGCGCGTTCGAGATCCAGCTGACGCGTCAGATGGACATGATCCGTCGCATGCTCGCACCGGCGAGCAGCGACGACTCGGGAGGATCCAGTCATGAGTGAGTCGGTTCTGTCGCACCAGGGCATCGAGCCCGAGGTGCTCGCGCCCCCCGAGTCCGAAACGGCGCAGCCGGGCGGCGGGATGGCCGGGTTGTTTCGCCTCGTACGTACGCGCCCCTGGTCACTGGGGGCGGCGTGCGTGCTCTCGGTGCTCTCGGCAGTGGTCGGCTTGGCACCGACCCTGCTGGTGTTCGGCATCGCCGCTGAGGTGCTCTCGAACTCGCCCGACGCGGACCAGGTGGTGTTCTACGCGAGCCTGGGCGTGGCCGCGGCGCTGCTCAAGCACCTGCTGTTCGGCGCGTCTACCATCCTGGCCCACGTCGCCGCCTACGGGATCCTCTACGACCTTCGCGTCGCGATCGCGCGCAAGATGGCCGAGGTCCCGCTGGGGTTCTTCTCGCGTCGTCAGACCGGGGCGCTCCACAAGGCGATGAACGAGGACGTCCAGGGGCTCGAGGCCTTCCTCGCGCACATGCTCCCCGACGGAGTGGCCGCCTTCACCGTGCCGGTGGCCGCGATCGTCCTGATGTTCGTGGTCGACTGGCGCATGGCCCTGGCCGCCTTCGTGGCGGTGCCCTTCGCCCTGCTCGCCCAAGTCGCGATGTTCAGCCGCGAGGCCCGCGAGTCGTACACGCGCTATCACGAGGCCACCGAGGCCAACAAGCGCGCCGTCCACGACTACTTGCGAGGGATCCACGTCATCAAGACCTTCGGGCTCGACGCGCGGTCGTTCGGCGAGCTGCGACGCGCCGTCCAGAAGATGACCGACTATGTCGATGACTATGCGCGACGCTCCGCGCCGCCGTTCATCGTCGCGCTCAAGCTGCTTTCTGGGGGAACCAACGCGCTGTTCATCGTCCCGGTGGGGGTGTGGCTGCTCCACACCGGCACCTTGGATCTGGCGACCTTCGTGTTCTTCTTGCTCGTGTCGACCCAGGTGCTGTCTCCCTTCTTGCGGATCGCCAACGTCATGGGCAACCTCCAGCTGCTCCTCGAGGGCGCCGACAACGTCCAGTCGATCCTCGATGAGCCCTCGCTGCCCCGCGGGAAGCGGGGAGCGATCCCGACCCAGCACGGGATCCGCTTTGCCAACGTATCGTTCGGCTACGACGACAAGCCCGTCCTGCACAACGTGAGCTTCGAGGCCCCTGCGGGCAAGGTCACCGCCATCGTCGGAGCCTCGGGCTCGGGCAAGACCACCCTCGCCCGGCTCGTCCCCCGGTTCTGGGACGTCGACAGCGGCGCGCTCGAAGTGGGCGGGGTCGACGTGCGCTCGCTGGATCTCGACGGCTGGCTGCGACAGGTCGCGCTGGTCTTCCAGGACGTGTTCCTCTTCTCGGGCAGCGTACGAGACAACCTGCGGCTGGCGCGGGCCGACGCGACCGACGAGCAGATCGACCGCGCCTGTCGGGCGGCCCGTATTCGAGACGTGATTACCGCGCTGCCCGAGGGCTACGACACCCTGCTCGGGGAACGCGGGGCCCGGCTGTCGGGCGGCGAGAAGCAGCGACTGTCGATCGCCCGCGCCTTCCTCAAGGACGCTCCCGTGCTGATCCTCGACGAGGCGACGGCCTTCGCCGACGCCCAGAGCGAAGCGATGATCCAGGACGCGCTGGCCGAGCTTTGCAAGGACAAGACGGTCATCGTGATCGCACACAAGCTCTCGACGATCCGCAACGCGGATCGCATCGTGGTGCTCGACGACGGGCGCGTGGTGGACGTGGGCACCCACGACGCGCTGATCGAGCGCTCGACGACCTACCAGGGCCTGTGGAGCGCCTACTCGCGCTCGCTGGGCTGGTCGCTGGACAACACGGCCAACTCGGCCCCCTCCCCCCGCTCCAACGGGCCCACCGCCACCGAGGATCGTCCCCGATGAACATGCGCATGACCCAAGTCTTCACCCTCGCGGAGGAGCTCGCCGGTCGCCGTGATCCTGGCCTGCGGCGGGGGATCGCACAGGGCGCGATCGAGGCGGTGCTGGGCGCGGTCCCCTACGTGTGCCTCTACCTGGTGCTCGCGGACGTGTTTCGCGGCGAGATCTCGTGGACTCGCACCGCGGTGGTGACCGCGGCGATGTTCGCCGCCCTCGCGCTGCAGATCGTGATCGGGGTGCGGTCGATGATCAACATCATGACCTCGTCCTACGGCCTGTTCGGCTCCACACGGCTGCGGCTGGCCGAGCACATCCGACACCTGCCGATGGGATGGTTCACCCACGCCCGCAGCGGAGCCCTCGCCGATGTGATGACCCGTCGGCTCGATCTGCTCTCCGAGATCTGGAGTCACTTCATCGCCTATTTTGCCGGCGGAGTCGCGATCCCCCTGTGCGTCGGCGCGTTCTTGATGTTCGTGGACTGGCGGCTGGGATTGGTGACGATGGCCACGCTACCCCTGGCGTTCGGGCTGCTTCGCAGCGCGCTGGCCCTGCTCCAACGCCTGACCCGCGGGCTGCTGCCGGTCATCGACGACGCCAACCATGCCGTGGTCGAGTACATCCGCGGGATCCAGGTGCTGCGGGTCTACGGGCGCTTCGAAACCGGCCTGTCTCGGCTGCTCCACGCCCTCGCACGCCTGCGCCAGGGCTCGATCCGCATCGAGGTCGGTCCGGCGCCGCTCATCGGGAGCTACGGCTTCACCATCGACGCGGGGTTTGCCGTGCTCCTGTACGCGGGCGTGTGGCTGTGGACCACCGGCGATCTCGAGCCCCAGACCCTGCTGCTGTTCGTGGTGGTCAGCATCAAGTTCTTCAACCCGCTGTTCGACCTGGGGGTGTCCATGCTCCTGCTGCGTTTTGGTGATCAGGCGCTGCGTCGCACCCAGGACGTCTTCGAGACCCCTCCGTTGCCGGAGCCGGCCGAGGGCCAGCAGCCGACGCGCTTCGACATCGAGCTGGACGGCGTCGATTTCACCTACGAGCCCGAGGCCCCACCGGCGCTCGTCGATGTGACCGCAAGACTTCCCGAGTGCAGCCTCACCGCGATCGTGGGCCCGTCGGGCTCGGGCAAGAGTACGCTCGCGCACCTGGTGGCCCGGCTGTGGGACGTTGGCGGCGGCGCGATCCGGCTGGGCGGCGTGGACGTGCGAGACATGACGACGCACGAGCTGCACCGCCACGTCTCGATGGTCTTCCAGGACGTGGTGCTCTTTGCGGGCAGCGTGCGGGACAACATCTTGGTGGGTAACCCCGACGCCCCCCACGAGGACGTGGTCCGGGTGGCCAAGGCCGCGCAGGCCCACGCGTTCATCGAGGCGCTCCCCGAGGGCTACGACACCGTGCTCACCGAGGGCGGACAGACGCTGTCGGGCGGGGAGCGACAGCGGATCTCCATTGCGCGAGCGCTACTCAAGGACGCGCCGGTGGTGCTGCTGGACGAGGCCACCGCCAGCATCGATCCGGCGGGTGAGGTCGAGATCCAGCGAGCAATCGACGCGCTGGTCAAAGAGCGCACGGTCGTCGTGATCGCGCACCGGCTCCGCACGATCCAGCGGGCGCACCAGATCCTGGTGCTCGATGAGGGACGACTGGTCGAGCGGGGTTCGCATGACGAGCTTGTCGACCACGACGGCCTCTACGCCCGCCTGTGGCGGGAGCAACAGCGCAGTCAGGGCTGGCGCCGCAGCCCCGAGCCCGCGCCCGACCCCACGCCCGACCCCACGCCCGACCTCATGCCCCCTTCGGTCCCCTCCTCTTTACCAACCATCGCGTAGCGAGCCCGACGATGCCCGAGCTCCCCGTATTCCTGGCCAATGCGCTCGAGCCACGCTTCGCCCGTCCGGCGGTCGTCACCGAGGTCGACGTCCTCGCCCCTCGGCTTCGACGGGTACGGTTCGAGGGTCCGGCGCTTCAGGGGGTGAGCTTTCGGCCGGGCCAGGAGATCGAGTTTCGCGTCAGCGACCGCGCCTTCCGACACTACACCCCGGCGTCCTTCGACGGCGACGCGGGTCGCCTGGAGGTCGTGTTCTTCACTCATGGCCATGGTCCCGGCTCGGCCTGGTCGCAGACGCTCGAGCGCGGTCATCACGTCAACGTGCTCGGTCCCGGCGGCCGCTTCGGCCTGCGGGATGCCCGGGCGCACGTGCTGCTCGGCGACGAGACCACGATCGGCCTGTTCGCCTGCCTGGCGCGGGTCGTCCAGGGGGAGTTGCTTGGCGCCGTGGAGGTCGATCCCGACGGCCGCGACTTCCCCCGGCTGACCGACCTCCCTCTGGCTCCCGTCGTTCGAACCGCAGCCCGCGGAGATGCGCTGGCTCGCTGGCTCGAATCGGCCGATCTGCCCGAGCGCTCGACGACTTGCATCTACCTGGCCGGCCACACCGGCTCGATCGTCAAACTCCGGACCCGCCTGCGTCGGCTCGGGTGGCCACGGGCGAGCATTCGGACCAAGCCCTACTGGGCCGACGGCAAGCGCGGGCTCTAAGCGTCGCCAGACGTCACCCGAAGGACACGACGCCGGCCGAGCAGGACCACGAGCACCCACCACCATCCGACCCCAGCCCCGACCGGGGTCGCTCGACAGGCGCAGCCCCCCGCGTCCTGGCCCTGGCCGAACGTACCGGGCAGCGCGGGGTCGAACTCGCCGGACTCGGCCTGCCCGGGACGCGAGCCCCCGGTACCTCCCGCCGTGATTCCCGCCGTGCCCCCCGCCGTGCCCCCCGGTGGCAGCGCGTCACCGGTGTCGGGCTCCCCGCCGCCGGTGGGCTCGTCGGGACCCGTCGTGGACTCCGGCTCGCCCGTGGGATCGGGCGGCACTCCCGAGGAGCTGTCGTCATCGGGCAAGGGCAGCACGCACTCGCCCTGCGCCTGGACTACCTCGATGTCGTCGCCGTAGTAGAAGCGCAGGATGTCGTCGACGCCGTAGCCGTTGTTGTTCTCGAGGCAGCGCGCCCCCCACTGCGACATGCACCCTCGGTTTTGACCATAGCCGGCGTCGCCGGGATCGTGGATGAAACCCAGCGCCGTCTGCTCGACGTCGGTGCCCGTCTGCCCCTCGTTGTAGGTGACCCAGCCCTCGGTGGACCCCGACACCCCCACACACGCCGGCGGCGCGGTGTCGTTGTCGCCGGCCACGTAGAAGCCGTAGGTCAGCGTATTGTTGTACATCAGGTACTGACCCGAGGTCTCGAGGGCCGCCTGGTACGCCATCGCCGATGGGGCGTTCCCGCAGCTGTAGACCTGACACCCCTGGCTGTCGCAGATCGAGCCATCGGTCTCGATCGCGTAGTACGCCACCGAGCGAGCCGCGATGGCCTGCGCCTTGAGAGCCTCGAGGTTGGCACCACCGTTCTCACACTGGATCACGTGGGGCAAGTAGTCGTCCTCGAGATCGAGCACGCCGATCCCCTCGACCAAGATCTCGCAGTGGGCCCCCGCGAGCGGCGCGGGAACCTGGGCGATCTCTCGGGGCGTGGACCAGGGCCGCGACGCGTCGCGCGGCTGTGGATCCCGCTCGCTCGTGGCCTCCACCCCGCACGCCGCCGCGACCGCCACCCCCAAGACTGCGACCATAACGACCCAGCGCCGGGTCGAGGCCGCTCGTTGACTCGATCCATCATCCATTGATCGCATCGTCGTCCTTCGAGAGTAGGCTCGCGTACCGGCGCCACGCAAGACGAAGCACCGAAGAATCATCGGCCAGGGGCATCGCGGTGGCTCGGCTCACCACAGTGACATTGACGATGGATGCGACCACCCTCGATGAGATCTTCGCCGAGCCCTGAGCGTCACTCGTCGAGCGCTTCGGGGGGCTGGGGACGCGGCGCGTCGCGTCCCCAGGGGCCGGGCCCCTGACCAAACCACCGCCGCGCGGCCTCGGTCCGGATCTCTCGCAGCAGGGCATCGGCCGCCTCCACGTCGGGCTTGGGGGGTAGCGGCGAGCCGTCGCGGGCTGCGTCGAGCCCCGCCGCCACTTCCTCGGTCCACGCCAGCGCCTGCCGCAGCGGCACCTCGCCGTGCTTGATCGCCCAAAGCCGCTCCCGCAGCGCGCCGTCGACCTCGATGAGCGGCTCACCCGTGCGCAGCCACTGCACCGCGCCGCTGACGATCCGCAGCAGGTTGTAGGCGTTCTTGGGTCGCAGCTCGCGGGGCAGCGAAAGCTCCAGGTGGGCCCGCCCGGCCAGCTCGGCCAGCCCCGCAAACGAGTTGGACTCGAGCAGCCCCTGGTCGAAAAGCGATCGATAGAGCTGCTTGAGGTACTGCCGTGCCCGCGCCATGTCGGGTCGCTCGGTGTCCGGCCCCGGCCCCGGTACTTCATGGGTCGACAGCCGCTGGGCCACGGCATCGAGGGTGAGCGCAGGATCGGCCCGCAGCCAGTCGAGCACCAATCCCCGGTGCTCGGCCAAGCGCAACGACTGCCGCAGCTTCTTGGCCTGGGCCATGGCGTAGCGCCCAAACGATCCGTAGATCACCTGGGACACAAAAACCTGACGCGCATCGACCAGCCGCTGCCCCAACGGATCGAGCACCCGCCGCTGCGGCACCCACAGCATCTCGAGAGTGTTGGGATCGGCCCGCAGCGCCTGCCGCACGGCTCGCTCGACCTCCCACCAGGTGCTGCTGCCGTCGGCGCTCACCAGCACCGGCGGCGGCGTGGCCAGGCCCTGTCGCCAGCCGAAGGGCAGCACGAAGACCCCCCGAAGGTCGTGATCGGATCCCGACTCGGCCAGGCCCCAGGCGCGCGAGCCCACGGTAGCCTCGAGCACGGCGCATGGGCGCAGCGAGGCCTCGTTGTGCGCCCGGGCCACGGCAAAGCGCATCTGCCCGTGATTGGCCGGTCGCACCTGGGCGCGGGAGAACTCGTGCTCGCCCCGACCGACCACCCGCACCCGTAAGCGACCCTCGGGCAAAAGCCCCACCACCGTCCCCACCGCCCCCACCGGGATCGGACGCGCCTGCCCGGCGAGCGGCCGCTCGACGGTGGTGGTGACCTGGGTACCGTGGGGCAGCGGAACGGTGCGAGGGTCTACGCCGCGCAGGCCTTTGATCGACAGCTCGTCGTCCATGCCCGTCCATCTGGGTCCATCTGGGTCCATCTGGGTCAGCCGTCTGGGTCAGCCCACGGGGATCACCGCTTGCTGGATGAGCCCGGTGAGGCAGCGAATCGCAGGGCTGAAGTCGTCGTCACAGATCGACTCGAC
Source organism: Myxococcota bacterium (assembly GCA_039194325.1). Lineage (GTDB taxonomy): Bacteria > Myxococcota_A > Polyangia > Nannocystales > Nannocystaceae > Paraliomyxa. The sequence goes on from JBCCWC010000164.1 coordinate 22,038, forward strand.
GCAGCAGCGGATCCGCGTCTCGTCGAGCTCGGTGGCCGGATCGTCGGGCGTGTCGAGGCTCTCGCAGACCTCGCGAATGCGCACCGGAGGGATCGCCTGCCCGGTGTAGGAATCGGCCGCGGGATCGTAGCCGGTGCAGCCCGGCCCCACGCCGAACTCGAACTGCTTGTTCTGAGCCCGAACCCCGTCGCCCCACTCGTCGGGCAGGATGTCGCCCCCCGCAGGGACGTCGGGATCCCGCCAATTGCGATAGGTCAGGTCCAAGAGTCCCCCCTCGGTGGGCTGATGCGGCGGCGCGGGGTTGTGCGCGGTGACCTCGGGCACCCCCAAGACCCCGAGCATGATCACCTCCCGCCCCTCGGCCCGCAGCGCGGCCAGCAGGTTGGTGTATCGCGACAGCGGGTGCAGCACCGCCGCGCCGTCGCCCACCCCCACGTTGCCCGCGGTGCCCTTGTTGGCCGAGGTGCAGCCGGCATACTCGCCGCTTTGGGGGTCGAGCTCGGTGCACACCACCCCCGCGTTCCAGCACAGCGCGGAGCTGGGCCGGCGCATGCTGGACAGCGGATCCACCTCCCAAAAGACGGGCTCGTCCATGATGCTGAACTCCTTGACCGAGCAATCCGCCTCGTCGGTGATGATCGCGATGGCCAACAGCGCCCCGTCGCGCAAGAAGGGCTTGTCGATCCACGCCCAGCGAAGATCGGTGCAGCCCTGTGGGTCGTTCCAGCACGCACGGGGGTTGAGCGCCTGCAGCATGCTCTCGAGCGGCGCCTCGAACCCACAGCCGTCGATCCCCTGGGGGCCCAGGCAGCCCAGCGCATCGGCGGCACCGCCCCCCACCACGTTGTCGGTCTGCGCGTCGAAGTGGATGAACTGATCCTCGGGCAGAGCCACGCCGTAGGGATCGCAAAAGTCCAGGCACGCCTCCTCGATGACCAGCGGCTCGTTGCCATAGCCGGTGAAGCGGGTCAGGCGCTCGGTGCAGGCGGTATAGATCGGCGAGCCCTTGGCGGGCTCGTAGTCGGGCTTGACCCACGGCCCATGACACCGCGGGTTGTCGAAGTCGGTGGTCGTCACCATGATGTTGACGTCGGCCCCCACCGGGTGCCCCTCGCCATCCTCGAGGGCCTGCAGCTGCTCGATGAGGCCCGGAAAATTGCGCGCGAGGTTGAGCTGCTCCTCGCCCATGGTGCCGGAGTTGTCGATCACGAACAGCAGATCGATCTTGTTGTTGCACGCCGCGGGATCATCCGGTGAGCAGGGCCAGGGCGTCGGCTCGGTGTCGGAGAATGGCTCGGTGGTCGAGCTGCTCCCCACGGGCTCGGTGGTGGGCACCGGCGGGCCCCCGCTCGTGGTCGACCCATCGCCGGATCCCAGGATGGTTGCGGGCTGTGCGCACGCGCCGAGAAGACCCAGAGGGCCCAAAAGCACCCACGCACGGCCACGCGCGCGGGCGGTGGGTCGAACGAAAAACATTTTGAGCCGATCCGGGCTGCCGGGGTGATCATAAGGCACGGTGGCTGCCTTGGCCCGTGTCCTTGCACTGTCCCGCGTCGTCGACGACGACGAGGTGCTGGTGGCCCGCGTCCTGCGCGGGGATCCACAGGCGTTTCGCGACCTCTACGGTCGACACAGCCGCTACGTGGCCGGGGTGGTCTTTCGGCTGATGGGCGACGACGCGGATCTCGAGGACATCGTCCAAGACACCTTCGTGCGCGCGACCGAGCGGCTGTCGACCCTGCGGACCCCGGCCCAGGTGCGCCCGTGGCTGGTGACGATCGCGGTACGACTGGCCCAGTCGCGGATGACGCGACGCCGCCGCCGCCGCTGGTTACGCCAGCAGATCACCCGGGCCGCCCCCACCGTGTCCGACCCCCGGGATCGAGCGCCGGCCGACGAGCTCTACTCGGCGCTCGACCAGGTCCCCGACAAGCTGCGGATCCCGTGGATCCTGTCCCGCGTGGAGGGCCAGCGCCTCGACGACGTGGCCGCGGCCTGCGGGATCTCGCTGGCCACGGTCAAGCGCCGGATCGCCGACGCGCAGGCCCGCCTCGACCGACGCCTGGGAGGAGCGCCATGACGGGGAACGAGCTCGCCGAGCGTCTGGCGCAGCGGCCCGTGCCCTGGGACGAGGTGCGAGAGCGCCGGGTCCTGGGCCGTGTGGACGCGGCCGTGCAGCAGCGGGCCCGCGCCCGACGTCGCCGCGGCTGGGCGATGGCCACCACCGGCCTGGCCGCGGCCGCGGCCGTCGTGCTGTGGCTGCTTTGGCCGGCCGTACCACCCGAGCTACCGGGGCCGACCGTCACCGGCGGCGGCGATCCGGGCAGCGACCAGGTCGCGGTGGCTCCCCTGCCCTCGATCCCCTACGCGTCGTGGCCCGAGCTGCGGCTGCCCGACGACTCGAGGGCGCAGCTACGCCATGGCGCCCGCGTGGACGTGGACATCGAGCACGAACACCTGGTGCGGCTGCACCAGCGAAGCGGCGAGGTGCGCTACGAGGTCACGCCGAACCGAAGCCGTGCGTTCGTCGTGGACGCGGCGGGCGTGGAGGTTCGAGTGGTGGGCACGATCTTCACGGTGGCCCTGGACGAGTCGACCCACGATGGGACGGGCCGCGTGACCGTGACGGTGGAACGCGGCCGGGTCCAGATCGTCGATGGCACCCGCGTGGCGACGCTGGATCCTGGAGACTCACTGAGCCTCGAGCGAATGCTTGCGTCGAGCGGTCCGAGCGAGCATTCGGCGCCCGAGGGCTCGGGCTCCGAGCACTCGTCTGGTCATTCGTCTGGTCATTCGTCTGGCCCCTCGCTTGGCCCCTCGGTGGACACTCTGCTCGCCCAGGCCGATGCGGCCCGGGCCCGGGGCGACCTGTCGGAGGCCGCCCAGGCCCTGCGCGAGCTGGTCCACCGACACCCTCGGGATCCACGGGCCTACGGCGCCATGTTCCAGTGGGGCAAGGTCGAGCGAGCCCGAGGTCGTCACGCGGCGGCGGCCGCCGCCTTCACCAAGTGCTGGAAGCGCTCGCCTCAGGGAGCGCTGGCCGAGGATGCCCGAGCCGAGGCCGCCGTGTCGTGGCAGGCCGCCGGGCGCCACGAACGAGCCCACAAGGCCGCGCAGGAATACCTGGGTCGATACCCCTACGGGACGCACCACGCCCGCATGCGTGACCTGCTCGAGCCGATCGACCGCTCGTCGGCCCCCTCGCCCCCGGCCCCGCCCGGTTGATACCGTAGGTCATGCTCCGTGCGCTGGCCTCGGTCGCCCTGTTGCTGCCCCTCGGCTGTGCCGACGATCCCGTCGAGCAACCCGTGCCGCCCGACGTTGCCCACGCCCGAGCCTGCGCCCTGGGGCTGGCCCACGATCCCCCGCCAGACGACGGCACGGGGGTGCGTATGTTCTGCTCGACTCCGATCCTCCGCGTCAGCGACCTGCGCGCCAGCTTGCAGCACTACGAGCAGCGGCTGGGGTTTTCGACCGCGTGGGTGTGGGGCGAGCCGGCGTCCTTTGCCGCGGTCCGTCGCGGCCACGTCGAGCTGTTCGTGTGCGAAGACTGCCAGGGCCAGCCGGGCACCTGGGTGAGCATCTTCATCGACAACGTCGACCAGCTGCACCGGGAGTACGAGCGCCGGGGCGCGACCATCATCGTGCCTCCCACCAACTACGAGTGGGGCATGCGGGAGATGCTGATCGAGGATCTCGATGGTCATCGGCTGCGTATGGGCCAGGGGATCGACTGACCCGTGCCCGGGCGAGGGCGAGCCGCGGCGACGGATCCGGCGATGGAGCCGGCGATGGAGCCGGCGATGGAGCCGGGACCAGCGATTGCAATGGATCCGGCGTAGGCCGCCGCGACGGATCCAGCAAAGGCCATGGGTGACCGTCAGCGCCACAACGACGCTCTTGGGGTTGGTGCTCGTCGCGGCCCCCACCCCGGCCCGCTCGGCTCCCGCGACCCGGGTCATCGTGGAGACCTCGCGCTGCGAGGGCCTGCGCCCGGACGAGGTCGGTCGGCTGCTGGACATCGAGCTGGCCATGGTCACGGCCGAGATCCGCTCGGGGCCGCCGCTGACCGTCCAGCTGGAGTGCGCCCCCGCGCGCATGACGATCACGGTGGTCGATCCGTTGACCCGCAAGCGCCTGAGCCGGGACATCCCCGCGCCCGAGGATGCACCGGGGCGCGAGCGGGTGGTGGCCCTGGCAATCAGCCAGCTGTTCGCCGCCTCGTGGCTAGAGCTGCTGACGGCGACCGAACCTCCGCCGGCGCCCGAGACCGATCGTCAGCCGCCGCCCGACCAGACCGCGGTGGCGGCCGCCCGGCGGGTGGCCGAGCGTAGCCTCGAGCGCACGCCCCCCAGGGCCGACCCCGAGTCCGACCGCGAGACCGCCCCCGAAACCGACACCGAGCCCGAGCCCAAGCCCGAAGGCGCGGCGCTTCGTCGCGCGCTCGAGCTGATGGTGGGCGCCGGCGCCCGGGGGCGCGCCCTCGAGGGGCCCGGGCGCCTCGCTGGCGCCCGCGTCGAGCTGCGAATGCGCGGGTGGCCCGAGCCTCGCGTGGGCGTGGGATGGATCGCCCAGGTGGGCTGGGACTTTGGCCAGAGCAACCGCCGCCGGGGGCAGGTGCAGGGGAATGCGCTCACCGCCGGGGGCGGGCTGGCATGGAGCGTCCAGCCCGGCCCGGTCGACAGCCCGATCGGCCTCGGAGGGGCGATCCATGTCGCCGGCGGCTGGGCCTGGGTGCGGGGCGTCCCCCAAGAGCCGGGCGTGCCCGCCGGTACCAACGCGGGGGTCACGGGCGAAGCCGCCTTCGGCGTGGGCCCCCGGGTTCGCTACCGACGCCTGCACCTGGATCTCGACGCCGAGGTCGGCGCGATGCTCCGCACCCCGGTGGGGCTGGTGGATGACGGGCTGGCGATGAGCATGGGGGGGCTGTGGGCCGGCGTGCTGCTGCGCTTGGGCGGCGCACTGCGCTGACGGTCGAGCCAATCGTCGAACATCTAGTGGCCGCGCGGAACACCTGGGCTCACAGGTAGCACCGTCTTTGCCGAACATCATGCAATCCACTGTGAACGCTCATTTCACCTCGACCTCGCCCCTACTACGACTTGGGTGACCACCAGAGACTCGTCCTCAATTCGAAGATTCGAAGATTGGTTCATTTCGGCACAGCGCACGATCCGAGGACCATACCGGGCCATCAGGCTTCCATTGACGGCCGAGAGTCCATGTAGTATTGGCCTTCACAGTTTCGTCAGAACGTTAACACGAGCAGTCTCTGCTTCAAGGAAGAGCGCACAACATCGGAGGACTGATGTCAGACACTCGCACAACAAACCTGACCTTTTGGGCCACTCGAGAATATCGCTATCCAGGCTTCGAGTCGACCGTTGCCGTGCCTGATGGACTGGGCGGCACAATTGGCGTGACCTACCAACAGCGCGACTACAACGATCGCGAGTGGAGGAAGAAACCCGATGGCGAGCATCCATTTCCGGTCGATCGCCTCCTGTCCGGGGAGCTCGCCGATCGCTTCAGCGTCACCGGGAGCGTCAACAGCATCACGTGCATCATGCCGACGCTCCGGAGGATGGGCACCCAGAGCAACTACTCCGTCACCCTCGATTTCCGCAACTACAAGGCTTCTGCGGCCAGCTCGCGAGCGAGCGATGGGGCGACCAGCGGGGATACCTACCTGGCGGTGTCACGGTTCTTCAACGGCAGCACCGCTGGATATACGACGATCGAGATTGCCGCCGAGACCCTGGACGGGAGCGCGTTGGACGTAACGAATTGGTCGCTGTTCAACAGCGGATCTCTGCCTGCGAAGGGGCGAATGGGCGGCCACAACGCCCGGATCTTCTTCGACAAGAAATCTCGGACGATCTCCGGGAGGAATGCCTCAGGTACCCAGGAGTTTTGCCCGACGCCCCCGAACCCCGGGAGGAAGTTCGGCTCGGACACCGGCCTCGCATTGCTCCACTTACCGGATAGTCAGCGCTACGTCTCCATTACGCTCTGGGTTCGGCAAGAGAAGATAAGAGGCGCAAACCCCAACGACTTGCACGATATCTTCGTCGCGAGCAACACCAGTCCAACGCCACAGCCCGCCCCCGCACCGGAGCCGGAGCCCGCGCCACAGCCCGCCCCCCCGCCGGAGCCGACTCCCGCGCCGCAGCCCGCCCCCCCGCCGGAACCGGAGCCCACGCCGACGAAGTCGACGACCTATACCTTTGAGGTGCTCAATAAAGACGGGACCGTCTTCGGCAAGGGATGTTTCACCTACGCGGGTGATGAGAAACCGGTCGACATCGCTCATATTCTCGGCAACCAGGGCCGCGGGACCGCGCTTACGTCGTTCTGGTATCACGACCCCTTGGTCGGGACGATGAGCATCGACCAACTGCTCTCGATGAACTTCGTCGACGGCGTCGACGGTCGACCGTCGAAGTTCTCGCTCAATGTCGCGAATGTCCCCGAGGACACGCATGCGCTCGCCGGCGGCATCGCGACGCCGCAAGAGCACGGCGGGGTGACGACGCACCGCGGGGCGGACAACCAAAGCTGCGCTGGCCGAAGCATCACGTTCCCCCAGCCGTGCTACTGCCCGTCGGAGGACGCCGCGTCGAGCGAGTCGCAGATCCCCGCGGTCGATCTCGTCGTCGTCATCGACTCGAGCGTCTCGATGAGACCCGACGCGGTGAGCCTGAGCGAGTCAGTCAGCGCGGCGATCGAGTCGGCCAAGGACAAGTGCCCCTCGGACCTCGAGGTCACTTATCTGGGCATCGAGGGGAGGTTCCGCGACACGTTGTTCGACACGACGGTTCGCCAGCACCTTACCGCGCTCGGGGTCGAGGAGTCAGCGATGCGCGGCCGCGAGCGGGGATCCGTAGAGTCCGGTGGAGCCCAGGAGGACGGAGGACGCGCGATCGAGGATATCTCGCTGCACCACAACTGGCGGGCGGACGCCCTGCGCGCGATGTTGTTCCTCGGCGACGAGGGCCTCGAAGGAGGAGATCCCCCGGGTGACGAGGACATCGCAGCGGCCACCCGAGCGATCGAGGTGGCGACCCAGGCGGGTGTTCGCGTGCACACGTACCTCGCGGAGAGTAAGGCCAAGGCCGCATTCCGCGAGCTCAACGAGAGCGAGTACGCACGCGTAGCGTCGCAAACCGGCGGCCAAGCGTTCACCCACAAGGATGCCTTGGACGGCTTCCAGGCCATGCTCGAGAAGGTCATCTGCGCCAGCAAAAAGCCCGTGGGTCAGACCGATACCCGCGGGGGGCCGTGTCCCTGCAACGCACAGGCCGTCAAGTCCAGCTAGGAGTTCGTCGAACGAAGCGCGGGGTCGTGTTGTAGCGCCCCCGCCGACAACCGTAGGCTTGGCCGAGCATCTCGGGTCGCAGCTCGGCCAAGCCCGCTTAATCGACAAGGGCAACGCGTGAGCGGCAGGTTTGGCGGCAGGATCGGCGGCAGGATCGGCAGCCGGGCGGTGAAACTCGCCGACATACAATGACGCTCAAACGATCGAACGCCCGAAATCACTACGAAATCACGACAGCTCCGCCACGTGCACAGCACATGCACGAGTAGGGGGCATGCACGCTCTTCCACTGCTCGCCACCCTCGCCGCCCTCGTTACCGTCCAGGCCCACCCCCAGCAGCGACGACCCCCCCGCGAGGCGATCGAGGCATGTATGGAAAAAGGCGCAGGTGACCCCTGTGAGTTCGCCGGACGCCAGGGTCAAAGCGTCACCGGTGAGTGCACCGCACCGCCCGACGATGCTCCGGACGACGCCCCGCTCGCCTGCCGACCGGATCGCGAACCGCCGACCGATCGCCCGCCTTCGCAGTGATGGGTCCCCCTCAGCGGGGCGACCGGTCGCTGCACGGCATGGCGTCGATGTCCCACTCGACGGCGTCGTACGGGTGCGACTGAGGGGGCACCAAGCGGATCGGTCCATCGTGGTAGGGAAGTTCGAATCGGCGACGGAGTACGGCGCGCCGCACCATATGGGCCTTGGTGCGCTCCCGCGCGACGGCCTTCTTCGTGCCACCCGACGCGGGGCACGGGATGGACGTTAGCAACGGAATCGAGAGGTTGAGCGTGTCGCCGACCTTCGTGACGACCGGGGCCGAGACGATCTGATCCTCGTACTTGCGCTCCTTGCCCGGCGTAGGCCCATAAAGCCGCAGATACATCGAGGGATTGGGCGCGACGTGGGTGGTCATCGGGCGCCACCGAGCAAAGACCGCCGAGCAATCCGCAAAGCGCAGCTCGTGCCGTGGCTGGTCCTTGGGCCGAATAAAGAGCGGAGAGCCCTCCACGCGGTAGCGTCCCGGCTGGGGACCGGTATCGTCGGCCAGGTAGACCAGCGTGGAGAGGTTGCCGGTCGGGCGATTGCGACACGCGCTGGTGGTCAGCGGCACGTCGACATTCCACACGCGCTCCGCCTTCACCGCGTCGGGGTGGACATACTGCAGCCGGGGCACTCCATCCCCCAGCGGCATGACAACGTGGCGGCCAAAGTCGACGTCGCCGAGCCCCGGGATCGCGCGACCGGGAAGCCGCTGTGCGTAGTGTTGCTCGACCTGGGCCGCGCTCGAGAACACGGCCACCGGTACGATCCCACCGGCGGAGCCCGCCCCTCCGCCCAGCACTCGATGGCGACGCTTGTCCTCGTCGGCCGGGTGCCACTGGGCGGATTGCTGAGCGATCCACTGGGGATTGGCGAGCGCGGAGCACCCCACCTCCACCGGGACGGCCGCGAAGACGACCTTCGGGGAATCGGTGGACACGTCCGCCTGGGCGGCCACCGACGCACGGATCGACTCGCGGGGAACGACCAGGAGCACCGATTCCCTCGAGGTCGCCTTGGGGCAGGTCCCCGCCGAGACGTAGTCGGGGCTCCACACGACGACGACGCGCTCCGCGGAAACACCCCGGATCGTCTGGACCTTGCCCCGAGCGTCAGGGTCGGTGCCGATGCTGAGGATCCCCGAGCTCGGCTCGTAGCCCACCGCGCGCGCCGGCCGAAGCTCGACGCCCTGCGGCCAGCCGTGGGGCATGGTGTCGCGGCTCAGGGCGTTCCACATCGCCGACGGCCGATAGGAGGCGATGAACCCGACCGGTGGTGGCGCCGACGACGTCGCCCCCCCGGTGGCCGCCGCCCCTTGGCCGCTCGCCGCCGGTGGGGTGGACGACGTGGCACTCGGCCCTGTCGACGGCGAGACGGCGGCGCAGCCGATTACGATGCAGGACCACAACGGAAGCAGGCGGCGGATCACCGCTGGAGTGTAGAGGATCCGACCGCCGAACCGTGAGCACCGAACGACCATCCTCCGGTCTGGCCGCGGCTCGGGGGTCCGCCTCCGAGGCATCCCGGCCATCGATCCGGCCATCGATCCGGCCATCGATCCGGCCATCGATCCGGCCATCGATCCGGCCATCGATCCGGCCGCCGACCGCCCCGACGTGAGCCCACGCGCACGTCGGGTCGGTCCGAGCAGATCCGCCGACGACTCAGGACGGAGCCTCGTCGAGGCTCGATCCGCTCGACATGATCCACCGGCCCCCCAGATAGGCCAGTGCGCCTGCGGGACCAAAGAACAGGGTGAGCAGCAGGCAGGGCGCGACCCAGCGATGCCCGATCCCCCGGCGCCGAGCGTCTCGGACAATCCAGACCCCTACGAATAGATCGAAGGCGATCGCATGGGTCCACATCGCGGTGGCCCCCCACGGCGAGCCAAGCACACGCGCGATCGAGGGCAGGTCGCCGCCACCCGGGGGCATGGGCGCCAAGACCATGATGAGCCCGTAGAGCACGCCCAGCGCGATCGGCAACGCGACGGTGGTGGTCAACCACCGTGACAGCCGCCCGTTCGGGAGCACGATCAGCAGGGCCCAGGGAAGCAGGATCCCATAGTTGAGGATGGCAAAGAGAATTTCGGGTTGCATGAGGTTCACTCGCTCGCAGGCCGGCCGGCACGGGAGGATCGGCGCCCGGCGCTCGCGAGGCGCCGGCCTGCACCGAACCTCACCCGCCACCGTGGCGCGAGATCTAACGCATACGCACACCAACCCCGCGTCCTTGCGAGAGCCCGAAGGCACGCGAGGCCCGAGGACACCCAAGGAGAGGGCGGAATGCGTGGGCTCAGCGAGAAGTGACCATCGACGACGTGGATCGCACGTCGCGGATAAGGTAGCACGTGCGTTCAGCCGCGACCAGGAACTCTCGTTGCCCCAGATCTTGCCCCAGATCTTGCCCCAGATCGGCAGCCCGCTGTCGGCCAGTCACCATCCGATCCGGAGCAGACGCAGGCGCCCGCGGGGCTCCAGGGCAAGCGGCACCTCCTCCATGCACGGCCGCCGACCGGGCCGAGCCTTTTTTGCGGAGCACGGCGTGGGAGTCTACGACATCGAGGTACTCGGCCTATCGACCGGCGACGACGTTCCATGATCGCGTAGACTTTGGGGGTGCATCGATCTGCGGGGACCCTGGCCATCCTCCCCACCGCCTGGCTCATCGTGACGATCCCGGGGTGTCAGCTCGAGTCGGGTGGGATCGGCTCGACCACCAGCACCGGTGGTGGATCCTCCGGCGAGACCACCTCCATGCCGAGCGGATCGGGTGCAATACCAAGCACCGGGAACGACGACGACGGCACATCCGGAGATCCCTCTGGATCCACCACCGGCCCGCCGGGCGACTGGCCCGAGCAGCCGTATCAGTGGCGCACGCCGATCCGGATCCACCCAGGCGTCGAGCTCAGCGAGTTTCCCGTGGCGATCCTTGTGCCGGACGACGGCGACCTGGCCGCCAACGCCCTGCCGGATGGGACCGACCTGGCGGTCATGGCCAGCGACGGAACGACCCCGTTGCCCTTCGAGCTCGAGCACTACGAGGGCGAAATCGGGTCGCTGACCTTGTGGGTCGACGCCGGCGATCTTGCGGCCGGGCAGGACACGCGCGTCTATCTTTACTATGGGTACAACGGGGACGACGAGCCCCCCGAGCCGCCCCCCACTGCCGACACCTGGCCCGACCGCTTCGAAAGCGTGTGGCACATGGGGGTGAGCGATGAGACCCTGTTCGACAGCACCGACGACCCCCACACTGCCCTCGCACAAGACCCGGACAACGCCGCGTCGAGCCAGCCGGGAATCGCCGGCCAGTCGGCGGATTTCGACGGGATCGACGACGTGCACGACGCCGGCGATCCCGGCGACGGCTCGCTCGATGCCGGCACGGACTCGTTCACCGTGAGTTTTTGGGCATTGATGACCATGAACGTCGGCCAGTTCGATACTCCCCTCTACAAGGGCGCCTCGCAGGGCAACGATCCGGGCTATGGGTTCTACTTTCGCACCGATGTCGATCCCCCGAACTGGGTCGGCGGCATCGTCGACTCCGTAGGCAGTGCCCAGTACCTGCAGTTGGGGGTCACGGCCGATCTGATCGGTCCCGACTGGCACCACGTGGTGATGACCATCGACAGGGACGAAGGTCGGGTCCGCAGCTATCTCGACGGGGACATGACCCAGGACGACCCGCTGATGGAGCTCGAAGCGATCGAAAGCGACAGCGCGCTGGTCTTCAGCAACCCGCTCAACCCGTTCCGAGGCCGCCTCGACGAGGTGCGCATCCAGCGAGCGGCCGTTGACGCGGATTGGGTCCAGGCCGAGTGGACCAACCTCAGCGATCCCGAGGCGTTCTTCACCGTCGATCCGGCACAAGAGCGGCCGTAGCCCGACTGACTGGTTCTACGGCCGCCCTTTGGCCTCTCGGCGGCAAGAGGACCCCCGGCCTCCGGCGCACGTCGTGTCGACGCCGCCGGCCCCCGCCCCGCGGCTCATTCATCCTCAAAGCTCGGGTGACGGGAGCACGCCGGGCTCAGAAGTCCTCATCTTGCGGCACACAAAATGGGTCAAGGAGCGGATCACAGCCCGGACCATCCAAGAAGCCGCAGCTGTTCGTACACGACATGTAAGACTCGAACGCTTCTTCGACACACGATATGACGAAGTCGGGATCTCCTCCGCCCGAGCCACACACAATAGTGAAGATCGATCTCCAGATCCAGATAGCACCAGTCGTAGCACGCCTGGGCGCTATGGAAGCTGGGGGAGCGCGACGCCGCCCGGGAGCATGCCGAGCAGGCGATCGCGATCCTGGAGGCTCGGCCGGACCACCGACACCTGCTCGGTACAAGCCTGATCGACCTGGGCATTGCCCTGTGGGCCGACCCGCAGCAGCGCGCGGAGGGGCTGCGGCTGGTCATGCAGGCGCGTGACATCTACGCCGCAATCAGCCCCGCGTATAGCGATCGCCTCGCCTGGGTGGAGACCTGGTTGCGCCGCGCGAGCTCGGACGTGGAGCCTCCCCGCGAGTAGACCACGCGGGCCGATCACTCCATAGGGTCTAGCTGCCAAAGCCGGGCGTGCACAGCCCGTTCTTGGCCACGTCGCCCTCAGCGTCGACGGTGCCGTCGAGATAGCGCCAGGTGTAGTGCAAGACAGCGGGATCGGCGGTCTCGGTGAGATCCATCAGCCCGTCGATGCAGGGGCCGCTGTTGTTGTCGTCGTAGAACGTCCAGGTCCGGGTGCCATCGGGCCATACGCCCAGGCCCTGGTACTGAAGGTCGCTGGTGCACACGAAACCGCGGTTATAGTAGTCCCACTCGGCGCTCAGCACGTCGCCTCCGGTGATCGTGCAGAGGTCGGGGGTGAGCACCACGGTGGCGTCGTAGTCGTTGTTGGTGATCCCATCGACCTGGGTGATCGGGCCTTCCCAGCGGCCATGGTACGGCCGCAGCCCCAGCCCTCCCCCCTCGATGGGGGTGGCCGCGATCCGCTCGTCCACCTCGGTGTCGTCGAGCAAGGGTGCATCGGCGTCGCAGGCGGTGAGCAGCAGCAAGGCGGTGGCGGCAAGGCCGAGAACGGACGAGGATAGCGTCATGATGATCTCCGGTAGGGTGAGCAAGGGGACTCGGGTGAGTCCACAAGCTCCATTGGCGACGACACGCGCGTCGATGACTCCCGATCGAGAAAAACCCGACACGGAGCGCGGAGACGAGCGCAACGCAGCACAGGCGGCCCCGATCGCTCGACTTGATCACGGCCGGAGCGGACCATGGCTCGAGCGGGGAGTCGGCCCTGGTGGATCGGGTGGATCGGCGTCGTCCTCGTCCTCGTCCTGTTCGCCCTCCTCGCGGAGGCGCTCGAGCTGCTGAGCGGTGGGCATCTGCGGCTGGAGCATTTCGTTGAGGTCGGCCAGCCAGGTGGCCACCCCGCTGGAGACCTTGCGATCGGACTTGCCCAGCCAGCCCATCCGGCGCAGCGCGACCACGATGACGAGCACGACACTGCCCGCGAAGCCGACGGCCACCACGATCTCAAGCGACGACACGAAGCCAGCCTATCGCGACACCGAGCCGATCTGACCAATAAA
>JBCCWC010000165.1:0-35417 GCA_039194325.1 Myxococcota bacterium
CGACGGCGGCGCGTCGAGGTAGCGGGCGGCCGTCGGAGGCCGAAGCCGAAGCCGAAGCCGGAGCCGAAGCCGGAGCCGAAGCCGGAGCCGAAGCCGGAGCCAAAGCCGGAGCCAAAGCCGGAGCCAAAGCCGGAGCCGGCAAGGAGGCGGACGCGCCGCCGCCCGCGGCCGCCGACGAGGTGGTGGTGCAGGGGCCCGCCGCCGGCTTCGTTACCCCGATCGACGCCGGCGGTCATGCGCTGGTGGCCGACGAGCCGCGCAGCGTGGGCGGCACGGACACGGGCCCCGGCCCCTATGGCCTGCTGCTATCGGGGCTCGGGGCGTGCACCGCGATGACTCTGCGGATGTACGCCGATCGCAAGGGCTGGCCGCTTGTGCGGGCCGACGTGCGGCTGCGTCACGACAAGATCTACGTGCGCGATTGCGAGGACACCGCGGGCGGTCAGGCGCGCAAGCTCGACCGGATCGAGCGGCACCTTCGGCTGCATGGCCCCCTCGACGATGGCCAGCGCCAGCGCCTCGTGGAGATCGCCGACAAGTGCCCGGTCCATCGCACGCTCGAGTCCGAGGTTCGGATCGAGACCTCGCTCCAAGAGGACGAATAGAGGACGAGCAGGGGACGAGCAGGGGACGAGCAGGGGGCGAGTAGGAATGGAAGGGACCAATTTTTGGCTGACCCCCCTGGCGCTGCTGCCGGGTGTCGGCTTGCTGGTCATGTCGACCGCCGCGCGCTTTGGTCAGCTCCACGCCGAGCTGCACCATCACCTCGAGCACGGGGACGCGCCCGGCCCGGGGGTCGAGCACCTGCTGCGCCGGGCCACCCGGTTTCGCAATGCGCTGGTCAGCCTCTACCTGTCGGTGGCGGCGCTGGCGGTGGCCAGTCTGGCGGGCGGGATCGCTGCGCTGTGGTCGTTGTCGGTGACCGTCCCGGTGGTGGTGCTGACCGCGGTCGCCGTCCTCGCGGTGGCCTATGCGGCCTACGAGCTGATCCAGGAGTCTCGCATGCTGCTCGAGTTGATCTGCGCGCACGTGCACACGCCCAGTCACTCTGGCGAGCCTCCCGATCGCTGAAGACGCTCGTGCTGGCCCGTTCAGCGGCGGGGCCTCGCCCGCAGGGCCTCGAGGACCTGCTCGTAGTCCTCGCGCAGTCGCACGCGCAGCGCCGGATCGGGATCGGGCCCAAAGCGCAGCTGGTCGTAGTGCTCTGCGAAGCGAGTCATCGCGTCGGCTGCCGGGGAGCCGGCCTCTTGCAGGCGTTGGGCCACTTGGCTCACCGGCTCGTGGCCCTCGCACCGAACCCCGCGGGCGGCCAGGCGGTCGAGCAATCGCAGCAGCATGCGGGTCTCGGGGCGCACGGACGTCCGCCGACGGCCGAGCCCGCGTCGCCATAGCCAAAGCCCCGCGACGGTGAGCAGCAGCCCCACCAGCAGCCACCGGCCCCATCCCCGAGGCTGTCGGCTACCACCACGCAGGCCCAGGCCTTCGAGCACCGCGAGCTGCTTGCCCAGATCGTAGTCGATCACGTACTCGAGGTAGCTGTTGCGCAGCGCGTCTAGCAGCTCGGTGGCCGCGGGCCACCAGGCCGCGTCGTCGCCGGCGGTGCGTCCTGCGGGCGGCGTGGGATCGAAGGTCACCCAGCCCAGCGCGCCGAAGTGCACCTCGACCCACGAGTGGGCATCGGCCTGACGCACCGCATAGAACTCACCCACGGCGTTATAGTGGGCGCCGTAGTATCCATTGATGATCCGGGTGGGTACCAAGAGCTCGCGCAGCAGCACGGCCATGGCGGTGGCGTAGTACTCACAGTGCCCGGCCTGGGTGTCGAACAAGAAGCCCTCCACCGGATCGGCGCCCTGCTGCACCCGCGACGACACCGGCTGATCGAGGGTGTACTCGAAGCCCCGCAGGTGGGCCATGATCGCCTCGACCTTGCCGATCCGATCGGGAGCCTCGCCGGCCAGGCGACGGGCCAGCGCTCCGACCTCGTCGCTCAGCTGGGGGCTGCGCTGCACGAAGGGCTCGAGCGCCGCGGGCACGGGCGGCTCGCCCACCGCGGCCAGCTCCGCCCGGGACGGCTGCCCCGGGCGCCAGACCGCCCGGTACTGGACAGGCCCTGGTGGCTTGCTGACCCGGAGCTCGTGGTTGCGGCCCCCCACCGTGCGAGAGCGGGACTCCAGGGTACCGCGGGCAATGAGCTTGACGGCCACCGGATCGCTGGGCACGAACAAGACATCGGCGCCGATATCCTCGAGGATCACGGTGGCCGAGGTGGTGCGCGTGGAGTCGGCAAAGCCCTCGATCGCTCGGGCGCCCGGTCGTCGGGTGCCGGGAGGCAGGGCCAGCCGCGGCTTGCGTTGGTCGACCAGCGAGTCGTAGCCGCGGATTGCTCGTATCGGGCCTGGGGGGGCGTTGGGACCGTGCTGCCAGCGACCCCTCTCATAGCGATCGAAGCTGCTGCCCCGCAGGTGCCAGGTGGGGCGTGCGGTGCCTGGGGGCTGCTCGGGGCGGATCCGCATGACCACGGTGGCGTCGGTCTTGATCGTGCCGAATCCTCCCAGCTGGACCTCGTCGGAGAACCCGCTGCGGACCTCGCCGGGCAGGCGCCCCCGCAAGAACACCCCCACGCCCCAGCGCGGGAACAGCAAGAAGGTCAGCAGTGCTCCCATGCCCGCCAGCACGGCCACGCCCACGGCGGCGCGCCATAGCGGGCGACGGCGGGCGTGGCCTTCGTGGCCCAGTCGCACCATCACCCGGGAGCCCAGGCGCTCGCCCTCGGCCATCAGGTTGTTGACCAGCAGCGCCATGGTGGCGAGCACCAGGTACGCGGTCAGCAGGATCGGGTAGCTCAGCTCGGTGTTGATCACCGCGCCCACCACCATCAACAGGGCGCCCAGCATCAGCAGCTGGGCGTGCTCGCGGGCGCGCTGCCGGTTGAACATGCGCTGCACCACCAGCAGCAGCAAGAAGTCGACCCCCGCGTCGAGGAACTCGGCCCGCAATAGCGCCCGCGCAAGCGTGGCCACCAGGGCCACGAACACCAGCGCTGTCCAAGCCCGCTGTGCACCGGTCGAGGCCATGGGGGGCAGCGGGCGCCACCATGCCCCGCCGACCAAAAGCACCAGCAGCACGAGGCTCGTGGTGGTGATCCCTCCGGCCAGCGCCACCGAGGCTACGGCCACGGCCACCTGGGCCAGGCTCAGCCCGTCGCGGAGCCTGCGTAGGCGGCCCGCGTGCTGCCAGGGTGTCGGATCTGGACCCGTCGCGCGGGGGCCAGTCGGGCGACTCATCCTACCTCCGCCAGGAAGTCGAGCACCCGGCGACGCTGCGTTCCCCCGGTGCCGGCACTCACCGCACAGCGATCGCCATAGTAGAGCTCGAGCTCGGCTTGATCCCGCAGCAGGCGAAGCCCAGCCTCCGCCGCCACCTGCTCCACCTTGGCCTCGAACGCCGGAACCCCAGCGCGGCCCGGCGTAAGCTGCAGGCGCACCCGGGCCTGCCCGCCCGCCTCGAACTCGCGGACCACCGGCTGCCCCAGCCGAGCGGTGGCGGGCCAGTGCAGGTGCCGGAGCTCGTCGCCCTCCCGGTAGGGGCGAAGGCCGAAGGTCTCCCCGCTGCGAGCACGGCGGCCCGTGGTGCGCGGCGGCCCTCCCCGGTCGACCGGCAGCGGGCTGCGAACCGCGGGCACGCGCCGCGGGTACACCAGCGCTGGAGCGTCCACCGGCAGCTCGCGCCGCTTGACGAACAGCCCAAAGGGAAACCGGGTGGCCACCACGGCGCGGGGCCGGGCATGGCGTCCCCGGGTGGGCATGGTCAGCCGGGTGGGCAGCCGAAGGGTCTGCCCGGCGGCCACCCGCACCGCGAATACCGGATCGCAGCGGCCGGGGTTTTCGTAGTCGTCGTCATCCTCCACGCTGACCGCCAGCACGTCACGGCGCGGATCGGTGTTGCGCAGCTCCACCACCATCGGTCCTGGCTCGTCGGCGTGCAGGGCCCCGGTCAGGAGCCGGCGCACCGAGACCCGGCGCAGGGTCGACTCGCTGAGCACGCCGCTGCCCAGGATCAGCGCCATCTGGGCCCCGAAGATCGCGTGCAGCAGGTTGGCCCCGGAGTTGATCGCGGCAAAGCCCACCGCCAGCGTCAGCAGGATGAACAGCCAGCCCGAGCGGGTGATCTCCAGCCGACGCCCGCGGGCCGACAGCCAGCGTCGCAGCCCGCGACGGCGCCGTCGCGGCACGGGGGGGACCGCCTCGTTCACCGGGGAACCGGGATGCGGGCCAGGATCTCCCGCACGGTGTCGGCGCTGGCCGTGTCGTCGGTGGTGCCCGTGGTCGCCCGCGGCACCAGCCGGTGGGCGAGCGCCGCTACGGCCAGTTGCTGAAGATCATCGAGGCTCACGTGGTCTCGACCAGCCAGCCAGGCGCGGGCGCGGGCGGTGGCCACCCAGGCCAGCGCGCCTCGGGTGCTCACCCCCTGCGACAGATCCTCGTGCTCGCGGGTGGCCTGCACCACGTTTTGGGCATAGGCGGCCAGATCCGGGTGCAGGTGGAGCTGGGCGGCCGCGGCCTGGGCCTGCTGCACCGCGTGAAGCGACGCGACGGGCGGGGTGGTGATCCGCCCGACCGATGCACCCGCGACGAGCAGCTCGGCCTCCACCTGCGCGTCGGCGTAGCCCAGCGTGATGCGCAGGGCGAAGCGATCACGCTGCGACTCGGGCAGCGGGTAGGTGCCGTGGTGCTCGCTGGGGTTTTGGGTCGCGATCACCAAGAAGGGGTGGGGCAGGGCGCGCGTGGTGCCTTCGACCGACACTTGGCCTTCGCCCATCGCTTCGAGTAGAGCGCTCTGGGTGCGCGGCGGGGCGCGGTTGACCTCGTCGGCCAGCACGATGTGCGAGAAGATCGGCCCCGGTCGAAACTCGAACGCCTCGGACTTGGATCGCCACACGCTGACCCCGAGGATGTCCGCCGGCAGCAGATCCGAGGTGAACTGCACCCGCGACAGCTCCGCGCCGAGGGCCGCGGCCATCGCTCGTGCCAGCGTGCTCTTGCCGACCCCGGGCAGATCCTCCAGCAGCACGTGGCCCCCCGCGAGCAGTGACACCAGCACCTGCTCGATCACCTCGTCCTTGCCTCGCACCACCGCCGAGACCGCCGCCAGCACCTCGCGCAGCGCCGCGGGGTCGGAGGCAGAACCCGAAGGCGACGTCGGGGCGACCTGTCCGCTCACGGCCGGGAGTCTAGCGCGCTTTTTCCCGGGAGATGCACGGCGGGATCGGCTCCGGCATCGAGCCCCGGGGACCCCGGTTGCCCGTCTTTGGTCGTGCCGGGCGGTTCAGGCCGACTTGCGGTGGGTCTGGCGGTGGGTCTGGCGGTGGGGCTGGCGATGGGGCTGGCGGCGCGCCAGCAGCCGCTCCGAGAGCACGAACCCCCGTCCCGGCTCGCTCCACGGGCACGCGTGGATACAGATCCCGCAGCCCGCCGTCTTGGCAAAGTAGGGCGCGCACGCGTCGAAGTCGACGTACCACTTCTCCACGCCCCGCACGATCTGCTTGTGGGGCGAGATCGCCTTGGGCGGGCAGTTTTGTTCGCAGATCCGACACTTTGCACAAAAATCGTCGACGCCGATGTCCCGGGGCTGGTCGTTATGCAGCGGCAGATCGGTCAAGACCACGGCCAGCCGTACGTTCGATCCGTGCTCGGCGGTGATCATCGAGCCGTGCTTGCCCAGCTGCCCCAGGCCCGCAGCCAGCGCGATAGGAACGTGCAGCACTTCGGTGGCGTCCGGCGAGATGTTGGTCGATGCGCGGGCGGGCCAGCCCAGCGAGCGGATGTGCTCCGCGACCGCGATCGCGATCCGGTTGGCATCGGTGTAGGCGCGCATGATCTCCTGGACCGAGCGATCGCTGGGGGTGTGCACCATCGTCTCTCGCTCCATCGGAATCCCGATGGCGATCGCGTGGGCAAAGGGCATGTCGAAGTTGTGGTAGCGCATGTGCTCGGCCAGGCGGGTGATCCCCACCAGGCTCGCGCCGGCCTCCCGGGCGATCTGCTTGACCATCGCGGACGCCTGGACCGGATCGATCGGCGCGGTCTTTTGGGGGGCCACCGGCCGACGCGGCGGCGATCCTGCCAAAACAGGCGGGTGATGATCCGGTGGACCCGGCTGGGCTCCATCACCTGAAAGAACCAGTCGAGCTTGCCCCAGGCGCGCTGGTACCCGTCGCCAAAGAACACGAACTGGGCGCGTCGAGGCTTCGTCTCGCCCCGACCGTTGATGACGTTGCCCGAGACCGGCGGGCTCTTGTAGCCGAACGCGTAGTCCGTGGAGGGGTAGGGGACCTTCATGTGCTGGGCCTGCTTGTGCTTGCCCGACCGGGGCGTGATGTTGCCCGGGACCGCCGGCAGTGTTTCGAAGGTCTGCGTGGGGGGCGGGCCCCATAGATCGTCGAGCCACACCGTCTGTCCGCGGCGAATGCGGCGGCGGTACACCCACCGCAGCACGCGGAACACCGTCTGGGTGGCGAAGGCCACCATGGCCGTGAACAGCCCGACGCGGATCGTTCGCTGGAAGTGCCGCCGGCGTGCGGCCCGAAGATCGGCCCCGCTGCCGGGCTCTGTGAATTTTTCCGGTACCACCGTCTTCCCTCCGTGTGATTGACACTGAGAACGTTTGAGGGCAATCTGACCACTAATGAACGATTTGTCCACTAGTTGACCCGTAGATCCTTCTGGGTGGTACGCTACGGGGGCTCCGTGGGACGCCAAGCACGAATTGACCCGCGGGTACGACGTACGCATGCCGACGTCGGGCGCGTCGCCGGGGAGCTGTTGCTCGCGCAGGGCTGGGATCAGGTCACCCACGCCAACGTCGCGGCGGCGTCGGGCTACGCCAAGGCTACCCTCTACAAGCACTGGCCGCACACGGACGATCTATTGCGGGCGGCGTTCCTCCACCTCGGCGGACTCCCTCACGGGGAGGTGACCGGGGATCTGCGGACCGATCTCATCAACGAGATCGAGTCATTCCGTCGGGTGCTCATCGACGACAAGCTGTCGATCTCTATGATTGCCCTGGCCGATCGAGCGGCCACGAGCTCCGATCTCGCCAAGGTGCGCGATCATTTCCTGGGCGAGGGCCAGGCGTTGCTGCGTGAGCTGATAAGCCGCGGGATCCGATCGCGTGAGCTGCGGCCGGGGGTCAAGGTCGGCCCCGCCGCCGACATGCTCTCGGGCGCGCTGACGTGGCGGATCGCAGTCATGGGCAAGAAGGTCGGCCGCAGCTACATCGAGTCACTGGTCGATCTGTTCTTGCATGGGGCGGGGGCGTGAACGAGGGCGGGCGAGCCGCTCGCCGGTGATGAAGCGCTCGTGGTAGACGACGGTCGACCGCATACCGACAGGTGACGGGAGCACGCCGGTCGCCTGGGCATCGTCGCGGTGCCCCGTCATGTTGCTCAGGGGTTGTGTATGTCTCGGGAATTGTGCAGATGCCCGAAGAACGCGGTTTTTAGGCTCCATGGGTCCTTCTGCTCGGGGAGCGGAGCCGGCGGCCACGATGGGCGAGGTAGACTCATCGGTCGTGGTCATGGTGAGCGCCGAGTTCGTCGCTGTCGTTGGTCGGGCTGCTCACTCCCGCGTACATCTTCGTCGCGTGGTCGTCACCGTAGTCCAACTCGTAAAAAAACCCTGAGACAAAGATGGTCATCGATCTACTGAGGTCATGGAGGTCGAGCATGGACTCATGTCACGGCAAGACCCGAGGCTCTCGGACCCTTCCTCACGCTAAGGATCGAGCCTCGTGGGAGCCGGGTCACCTCTACGGGACCCTACGGTGGGCGTCACCCCGGGAAGGGGTGGGCTTCGAGTGCCACTTGCTGCCCTACGACGGCGCGACCGATCCCGACTACGTCGACGGGGAGTGATGCCGACCCGATCGGCTCGGGCGCCCGCGGCCCGAGCGTAGCGCGGTGGATCTCACCGGCGTTCTGGGCCAGGCGCAGCACGATCTGTTCGAGGAGGACCGTAGGAGGATCATGCGCTTTTGGGTCGACCATGTGCACGACTTGTCGAGGCGTGGTGGTCGACTTTGCTCGTCGTCGGGTCGTATCTCGTGGTCGACGGTCGAGTTCTCGATGACCCGTTCCTGGACTATGCACAATCAGATCCGGCCGGAACTTCGTAGGCCGTCGTACGCGGGGTTCCACCGCTTTAAAAAATTGGGGACAAAGTCTTACTATGTGTCATCGTGTGGTTGTTGTATCTACTTGTGGGTTCGTCCCTTGTGTTCCTTCGATCTGTCGACTCATTTGTCCACCCACCCACCGGATCTCCGCGAGAGCCCATCAGAGCGCATCATCATGGAAACGCATGAGCATCCCCACATCGTTGCTGCTCGTCGAGGCCGTGCCCGAGGTGACGATGTCGCGACGACTTCCGATCTTCATACGCGAGCGCGAGCGTGCCCGATCCTATCGATGAGCATGCTCGGGTGCGTCGTCGCGGGGTGTGCGACGGGAGCGGGTCGGCCCGATAGTCCGGACCGAGATGTCGGGATGGAGTCGAGCACGGGTTCGGTTCAGGTGGCCTCGGCGGCCTCCGACGATCTGCTCACCACCGAAGCGTCGGACGGCGACGATTCGAGCGATGGCCCGGGCCCGACGGGCTGTGGCGATGGCACGTGGGACGTTGGTGAAGAGTGTGATGACGGCAATCAGACGAACGCGGACGGCTGCAACGCGGACTGCCAGCTCTCGGGGACGCTGCTATGGCACGACAGCGTCGGCAGCGGATTCAACCTCATCGAACAAGCCATGACCAACGTCGTCGCCGCGGACGGTACCGTCTACGTCGCCGGCTATAGCACCGACATGGCGATGGCCCGCGATGGCTGGGTGGGCCGTTATTCCGCCGAGGGTCAGTCACGGTGGATCCGGGCCCATATGGGGGCCGGCGGCGGCAACGACGAGGTGCAGGGCCTCGTGCTCGACGGTCAAGGGAGCCTCTACGCCGCCGGCTACGAGAGCACGCCGAGCGCGGGGGTCGACGCGTGGATCCGTCGCTATGATCTGGATGGGGCCGAACAGTGGACACGCACCTACGACGGCCCGAGCAGCGGCCACGACGTGTTCCATTCGGTGAGCCTCGACGCCGAGGGGAACATCGTCGCGGTGGGACATCACAACGTGGTGGGGGAGGCCGCCGACGCGCTGCTGCGCAAGTATTCGCCCGACGGTGATGTCCTTTGGACGCGGACCCACTCGGGGAGCGAGGGGGGCAACGAAATGATCGAGGGGGTCGCTAGCTCGCCCGCCGGGAACCTATATGTCGCGGGGCACGAGAAGGGGAGCTTCGGCGAGGGGATCAACGCGTGGCTCGCCAAATACGACAACGACGGCAACATCCTGTGGACGCGTACCTACAACGGGGGCGCCAGCCTCAACGACTTCTATACCGCGGTCGCGGTCGTCGGTGACGACGATGTGGTCGTTTGTGGCTACGAGGTCGCCGAGGACTACCCGTGGCACGTGCTCGTGCGCCGCTACGACGATCGCGGGGCCCTCGTGTGGGCCGACGAGTATCTCGGCGCAGCGGAACAAGGTGCGCTTTGCTACGGGATTGCGGTGGACTCCGTCGACGACGTCGTGATCACCGGAGGCGAGCGCGAGGGTGAGGTACGCAGGGCCATGCTGCGCAAGTACGATCCGACCGGCGATGTCTGGTGGAGCCAGAGCATTGCCGTCGGCGAAGTCGGCACCAACCACGGCCGGAGCGTCGCGATCGGCCCCAACGACACGATCGCCGTAGCCGGGGGGCTCAATCTCGGCACCGATGCCAGAGATATCTGGGTCGGCGTCTTCACGCCATGAGTCCCATTGCCTTTTGATTGCAGGACTCGCTCGCTCACGTGGTCGACGTCCGGCTGGCCGACTCGCCGCGTACAGAACGCGCGGTCACGGCCCATCAAGACACCCGTTGCTCGAACGAAATGAGAACGTCATGCTCCAATCTCTCAGTCAATCCCTTTCCTTTCGCCGCGGTGACGCGCCGGAGATCCTCGACCGTCTCCGCATCAGCCCCGAGACGACGATGGGCCAGTACCTGTTCGTTGTCAGAGACGAGTGCTTCTGTGGCTCTTACCGGGGAGGGGCATGTGGCCTGCGGTGCACCAAGATCGGGGACGGCAGCTACGCGCTCACTACCACGCCGACCGTCAATCACGGACCCATCAATCACTACTACTTTCCGTATCGCTCCGAGGGCGAAGGGGGAGTGGGTGAGTGCTCCGTCCCTCGCGGATCCGCCAACGGCACCGTTGTCGTCACCGGGGGGATGAATGGATGTGCGCTTCAGGTCAACCGAGGTAACGACAATCAGCTGCGCTTCTATCACGATGCCAACGGAAGGTCGCTGCGGAGGCGGTCGGATATAGGCGGGGCCGTTTTGTGCCGAATCCCCTATGGGACGTATTCCCCCAATGATATCGGCATCCAGAGCGCGGGGGAGGCGATGGCAAAGGGTCGAGGCAAGGCCTTCTTCGTCTACTATCTGATCAGCATCAAGGTGAATGGTCGATGGAAAGTCTATGCCTCGGGGATCATCGAAGATGAACACGAGCACCGGACTCGGATACCGGGGGGCGAGCTTTGTGTCGGCGAATTCTCGGAAGACTGAACCATCGAAGGGAGCGAGGGGAGCGAGAACCGACGAAGGGTGCGGAGCGGATGGCGGGGTCCCGTGGTGATGGCTGGCTTTTTTCGTAAACAAAATCAATAGGTTGAATCTGTGTGCTCCCGAGCGTGAGGGCGGTGATCCATAGTTTGGGCCATGGCCCGTTCGCGATGCGCTTCCCTGCTGATGATGCTCATGCCGCTCATGCCGCCGGCCGCGTGCACCGCCGGCGACGAAGCGCAGACCGCCGGCGAGGTTGGACCCAGCACCGGGTCGCAGCCCAGCGTGCCAACGAGCAGCGGCGGAGTTGACTCGAGCAGTGGGGCTCAGACCGGCATCGAGACCAGCGTCGAGACCGGTGTCGACACCAGCGGGGATGGGCCAGTCGACCCGACCGGGACGACGACGAGCGACGACTCGGGGACCGCAGACACCCCAAGCACCGGGGATACCGAGGATCCACCGCTGGGGAGCCTCGAGCTCGAGAGCATCCTCGATACCAATGCGGTGGTCGCGACCAAGGGCATGGACGTCGACTCGCTCGGTAACGTGTTCCTGTGGAACTACAACCAGGACGATCTCGAGCGCTACGATGGCATGGTCCTCGAGACGTTGGTCGCCGCGAGCTTCACGACCAGCTTCGGCACCGATCTCTCGGTCGATGGCAATGGAGACGTGATCGTCAGTCGAGGGGGTAGCACGGTGGGGGAGTCGTTGATGAAGTGGGACGGCACCACCGGCGCGCCGCTATGGGGCGCCAACGGCATACTCATGCCCGACGCCCTGCTCTTGGGGCTCACGCACGCGACCGTCGACGGCACCGAACACGTCTATGTGTGTGATGGTGCGGCGACGGGGGGCAGCATCCACCGGCTGGCGCGTGCCGATGGTGCCCTGATCGAGTCGCTCCCCGTGCACGATACGCCGCTGGACGTGGCCGTGGACGAAGACCAGAACTACTATGTGCTGGCGTCGACCTCCTCCAACCCCGTCGTCAGCGGCGATCCGGTGCAGCTGCGCAAGTACGACGCGGCCGGCACGGTCATTGCGGGCCCGGTGGAGCTGTCGGATGCCGTCTACATCACGCTGGCCGACAATGGCCTCCTTTACGTCAGCTCGACCGACTTCGAGATGCCTACGCGCTCCATCATCAGCTTGACCGCCGAACTCATGCCGTTGTCGGTGACCGAGCTGCCCCCCGAATATGAGGGGTTCTCCGGTGGGATTACGAGCACCGGGAGCGGGGCCGACATGCGGATCCTCATCACCGCGCAAGAAGGCGTGGGCTCGGGGCCGATCTGTGACGTGCTGGTCTACCGAGAGCCCTGAGGGCGTGCGCATGGCCGAGGGCGCCTAGCGCTTGCGTGCCAGCATCACCCCGTCGCGCACCGAAAGCAGCACGTGCTCGACCCGGTCGTCTGCGGCCACGTGGGCGTTGAAGCGGACGATCCCGTGGTCGCTGGCTTTTTGCGGCTCGAGCACGCGGCCGCTCCACAGCGTATTGTCGGCCACCACCAGGCCGCCGGCGGGCAGCATGGGCAGGGCGGCCTCGTAGTATTCGACGTAGCGCTCCTTGTCCGCGTCGAGGAACAGGAGATCGAAGCGCTGCCCGGCGCCGGCCAGCTCGCGGATCGTCTCGATGGCCGGCCCCAGGCGCAGCTCGATCTTGTGCCCGTGGGGGCTCTTTGCGAAGTAGCGCTGGGCCATGGCGGTGGCCACCGGGTCGATGTCGCACGTGATCAGCCGACCGTTGTCGGGCAGGCCGCTGGCCATGCTCAGCGCGGAGTATCCGCTAAACGTCCCCACCTCGAGCACGCGCGTGGCCCCCGAGATCAGCACGAGCAGCTTGAGCAACGCCCCCTCCACCCGGCCCACCTGCATCTGGGGCATGGCGAGGTTGGCCTGGGTCTCGTCGCACAGCCGCGTCAGGAGCTCGGGCTCGGGCGCGCTGTGAGATTCGACGTACTCGGCCAGCGCCTCGGGGATGATGGTCTCCATCGACCGGAGGGTAGCGCGTCTGTTCGGTCGGTCGGGGGGGTCGGGCCCTGGCGGGCGATGGGGGTCCAAGGAGCCCAGCAAAGGGCCCTGGGAGCGTCGGATACGGGCCTGGGCGAGCGTGTGAGCCTCCGCCGGTGGGCCGGCATCGTTTTTCTTCGATCGGTCGTGGTATCCGGCCCACTCACTGTCCCGACGACGACGCCGCCATGAGGATCATCGAGACCTGCCCCGCCTTCCGTATGGCCGTGACGCCCTCGCCCGAGCAGGGCCGGGCCGCGTGCGTGTCCGATCCGCTGCACGCCATCGTCGGGAGCTGGCTGGGTCCCGTCGTGCAGCCGGTGATCGGCCCAGGGGGCCCCGCCCCGCGCCCGCGCTCGGTGGTGGGCTGCGACGATCTCGGCTGGCGCTGAGCTAGATCTCGATGCCGAGGCCGGCCGGGAATGCGCGACGCAGTCGCGCCCGGCTGGCTGTCGATGCCAAGAGCGGCTGGGGATGCGCGACGCAGTCGCGCCCGGCCTCGGTCTTGCCCAAGCGGTACCCGGGAGGAACGGACGTAGAACGGCGTGCTCGGGTGTCTGGACGGCGTCCGCGCGGCCGGGTTGGTGATGTGAGAATACTCTTGAAGGTTTCATGTACGAAACGTCGCCGAGCACCCTCATTGGTTAATCGAAGAGTCTTCATCGCCCTGTCGCCAAAGGGCCATCGCGATCGACGTGTGTCGAGGTAGGCGGTCGCCTGCCCGCCGCATGCCGACGGTCGCAATCGGCCTGGTCGTGACATCGGGGTTCGATCGTCGTCGCTGTGCTGCCAGTGGTTTGGGAGGCGCGGCGCCGGTGTTTCGTCAGGTCATGGAGACCTCGGGCAAAGGACAAGAGTACATGAAGAAGCTGAGCAAGAGTGCATGGATCATGGGGCTCGTCCTCGCGTCGAGTACGGCCGTCTCCTGTAGCGAGGCCGAGACCGAAGACATTCCCAAGGACGCCCTCGAGGTCGAGGAAGGGACCCGGTTGGTCGTGGGCGACTACGGCAATCTCACCGCGGTCGAGCGTGAGCACTACCGGCAGGATCTGGCGTACGTGCGCGAGCTGGCCACGCCCGATCGCGCGGTGCGCCTCAACCTCGCCGATCCACAGCTTTATCGGCTGATCATGGCCCGGGTCAAGCTCAGCGGCAAGACCCCCGCCAACGCGCCGAACCTCTTCGCCACGATCGAGCGCACCCGCGAGGATCACGTCCAGCTCGGCTATGGCCGGGGACTGTTGCCCACCACGAGCTTCCGCGACGCCGGCGAGGGGCGCACCGAGGAGCACTTCATCAGCGGGGCGTCGGTCGACGGAGAGGTCGGCGAGGCGGTCGCGAGCTCCACCTTCCCCGAGGGCACCTTCTATACCTACGTCGACGTCGGCTACTACGACGCCGACGGGCTCCCGGTGGCCCTGCCCAACGTCGTGGAGGAGTTTGGCGAGGGGACCAACGCCAACGTGCAGACCGGCGCCGATCTGACCCAGAGCGAGCGGGACGCCTACTTGGTCGACACCTACAAGATGGAGGACAACGGCGTCGACTTTACGTTCTCCTACGTCTACACCGAGACCGGCCTGGCGAGCGCGCAGCCCTTCACGCGGCCTACCCCGCCCACGCTCGTGATCCAAAATGTCACCGCGCCCACCGACGTCGCGAACAACGACGGCATCGTCAGTATCTGCCTCAACCGAGTCTGGACCGGCGACTGTGACTATGATCTGACCGGCAACACACAGTCGGTCAAGGTTCCGCTCCAGGGCTCGGTCCACATCACCAGCGCGGATCACGTGTTCAGCGCGGACGCGATCGACACCATCAAGGCCGATCTGGCCGCGGGGATCGGAAACCCTCGCTCTGGCTACATCAAGCTGCTGCTGACGCAGGCCGGCGGCGGCTGTGACGTGGCGTCCGACGGCGCGCTGGTGTCGAGCATGCAGGTGTTCTGGGACAACACCACGCTGTCCCCCGACCAAAAGACCCTCACGTGGAACATGACCGACGCCAACGCGGCGTTCTTCGATGATGGCTGCCGCCAGGTCCAGGACATCGTGTACCTGACCATGCGGCTGCAGCTGCCGGTGGTCGACACGGTCAACGACCTTTACTACTGGATCTCCAAGACGCTGACCAACAACCCCACCCAGTTCAACCCTTCGTTCGTCTACGACGACATCAAGGTCACCAACAGCTGCCTGGCCGCCGGCACCCTGCTGCAGATGGCCGACGGCAGCATGGTCCCCGTGGAGCAGGTCGCGTCCGGCGATCACGTGTTCAACTCGCTGCACGACGGGGCCAAGGGGCTGACGGTCACCGACACCGCCATCGGCTTCGAGACCGAGCCCATGGTTCGCCTGGAGGACGAGCTTGGGCACTCGGTGCTCATGACCTCGATGCACCCGGTCAAGACCCCGGATCGTGGGATCGTGCTCGCCAAGGAGCTGCGCGAGGGGGATCTGGTCCTCACCGTCGATGGCGTAAGCGCGCTGCGCCAGGTGGAGCGCGAGGCCTTCGGGGGCAAGGTCTACAACGTCAAGCTCGGCACCACGATGGAGAAGGCCGCGCTCGGCCTCGAGGACTCGACCCTGGTCTACGCCAACGGCTTCTTGGTCGGCGACGGCCAGGTGCAGAGCAAGTACGAGTCGATCGCCCTGGCCGCGCCCACGCAGGGCGACGTGCTCGATCGCCTCCCCAAGCGTTGGCACCGCGACTATCAGCTGTCTCCGCTCCGTAACAAGTAGGGCCATGCCCTGAGATCTTCGGGTCGCCTCACGTTGCGCCCGCTCGCCGGAGGTCCGGCGAGCGGGCGGTCTTTGTCCCGGATCTCGTCACCGGAAAACTCGCTACTGGGAACTCGCTACTGGGAATTCGTCATGCCGCGTCAACGCAAGGATCTGTTCGTCACCAAGCTCGCCTCCTTCTTGATGGCCGGGAGCGGCCTGCTCGTTGCCTCCTGCCAGGATCCTTCGGGACAAGCCCTGGCCCTCGACGAGGACACCGACGAGCCCACCGATGAGGCCGAGCTCGACGAGCGCCAGCGGCTGTCCCAAAGCGGGCTCTACCTGGTCGACCCGGCCGCGGCCGCGGCCGCCCCGGCCAACGCCGATCAGCTGGTCGACGCCATCGATCTGCCCGGCCAGTTCCTGCGCAGCTCCACCCTCCAGGGCGATGATGTCTCGGTCGCCATGTTCGAACAGTGGGGGGTGATCGAGCCGCGACGCGGCGACTCCCTCGCGGTCCTGAGCACGGGCGTCATCGGCACCACTCCCGAGCCCGGCACGGACATGGGGGGCGGCGGGGCGGCCGGCGACGTGGTGACCTTGGAGGTCGGCTTGGAGATCCCCGAGGGCTTCAACCGGCTGTCGTTCGACTTCAATTTCCTCAGTGCCGAGTCCCCGGACTTTGTGGGCAGCGTTTACAACGATACCTTCACCGCCACGCTGGTCGACCCCGACGGGATGGCGCACGAGATCGCGTCGGCCTCGGTCAACCTGGCCGAGGAAAACCCTCACTACTTCTTCGACGTCTCCGCTGCGCTGGCGGGCGGGACCCACTTCGACATCTTCACCGAAGATCCCAGCGGCGTCGACTCGCAGTTCGACGCCGGCGGCGCCTTGCCCGACGCGGGGATCACCGGCTTTCAGACGGTCGAGTACGACTTGCCCTCCACCGGCAGCTGGACCCTGGTCTTCGAGATCCGCGATCTGGGCGACGGGCTGTTCGACTCGGCGGTTGTCCTGGACAACCTGCGGATCCAGGCGATGGAGCATCTGTCGCTCAACCCGCCCGAGCCCTCCTCCACCGAGCCCCAGCTGGTCCTGGCCGATGGCTCGCTGGTCTCCGACATCGAGCTGTTGCGCCAGGCCGGGGAGCGGATCCGCGGGGTCGTGGCCGACGGCGTGACCCAGATCCTGCTGCGCACCCGCTTGCCGGGTCCCGGCTCGGTGGAGTACGCGCTCGAGGGAGGCACCTTCCCGCAAGACGGCGGCGTGGGGGCCCTCAACGCTGCCCCGGGAGACACGGTGATCGTGAACTCCATCGAGACCGCCGCCGGTGAGTACTACGCGGTGGCCGCCTACACGGCGCCGGTCGACTTCGATCGGGGGACCGACGGTGATCTCACCACGCGCCCGGTCAACATCCGGGCCTCGTATACGCCGACCGATCCCCTCGACTCCCCCTTCCAAGACGTGCAGGAGCTGACGATCCATCGGCCCCCCGTGGTCCTGGTGCACGGCCTTTGGGGCGACACCAAGGTGCAGTTCGACTGGCAAATGTCCTTGATCGAGGATCCGCGCTTCTCCGTCCATGAGGTCGACTACGACAGCACCGCCCCCCTGACCGACCCGGCGTCCCTGGGCGCGATCGCGGGGGCCATCGTCGACGTGCGCGCGGCCCAAGACGCCCAGGGGATCGCCGGGGCTCAGGTCGACCTGGTGGCCCACGGCTCCGGAGGGTTGCTCGCGCGCCTCCACCTCGACGACGAGAACAACCTCGTACCCGAGAACTTCGAGCAAGGCTTCGTCCACAAGTTCATCACCCTCAACACGCCGCACCTGGGGTCGGACTTCGCGACCGCGGGGATCGCCGCGCTGGGCTGGGCCGAGGAAAACCGCAACGCGTTCACCGTCAACAACATCTTCAACTCCCTGGCGGCCACCGGCACGCCCGTGCCCAGCGGAGCTAGTGCACTCGCCGACATGCAGGTCGGTCAGCCTATTTTCGACGATCTGCTGGCGACCACCGTGCCCAGCCACGCGATCGTGGGTAGCGGCGGGCTGTCGATCCCCAACACCCCCGTTCCCGGTAATAACAACCCCGCGTGGAGCAGCACCGAGAGAGTCTTCCTCTACAACCACATCCAGAGCTACCACCCCGATCTCTTCGGTGCGTCCGGACTGGCGCGCCGCGACTTCGTGTTCGGGCCCAGTAGCCAGGTGTTCTCCGAGCAGCACGACATGGTCTCCGAGGTCAGTAGCCAGGCTGGGGGGCTCGATCTGATGGCGGTGAGCGCCATGACTACGTTCGATAGTCACTTCACCAGCCTCGGCGACAACAACCTGGAGAGCGTCACCTATCGGGTCCCCGGGAGCACGCTCTACTCGGACCGGATCATCGAGCTGCTCGGCACGCCGGTCGGTAGCGCCGAGTTCGGCTTGTTCCCTGCTCCGGGCGGCCTGGCCCCGCTCGCTCCGCCGCCGCCTCCAGCCGCTCCAGCGGCCGGCCCGGTCGCCCTGTCCGTCGAGTCGTACGGCCTGACGATCTTGTCCCCCACCGACGGCTTTACGGTCACCCCCGGCGGCAGCGTGGAGGTCTCGGTGGGCCTGGACGTGGCCGAGCAGATCACCGAGCTGTTTGTGGTCAGCCGGTACTCGGTGGAGTTCCTCGTAAGTCCCACCTTCCCCGTGGTGCTCGACATGCCCGTGCCGCTCGAGGTCTCCGGCGACCTGGGGATCCAGGCCTTCGGGTTCACCGCCAGCGGAGACTTCTTGTCGTCCGAGGGGATCGACCTGGGCGCCACCCCCGACGCCGTCCTGCTGTCCTTGCACATCCTCAATCGCAACCCCTACCTGTTCGGGGTGGGCGACACCCGATCGGTCGATGTCGTGGGCCTGTACGACGACGGGATCGAGCGCGGCTTGACCTCCGCCTCCGCGGGCACCGAGTACATCAGCTCCGATCCCACCGTCTTCACCGTCTCCAGCGACGGCGTGCTCACGGCGACCGGGGATGGCAAGGCCACGCTCGTCGCCCGCAACGGCACGGTCCAAGACAGCGTCACCGTCGACGTCCGGCCCGGGATCCTCGCCGGGTTCGAGGTCACCACCGAGTGGAACGGTGGCTACTGCGTCACGCTGCGGGTGACCAACAACACCCCCCGGCCCACCTCCGACTGGTCGGTCGACGTCGACCTGGCCGGCGCGACGATCACCGAGAGCTGGAACGGGGTGCTGTCCGCCGACACCGGCACGATCACCGTCGACCCCGAGCACGACTGGCAGCACATCATCCCGGCTGGTCTCACCAAGGGGTACACCGGGTTCTGCGCAGCCCTACCGCCCGGTGGCTCGGATCTGCCCACCGTCGTCAGCACCACCGCAACCTTTTAGGCGAGTCCGATCGGGCGCCGCCGCGTCAATGGGGAGCGAAGCGGCGGCGCCCCACGTCCTGTCTCCGATCTCCGCCGTCACCCCGGACCCTCACCAAAGGAGACGACCCCCACACCTGCCGGACGGGTTGGACCCGAGAACCTCGCGTTTTCCGCATTTTGTGTGAATTTTCACAAAAAAAGGTCGTCATACTTCGAAGGGCCGCACCCGAATTAGTATGGAGGGGACGGTCCTTCGACCGCGTCCCTCGTCTCGTAGTGGCTCCGGCTCGTGGCGCACCGGTCGGGCACGACCCGCGGATCTCCATGCAGGAACTTCCCGCTCAGACCATCGATCGCGCGCTCAACGGGCCGCTCCATCGGGGCGAGACTCGTAAAGCCTTCGAGCACCTCTATCACCACTACCAGCCCTATGTGTCGCGCGCCGTGGGGCGGGCGGTGCGGCGTAACGGTCGCGAGGGCGATGCCCACGAGGTCTGCCAAGAGGTCTGGTGCCGGCTGCTCGATGAGGATCGCCGCCGCCTACGGACCTACGACGCGGGGCGCAGCGCGTTCGGGGCCTTTTTGACCTACATCGCGTTCTACGAGGCGCTGGCCGTCCTGCGGCTACGGCGGATGCGGACCATGGGTGAAGCCCTCGAGACGCTCACCGACGAGCAGCTCGTCGACGATCGCGCCTTCGAGTTCGTCGCCGACCTGGTTCAAAGCCAGTTCCTGTGTCGGCTGATCGACGAGGCTGCGGCCCAGCTGAGCAAGGATTTCTATGTAGTGCTGGTCGAGGTGCTGCTGCATGGCCGGACCTGTC
This sequence comes from Myxococcota bacterium, assembly GCA_039194325.1. Classification (GTDB taxonomy): domain Bacteria; phylum Myxococcota_A; class Polyangia; order Nannocystales; family Nannocystaceae; genus Paraliomyxa. The sequence continues at coordinate 19,598 of JBCCWC010000165.1, forward strand.
GGGATCTGGCCCAAGAATTGGGAGTCAAGGAGAACACCATCGCGCAGCGCAAGAAACGGATCCTCACCAGGCTCCAGTCGATCAAACAAGAGGTGCTGCTGGAACGGATCCCGCCACCATCCGGAGCACCATCCGGAGCACTATCGGGAGATAGAACGGCGGCCCAGGCGTTGCTCGCGTTGCTCGTCATGATGGCGAGCATGGCGATCGAGGGGTGAACGATGATGAAGACCTCACCACAGACTCATGGGCTCGATGATCTGCTCGCCTTCATGCTCAGCGAGCGGGCCCGCCCCGTACGCAAAGGCGGCCGCACAGAGTCATCGTGCCCAAGGGCCGATAACGTGGTGATGCTCCGCCGCCCTCGGCCGGTCACGGGGGCGGAGGCCGTCGCGGCCACGCCCAACCACGCCGATCCGATCCTGCCCTATCTGATTGACCGGTACTTCTCGCCCCCGACGGTATCGTCGGACGTGTCCGCGGAGGAGCGCGCGGGTGCCGACGAGCCCGCCGCGCCGCTCGAGGGCACAGACGAGCGTGGCGGTCGACGCCGACGCCCGTGGTGGACTTGGGCCGGCGGGGGGTTGGTGGCCGCCGCGGCGGTCGTGCTGACGTGGTCGGGGTCTCGTCCCACCCCGCCGTCAGACCGAGCGGACCCAGTAGCGTCCTTGCCGAGCTACCAGATCGGCTGGCTCGGTCGCTACGTCGGCCCCAACCGCGACGGTTCGGCCACCCCCCCCGCCGGCTGCGACCAGCAGCTCCGGGTCGGCGATCCCCTCGCCCTACGCTTGCGACCCAGCGAGCAATTCCACGCCGAGGTCGAGGTCGCCGTGCTCGCCCGGTCGGCCGAGAAAGCCCTGCGTTGGCTGTCGGTCGACTGGGAGATCGGCCGCGAGGGAGTCTTGTCGGTCGCGCCCGGGGCCGTGCTCGACCTCGAGCCGGGTCGGTGGACCGTCACCTTCTTCGTCGCCCAGGCCGGCGCCCCGCTCGATCCCCTGGCGCTGATCGATGCCCCGCCCGGGCAGCATCCCGGATACACCGCCGTCCAGGCCACGCTCTGCGTCGTGAGATGAGCGAGCGGTGGCGCGGTTTTGGTGGGTGATCGGGCGAGCGCTCCCGGCCGCGGCCGCGGCCGTGGCCGTGGTGATGGCCGTGGCCCTGGCCTGCGTGCGGAGCGTGGGCGGCTGCCCCGACGAGGACGACGCCCGCTGTGTCACCGCAGAGGAGATCTTCTCGCGTCCGGTCGTCCGACGGGACACGCCGCCCCCGGGGCGGATCCCCCCGCCGCACGTGCGGGTCGAGTATGCCGGCTGCGAGGCCGTGATCGAGACCCCCGAGGCGGAGATCCAGTGCGTCTATACGCCGGGGACCGAGCTGCGGCTGTGGGTCGAGCACAACCGCGAGCACGCGCCCACCGTCACCGTCTTCGGGGATGGCGACTGGAGCTTGACGGGCACCTACACCCGGGATGAAGAGTTTGGCCAGGGGTATCGGTTGGCCCTGGCCGAGCCCGGTCTGCGCGCGGTCATCGTGCATCCGCGCGAGGGCCCGGGCTGGCAGTTGCCCCTGCGGGTGGTAAGCGAGCTGCCCCGGTCGCAGCAGCGGCACCGCGAGGACTTCCTCGCGCAGACCCTCGAGCTCGAGCGACAGCTGGTCCAGAGCTATGACGAGGACACGCTCGCGCAGCTCGAGCGGCTGATGGCCCGGGCCTCGTCGCAGGGTCTTTTGTCCGATGCGGTCAAGGTCGGAATGGCCGTGTCGTTCCACGTGGGCGGCGGCGGCCAGCGCCCCGGCGACGCGCAGCGGCTGCTCGAGCGCCTCGTGCCCATGGCCGAGCGCTTTCCCCTGGGTCGCGCGGCGGTGTCGATCTACCTGGCGCACGTGCGGCTCACGCGGGGCAAGCTGGTGGAAGCGGCGCGGCTTTATCGAAGCGGGGGTCGGTTTGCGGTCCGGGTCGACGACATTGGCCTGCAGCTCGACGCCCTGCCTCCCTACGCCGCGTTGCTCGCCGAGCTGGGTTACTTCGAGGCCGCCGCCTACTGGGCGGGCGTGGCCCGCAAGGTGGCGAAGCGGGCCCGGCGACCCCACGATCTGGCCCTGTCTCTCGACGTCGTGGCTCGGGCCGGCCTGCGCCTCTTACAAGCCCACCGGCTCCACGAGGATCCCGAGCCCCACTTTCGCGAGGTCCTGCGGATGTACGCGCCCAAAGGCGCGCTGCACGGGATCCGCGAGCCCGCGGGCGCGCGGCTGGGCCTGGCCGAGCTCGCCCTGCTGCGGCACGACGCGGACGGAGCCTTGCAGCACCTGGACCGGCTACGGGCCGAGGGCTTGACCCGCGACGAGCAAACCCGAGCGCAGATGCTCCGCGTGCGGGCCATGCTGGTCACCGCGGCCCCCGTCGATGCCCAGCGGCTACGGGCGGCCCTCGATCGCCTCGATGCATGGGCGGAGCGCGCCGTGACCCCCGAGGTGCGCTGGCAGGCGATGGTGGTGCGCGGGATGATCTACGAGCGCCTGGGCGAGCTCGAGCATGCCCGACGGGCCTACGAGCGCAGCGAGCAGCAGCTGGATCGGCTGCTTTCATTGGTGGCGCTGGGCGTGCCCGGGGGCTTTGGGGTGGCCGGCCGCGACGAGGGCACGCAGCGTCTGTTGTCGCTGCTGGTCGAGCAGGGGCAGCTCGACGCCGCCGTGTGCGTGGCCCGGCAGTCCCAGGCCCGCCTGGGCCGGATGGGGACCGTGTTGCGCGGGCTCGACTGGGGCTCGACCGAGTCGCTTCGTGTAGAGATCGAGCGCTATCAGGAGCTACGCCGGACCCTCGAGCAACGGGCCCAAAACGACGCCGAGCGGCTGACCACCGTCGAGCACGAGCGGGCCCAGTTCGACGCCAAGCGATCGCGGGAGCAGCTCGACCAGCTCGCGCTCGAGATCTTGTCCCGCGGAGGGGCCTCGCACGTCGGTCGTCCCCGCTGCGACGAGCTCTCGGCGCGGCAGGTGGGCGAGCTGCTGTTGGTGCTCGTTCCCCACGACGACGCGCTGCGGGTGCTGGTGGTCGACGGTCGGGGCACCGAGCACTACTTGCTCGACGGCTACTCCGATGTGGCCGACTCTGTCGATCCCGTCTGGTTCAGCGAGCTGCTGCTGGGGCCGATCCGGGAGCGGGTCGCGTCGGCGTCGCGCGTGCGGGTGCTCGCCTCGGGCCGTGCGATGGCCATCGACGTGCACGCGCTGCCCTGGGTACGCGATCGCGCTCGTGAGGAGCGGGTTCCCCTCGCCATGATCGTGCCCGTGGTCTACGGGCTGGAGATCGGGCCCACCGAACGGCTCGGCGAGGACACGGACACGCGGCGGGCCTTGCTGCTGGCCGACGATTGGGCCCAGGGGGCCGCCGAAGAGATCGAGGAGGTCCGTCGCAACCTGCTGGGCTTGGGCTGGAGCGCCGAGTCGGTTCGCACCCGCGACCTGTCGAGCCGGGGGATCGTCGGGCAGCTGGCTCGTGTGGATCTGTTCCACTATGCGGGGCATGCCTACTATGCCGAGGTCGCGACCGACGTGCCCCGAAGCCGGGATGGGGACGATGAGCGCCTCCGGCTGTGGCCGCCCTACTCCGGGGGCGCGGCCTCGGTGCCCTCGTACATACCTCTGGGCGAGCTCGGTCGGTTCACCGCTCCCGACGTGCTCATGATGGATCGGGTCCCGCGAACCGTGGTGCTGATGGGGTGTGCCACTGGAGTCATCGATCAGCGTCAGGCCCACGGGGGGTTCAGCCTCGCCGCCGCGTTCTTGGGCGCGGGCGCCCAGGCGGTGGTGGCTAGCACTCGCCAGGTCGACGGCACGGAGGCCGCGCTCGTGGGTCGGGCGCTCTACGGCGGGATCGTGCCCCTGCCCTCGCTGGGGGTCGAGCCGGGCCGCTGGATGAGCGACGCCCTGCGACGAGCTCGGCAGCAAGGGCTCCCCGAGCGGGCGGTCGCCGATTATCGGCTCTTCGTTCCCTGACCTGGTCCACCGCCTACTGCCCAATGCACCCCGAAGGACCGTAGAGAAAGACAAGGATCGACGCTGGCGATGAGACGCTCCGAGCAGGAGGACTACCGGATTGGCTACGGGATCGGCAGTGGCTCCGACGAGACGCTGACCCAGGCGTGGCGCGCGTCGTCCCAGTCCCAGTCGACGCCCGCGTTGAGCACGAACCCATGGAACTGCTGTTCGAGCAGCTCCACGTCGTGGAGCACGATCGTGCGGTATTCGTCGTTCATCAGCAGCACCAACACTTCGATGTCCGCCAGCACCGAATGGCCGTCGTCGGCAAAGTAGAGCTCGAAGGATGCCTCTTGTGGATCAGCGGCGGTGGTCGTTACGGGGAAGACCCGGCAAAAGCTGCACGCGCCGTCGAGATCCTCGGGGATCGGCGGGTTGTCGAGCTGGGTCGGAATCTCCTGGTCATCGCCGCCGGGGGGGGCGGGGTCGGTGGCCGACGCCGGGGAGTCGGCGGTGAGCGCGATGAGTACGAGGCTCGCGGTCGTGAGGGGGTGCGTCCAGGGCTTCATGATGGTATCTCCTGAGGAAGGGAAGGGCCGAAGTGGTGCATCGTGGGACACGGGCGACCAATGGCGGCATGACCCGTCCGAGACGACAGCGGCAGGATCGTACCTCTGGTGCCTCAGCGGGGGGTATTGGCTGATCGATGTGAACATAGCACCGATATTGGCTTACTGTATAGCGAAAATGTCCTGTTTTGGAATGTGTCGATCTTGGGGGCGATGTCATCATGACTGTGCAGATGCAATTGGGGCGAGTAACACTTTGCGACGATCGGATGGTTGAGATGTTGAGAAATGAAGAGAAAAGAAATTGTGTGGTGAATGACGAACTCCGGCCATGATTGAGTGTACTTAATGATGAATTGAGATGAATTGTCTCGGGTGTACGGTAGCGATGTTGCGCATTGTCGGTAGAGTCGTGGAGAGCTTGCCATGACCATGTTCCTCGTCGTTCCGCCCGCGCCCGCGCTCTCGCCTTATGTCGCCGGCTATTGGTTCGTGCAGGACCTGCTCGGGGTGTACGAGGGGCAGCCGATCCGGACGAGCCCGCACCCGGGGGCGGTGCTCAGCTTCAACTTCGGGCGCCCCAACGCCATGGACGGAGGTCCGGTCGTACCCAGCGCGTCACTTCTCGGTATCCAGACCGTGGCGCGTCGTTGGCGGTCGTGGGCCGACACCTACTTCGTGATGGCGATGCTCACGGTCCGTGGTCTGGTTCGGCTATTTCCGTCCACCGGCCCGGGCACGAGCGATCGACTCGTCGAGCTGGCTGCGGTGATAGGTAGCCCCACGGTGACCCGGGCCCACGTTGATCTGCGGGCGGGGTGGGATCCCGCGGTGGTGCGGGCTCGGCTGGACGCCTGGTTGCTGGGGCGGCTGGAGCGGACGAGGGCCCCCGCGGAGCTGGCCCGGCTGTGTCTCGCGCACCAGCGGCTGCAAGCGGGCGATAGCGTGCAGGAGGCGGCCGCGGTCGCCGAGGTCTCCCGTCGCCAACTGGGACGGTGGTGCCGTGCGCACCTGGGCATTGGTCCCAAGCGCCTGATGGATCTCGAGCGGCTCCAGTCGAGCGTACGGGCCGCGCAGTGTGGTCGCGGTGATCCGACGCAGGGCTTTAGCGATCAGGCCCACCAAATTCGGACCTGGCGCCGGCGCCTGGGAGTCACCCCAAGCGCCTACGCGCGTGGTGCCCCGTCGGTGCTCGCGTCGTATTTCGGTGGATCCGATGAGGATGCACCGATGTTCTATCTATGAGCGGAGGTCGGTGTCCCAAATCTTCAATACGCTCCGCCATGCTTGGCCTAGCGTGGGCTCATGGATCAGCCATCGGCGACATACTACGACTACCGTCACGATGACGACCCGTTCGAGGCGTATATCGCGTTCCCCCCCGACCCAGGGTCTGTGCGCCCGGGGGTGTTGCTCGCGCACGACTGGAGCGGTCTGAACCAGGGGATCCGTCGGATTGCAGAGCGGATCGCGGCGCAAGGGTATGTGTGCTTTGCCCTCGATGTCTACGGCAAGGGCGTCCGGGGCGACGAGCTGGGTGACAACACCCACCTGATGGCGCCGCTGATGGCCGATCGAGCGTGCCTACGTGGTCGCCTGCTGGCGGGTCTTGCAGCGGCGGTCGAGCACCCTGCCATCGACGGGGAGCGCGTGGCCGTGGTCGGCTACTGCTTTGGCGGACTGTGTGCCCTCGATCTGGCGCGGGCCGACCCGCCGGGGCTGCGCGCGGCCATCAGCGTGCACGGCGGGCTCACGCCGCCGGGGCTCGGTGCTCAGCGTTCGATCCGCGCCAGCGTGCTGCTGCTTCACGGCTGGGAGGACCCGGTCGCGCCGACGGCCGACGTGCTGGCCGTTGCACGCGAGCTGACCGATGCCGGGGCCGACTGGCAGCTGCACGCCTACGGCCACGCGATGCATGCGTTCACCTTCGCGGGGGTCGACTTGCCCGAGCGTGGCCTTCGCTACGACCCGGTGGCCGATCGACGCGCGTGGGCGGCGTTGACCGGGTTGCTCGAGCAGACGCTGGCTGACGGTGGATGAGGGCCGAAGCCGCTCGGGACAAGACCGGCCCGCCGTGCACGAGGAGCCGCCCGCCCTACGACATGGATGTCACCCCATGACCGGCGTGTCGGGATCGGGTCGTGCCCTCCTTTGTCCTATCGATCGTGCTGGTGGTTGGGGGTCAATCGGAGGAGCGATCGCCTATCGGGCGTTCGGCTCGCGCTCGCCCGGGGCGGGGTGCTCGACGAGCCAGGCCTGGGTCTTGGCTTGGTCGCGGCTGTCGAGCTCGGCGAAGGTCGCGTCGGCTTGCTCGACCAGGGCCCGGGCGTGGGCTCGTTGCGCCGGGTCGTCCCCCAGTGCCTGGCCGAGTAAGAACCGGGCCTCGGCGAGCAGATCGGGGTCGACCTCGGCCTGCTCGCGGAGCGCGAGGGCCCGCTGCGCGGGCTCGCGCGCCGCCTCGGTCTCGTTCCGATCGAGGGCCGCCTGGGCCCGCCCCACGAGCGCATAGGCGACGTCGGGATGCTCGGCTCCCAGCGCCGACTCCCACGTCTTTTGCGCGCGTTGGAAGTACTCCTGTGCCTCGAGGGGCTGCTGCTGCTCTAGCCGTACGCTGCCCAGGCTCTGAAGGCTCGACGCGACGTCGGGATGATCCTTGCCCAGCGCACGCTCCCGGATCTCCAGCGCTTGCTGGTGGTGATCCAGTGCGTTGTCGTAGTCCTCTTGCGCGAGCAAGACGTTCCCGAGGTTGGAGAGGCTCAGGGCGACGTCGGGGTGGTCGTCGCCGAGGGTCCGCTCGCGAAGCTGGAGTGCGCGCCGGTGGAACTGCTCGGCGTCTGCAACCTTTCCCTGCCTCGAAGCCACCTCACCCAGGTTGTTCAGGCTCATCGCGACATATGGATGGTCTTCGCCGTGCATCTTCCGCCAGGCTTGCAGGGTGTGCGCGTACTTCGCTTTGGCCTCCTCGTATCGGCCTTGGTCGAGCAAGACGTTGCCCAGGTTGCCCACGCTCTGAACGGTCTGGGGGTGGTCGCTCCCCAAGACCCGCTGCATGATCTCGAGCGCTTGTTCGAAACGGAGCTTGGCCTGCTCGAGCTTCCCCTGTCTGAGCAAGACATTGCCCAGGTTGCCCGCGCTCTGCGCGACCATGAGATGCTCGGTGCCCAGTGTCTGCTCGTGGAGCCGCAGTGCGCGGTCGATGTGCTCGTGCGCTTGCTCGTAGTCTCCCTTCAGGGCGAGCACTACGCCCATGTGGTTCCAGGTCTGCGCGAGCGAGATCGGATCGTCGAGTACGCGAGCGAGGGGTCGTGCGATCGTGCGCCCCCACACCAGAGCCTCGTCGTGCCGGGCGTTTCGGTAGCCCTTGAGCCGCACGAGATCCCGCGCCGAGCGGAGCGCGACGAGATCGTGCTGGTGCTCGAGGGCCAGCCCAAACGCCTCCTGCAGGTGGTGCTCGGCTTCGCCGTAGCGACCGTTGCCCTCGAAGGCCAGCCCGCGCAGCTGCTCGACCTCGGCCAGCAGCGGGCCATAGTGCAGCACGTGCGCTTGGCTCGCGATGGTGTCGATCATCCGCAGCTGCTCGCGGTGCTTGCCGGCGAACCCGAGCGCTCGGGCGCTGACCAGCTGCTCGCGAAGCGCGTCCACCTCGGAAGCGACCGCTGGATCCTCGGGCGGGGGTACGCGCTGCTGCTGCTTACGCAGCGCGTCGACGTCATCGCAGCGAGCCAGCTGAGGGAGGCCGGCGAGCATGTCGATGGCCCGGGTCACGACGGTCTCGTCGGCGTTGGCCAATACCTCGATGCGGGACTTGAGCACTCCCTTGCGCTCGTCGAGGCAGCGAACCCGCAGGCTTCGATCGTCCTCGCTCTGCTCCTGCCGCACTGCGGTCGCCTCGCACACCTCGGTGTAGGCCTCGACCCACGCCGTCGTGTAGTCGTCCAGCTGCTGCTGCATCCGCTCCCAGGTGCTCGCCGCATACGAGAGCGCTGTGCCGAGCACGGCGGCCTGGAGCTGTGCCCGACGGGTCGAGTCCCAGATCCCCTGCAGCTGGGCCCGTGCACCGGTGCAGCGCTGCTCCGCGTTGCCGAGCGGTGGCCGGGATCCCAGGGCCGCGACGACCCCGAGCACGCCCACGCCCATGCCCACCACCAGCCCGCGCCGGGCCCGAGGAGCGACGACGCGACGCAGCTCGGTGAGCAGCGCGTTCATCGAGGGCCAGCGGTCGGTCGGATCGCTGGCCAGTCCACGCAGCAAGGCCCGCCGTAGCGCCCCGGGGACCCGCGTGCCCCGAGGGGCGGGCCGGATCTGGCCGTTGACCATGGACATGACCTGCGCCTGCAGGGTGTTGCCTTCGTAGGGGCGTTGGGCGTAGACGGCCTCATAAAGCGAGACACAGAAGCTGAACTGATCGCTGCGAGCATCGGGCGTGCGCCCTTGCACCTGCTCGGGCGGCATGTACGCGGGAGTGCCCAGCACCGCGCCCGTCTCGGTCAGCGGGGAGCTGAGCACCAGGGACTCCGACGGCTCGCCTTCGACCGTGGGAAGGGTCGTCGACTCGCTCGGCTCGTGGTCGCCCACGTGACGGGCCAGGCCGAAATCCAACACCCGTGGCCGGCCCCGCGGGTCGACGATGACGTTGGTGGGCTTGAAGTCGCGATGGACGAGCCCGCACTCGTGAGCGGCGGCCAGCCCCTCGCCGGCCTCGATGAACACCTCCACGCATCGTCGCCAGGAGGGGGGAGGTTGCTGCCGCATCCACGTGCGCAGGCTCTGGCCCGGGACCAGCTCCATGACCACGAAGATCTTTTCCGCGTGGGCGCCGACTTCGTAGACCTGCACCACGTTGGGGTGGGAGAGCTTGGCGAGCGCGAGTGCCTCCCGCCGTAGCCGGGCCGCGTGGTGCTCGTCGACGCCGCGGCGTAGCACCTTGATGGCCACGTCGCGCTCGAGGTCGGGATCGCGAGCCTGGTAGACGGTGCCCATGCCGCCCTTGCCCAGCACGCGGATCACCCGATAGCGGCCGAAGCGTTGCTCATTTTGCGACGACACGCCAAAGAGCTGCTGCATGACCTTGTTGCCGACGTTCGGCAGGGCATCATCGTCGCTAAACCACTGGGCGATGTCCTCGCGCTGGGACGCGCTCCATGGATCGTTGCCGTGTGGATCGTTGCCGTCGCGCTCTGACGAGTGCGCCGCGTCGTCCCCGCTTGCGTGATCGCTGGCGTCCATCTCGGTGCTCTTATGAGTGTGGCCCATGGGGAAGCGACCCGACCACCCAAGATCGAGGGCAAGATCGAGGGCAAGATCGAGGGCAAGATCGAAGGCGAGATCGAGGAGCACTTCGTGAGGTCGCGGGCGGGTTGGTCCGATCCCTTCGTCTGTCTGGTAAACTCTTACAATCAACGGTAGTGGTCGCGGTGCGGGAAGCCATGAACAACGACCACGTACGCGACGCGGTGGGCCGCCGAGGGGACGCCAACAGCGCGATGGCATCGCTCGACGAGTCGAACCAGGTCACCGTGGGTCGGAAGGATGCGGTCGACGATGACGGAAAGGGGGCTGGGGAGGGGGCCGGCCTCGCGAATGAACGCAGACCCTCGCCCGATGACCAACAGGCCGTCGCGGGTGAGGCCGACACGGAGCGGCGGATCGAGGCGAGGGTGCGCAAGCGCCTGTTCACCCCCGCGCCCGCCGCCCTACGGATCGGCCGGTTCCTCATGCTCGAGTCGATCGGCCACGGTGGCATGGGCATGGTGTACGCCGCCTATGACGAGCGGCTCGACCGCAAGGTGGCGGTCAAGGTGCTACTGGACGACGAGCTCCCCAGTGAGCAGGACCGCGTGCGATTCCAGCGCGAGGCGCAGGCGCTGGCTCGTCTGTCTCATCCCCACGTGGTGACCGTCCACGAGGTCGGCGAGAGTGACGGGCGGCTGTTCTTGGCCATGGAGTATGTCCACGGCCAGAGCCTGGCGGTCTGGCTGCGCACCACGCCCGGCTGGCCGAAGGTGCTGGATGCCTTCGTGCAAGCCGGGCGGGGGCTCTGGGCGGCCCATGAGGCGGGTCTCATCCACCGCGATCTCAAGCCCGCCAACATCATGCGTAGCGACGACGGCGTCGTGAAGGTGCTCGACTTCGGGCTCGCCCGGGTGGTGGCCGAAGGAGTCGACGAAGTCGGCGAGGTCGACTCATCGATCAATCGTCCCTCGGCCACGGAATCGTGCTCGGCGCTGTGCTACCCGCTGACGCGTACGGGGGCGATCATCGGGACCCCCAGTTACATGGCGCCCGAGCAGGTCGACGCGGAGACGGCCGATCCGCGCAGCGATCAATACAGCTTTTGCGTGGCGCTTTGGGAGGGGCTGGCGGGCCAGCGCCCGTTTCGGGGATCCAGCTTCGACGAGCTGCTAAAGGCCAAGCGCAAGGGGCCGCCGACGTGGCCAGAGTCGGCGCCGTCGGTACCCCGGAGGATCGTGGAGGCGCTTCGCCGCGGGCTCGCGGTCGAGCCCGACGAGCGCTGGCCGTCGATGGCGGCGCTGCTCGAGGTGCTGTCACGGGATCCTCGGCACCGTCGCGGCCGTTGGATGCTGGGGCTGATGGGCGTCACGGTCTTGGGCTTGGGCGGGGCTACGGCGCTGGCATGGTCTCGTTCCCCACAGCCGCCGTGCCGCGGGGCTCGAACGCAGCTGGCCGGGATCTGGGACGACGGGCGACGAGCCGAGGTGGAGGCCGCTATAGTGGGCGTCGGCCTGCCCTACGCGAGCGGTATGTGGGCCAGAACGCGACCGCAGCTTCAGGCGTACGCGGACGCGTGGGTGCAGATGCACACCGAGGCGTGCGAGGCGACTGCGGTGCGGGCCGAGCAGTCGCCCCGGGTCCTGGATCTGCGCATGCGTTGTCTGCATCGAGCGGCGGGATCGCTTCGGGCCACGGTGGACACGCTGGCCGACGCGGACGCCACCGTGGTGCGCAAAGCCGACGCGTTGGTCGATGACTTGCGGCCGCTGTCGCGATGCGCGGACATCGAAGCGCTGGAGGTGGACGTGGAGCCGCCGCGGCCGCAGGACGCGCAGGCCGTCGACCTGGCGCGGCAGCATCTGGCGCGTGTTAGCAGCGAGGCCCACGCCGGGCGCCCCGTGCTCGCGCAGGAGGCGTTGATGGCCGCCACGAGGGTGCTCGACCCGGTGGGCTACGGACCGGCTCACGCCGAGCTGATGGTGGCGCGAGGCAAGCTGCTCATGCAGCGCGGCGAGTACGAGGCGTCGGAGCAGGTGCTCGTGGAGGCCGTGGAGCATGCCTCGCGGTGGGGGCCGCGAGAGCTCACGGTCGACGCGGCGCTCAGCTTGATGAGGCTGGTCGGGGCCGAGCTCCAGCGGCCGGAGGCCGTCGCACTGCTTCGACCGCTGGTCGCCGGACTGGCCCGAGAGGAGCCCATGCTCCGTGCCGAGTATCGGGACGCCTTTGGCGGCGTTTTGATGGCCCAAGAAAAGTACGAGGAGGCCGAGGTCGAATATCGAGCGGCGTTGGAGTTGTGGCAGCGGGCGCCGATCCCCAAGCCCCTTCGGGTGGCCAGCGGGCGGAACAATCTCAGCGCCGCGCTGATCCAGCAAGGGAAGGACGACGAGGCGCAGGCCCAGCTGCGGGCGTTGTTGGTGACGTACGAGGCCTTGGGCCCCGACCACCCCAGGGTGGCCACAGTGCGCGGCAACCTCGGCGTCCTGCTGTTCGGGCAAGGAAAATACGCGGAGGCGCAGGCCGAGTATCGAATGGCGTTGGCGGTGCGGGAGAAGGCACTGGGCCCCGACCACTCCTCGGTGGCTGACCTGCGGTGGAACCTCGCCAAGGCGTTGCAGGCGCAGGGCGAGTACGAGCAGGCGCAGGCGGAATTGGTGGCGGCGGTCGCGGGGTACCACAAGGCCGTGGGCCCCGATCACCGCTGGATCGCCGACGGCTGGGACGCCCTGGGCACCTTGTTGCGTGTCCAAGGGAAGCACGCGGAGGCCGAAGCGAAGCATCGGGCGGCGCTGGCGTTACGTCGGGCGGTGATGGATCCCGACCACCCCAGCGTCGCCCAGTCACGATCGGATCTTGCGGTCGCGTTGATGGCCCAAAGACGATACGAGGAGGCCAAGGCCGAGCATCGGGCGGCACTGGCATTGCGTCAGGAGGTGATGGGCCCCGACCACCCGTTGGTCGCCGACAGCCGAGATGCTCTAGGCGACGTGCTTCGAGCCGAAGGCGAGCTTCGTCAAGCGGAGGCGGAGCATCGAGCCGCGCTGGCGCTGCGTCAGACGGTGATGGACCCCGACCGCCCTGAGCTCGCCCGGTCCAGGACCACGCTCGCCGATCTCTTGCTGGCGCTTCATCGCGAACACGAAGCGCGACCCTTGGCCGAGCAAGCATGGGCCCGACGGCAGCGCGACGACGTCCCCGCGGAGCAACGCGGCGAGACGGCCTTCGTGCTGGCCCGCGTGCTGTGGGCCTTGGACAGCCCGGCCGCAGAGCGGACACGAGCGCACGAGCTGGCCGAGGATGCGCTGCGCTCGTATCGGGCAGCCGGGGCGGCGTACCAACGGCAGGCCGTGAAGGTCGAGCAGTGGCTCCACGATCATCCAACGCCCTCGCGGCCGTGAGCGACGGAGTCCGCCGGTGCTCGGGGGACGCCGGCGCTCCTTTGGACGCCTACTGGCCCGGGGCGGGGTGCTCGACGAGCCAGGCCTGGGTCTTGGCTCGGTCGCGGCTTTGAAGCTTGGCGTAGGTCTGGTCGGCCTGCTCGACGAGGGCGCGGGCGCGGGCGCGTTGGGTCGGGTCGCTCCACAACGCCCGGCCGAGTATGAATCGGGTCTCGGCGGTTCGTTCGGGCGCGATCTGGGCGGCCTCACGGATCGCGAGGGCTCGCTGCGCGGGTTCGCGGGCGGCCTCGGCCTCGTCTTGCTCGAGCGCCGCCCGGGCCAGCCCGACGAGCGCATAGGACACGGTGGGATGCTCGGTGCCCAGTGCCGACTCCCAGATCTTCAGCGCACGCTGGTAGTGCTCCTGCGCCTTGGGGGGTTCGTGCAGCCCCAGATGTACGCCGCCCAGGCTCGCCAGGCTCGTGGCGACGTCGGGATGATCCGGGCCCATCACGCGCTCCCGGATCCGAAGCGCCTGCTGGTGGCGGCGCAACGCCGGCTCGTACTCCTGCGTTGCGATGAACACGTTGCCCAGGTTGGAGAGGCTCTGCGCCACGTCGGGATGGTCATCGCCCAGCGTCTGTGTTCGCAGCTCGAGCGCGCGTTCGTGGAGTCGCTTGGCCTCGGCGTAGTTCTCCTGCCTCGAAGCGATCTCGCCCAGGTTGTTCAGGTAGTGCAAGACGATCGGGTGGTCCTCCCCTCGCATCTGCTGCCAAGCTCGTAGCGCGACCCCGAATCGCTCCTTGGCCTCCTCATACCGGCCTTGCTCAGCCAGCACGGTGCCCAGGTTGCTCACGCTCTTGAGGGTGCTGGGGTGGTCGCTGCCCCTGACGCGCCGTTGGATCTCCAGCGCTTGCTCGTAGCGGACCTTGGCCTGCTCGAGTCTTCCCTGGCCGCGCAGCACGTTGCCCAGGTTGCCCAAGCTCTGCGCGACCAATGGGTGGTCAGTCCCCAGCGTCTGCTCGTGCAGCCGTCGCGCTCGATCGACCAGCGCGTACGCTTGCTCGTGGTCTCCCTTCATGAGCAGCACGACGCCCATGTGGTTCCAGACCTGAGCGAGCGAGATCGGATCGCCCTGCGCGCGGGCGAGGGGCTGTGCGATCGTCGTTCCCCACATCAGGGCCTCGTCGTGCCGAGTGTTCCGGTAGCCCATCAGCAGCACGAGATCCCGCGCCGCGTTGAGCGCGAAGGGATCGTGCCGATGCTCGAGGGCCAGCCCGAACGCCTCCTGGAAGTGCTGCTCGGCTTCGTCATAGCGACCCTCACCCTGGGAGGCGACCCCCCGCAGGTGCTCGAGCTCCGCGAGCAGCGGCCCATAGTCCAGCGCTCGGGCGCGGTTGGCCACGGCGTCGACCTGCTCGAGTAGCTCATGGTGCTTGCCCGCAAACGCGAGCGCTCGGGCGCTGACCATCCGCTGGCGAAGCTCGTCGACCTCCCGAGCGACGGCCGGATCCTCGGGCGGGGGGACGCGCTGCTGCTGCTGCCGTAGAGCGTCGACGTCGTCACAGCGAGCCAGCCGGGGCAGGCCGGCGATCATGTCGATGGCCCGAGTCACCGCGCGCTCGTTGGCGTGGGCCAGTAGCTCGATGCGGGACTCGAGCACGGCCTTATGCTCGTTGAGGCAGCGAACCCGCAGGCTTCGCTCGTCTTCGCTCTGCTCCTGCCGCACCGCGGTTGCCTCGCAAACCTCAGTGTAGGCCTCGACCCAGGCCGTCGTGTAGTCGTCCAACTGCTGCTGCGTCTGCTCCCAGGTGCGCGCCGCATACGAAAGCTCCGTGCCGAGCACGGCGGCCCGCAGCTGGGCCCGACGGGTTGGGTCCCAGATGCCCTGCAGCTGGGCCCGCGCGCCGGTGCAGCGCTGCTCGGTGTTGTCGTTCCACGGCCCGGATCCCAGAGCCGCGACGATCCCGAGCACGCCCACGCCCAGGCCGACCGTAAGCCCGCGCCGAGCCCGAGGAGCGACGATGCGACGCAGCTCGGTGAGCAACGCGTGCATCGAGGGCCAGCGGTCGGTTGGCTCGCTGACCAGTCCGCGCAGCAAGGCGCGCCGCAGCGCCCCGGGGACTTTCGTGCCCCGAGGAGCGGGTCGGATCTCGCCGTTGACCATGGACATCACCTGCGCCTGCAGGGTGTCCCCCTCGTAGGGTCGTTGGGCGTAGACGGCCTCATAAAGCGAGACGCAGAAGCTGAACTGATCGCTGCGGGCATCGGGCATGCGCCCGTGCACCTGCTCGGGTGGCATATACGCGGGAGTGCCCAGCACGGTGCCCGTCTCGGTCAGCGGGGAGCTGAGCACCAGGGACTCCATCGGCGCGCCTTCGTCCGTGGGGAGGGTCGTCGACTCGCTCGTGTCGTGGTCGCCCGCTTGACGGGCCAGGCCGAAGTCCAGCACCCGCGGCCTATCTCGCGGGTCGACGATGACATTGGTCGGCTTGAAGTCGCGATGGACGAGCCCGCACTCGTGAGCGGCGGCCAGCCCCTCGCCAGCCTCGATGAACACCTCCACGCATCGTCGCCACGAGGGGGGAGGCTGCTGCCGCATCCACGTGCGCAGGCTCTGGCCCGGGACCAGCTCCATGACCACGAAGATCTTTTCCGCGTGGGCGCCGA
>JBCCWC010000166.1:0-35125 GCA_039194325.1 Myxococcota bacterium
CCCGAGCGTACGCAACTATACGCTGGTCGCACAGGACCGGTCGCTGGTCGAGTCATACGCACGGCAGGGCGACGGCACGTGGTCCCTTTCGGAATACCGCGCGGGCGACGTAATTCGGGACGGTACCTCGGGCATCCAGCTACCGATCGACGAGCTCTACCGGCGTGTGCTCGATAGGAGCACCTGACCATCACCGCGGACCCCTCGCCGTGGTGCTCGGGGGCAAGGCGGGATTCGAGGCTGGCGTCGTCTTCGTCGAGAACGGACACTCACCGCATGCGAATGTCTCGTCGGCGTACCGCGAGCGCCTGGGTCCTCGCCCTCCCCCTCGGCAGCAGCTGCATTCCCGAGGACTCCACCTCGCCCCCTCCCCCGATCGAGAGCGTCGGCTCGAGCTCGGGCACGACGATGTCCCCCGCAAACACCACCTCCTCCTCCGGGCCGACATCGTCGAGCAGCAGCGGCCCGGCGCTCGATACCACCGCGACGACCACCACCGAGTCGGGCTCCTCCAACACGTCCAGCCTCGAATCCACGAGCACGATGTCCGGAGTCGGCTCAAGCTCGGGCTCCACCTCCGGAACGACGGGCGGCTCGAGCTCCACCGGCAGCGGTTCCGGCTCCGGCTCCGGCTCCGGCTCCAGCACCGGTGCTCCTCCGATCCTGTGCAACGACGGCCTCGTGGCCCCGGGCGAGATCTGCTTCGATGCCGTCGCACAGATCGTCACCGCTGAAGTGGTCTACTCCGCCCGGCTCGCTCCGTTGGGCGGCACGCCCGATCTCGATCTGGTCTACCTCGACAGCGACGATCTCATCGTCCACGAGGGCGATGGCATCGGCGGCTTCGGCCCTCCGACCAGCGCCTTGAACGTCCTGGGTCAAGGCCTCGCGCTCGGCCTGTTCGATGCCGACGCCAACCTCGATCTGGCCGTGCTCGGGATCTTTGGCGAACCCACCGTCCGCGTGTACGCCGGCAACGGAGCCTTCGGCTTCGCCCTCGTCGACTCGATCATGATGGGGCTCACCGCCAACACGCTCGATACGATCGATCTGGAGGGCGATGGCACGCTCGATCTGGTGATCGGCTCGGAGATGGATCAGGCCCTCGCCAGCGCACTCGGTGACGGACTGGGCGCCTTCATGCCCAGCCCCGCCATCGACGCGATGCGTCCCGTCCGGAGCCTGGGCTTGGGGCCCTTCGGCGGCGCGGGCAACCCCGGGGTGGCCTATACCCTGGGCGACGCGGGGGCCCCCGTCGAATATCGGCTCGGCGATGGCCTGGGTAGCTTCGCTGGCCCGATCACCCCCCCGGCCATGGCCAACACCAGCGACGACATCGTGGTGGCCGATTTCGACGACGACGGGATCAACGATCTGGCCTATGTCACCGCCCCCTTCGACGATCTGAGCGTACTGCTCGGCAACAACCTGGGTGCGTTCTTGCCCGAGGTCGACTACAACACCAACGATCAGCCCCGCGCGCTGGTGACCGCCGACATGAATAGCGACGGGCTGCTTGATCTCGTCGTCGGCCACGGCGGGGGGCTCTCGACCGCGATCTACATCTACGCCGGGGACGGCCTGGGAGGCTTCGCCCCCCCCCAGATGCTCTTCCAGCCCGGCGCCGTCTCGGATCTCGCGGTCGGCGACGCCAACACCGATTCGGTGCCCGACATCGTGGTCACCAGCGAGACCGGACAGATCGTCACCGTGCTGCTATCGACCCCCTAGGACTCCGTGCCGGAGTACGAAACGCCCTCAGCCCCGCCCGCGCCGCCCCGCCCGCTGGAGGGTCTCGATGTCCTGCTCCTTCTTGAGCAGGGTGCCCAAGAAGGGCAGCCCCGCTCCGAGCAGCTTGGCCGCGTCGATCCCCGAGTACCGTAGGGCAGAGATCCAGTCGATCAGCTCGCTGGTGCTGGGGGGCTTGCGCAGCCCGTCGACCTGCCGCAGCCGGTAGAACGCCGCGATCGCGGCCGAGAGTAGCTCGTCTTCGAGGTTGGGATGGTGCACGCGCACGATCCGAGCCATCAACTCACGATCGGGAAATTCGATCCAGTGAAACACACAGCGGCGCAGGAACGCGTCGGGCAGCTCCTTCTCGTTGTTGCTGGTGATCACCACGATCGGCCGTTGCTTGGCCGTGACCGTGCGGCCCGTCTCCGGGATCATGAAGCTCATCGTGTCCAGCTCGTGGAGCAGATCGTTAGGAAACTCGAGGTCCGCCTTGTCGATCTCGTCGATCAGCACCACGCTCGGCTCTTCCCGCTCGAGCGCGCGCCCCAGCGGCCCGAGCGAGATGTACTGCGCGATGTCATGCACGTTGCCCTCGCCAAAGCGGCTGTCGTGCAGGCGCCGCACGGTGTCGTACTCGTAGAGGCCCTCGACCGCCTTGGTGGTGGACTTGACCTGCCACCGCTCCAGCGGCAGCCCTCGATGGTCGGCCAGGTTGATCGCCAGCAGGGTCTTACCCGTACCCGGCTCGCCCTTGATCAGCAACGGCCGTTGTAGGTGCACCGCGACGTCGACGGCACGCCCAAGCTCTTCGGACACGATGTACGTGGAGGTTCCGCGAAACGACTCGCTCATGCGCAGGCCGGAGTATGGCATACCCGTAGGTCGTGCCCCTCCACGGCCCGCACCCGCCGATGACCGTCGCCTGGCTCCTGGCGATGAGCCTGGGATGCGATCCTTGGGGCGCCACGGGCGCGACCCGACCGACCGGGCAGACTCCGGTCGACGAGGCCGTACCCTCGCCCCCCGCTCCGCCCGACCCCCTCTCCCCCACGCGCTCCCCCGTGCCCTCGTCGGTGCCACCGCGCACGACTACGGCTCCCATCGTCCCGGGCTCGCCCCCCTCGAGCCCCTCCTCGCCGACCTCCTCGCTGACCTCCCCGCCGACCTCCCCGCCGATCATCACCGCCGGCACACGACCGACCACCGCCGCGCCCCCGACAGCCGACCTCGCCCTGGCCCCCGAACATCGTCGCGCGGGCCGGGCCCTGATGGTCTACACCGAGCCCCACTACGGGACCGAGTTCCGCGGCAAGATCCCTCGCGGCCAGGTCTTCGAGCTCCTCGAACGCATCGAACGCATCGAACGCACCGAACGCACCGAGTGCAAGGGCGACGGCTGGGGCCGGCTCGACACCGCCGCCTACGTGTGCCTGCACCGTACCGAGCCCGTGGATGACCCGGCCCCCCTGCTCCCCGAGCGGCTCGCCGACGGCCTGGCCCCGTTCTTCTATGCCCGCTTGCAAAAGCGAGGCAGCCACACCGAGCCCACGCCCGCGCCCCGCTGGCGCTCACGCCGAGCCATGCGCCGGGGAGTCCCCCCCGAGGACCACCTCCAACCCGAGCACGACTACGCGTTCGTACGACGCCGTCGCTCTCGCGACGGGGCGCTGCTGGTGACCGCGAGCAACCGGGTGGTGCGCGAGGCCGACGTCCACCGCATGAAGCCAAGCCCCTTTGCCGGGCGCAACGTGCGAGCGCGACCCATTCCACCGAACACGGTGATCGCCTGGAGCATCGACTGGCCGTACGCAACCATTCGCGCCCAGCCAGATCCCGAGGCCGAGGAGGTCGGGCGCCTGCCGCTCCACGCCGAGGCACTGCTCCGCGGCGAGTCTCCAGACCCACCCCCCGACGAACCCCAGACCGAGCCCCCAGGCCCGCCCCGGATCGAACCCACGACCCACCGCGGCGCTCGCTGGCGGCCGGTGCTCGAGCCCGCCGAGGGCTGGATCCCGGTCAGCCAGATCCGGTGGTGGGCGCCGATGCCCCCGCCGACCGACGTGGATCCCCACGAGATCTGGCTCGACGTGGACCTCGACCAGCAGGTGCTCGCCCTGCGCCGAGGCTCTACGCTCGAGTTCGTCACCCTGATCTCCTCGGGGAGCCCCAAGCACGCGACCCCCACCGGGCTGTTTCGACTGCTGAGCAAGTGGGCCTTCGCCGACATGCGCTCGCGCCCCAACGATCCCGAGGATCCCTACTACGTCGAGGGCGTCCCGTGGGTCCAGTACTTCCGCGGCCGCTACGCACTGCACGGGACTTTTTGGCACAACCGCTTCGGACGACGCACCAGCCACGGCTGCATCAACCTCTCGGCCCACGATGCGCGCTGGATCTACGAGCACACCGCTCCGGCGGCTCGGCCGGGCTGGCTCGTGATCCACGAGCACACCCAAGACCCAGGCACGCTCCTGCGGATCCGCAAGGGCACGGCCGAGCCACCCGACCGACGCCGACCTCCGCGAGGACACTGACGCCGCGGTCCCCCGCTCAACGACGACACGCATGCCCCTTCATCCATCGCGGGTCGTTCGATGCCGGCCAACGACCATCGCGGCCTCCAAAAAACCCCACTCGCCCCATCCCCTGTGGACATCGAGTGACGATCAAGCGCCCTCAGCCCCCCTCTTTTGGCGGCGTTCGGCCCCGTAGCGACGCAGATCCTGCTCAGCCTGCTCCCGCAGCGACTCGTCGCCGAACTCGGCGGCCTCCGCCCGGGCTCGCTCGGCCTCCGCCACCGCCCGCTCCCGGTCGAGCCGACCATCCCACAGCGCTCGGGCCAGCCACAGCCGGGCCATGGGCACCTTGTCGTCGAAGTCGTGGGCCACACAAAGGTCGAGCAAGCGCTGCCCATACTGCGCCGCTTCACGGTACCGCCGGCGCGCGTGGCTCACCCGAGTGATCTGGTAGAGCGCCACGCGAGGCAGCGGATTTTCGGGCGGCAGCTGCTCCTTGAAGATCGACAAGGCGGTCCTAAGCTCGTCGTAGGCCTCGGGGTGGCGCGCTTGTTGGTACAGGTGTCGCCCCAGGCTCACGTGGTTTTGGGCGGTGTCAGGGTGCCGCGCTTGCCCGAGGGCCACGCGGATCCGCAGCGCCCGTCGTAGCACCGCCTCCCCCTCGTCGGGACGCCCCAGCGCGTGGTAGACGGGCCCGAGCGACGCACAGGTCTCCGCCACTCGGAGGTGCTTCGGGCCCAGCACCTGCTCCTGGCTCCGCAAGGCCCGCTCGAGATGGGATACCGCGTCGACGTCTCGACCCACCTGAGACAGCGCATTGCCCATGATCGTGTGGTACTGCGCGACCATGGGATGCTCCTCGTCATAGAGCTCGATCGCGATGTCGAGGCCGGGCTCTAGGACCTCGAGCGCCCGCTCGTACTCTCCGCGCAACAGGTGCAGCTGGCCTACGTTACCCAAGACTTGCATCACCATGGAGCTGCGCGGCCCCAACCCCCGCTCGAACAGGCCCAGCGCCCGGCGGTGCTGGGCGAGCGCTTCGTCGCTGCGCCCCAGGCTCTCCAGGGCCAGCGCCAGGTTGGCCACCACTCCACCCACGTCGGGGTGCTCGGGGCCCAGCGAACGTTCGAACCCAACGAGGATCGACAACAGTTCTTCATGGGCGCGCTCGAACTTTCCTCGACGCAGGTGCAGCGTGGCCAGCCGCGCCCGAGCACGGAGCACTCCAGGTCCGTCGGGCCCCTGACGCCTCTGCTCGACCTCGACGAGCTCGGCGTAGGCCGCTTCGCCCTCGGCGAACCGACCCACCGCGACCAGCGCCCGGGCACGGATCAGCCGTGCGTCCGACCGTACCAGGGTGACTTCGTCGTCCGCGGTCGAAGCCAAGACCTCCTCGACCCGCACCCGAGCGGCTTCGGGCTGGGCCCGCACCAGCTCGAGACGAGCACGATCCACCTCGCACTGCGCCCGGGCCTCGGGGTCACCGCGGGTCTTGGCCACCGCACACAGCTGCTCGGTCCAGCGCTCGACCTCGTCGAACGCGGGCGCGAGCTTGCGCACTACGGGCACCAGAGCCTGCACCGCCTGCATCGCCACCTCATGGGCCCCGGCCGCCCTCGCGCCAAAGAAGGCCTGCTCGAGGGGTTGTCGAGCATCGGCCACCAGACCTTCGGACACTAGAGCCTGACCCAGCCGCAGCCGCGCAGCCGCCACCAGGGCCGGATGCTCCAGGGTCTCGGCCCGAGCCACCAGACGACGAGCCAGGTCCAGGGCCCGCGCCCGCTGCTCCAATAGCCGCAGCGTGTCCACCTGCTCCAGCCCATCGCGCACCGCCAACACCGCCTCGCGCCGCTCGGGATCGGCCGGAATCATGAGATCACCCGACGGCTCCGTCACCCCTCCTATCACCGTGGGAGCGCCGCTGGGCCCCGCGACCACCGTCGTGACCACCGTCGTGACCACCGCCGTGTCCACCGCCGTGACCAGCCCGGCGCAGACCAAGACCAGACCGCCCAGACCAAGCCACCACCCCCGCCGTGAGGGGGAATCGACTGAGACGCGAAGCTCGTCGAGCAGCGCCTCCATGGAGGGCCAGCGATCCGACACCCGCTCGGACAGCCCTCGCTCGATGGCCGCATATACGCGGGCCGATCCTCCGCCCGGCTCAGTGGCCACGAAGCGCTCGGACGAGGCGGCGGGCTCTGCGTATAGCGAGGGGCGCCAGCCATAGAGCGCCTCGTGCAGCGCCACACAAAAGCTGTACTGATCGCTGGCTGGCTCCGGGTCGGCCCCCGCGGCCTGCTCGGGCGACATATAGGCCGGCGTCCCCATGATCCAGCCGGTCTTGGTCAGCGTCTCGAGCACCTCGGGATCAAACGCGGGACGGGCTCGGTCCCCGCACCCCGCACCCGATCGCGCCGTGGAGAGGTTGTCCTCCGGTACCTCCGCCTGCCGCGCCAGCCCGAAGTCGACCACCCGAACACGACCATCGGTGCCCACCAGCACGTTGGTGGGCTTGAAGTCGCGATGCACCACACCGTGCGCATGGGCAGCGGCCAGCCCCTGCCCCGCCTGGATGTACGTGGCCACGATCGCAGCCCATGGACGGGGCCGCTCGACCTGCCAACGCGCCAGGGTGCTCCCCGCAACCCACTCCATCGTCAGGTAGAGGCGCCCCTGGTGGCGGCCCACGTCGTAGATCTGCACGATGTTGGGATGGGACAGACACGCCAGCGCCCGGGCCTCTCGGATCAGCCGGTCCTGGGCTTTTTCGTCCTCGCCCACGATCGCCAACAACTTGATCGCCACCGGACGGTCGAGCTGCAGGTCGTGAGCACCGAGCACCACCCCCATGCCGCCGGCGCCCAGACGCTCGCGCACCCGGTAGCGCTCCGGCACCGAGAACTCTTCGGCGAGCTCTTGCTCCCACTCGTCGACCGACTCGTCCCCCCGCCATGCCCTCGACTTTGGCTCGGATCCCGCTTGCGTGCGCTCGCTGGGGTTGACGCCGTAGATCCGGGCAAGCTCGGCCACCATCAACCGATCCGTGGGGGATCGATCGAGTACGTCCTCCATCGCGTTCCGCTCGGTCCGCGACAGCTTTCCCTCGACATAGCGAAGCAGGCGAGCCTCTGTGTCGCCGTTCATACCCTCATTGACCGTAGCACGCGACCGAGCCGTCGCGAGGGGCCGCAGTTCCGGGGTCGCGGGGACCCCACGCGAGGGCCCTCGACCTCGGTTGCCGTCAGGGCGCGCTGCCGACCTTGTCCACGCTTTGCTGGACCAGCGCGGCGAGCTGCTCGGCGGACAGGCGCGACCCCGCGGCCTTGGCCTGCTCCACGAAGTGCTCCACTGCCGGGGCATAGGCCGAGTCGGCATGCTCCTTGATGAAGGCGCGGTACGACTTGTAATGCGCCTTGGCCACGACACAAGCGCCGTCGCTCGATGCGTCGTTCGGTACACAGAGGCGCAAGTATCGCTCGGCCACCGCGGCGGCCCGCTCCTTGGCTCGTCGCGCGTAGCTCGACCGGTCGCGCCCGGCCAACGCCTCCCAGCGCAACAACCCCTCAGCCACATCGCTCGGATCGATCTCGCCGTCCTCCCCGGCTCCGCCCTCCACCTTGTCCTTGTCCCACATCAGCGCCTGCATGTACTCCACCCCGATCTCGGGTAGCGCCGGCGCCAGGCGCTGGGCCATCACGTCGAGATTGGGGACGATGTCGAACTTCCTCCACCCCGCGTAGACGATCTTGAACCCCCGGCTCTCCAGCGCCGCTAGGGCCTCCTGCGCCGCCAGGGTCGGCTCGCCAGTGTCACACTTGCCGCTGCGCATGCACGCCGCGGTCCCGATCGCCCCTGACTCCAGCAGCCCACCCTTCCCGTAGGGATCGACGACCGCGACCGCGATGAACTGCACCAGCTCATCGAGGGCTTGGTGGCGCGCGGCCTCGTCGACCGACGCCTGGGGATCGGAGTAGCGGGTCAAGAACAGGTCGATCGCCTTGGGCACGGCGTCGACCTCACCAACCCGCTCGGCGATCTGCTCGGCAAAGGTCGGCTCGGGGGGCGGGGTTACGGCCGCGGCCTGGGCCCGCGCCGCCGCCGCCGCCCGGGCTCGAGCCTCGGCCTCGTCGACCTTGGCCGGCGGGGGCGCAGGAGCTTCGTCGGCCTTGGAGTCATCGCAGGCGGTCAGGAGCAACAGCGAGAGCAGAAACCAGCGCATGAGCCAACCCCATCATGACATGCAATCCCCTCGCGGCCCACGGTCCAGCGGCCCACCGCCCAGTTACCCCTCGGCTCCGAGGCCCTCAGCACTCCCGAAGCACCACCACCGAGCGACTGGCAACCTGGATCTGGGCCCGCTCTACCGCGACCTCCTGCCCGGGCGCAGCAACGTCGTGGGGCGAGGGCTGTCCCGTGTCGACCGCCCGGACCCATCGCCGCCCGGCCTCGGCCCACGGCACCTCGAAGGCAAGCGCCTCGTCGAAGGCGTTGATGATCACGTGCAGCGCCTGGTCGTCGTGGGATCGCGTCAGCGTATACGCCAAGACCCGCGCGTGCGCCCCCCAGTCGGGGCGATCGAGCCGAGTCCCGTGCCAGCGCACCCGGGTATAGCCCGGCGGATCGGCCCGGTCGGGCGCCTCGACCCCCAGGAGGTACTTGCCCCGCCGCAGCCCCGGGTGCGCCCGCCGAAACGCGATCATCTCCCGCACGAAACGGTGGATGTCTGCATGCCGCTCGAGCCGCCCCCAGTCCACCCAGCTCGTCTCGTTGTCCTGGCAGTAGGCATTGTTGTTGCCCCGCTGGGTCCGCCGCAGCTCGTCGCCCCCCAGCAGCATGGGCGTGCCCTGGGCGAGCAACACCAGGGCCAAGAAGCTCTTGATCAGCCGGTTGCGCACCCGCTCGATCGCGGGATCGTCCGTGGGCCCCTCGACCCCGTAGTTGGCACTGTGCTCGTGGTCGCTGCCGTCGCGCCCCTGCTCCCCGTTGGCCTCGTTGTGCTTGCGCGCGTAGCTGACCAGGTCGTTGAGGGTGAACCCATCGTGGCAAGTGACAAAGTTGATGCACTGGTGAGGCTCGCGTCCGTGCGCCTCGTAGAGATCCGGGCTGCCCAGCATGCGCGCCGCCATGGTGCCGGCTAGGCCCTCTTCACCCCGCAAGAAGCGGCGTACGTCGTCACGAAACTTGCCGTTCCACTCCGACCAGCGCTCGCCAGGGAAGTCCCCCACCTGGTACAGGCCCCCCGCGTCCCAGGCTTCGGCCACCAACAGCGTCTCTTGCAGCGCGGGGTCGGCCTCGATCTCCCAGGGGAGCGGCGGGCTCTTCATGGGCTGACCGTCCTCGTCGCGAGACAGGATCGACGCCAGATCGAAGCGAAACCCATCGACGTGCATGACCTGCACCCAGTAGCGCAAGCTGTCGAGGATCAGCCGACGCGTCACCGGATGGTTGCAGTTGAGGGTGTTACCCACCCCCGAGTAGTTGGCGTAGGTCTCGGGACGACCCGGATCGCTGAGGTAGTAGACCGCATTCTCGATCCCACGAAACGAGAGCGTGGGTCCCGCCTCGCCGCCCTCGGCCGTGTGGTTGAAGACCACGTCGAGCACCACCTCGAGCCCGGCCCGGTGTAGTTCACGCACCAGATCGCGAAAGCCGGTCAGGTAGCGCATGCGCTCCCATTGCTCGATGTAGTAGCCGCGGTGGGGAGCGAAGAAGCCGATCGGGTTATAGCCCCAGAAGTTGCGCAGCCGCTGTCCCGAGCTCGGATCGACCGCGTCGATGTCGTACTCGTCGTACTGGAACACCGGCAGCAGCTCCACGGTGGTCACCCCCAGATCGACCAGGTAGGGGATCTTCTCGATGAGCCCAGCAAAGGTGCCCGGGTGCTGGACTCCCGAGGACGGGTGCCGGGTAAAGCCCCGCACGTGCATCTCGTAGATCACCCGATCCCGGGGATCGACGCCGGGCCGCGCCACGCCCTGCCAGTCGAAGCGCGTCGGATCGACCACCAGGCCCTTGAGCGCGGTGGCCACATCCACCTGGCGACCAGCGGCCGGCTGGTAGCCCCCAGGGTCGTGACAGACGATCCCCCGCGCGTAGGGATCGACCAGCAGCTTGGTGGTGTCGAAGCGATGACCCTCGGTCGGTGCCCAGGGGCCGTGCACCCGATAGCCGTAGATCGTGCCCTCCCCCGCCCCGTGCACGAACACATGCCAGTAGCCGTGGGTCCGATGATGACGCGAGTCGAGCTCGATGATCTGCTGCGGCGCGGGATCGTCGAACCGCTCGAACAGCCACAGCTCCACCGCGGTGGCGTGACGCGAGTACACCGAGAAGTTCACCCCGCCCGAGCCCACAGTGGCACCCAGGGGATGATGGCGACCGGTCGAGGTGCGCAGGGAAGACACGCCGACCGACCCTACCGCACTGTGTGCGCTGCGTTCACCTGGTCGGGTCGATCGAGGTCTCCCCGTCCCCAAAACCGCGCGCGCTGCGTCCACCTCGTCGGGTGGATCGAGGGTCTCCCTCATACCCGACGGGCCGAGTAACGGCGGTGGGCATCCGATGTCACCCGACGTTCGGCGCCCGATGAGCCCCAGACCCGTTCACGAGCGCGGCCGGAGATCGATCGACGCCACGTACCAATCGCCCCACTCCAGGCGCAGATGCAGGTCGAGCAATTCGCCACCGCCCGAGGCATCACTCGAGCTCCCACTCGAGCTCCCACTGGGACCCCCGCTCGGATCCAGATCGGCCACCGCCAGTTCCACTCGGGCCCCCGGGATATACGCCCCCGGCGTCAGGGCCACCGAGCGGATCTCCACCGGACGACCTCCAAGCTGCGTCACCAGCGACGCCAGCGCAAAGCTCCGGGCCGCGTCGATCGTAGCCAGCCGCCGCAACGCCGAGCGAAGCGCATCCTCGCTGGTCTCGCCGCCAAAGACTCGCGCCCGAAGGTACGCATCGCCCAGCTCGTGAAAGAACGAAACCACATGGGACTCTTGCAGCGCCTGCCCCAGCGCCGGGCGCAGGCCCGGCCGAGCCATACTCAGGACCACGGTCGCCAGCCCCTGCTGGGCGATCTCGGGATCTCCCTGCTGCGCGACCTCTCCTATCAGCTGCTCGAGCGCGGACACGAAACCCTGCATGACCTCGAGCCCGCGCCCTTGCTGAGCGTTGCCCATGATCTCCCCCACGACCTCCTCACGCTGCTTGCGAGCCTGGCTGGGCGAGGTGAAGCGCCGCGCCGCCTCACCGTCGCCGCGCGCCACCGCGTCGAGGAAGAGCCGCGCTCGCAGCTCGGCCCGCTGCTCCCGGGGCTGCTCCTGGTCGAGGTTCGGACGCTCGGCCAACATCCGCATGGCATCGGCGATGGGGATCGCATACCCGCCCCCCCGCTCGCGCCACGTCCAGGTGACCACCCCCACCGCGCGGCCGTGGCGGTCGAGGACCGGGCCACCGCTCTGACCCTGGTGCACGTCGGTGGTCACGCCGACGAACGCCCCGGGCCCGGCCGCGGGGTTGAACACCTGGAGTCGGGCGACCTCACCCCGCAAGAGCGCGAGCGTAGGATCGACCCCCGATGTGGCCTCGCGCTGCACCAGCACCACCGGGTCGGCGTGCGATAAATAGCTCGACACGGGCTCGACCCCGTCGGTGGCCAGCGGCAACGCGGTCAGCGGCTCGTTGGAGTGCACGTGCAGCAACGCCAGATCGCGCACCGGGTCCGTGTAGACCACGCGCACGCTGCCGTACACCCGAGAGGGATCGCGGGCGGGAAACACGACGCCCTCGATGTGATCGGCATCCTCGATCACGTGCCGATTGGTGATGAGATAGCCCGAGGGGTCGACCACAAAGCCCATGCCCCGCGCCACATCGGTCTCGATGATGGCCACCGCCGCCGCGCTCCGCTGGATGGCGGACTCCGCGCCCTTGGCGCGTCGCAGCGATCCTTCCATCACCGCAACCCCGCCATAATCGACGGGACGGTGCCCACACCCCAGCGATCCCAGACCCACCCACAGTCCGATCGCCGCCAAGAGCGCCCGCCGTCGTCCCCGCTCGACTACTGGTTCCACCGTGTTCGAATGTAGGATCACTTTGTGGTCGGGGCCACCATCGAGGGCTCGAATGCTCCACGCCGGCCGAGCTTTGGCAGCTATCCTCTCCCATGAGACACGCGCCCGGTCCGCCGAGGTTCCCGTGTCCCGAATCGATCCACTCGACGGTGCGTTGACGATGCACCACCGCGATCGCGGTGACGTCGACCTCGGCGAGATCCGCCGTCCACAACTGCGACCATCGTCCACACCGCGACATCCACCCATGCAGATCGAGCTCCAGCACCTCAGCAAGACCTACGACGGACGAGATTGGGCCGTCCGCGCGCTGAACCTGACGATCCCTTCGGGATCGATCTTCGGGCTCATCGGCCCCAACGGAGCGGGCAAGTCGACCGCCCTGCGCATGGTGGCCACGGTCATGGATCCCACCGAAGGGACGATCGTCTACGACGGCCACAGCGCCGGTGAGGGTCAGTCGCTGCGCACGACCGAGCTCCGCCGTCGGATCGGCTTTTTGGGCGACGGCAACCCGCTGTACAAGCAGATGAGCCCCGTCGACTACCTGCGCTTCTTCGGCCAGTGCTTCCGGCTCGACGGCAACCGGCTCGAACGGGCCATCGAGCGCATGCTGGTCACCTTCGACCTTCAGGGCAAAGCCGACACCCCCGCCGGCTCGCTGTCCAAGGGCATGCGCCAGCGACTGCTCATCGCCCGCTGCCTGCTGCACGACCCCTCGCTGCTCATCCTCGACGAGCCGGCCGACGGCCTCGACCCTCGCGGTCGCCACGATCTGCGTCGGATCCTGGGCCGGGTCCGGGAGCAGGGAGTCACCGTCATCATCTCCTCGCACATCCTGCGCGAGCTCGACGACCTGTGCGACCAGGTGGCGATCATGCAGCGAGGTCGGCTGGTGGTCGGCGGTCGAGTCGACGAGATCATCGAGCGCTACGAGGTCAGCCGCTTCGTCTATGACCTGCGGATCCTCGCCGAGGTCGACACCGCCCGCCGCGTGCTGGCCCGTCACCGCACACTCGTCGAGCGCGAAGCCGAGGCCGAGGGCCTGCCCTGCCTGTCGATCCAGGTGCAGGGCGGCGAGGCGATGATGGCCCAAATCCTCACCGATCTGACCGCGGCCGGCGTCAAGGTGGTCACCGTCAGCCGGGTGCGCAGCCGCCTGGAGGACGTCTACGATCGCCTCTCCGAAGACCGCGTCAACTAGATCGCCCTTCTTGGCTCGCCCTTCTTGGCTCGCCCTTCTTGGCTCGCCCTTCTTGGCTCGCCCTTCTTGGCTCCCTCCCCATTGTCTCCGCCATGAACGAACGCCTACGAGAACTCCGCATCGCCTGTCGGCCCTTCGTCACCCGCGCCCTGCGAGGGCCGAGGCGCCGCCGCCTCGCCCTGGGATCGGGGCTGCTCGGCCTGGTGGTCGTGTTGATGGGCCTGTGGATCGGCCACTCGCCCAGCCCGTTCGCCCACGACCTGCGGGTCTCGGTGGGGATGGAGCCGCACCGATGGGAACGCCAGCAGACGGAGTTTTGCCTCTTGGTCGACAGCCCTCTCGAGCGCGATCGGATCCTCGGCCCGGCCGGGGCCGAGACTCGATCCGGGTCCATGGATCCGGCGCGGCTACGCCATGCCCAAGAGGCCTGGGTCTTGCTGGACAGACTCGCCAACCCGCACGTACTGCCCCCCGAGCCCTATCGGCCGCTACAGGTCCGGGCCCGGGCGCTCCGTGACGCGCGGCTCGATCTGGCGCCTCCCGACCTCGACGCTCAGCGCCGATACCTCCAGTTCGATTGGAACCGCGCCCGTGACCGGGAGCGGCTGCGGTCGATCCTCGACGCACAGCTCATCCCCCATGTCGTGCTCTATCGCTCCCCTTTGTCGCTCGCAGACACGATACGCCTGGTGGGCATGATGGCCGCCGGCCTGCTGGTGCTGTTGTTGATCGTCGCCGCCCCGCTGTGGGTCGGAGTTCGCCTCGCTCAGGAACTGCACGACAACACCCTCGCACCGCTGACCGGTACCGCGCTGACCGCTCGGCAGTTGGTGATTGGCCTGGTGGTCGGCCCCCTCGCTCCTGTCGCCATGGTAGCCGCCCCGCTGGTCGCCCTGGTACTGGCGATCGGTGCCGGGGTGGGGCGGCTGGTGCCGACCCTGGGGCTTCTGGCCATGACGCTGGCGATGGCGACCCTACTGGTGGGACTGGCCATGCTAGGCGCACTGGCCGTGGGGCACCGTCGAGCCCCGGGGCTCGTGGGAATTGGGCTGCTCGCGCTGCTGAGCCTGACCGCCCTGGCCGGCGTAGGCATAGGGCTCGAGCTCGACGACGACACACTGGGCCTGGTCACCATCGTTCCCGGCGCCGGACCCGTACATCTGCTGGCCGAAGCTTTTGCCCCGGTCGCCCGCCTCGACGCCGCGCAAGCACGAGCACTGGATCTGCGGCTATTGCTGGCGACCGCCGGCGCAATAGTCCTTGCCAGCATCGCCCTGCGAGCGATCGAGCGTCGCGTCGGGGGGACCCATCGCCGGGGTGCACTGCGTACCATGGAGGCGGGCCTGGCCGCGCTGACCCTCTCGGTGCTCGCCCTGCTGGTACCCCCGCCCGAGATCGGGTTCGGCGTTCCCCTGTTCATCGGGCTCGCCCTCGTCCTCGTGCCGCTCCAGGTGGTGCTGGTCGGTCGGATTCCCGGAGCCGATGTGCCCCCCTGCATGCGCCAGATCCCCGTGGTCCGACTGCTCGGCGAGTACTTGGCCTGGCTGGGGATCGCGGTGGCGATCGCCGTGGTGATCGCCGGACCGCCCCAGTCGATGCACGCGGGGGTGCTGGTCGGGCTGGTGCACCTTGCGTGGGCACTGTCGGTGACCGCACTCATCACCCTTCGGGGCGCCGCCCTGCCCACCACGATCTTGACCAAGCTGTGGCTGATGGTCGGCCTGGGTATCGCCCTGGTCGAGTACGTCACCGCCGCCGTCTGGTGCATGGAATCGCCCGGCAACACCCTGATCCTCCCGCTGTTCGAGCTCAGCCCCCTGCTGGGCCTGCTCCAAGTGGCCATGCTCGTATGGATCCCGATCTCCCTGGTCCGTGGGCTCACCCCCGCCGAGCGCTCGACCTGAAGGCGGCGCCCTCGTCGCGTCCTCCCAGCGTGCTCGGAGGACCGGTAACGTCGATCTGCTACCCTCGAGACGATGCTACGTCACCGCCCCTGGTCGTCGGCCCCGTCGCTGGCCCTTGCGCTCCTTTTGGGCCCCGGGCTGACCGGCTGCACCGGTGACGAGCCCGCGCCGCAAAAGATCGAGACCCCGGCCGAGCACGCGGCCGCCGGGGCCGGCACCCCGGACCCGACCCCGGCCGACTCGACCCCAAAGGCCACCACGCCCACGCCGTTGTCCGAGGAAGATCGGGCCCTGCTCGCGGCCGATCCCAAGGATCTGACGCCCGAGCAGCGGCGCGCGCGGGCCTACGCCCGACGCCGGCAGATCATGCAAAACCCGGACTCTCCGGTCGCGCGTGCCCTCCAGGACCTAGCCGACGCCCACCAGGCGGGCGAGATCGACGCTACACCCCGCAAGGGGGTGTGGTTCTCGTTGCCGGGGACCAAGCCCACCCATGGGCGCCCGCCCGCGGGCTGGCGCCCCCCCGACGAATCGGGCGAGGCGGCGCCAACGGCATCGAACACCGAGGAGACTTCGCCCGCCCCGGCCGAGCCGAGCACACCCACCCCAGCTCCCGCCATCCCCAACGCTGCGAGCACACCGTGAGCGCGGCCGATGCACCCGAGGTCGCCTCTGGACTGCGCGTCCAGACCGGAAGCGATGGCGTCCAAACCTGGTGGCTGTGCAACGAGGCCCGTCGCAACGCAGTCAGCCCTGAGGCCCTGCGCTGGATCGCGGAACGCTCGGCCACGCTGCGCGCAGAGATCGTGGTGCTCCGTGGGGCGGGCGATCGGGTGTTTTGCGCCGGCTTCGATCTATCCGCGCTGAGCGAGGCGCTCGATCGTGACCCTCGTGCACTACCCGACCAAAGTCTGATCGCCGCCACCTTGGCGATGCATCAGGCCGACGCCACCTTCATTGCCGCAATCGAAGGCCACGCGATCGGCGCCGGCGTGGAGCTGGCCTGTGCCTGTGACCTTCGCCTCTGCCGGCGAGATGTATTCTTCGCCGTGCCCGCCGCAGAGCTGGGCGTGGTCTACCACGCCGACGGCCTGACCCACATCCGCGAGGTCTTCGGCCCGGCCGGCGTTCGGCGGCTACTGCTGCTGGGCGATCGCATCGACGCCGAAGACGCCTGGTCCGCGGGCGCCCTGGTGCGGCTGTGCGAGCCCGACCAGTTCGAGACCACGCTGGCCGACATGCGAACGCGGCTCCAGGCCGCAGCCCCGCTGTCGCTGCGGGGCAATCGAACGCTGCTGCGCGCCCTCGACCGCGGGCCGCTGACTGCGGACGAGCGAGCCCGCCACGACGCCCGCCGCCGTGATGCCTACGCCAGCGAAGATCTGCAGGAAGCCGGTCGTGCCCGACGGGAGCGCCGCTCGCCGCAGTTCAAGGGACGCTAAGTACCCTCGCTGCGCTCTAGGCCCGCCACGAGGTCAGACCCGCCACGAGCGTCTCGGGGGCTTCGAGCGTGCTCACCAGGGCATCGACAGCCCATGCGAGCTCTCAACGAAGTGCTCAGCCCGCCACAAAGCTTCTCGGGAGCTTTTTTTGAGACAATATTTGGTTCAGAAGCGATTTTTTAGATAAAAATGGGACAATCCGGATCCACAGAAGCATTCAAAGGTAAAATACTGGGACAATCAATGTCTTAAACGCTAAATCAATGCCTTCAGCGATACAATTGTCATACGTCCATGCTCCGCGGAGCTCCTGCGGTTGGAACACGAGCTCCACCGACTCCACCAACTCCACGAGCGGCGCGCAGAGCGAGTGCGGATCGCAGGACGAGATCTTGTGGGCGAGCTCGTCCATGCGCTCAAGGCATAACGCAGCGGTCGCTCAGGTTGCCGTGAGCCCGCCGTCGATCACCAGCTCGGCACCCGTAACGAAGCCGGACTCGTCGCTGGCCAGGTACACAACCAACTGGGCAACCTCTCGGGGATCGCCCAGGCGCCCCAACGGTGCGGTCTTGGTGAGCCGTTCGAACGCCTTGTCCGGGTTCCGGGAGCGGTCGGCCAGCGCACGCACCATCGGCGTGTCGATGAAGCCAGGATGGATCGAATTGCAGCGGATCGGATAGCCCCGCCGTGCGCAGTGGAGCGCGATGCTCTTGGACATCAGCCGAACCGCCCCCTTGGCCGCGCCATAGGCGAACAGCTCGGGCTCTCCTATCAGCCCCGCCACGCTGGAGACGTTGATGATCGAGCCTGGCTTGCCCGAAGCTCGCATCAGCGGCAGCGCGGCCTGGGTGCCCATGAACACGCTATCGACATTGAGCTCCTGAACCTTGCGCCACTGCTCCAGGGTGATCCGCTCGATGTCGGCCACCACCCCGCCCCCGGCGTTGTGCACCAGGACATCGAGGCGCCCGTGCGCCTGCTGCAATGCCTCGATCACGGCGTCCCAGTCCGCCCGCGAGGTGACGTCGAGCCGGGTGAAGCTCGCCGCGTCCCCCAGCTCGGCCGCGAGCGCGTCACCGGCCTCGGTCTGGATGTCAGTGATCATCACGGTGGCCCCCTGCTCGACGAACGCCCGAGCGCACGCCGCTCCGATGCCTGATGCAGCTCCCGTGATCAATGCAACCTTGGACCCGAGCCTTGCCATGCCGCGGGGGATACCACGGGTTGGCAAGGGCAACCACCGGGGCCCCGCACATCGGGCTCGCGCTCGATCGAGCGCGGGCCCCTGCACCCCGGCTCAACGTTAGAAACGGATCGAGCCGGCCACCCGAAACATCCGGGGTGGCCCCGCCACGAAGTGGATCGTGGGCAGGCCTTGTCGCGGCTGGTCGCGATCCCAGTAGGACGCATAGTGGTACTCGCCGTCGCGCCACCGGGTGCCGAGCACATTGTCGACATAAAGATCAGCCTGGAATCGACGCCACTGGTAGCCCACCGAGGCATCGATCGTGGCCAGCGCCCCTGCGGTCGCGCCATAGGAGAGCGGCCGGCGCCCCATGACCAGGCCCCGCAGCCCGGCCCGCAGCCCCTTGGGGTGCAGCAGCGTGCCATTGAGCTGGGCGATGAGCGGCGGAGCCCCGGGAACCGGATCCCCGGTCTCCACGAAGCGTGCGTGGCTACCCACCAGCGACACGCCCAAGCCCAGCCAGGGAGCCGGCCGCACCTGCACATCGGCCTCGAAGCCCAAGCGCCGCGTCGCGCCTAGCTCGACGTTGAAGCCCGAGACATGGTCGAACACACTCTCGCGCGCGATGAAGGTGCCAAAGAGCGCCCCGCCTACGTCCACGATCTCGTCGAGCTTCCAGCGAGCGCCCACCTCCGCGTTGTCGGCCACCGTCATCGATCGCAGGCCGCCGCGATAGGTATCCGCATCCTCGCCCTCGGCCACTTGCTCGGGCCGGGTGAACGCGCGGGCCTCGGGAGGTCGAAAGCCGCGGCCGTAGGCGGCAAAGAGCTGCCAGCGGGCCCCGAGCAGGGCCTGGGTGGCCACCCGAGGAGCCAACGTCCATGCGGTACCCGAGAAGGTCCGCGCCTGCCCGCGATCCCGGACCTGGGCGTGGTAGCCCTCGACCCGCAGCCCGCCCTCGATCCGTAGCCAATCGAGCGCTCGCCAGCCCACGCCGGGGCCCAGGCCGAAGCCGTGCTGCTCGATGAGAAGGTCGCGATCGGTGGACCAGGTCTGCCCCTGGGGTGTGACGAGGTCGTTGCGCTGGTCGACCACCCCACCCTCGTAGCGCCCCACCAGGCGCAGCTCTACGCGGTCGTGCACCTGCCACCGGCCCTCGGCGCGCAGCCCGGCGGTGACCGACTCCTGGCGCTGCACGTGGCGATCGCCCCAGTCCGGGTCGACATTGACGTCGGCGTTGGGTCGGGTCGACTGCGAAAACCCGGTAAAGTTCTCGTCGAGCTCCAGACTCCGAGCCTTGGCATAGCCGGTCAGGACCAGCCGCCCCCGGTCCCGCTCTACCCCCGCCTTGACGGCCACCAGGGCGCGCGCCGACTCCCCGCGCGTGTCGTGCAGGTATGCGTCGTAAAAGCCCACCCGGCCGCGGTTGTAGTCGTCCAGTCGCAGGGTGCCCGGCAACCCGAAGCGCGCAGCATAAAGACCGCCCAGCGCGTCGACGAAGGCCCCTTGACCCTGCCAAAGCCGCGCCTTGCCCAGCGTGGAGACGCCCTCAGCGCGGCGGTTTTGGCCATAACCATCGTCGTGGAACGCGGTAGCCGCCACGAAGGTCTCCTCGCCGCGATCTCGGGGCGCGTGCACGACCGCCGCCCGATGACGACCGGTCGAACCGAACTCGTAGCCAACGGTAGTCCCCCGCAAGGGCCCCGGCACGCCCAGCTGATACTCCACGCTGCCTGCCGTAGCGAAGGGCCCCTGCTCCAATCGGACCGAGCCCTTCTTGACCTCGAGGCCCTGCACCACCTCGGGCACGATGAACGACATGTCCAGGTAGCCGTGGGCGTGCACGTTGGACGACTCGTTCATCGGCACGTCGTCCACCAGCACCTCCACGTCGGCGCCGTGCACCGCATCGAACCCCCGAATGTAATACTGATAGCCCTTGCCCTGGTTGCCGTGCTGCACGACCAGCATCCCCGGCACCAGCCGCATGAGGTCTTCGGCGGTGCGCTTGGGCGTGGTGCTCAGCGTAGCCGCATCGATCCGGTGGGAGGTCGCCGTCAGTCCGTCGCCGGTGGTGGTCTTGACGGTGATGACCCGCGTGTCAGTCGGCTCGACCGCACGCGGGAGCGCACGAGCGCCGGGCCCGGTCGGCTCTGTCGAGACCGGCGCCGAGGCTGAGCTCTGGTCTGTCACGGTCGCATCTGCCCCGTCGTCCACGTCGGGCCGGAGCTCGACTGCCGGCTCGACTGCCGGCTCGACTGCGAGCGCAAAGGCCGGGAGCACTCCCCATGCACCAGCGCAGAGCCCTACGAGGATCCATCCCCTGGCGACGATCGAACAGGTGTGCATGGATCCGTGCATCGACGGCGGGGGTACGGATGAACGTAGGGTCCGGTTCGATGGTATCTTCGTTCGACGACGAACCCGGGCGGACCTGCGCACGAACGCGCGACGCGCCGGCGACCGATCCAGCGGCCGATCCAGCGGACCTCCCGCTGCGTACCGACCCCGAGACGCAGCACGGGCCCCTCCTGGGTCGCTCCCTCCGTAGCCTCTCCCCTCTCCCCCATGCGCTTCGCCGTCCCACGCCGCCGCTTCGGACTCCGCGCAATCGCTCGACTACGCCGGCCCACTACGGCCGTGTTCGCGGCGCTGGTGTGGCTGTTGGGCGTCGAGATCGGGCCGGGGTTTCACATCGCGCTCCACGCCGCGTTCGGGCACCACCACCACGGATCCCTCGAGTCGCGCGCGTGCGCCACGAGTTCCGGACACCACGCCCACGACGGACACGAAGACCTCGAGGCCCGGGACCGGCCCGACGTCGACCCACACGGGCATCATGCCCTGACCACCGACGACCACCACGGGCACCCGGCGATCGCCCATGTCGACCCACACGGGCATCACGCCCCGGCCATCGACGACCACCACGGGCATCGCGCCTCCGGAACCGCCGACCACCACGGGCACCACGCCCCAGCCATCGACGACCACCACGGGCACCACGCCCCGGCCATCGACGACCACCACGGGCACCACGCCCCGGCCATCGACGACCACCACGGGCACCACGCCCCGGCCATCGACGACCACCACCGACATCACGGGTCCGCCACGACTGGCCCCGACGAGCACCACGCTCACTCCGACTCCAAGGCTCATCGGGATCACGCCGCGTGGTCCAGCGACTCGCCTCATGCGGGGACCCCGACCCTACGCCGACCCGACCATGCCCCGCACGGCGACGGCAGCCTCGCGCACCGCGATCTAGTCCCACTGACCCCACCGCTCGCGTTGCCCGACGTCTTGTCGGCGCCGTGGCAGCCCTGGGTGGCCACGTTCACGCCGCGCATCGGGCCACGTGACCGCACTCCCCTGACCGAGCGCGCTCGCGGACCCCCCACGAAGGCGACATCCGTCGCGCCGTTCATGCTCACGTAGAGCAGCGTCACGGCGCCTGGTCTGCGCACCCCGGTGGGCTCTCTTTGCACGAGACCACGGTGGCTGTGCGCGCCCGATCCTCGTCCGTGCCCATGTTCCGGGGCCGCGAGTCGGGAAACATTCGTCGAGCCTTCCTCTCATCATCACTGGATCCGAGATCATGAATTCCTCGTCCCTACTCCATCGTTCGAGTCTGGGCCTTCCGAGTCTGGGCCTTGCCCTGTGCGCCACGCTGTGCACGAGCCTCATGGCCGGCTGCGACTTCGACAGCGACCTGGCCGATCGCACCACCGCCCGGGTCGTCGTCGACGGGGCCAGCGTCGTCACCACCGACAACGACATGGGCTATCGCGTCGAGCTGAGCCGCTGCCGGGTGGCCATCGACACACTGGAGCTCACCACCGACGGACAGATGCACGCCTCCTTGCTGGACCCCTTTTGGGATCTGGCCATCCCCAACGCCTACGCTCACCCCGGCCACGAAGGTGGGGGCGAGGTCGTCGGCGAGCTCGCCGGGCGCCACGTGTTCGACTGGCGGGACGACGGCGCGCTGGTGGGCGAGGCCACCCTGCTCGCCGCCAACTATAGCGGGGCCAACTTCAGCTTCACGCGGGCCCGGCTCGGCGATGGGATCCCGGCCGACGATCCGATCATCGGGCATACCTTCGAGATCGTCGGCACGGCCACCCTCGACGACGAGCGCTGGGAGTTCACCGTGCTTCTCGACCAAGACGAGGGCCGCCGCGTGGTCGGCCTGCCCCTCGAGCTCGACGTGGACGGCAGCCCCAACGAAGACTTCGAGCTGGGCCTGCAACTGCTGGTCGACGACCCCATCGAGCAAGACACACTCTTCGACGGCATCGACTTTGCCCTGCTCGACGATGACGGAGACCACGTGATCGTCATCGAGCCCGACACCGAGGCCTACAACCGCCTGCGCCGCAACACTCAAGCCCACGACCACTACGGCGTGGTCATTCACCCCTAGCCGTGGAGACCATCGAGATGAACGCTTCTTTGTGCACGACTCGATGCCTGGACCGGCCCACCTGCCTGACGAGCGACTCCATGCGAACGCGACACGGAGCCAGCGAACGCGCAGCTCGGGCTTTTCCAGTGTTGCTCGGGGGACTGCTCGTGTCGGCAGCCGCCTGCGACGCCGAGCCAGGGTCGGCCGACCTGCGGATCTCCGCCTATGGCGAGGATTTCGTGGAGGATCGGATCCCGGCGGCTGAAGTGATCGATGGCTGGGAGATCGAGTTCGAGCGCTTGTTGATCGCGATCTCCAGCGTCGAAGCCAACGGGGTCGCCCTCGACGGCGCCTTCGTGGTGGATCTGACGCGACCCTCCGACGGTGAAGGACACGCGCTGGGCGTGGTGACACTGCCCGCCGACGATCACCCCGATCTGTCGTTCGAGGTGGCGCCCGTGGATGCGGCCCAGGCGATCTCGGCCGACGCCACGGATCTGGAGTGGATGGTCGAGCGCGGCCTTTCGGTCTATGCGCAAGGACACGCGACGCGGGGTGACGCGACCCTGCGGTTTTCGTGGGGTTTCGCTACCCGGACGCGCTACGAGGAGTGCCACGGGTTGGCGGAACTCGAGTCCGATCCGGAGCCGAGCACCCGGCTGACCATGCACGCCGATCACCTCTTTTACGATGACCTCGATTCCGAAGAGCCCAACGTGGCCTTCGATCTCGTAGCCGCGGCCGATACCAACGGCGACGGCAACATCGAGCCGGATGAGCTGCGCGCGCTCGACATCACCGGGCAAGCGCGCTACCAGGTCGGCGGTCGAGAGATCACCGACCTGTGGGGATTCATCGAGGCGCAGACGACCACGCTGGGGCATATCGACGGCGAGGGGCACTGCGAGATCGGCGGCTAGACGCCACATGCGAGGCCGGGCCGCCCTTCCCGAGCGGCCCGGACCGCGCCGAGCTCCGTGAACCTGGAGCTTGGCAGCGAAACAATGGTCGCGAGGCAGGGCCATTGATGCTCAGCCGCCCGTGATCTTCGACCCGCGCGGCTGAGCACCTCCAGCGGAACCTACCCGCCTGTGCCCAGCCGCCCGTCCGATCCTACGACCGCCCCCTTGTTCTGGGCGATCGGCATCCTACGGACGAATCAAAGCGTTCTACGGATCGAGGAACTTTTTTCTCCAGACCGGCGTAAGGGCTCGCGAGCGACCGGCGTTCCGGCGGCCGAATCGACCGGGGGCGACCCCGGGGCCAAAGGAAGCTCATCATGCGCCGTACCTCGCGAACCATTACCGTACTCGCCGCTCCCCTGTTCGTGGCACTCGGCCTCGGCTGCGCCGCCAAGAACAAGCAGGCCGCCGGTCCCGGCTACAACGACGCCCCCGCAACCGCCGACATGGCGTACGACGCGGGCTACGACTACGGCTACGAGGACGACGGCTACGCACAAACCGAGGAACAGTACGCCGAAGGGGCACTCGCGGGCTCCGACTCGGCTCCGGCTTCGGCAGCCCCCGTCGCCGAACTCGAGGCTCCGCCCGAGCCCGAGCCCGAGCCCGAGATGGCGCCTCCCATGGACGACATGGACGAGGCACAGATGGAACCCATGGAGGCCGAGGCCGCGGTCGCGGTCGCCTCGACCCGAGTCCGCGGCGGCAAGAGCAAGCGCCGCGCTCGTCGCCAGGGTCGACGCGCTCGTCGCAAGCGAGATACGAGCCAGCCGGTGATGGCCGGGGCCTCGCCCTCGCCCTCGCGCCCGAGCCCCACCATAGCCGCGACCCCGCCCGCCCCGCCGTCAAAGGTCGCGGTCACGCCCCTGCCCACGCCCTCCCAGGACACCGAGGCCTACAATCACATCGCCGAGAACGACTTTATCGCCGTGGCCGATGATCCTCGCTCGACCTTCTCGATCGACGTGGACACCGCCTCGTACAGCAACATGCGTCGTTTCATCCGCGAGGGACGGCTGCCTCCCGCCGACGCGGTGAGGATCGAAGAGCTGGTCAACTACTTCGATTATGACTACGCCCAGCCGCGCGGCAATGATCCCTTCTCGGTGACCACCGAGGTGGCTCCCTGCCCGTGGAACACCGACCACCGGCTGGTACACGTGGGCCTGCAGGGCAAGGACGTGGCCGCCAAGGAGGTACCCGCGCGCAACCTGGTGTTCTTGCTGGATGTCTCCGGCTCGATGAGCGACAGCGACAAGCTCCCGCTGCTCAAGCAGGGCATGCGCATGCTCGCCGATCAGATCCGGCCCCAAGACCGAGTCTCCATCGTGGTCTACGCCGGCGCCTCGGGCGTGGTGCTCGAGCCCACCGCCGACCGCGAGGCGATCAAGCGCGCGCTGGCGCGGCTGGAGGCGGGAGGCTCGACCAACGGCGGGGCGGGGATCGAGCTGGCGTACCGGCTGGCGGCCCAGACCTTCGTCAAGGGTGGGATCAACCGGGTGATCCTGGCGACCGATGGCGACTTCAACGTGGGGACGACCAGCCAGGGAGATCTGGTGCGGCTGATCGAGAAGAAGCGCAAGACCGGGGTGTTCTTGTCGGTGCTCGGCTTTGGCCGAGGCAACCTCAAAGACGCGACCATGGAGCAGCTGGCCGACAAGGGCAACGGGAACTATGCGTATATCGATAGCGGCGCCGAGGCCCACAAGGTGCTGGTGGAGCAGGCCGGAGCCACGCTGATGGCGATCGCCAAGGACGTCAAGATCCAGGTGGAGTTCAACCCCGCCGAGGTGGCCGCCTATCGACTGGTGGGGTACGAGAACCGCAAGCTCGCGCACCGCGACTTCAACGACGACACCAAGGACGCCGGAGAGATCGGAGCCGGGCACACGGTGACGGCGCTCTACGAGGTGGTGCCCGTGGGGCACGGGACGGCACCGCAGGTGGATCCGCTCAAGTATCAGGAGGATCACAAGCCGCTGACGGCCGCGGCGGGCAATGGAGAGCTGATGTTCGTGAAGCTGCGGTACAAGCGACCCAATGGAGTTCGCAGCAAGCTGCTGGAGGTGCCCGTGCGAGATAGCGACGGGACGGTGGCCGATAGCTCCGCGGATTTCCGGTTCTCGGCCGCGGTCGCCCAAATGGGGCTGCTGCTGCGCGGATCGAAATGGCGCGGGGAGTCGAGCTGGGCGAAGGTCTACGAGATGGCCCAAGGCGCTCAGGGGCGCGACCCCAACGGGCGACGAGCGGAGATGCTGAGCCTGGTTCGGCAAGCCGCGGCGCTGCAAGGGGAGGATCTGGTGGCCGGACGGGCGAAGATCGCTCGGTAGGCGCGACCGTAGGTATCGAACGACGAGGCTCCTGCGCGTGCGCAGGGGCCTCTTTGCGTTTCTGGAAAAGGTAGAGGAGCTACGGAAGATCGGCTCCAGGGTACTCCATCGCTCCCTCGACGCCCGCGCGAGGCATGCCATCGATGTCGACGGATGGATCGTCGAGTGGGTCGCCCTCATTCCACTGGGCGATCTCCATGATCGTCGCTTGACCCATATCCGTAAGATGGAAATCAGCCCCGTTGTAGCTGATGAACCACGCAGAATTCGTCATTCCCAACTCCTGATTGTCGTCTCCGGCTTGCATCGTGTTGGTTGCTATATGGTCTGCTGTAAAATTGACACAGTCGATGTCAGTCGCGCCCTGTGAGACAAGGATACTGTCACTCACGGTTACACTTGACACGACGTCACACGTGACCGCAGTGGCGGTGAGAGCACCACCACCGACCGTGATATACTGAGCGATCACCATCGCGCCAGTCTCGACATTCAACGAATTACGGTTATTGGCACCTCCCAGAAAACTATTACGAAGCACCAAGTACGCATTAACTTCGGCGCTCAAGGATCCGCCATCGTTCTGTGCAAAAACACCGCGATCCACCCATAAAGAGGCAGTATCGACCCTCGCCGCCGCATCCGCCAGGGAGCCATTGCCCCTAAGCTCGATACCATCTATCAACACTACTGCACCATCTGTCACTCGCAGCTGTGACGCACCCGAACCACTCCAATCGACCAGATCATCTGCATTCCTCAAGAATGCAACATTCGCATTTGCACCAACGACCAACGTCTCATTATAGAAACCTTCATACACGACGATCGTTCCTTCGTTGCCGACCGCCGTGACTGCATCCGTAAGGGTGGACTCCATCTGGCCCGGTCCCACCGTCACGACCGGTCCTCCCACGCAGGTACCGTCGAACAAGTTGCACGCCGACGGCGCACACTGCTCGTGCTGCGAGCACCGCACACACATATTATCGACGGGGTCACAAACCGGCGTCGCCCCGACACAAGCATCCGCCTCAGCCTCGGTACACACCACACACGCCCCACTCGGAGCGCATACCTCCCGATTTCCAGGAGGACATGTGGTATTCGGGTCTTCGTTCGAGCACGCAACGCACAGATCGGCCACACAAAATGGTCGAGTTCCCGCGCACATCCCTTCGAACGTCCCGTCCGGATCTCCTGGACATTCCCCGAGCGCATTCGTCGTGGTCATATCCGCATCCGTATCCGTCTCAGTTTCTGTCGCCGTATCCGGGTCGAACGTCAGGGTCTCTACCTGTGTGGTGGTCGTCGTCTCCATCGGATCCACATCGGTCGTAGACCCCATGGTCGCCGGACCCGTATTGGCCTGACAGCCCGCCACATCGGGATTCCGGTCGTTCAACTCCGCCGGCTCGACACAGCCATTGGCGAACTGATTGCTGGGTGCGCACGGATCACAGACCAATCCGGTCGCGCAAGGAACCCCGCTGTTATGACAATGGTCTGGATCCGCAATCACACATGCTGTGGAGCCCACGATCACCACGACAGCTCCAAAGGCACCATGAACCCAACGCGCTGCATCCATCATCGTCGGGCAGGAGGATCCCATCCCTCGCTACCTGAGGCAATACCGATGTAGTGACGGCGCAGAAGCAAATCGACGACTCGCAATACAAAGGGGCCATAACCACTGCCATTCGATCGACATGGCCACTTGGTCAGCGCGCGGGCGAATCATCGGGTACACCGCGAGCACCGCGAGAGTCAGCCGCCAAGCTAGAAGCGACCCAATAGCCCCACCCCTCCCGAGCCCGGAGCCACCCAAG
This sequence comes from Myxococcota bacterium, assembly GCA_039194325.1. GTDB lineage: Bacteria > Myxococcota_A > Polyangia > Nannocystales > Nannocystaceae > Paraliomyxa. The sequence continues at coordinate 27,603 of JBCCWC010000166.1, forward strand.
GATGCGCCACCACGGCGCGCCGACGAGATCTCGCCACTCGGTTACTCCTACTTCGAGCCCGCGAGCGCTCGACTCCCAAGAGCACCGCCCCCACCACGACCGTCGCCACCCCACTGCCCAACAGCGCCCAACCGGCCGGTCGCGTGGTCGTGAGGTAGGTAGCCTGAGGATCATCGCGAGGAAAGTACGTCGGTTGGCGGATCAGCAGCGCGACCCCGGCATTGACCACGACCCCGCCCACGACCAGCAGCCCCACACCGGCCTTGCCCATCGCCGCGAGCGGCTGGCGCCCGCTGTCGTTCGTGCTCGACTCTTCTTGGGTGGGTTCCAGTTCCACCTGTGGCTGTTCGGTCGCTGGCTCATCGTCTTCTTCGACGCTCCCCACCGCGAGTTCATCGGCGGGAATGAGCGCGTCGAGCTTCACCAACTGCTGCTTGACCGCATCGAGCGGCACCGACTCGATTCCGGGCCCCGCCGTACGAACCGCCTGCATGAACGCGAGGATGACCGCCCGCCCGCGCTTGAGCGACTCACGTTCGCCCCGCGCCTGATAGTCAGCAATGGCGGCGCTGCCTGCTTCCAGCGCCACCAACTCGCCTACCCCGCTGACCCGCAGCTGCACCGACATTGCCTCGAACGCATCGGCGTAGGCCTGCAACGCCGCGTCGTGACGCCCGGCGTTGCTATGCTCTCCCGCCGCGACCAGCAATTGCTCGTGCTGCTCCTTGGGTGCAGCGGCGTAGGCCGAGCCCATGCTCGGCAAGCTCAGCGCCAGCACCAGCGCGCCGACCTGCCACGAGCCGAGGGGATTTCGCCGAACGAGCGTCATCTGTGCGCCATCATCATCGCCCACGCCCAGGGCACGTCAACCTCCCTTTTCGGCTGACCCGCGTGGTTTCGCGGTCACGGTTGTGGATCCACTACGATCTGACCCAAAATCCCCTCCCGAACCGTGGCAGAGGGCCCCAATCTCACCGGCGTCATGCTGGACGGGCGATACCGCCTGACGCGCTTGATGGGCCAAGGCGGCATGGGCCAAGTCTACGCGGGGATCCACGAGTTTCTCGATCGCCCGGTCGCGGTCAAGGTGCTGCTACCGCGGCTGGCCTGTGAGGCCAAGTTTCGCGAGCGATTCTTGCGCGAGGCCAAGGCGGCCTCGAAGATCTTGCACCGCAACGTGGTGAAGATCCTCGACTTCGGGCAGACACCCAACGACTCGGTCTACTTCGTCATGGAGATGCTCGAGGGCAACGATCTCAAGGCCCTCCTGCGCCAGACCGGTCCCCTACCCTGGCCACGAGCCCGGCACATGCTGCTGCAGATCCTCGCGGCGCTACAAGCTGCACACCGCCAGCGGATCATCCACCGGGACATCAAGCCCGCCAACTGCTTCCTCGTCGCAACGAGCGACGACCAGGAGCGGATCAAGCTGCTCGATTTCGGGATCGCCAAGGTCACCGTCGACCCGGAAGACCAGAGCAACTCGCTGGCCGAGAGCCTCACCGGCACCGGCGAGGTGTTCGGCAGCGTCAAGTACATCGCCCCGGAGCAGGCGACCGGGTTCTCCAACGACCCGCGCGTCGACCTCTACTCCGTCGGAATCCTCGCCTACGAGATGCTCACCGGTCAGGTTCCGTTCGACGGACCGTTCGCATTCCATGTGGTGGCCAAACACCTCAACGAGCTCCCGCGACCGCCGCGGGAGCTCAACCCACAGATCCCTCCGCCGGTCGAGGCGGTGATCTTGCGAGCGCTGGCCAAGCATCCCGATCACCGGTTCGGCTCAGCCAAGCAGATGCGCAACGCCCTGGCTGCCATCCCAAAGACAGCCGACGCCTCGACGACCGTGAGGATGACGGTCCCGCCGGCCGAGTCGGCGACGGGAGCCACGGCGTCATCGGGCCAGACGGTGCGGTCCGCAGAGGCGTGGCCGGCCGGCACCGAGCAGTTCCCGGGCGCCCCCACACACGTTACCGCGACGTCGGGCGGCAAGCCAGCGGCGACAACGAGGCAACGCGCTCCAGTGGCGGTCATCGTGGTCCTGCTGGGGCTGTTCGGGTGCGTCATACTGGGTATCGCGTGGCAGTTGACGTCTACGAGTGAAGATGTGGGTGCTCAGCGTGCCGAGGTCGAACTGTCACCTATGAGCATGAAGGGTAATTCCGCAAGGCCCCCCCCAAGCTCCGACCTCGCGGACGCATCGCCTCCGAACATCGAAATGCAACCGACGAATCCTCAACCGATGGATGCGACTGCGGAACCACCGCAGATCGCCTCCAGCGAGGATCCTGCGGACACGACCGAGACGGGGCCATCGAGTCTGCCACCTCCCGAGCCTCAACCACCTTCTAGAACGAGCAACAAGAAGCGGCTGACCGATGCCCGCGTACGTACCCGAATGCGCCGCTCCATCGAGAAGCGCTGCCGCTCGCTCGGTCAGGGCACCCATTTAACCATCGATGTCGTCATCGGGGCTGACGGCCACGTCCTCAGCAAGGTCGTCAAGGGCGCCTCGGGAGCGCTGAAGCAGTGCATTCTCCGGGAAACCGACAACGCGAGATTTCCCAAGGGACGCACGCGCCGCGTGACGATCCAAGCTTCGCCGTAGGTCAAGAAGAAGCTGCCCAAACGGGTAATACCGCAGCCACGAGGTGTTCGATGTAGAGCAGCGCGCTACGGCAGATCGGCTCCAGGGTACTCCATTGCGCCCTCGACCCCCGCGCGAGGCATGCCGTCGATATCGACCAGGGGATCGTCCAGTGGATCGCCCTCGTTCCACTGGGCGATTTCCATGAACGTCATCTGGCCCAAGTCCGTCAGATGGAAATCGCCACTAGTGTAGTCGACAAACCAGCTCACATCCGTCGCTCCGACGGCCACATTGTCGGACCCCACCTGCATCATGTTGGCCACGGTATGATCTGCACTAAATCCCGCACAGCTGACATCCTCCATTCCCCGCGTAAGGATTACGCTGTCGCTCGCCGTCATCGTCGCCCCACCCGTACATTCCACTGCGATCGCCTCGCCCGCACCGGCTCCAATCGTAGTGTACTGCGCAGACACATTGGACTCCCCCCGAACATCCATGACGACCGCGTCAACCTCGCCTCCGATGAAACAGTTGCGAAGCACTGCCTGCGAATTATTCACGGTGACGATTGCTCCCCCAGGATTCCTCGCGACAATGCTGCGATCGGCCCACACTCGCGAAAATGTGATCGCCCGAATCGCCGGTTCGGACAACGACGCATTGAGCGACAGCTCGAGCCCATCGAGTAGCACGGTCGCCATTTCCTCCGTCCTGAGCTGGGGCACTCCACCTCCTGAGGTCTGCCGCCACTCGACCATATCCCCATCATTCGCCAGGAATGCTACGGTCCCGGCCGAGATCGTCAATGCTTCATCGTAGATCCACTGGTATAGGATCAGCGTCCCCTCGTCACCGATAGCAGCGAGTGCATCCGTGAGATTGGACTCCTGCTGCCCAGGACCCACGGTCACCACCGGCCCCCCCACGCACGTGCCATCGAACAAGTTGCACGCCGACGGTGCGCATTGCTCGTGCGCCGTGCACCGCGCACACAGGTTGGTCATCGGATCGCACGCGGGCGTCGCTCCGGTACACGCAACCGCCTCCTGCTCGGTACACACCACGCACGCCCCGCTTGGAGCACAAGCTTGACGTTCACCCGGGGGACAGGTTCGATCCTTCACTTCGTTCAAGCACGAAACGCATTGCTCATTCACACAAAACGGTCGATCTCCCGAGCACATCCCTTCGAACGTCCCGTCGGGCTCCCCCGGACATTCCCCGTCCGTCTCCGTGCCGGTCGTGCTGATCTCCGTATCGGATACGGTAGTATCGGGATCGATCGTCGACGTTTCCATCGGGAAGGACTGGGTCGTCGCCTCCGTTGGCTCAATGTCGGTCTCCGACCCCATGGGGGTCGAAGTTGCACTAAACTGACACCCATCCACGTTCGGGTCCTCATCAAGCACCGTACCGGCCTCCACGCAGCCATTCACGCCAGAGCCGGCAGAGATACAAGGGTCACACTCGAGCCCCTCTGCGCACGGTAAACCATTATAGGAGCAGTGATCCGGATCGCGGAGAATGCACGACGACCCCCACGAGACCGCACCAACGACGGCGAGAACTCCAAGTCCGTGCTTTCTATAGAAGACCATGGTCCCGCCCAGGATCACACGGGCCCATGGACTTCGGCAAACAGTCGCTCATGCGTCGAACGACGTCAGAAGCGCCCCGTTGCGCCGAGACCACCACCGTCAATGCCCAGCCACGGATGTATGGAGGCTCTCACCTCGAACCCCGGCGCCACCGATCGAGCAGCACTAGCCTGGCGCGGCTTGGCTCGCTTGCGATCGATCCCCAAGAGCACCGCACCCACGACGATGAATGCCGCCCCCCCGCCGAGCATCGCCCATCCTGGGGGTCGGGTGGAGGAGATCTTGTTGGCGTTGGGGTGCCGGTCGGGAAATCCTGTCGGCTCTCGCGCGGCTAGCACAGCCCCCCCGATTGCGATCGATCCACCGACCACGAGCAATCCGATCCCAGCCTTGCCCATCCCTCGAAGGTTGCCAGGGTCCTCTTGCTCCGCCGGTGCGCTGGCCGACTTGGGGTCGAGCGGTCGTGAAGGCTCGACGTTGACCTCGTGTTCACCCACCGGGGAATGATCCGCTGGCACCAAGGCCTCGATCTCCGCGAGCAATTGCTCAGCGGCCGTGGCGGATACCTCCGCGTTCGGCTCCGCTGTGACATCTTCGATGAACTGGACGAGAACGGCACGTGCGCGCTCGAGTGCCTGCACCTCCCCCCGGTCCTGGTAGTCCGCGATCGCCGCTCGTGCGGCGGCCAGGACGGCAAACTCCGCGACCCCACCCACCCGAAGGCTGTCGGGCATCGCCTCGAATGCCGCCGCGTAGGTCCGCAAGGCGTCGGCATGACGCCCGGCATTGGCATGCGCATCGGCGTCCGCCAGGGCCTGCTCGAAATCAGCACCCGGAGCCGCTCCACGAGCCGGCATCGTCATCGCGAGGCACAGCGCCGACACAGTCAGCGCGGTGCACCAGCGCGAATCACGTATGCTCCGGGCACCCATGGCGTCTCGCACCGGTGATCATTGCGCATGGCTCGGCAACGTCAAGCCCTGCCTCGACCTCGCAACCCCAACGACCCCACGGTGAGGTTGGCTGGTCCAAGGTCGTAATCTCGACCACAATCCTCTCCCAAGCCATCGTGTCCAACGCTCACGACCTCACCGGCGTCACGCTCGACAAGCGCTATCGCCTCACACGCCTGATGGGCGAGGGTGGTATGGGGCAGGTATACGAGGGCACCCACGAGATCCTCGACCACCAGGTCGCGGTCAAGGTGCTCCTGCCCCGGTTCGCGCACGATGCGACCTTCCGTGAGCGCTTCTTGCGGGAAGCCAAGGCCGCCTCGAAGGTGCGACACCCCAACGTGGTGCAGATCATCGACTTCGGGGACACCCCCAACAACTCGGTCTACTTCGTCATGGAATTCCTCGAGGGTCGCGACCTCGAGGAGATGCTCGACGAATCCGGGCCGCTTCCCTGGCCACGCGCGCAGCCCTTGCTGCTGCAGATCACCTCGGCCCTCGCCGCGGCCCATGAGCACCGGATCATTCATCGCGACGTCAAGCCGGCCAACTGCTTCGTCACCCACACCCAGGACGAACAAGAGCGGGTCAAGCTCCTCGACTTCGGTATTGCCAAGATCACCGCGGATCCCAACGACCAAGGCAACTCGCGCGCAAAGAACCTTACTGGCACCGGCGAGGTCTTCGGGACCGCCCGATACATGGCGCCCGAGCAAGCGGACGGCGCCTCCAACAACGACCCGCGGATCGACGTGTACTCCGTTGGCGTGATGGCCTACGAGATGCTCACCGGTCGCGTGCCGTTCGACGGCCCGAGCACCTTCCAGATCCTCACCAAGCACGTCAACGACTCTCCCCGACCGCCACGCGAACTCAACCCGCAGATCCCTGCGGAGGTCGAGGCGCTCATCCTTCGTGCACTGGCCAAGCGTCCAGACGATCGCTTCGGTTCCATGGCGGAGATGGCCCACGTAATTCATGAGATCGGCCTCTCCCCGAACATCCCCGCCCACACGCCCACCGCCCCCAGCGATCCGCCGCCAGGCAGACATGGACCGGGCGCGGGACAGACCTGGCCCCAGAGCCAACAGGCGCCTCCCGCGGTCCCTCCTACGCAACACCTACCCGCGTACGGGGGCAAACCAGCCGTCCCTGCACCGGCTGGGCCGTATATCGGCCCGGGAGGCCCACCCCACAACGAAGGGAGCCATCACAGCAAGACTGAACCGCTGAGTCAGACCGAAGAAGTGGTTGGCACCGGCCCTCAACGAAGGTGGAGCGCCCCGCCTGAGACGCTGGAGTTGCCTGCTCAAGCCCAAGGACATGCAGGGCCGCCCAAGGGCCTCATCCTCGGGATCGCGGGCATCGCCACTGTTCTTGGGGCGATCGTTGCGATGTTCCTCTTGTCGTCATCCAACGAAGTGCAGCCGATCTCGGCCCCGGCCCGCAAGGAGCTTCTCTCCGATGAACACCGACTTCACGAGACGACTGGGCCCCTTATGGCGGGAAGTGGCGAGCCTTCCAACGAGACGAGCGCATCGAATGCGTTCAACGAACCCGAGGAGTCCACCAGCAGCACGAGAGCAGCCAACGAGCCGGGGTATGGAGATACTGAGCCAGGATCTGGAGATACTGAGCCAGAGTCTGGAGATACGGAACCAGAACCTGGAGATTCGGCACAACCGGCTCCCATGGTCGACCTCGAGCCCCAGGCAAAGCCCAGCAACAACTCCCAGTCCCCGAGATCGAAATCGAGATCGAAGCCGAAGGCAAAAAAGACCTTGACCGATCGGAAAGTTCAGTCGAGGCTCATTCGGACATTCCGAAAGAAGTGCCGATCGGGCGGCAAGCAAGCACAAGTAAAAGTCAGCATCGTCGTGGGGAGCAACGGCCGAGTCCTGAGTAAGAGCGTAGCAGGCGTGTCGGACCCGACAAAGCAATGCCTGCTCACGGAAGCAGGCAAGGCCAACTTCCCATCGGGAAACACACGCCGACTGGTGGTAGAAGTCACACTATGAGCAGGAGAAGAGATAGGCGAGATAGGCAACTCCAGATTCTCGTGTCTTGCATTCTCGAACCTTGAACAAGAGAGTGTGTCAGATTTTTTGTGTACGAAGATGTCGTACCTTTAGACAGGCAGTCGTCCTTCAAAATGAATTGCTAGCTGGTTGAGAGCTTGATTCCAACCCTTCATCGGGCGAGTCCAGCGTTTCTCAGCAGCAATGACTGCGAGGTAGATTAATTTGAATGCGGAGTCGTCGTTAGGAAAATGTCCTTTGCTGTTGACGAGCTTGCGGACCCGTGCATTGAACGATTCGATCGCGTTGGTCGTGTACAGGATGCGACGCAGCGCAGGTGCGAAGTCAAGGAATGGGACGA